>CAWBYW010000015.1:0-4807 GCA_963792965.1 uncultured delta proteobacterium | reverse complement strand
GATGAACGCGTAGCCGTAGGGCACGGGCTTCTCCTTCCCGGTTTCCGGGTCCAGAAACGCAAAGCGCAGAATCGTGTAGGTGTGCAGGTAGCCCTCGTCCTTGACGGGGACAAATTCCGTCATCTCGGCGAAGCATTTTCCGCAGACCTTGCGCGGGGGCACGTAGACCTTCTTGCATTTGGGACATTTGATTCCGACGAACCGCTTGTTGTCCCTGATCTCGATCAGGAACCGGGACCCTTCGGCGCCTATCGTGTAGTCAAAGGGTTGCTCGGCATCGCCTGAATTTATCGTCAAGAGGTCAACTCCCTGAGTTGTCATGACGACCTCCTTTCTATTTGGGTTTTGCGCTCTTTAAAACCGTAACGTCGCTCCACATACACCCTCCGAATCCGCTTGCCAGCGCCGTCTTCACGTCGGGGACCTGTTTCTTCCCGCCTTTTCCCATGATCTGAATCGCACACTCGGCGATCCTGAGGAGAGCGGTGGCCCCGATGCAGTTTGTGGAGATAACGCCGCCCGACGGGTTGATGGGGAGTTCCCCGCCCATGTCGGTCACGCCGTCCCACAGGAGCTTCGGGCCCTGGCCCGGCCCGGCGAGGCCCAGCGCCTCGATCCACGACAGCCCCGCGCAGGAGTAGGGAAGGTAGAGCTCCATCACGTCGATCTCCTTGAGCGGCTCCTTGATGCCGAGCTTGCCGTAGACCTCTTTTGCCGCCATCTCCAGCGACGGGAGACTGCTTCCCCATTCGTAGTCGCCCAGATAGTTATACGGATGCTTGACCGAGACGCCGTGGATCCATGCCGGCCTGTCGCAGATCTTGTCGGCCCACTCTTCAGAGGCATAGACGACCGCACATGCCCCGTCGGTCCGCGGGCAGACGTCCAAGAGCTTGATGGGGTCCGACAACATCGGGGAGTTCATCACATCGTCGATGGTGACCTCCTTCCTCAGCTGGGCGTACGGGTTGTTGGAGCCGTGCTTGCGGTCCCGCACCGCCACGCGCGCGGCGTCCTTCTCGGTGGCGCCGTATTTTGTCATGTAGGACATTGCCTCGGCCGCAAGTCCCGAGATCGCGCCGGCAAATACGAGGCGATCCCAGATCGGGTCAAAGGCCGTCGTAATGGCCGCAGTTGTGTCCGACTCCGAGTTTTTTTCCCAGCCGATTGCCAGCACCTTGTCGAACATGCCGGAGGCGACCAGGTGATAACCGCAGTGGCCGACGGTGGAGCCGGTGGTGCCGCCGGTGGTAACCTTGAAGACCGGCTTCATGAAACCGCCGGTTCCGTCGATGCTCCACATATCGACGTAGTTTATTCCCTCGAAGTGGTCCATATTACCGATGACCACGGCGTCAATATCGTCTATCGTCAGGTCACCGTCCTCAAGACACCTCACCACCGCCTCGCGGATCAGCTCGATCCCGTTGACATCCAGGCGGCTGGAGCGGTGGTGGGTCTGGCCGGTGGCGACGATCGCAGTTCTTACCTTTGCCATTGCTACCTCCCTACGATCCATACACAATGTGACTGGCCGCAGGCGCCGTTAACGCCGTGCGCCAGGGCCGTCTTGACCCCTTTGACCTGATGCTCGCCGGCGTTTCCCCTGACCTGGAGGCACGCCTCCGCAAGCCGGATGAGTCCGCCGACGATGACCGGGTGGCCCGACAACAAGCCGCCGGAGGGGTTGACGGGAAGCTTCCCTGCCATCTCGGTGACACCCTTATCCATGAGCTTTCCCCCGTCTCCCGGCGCGCAGAAACCGAGCCCCTCGTACCACATTAGCTCCATGTACGAGAAGGCGTCGTAGACCTCGGCCACGTCGATCTCTCCGAGGGGATCGGTGATGCCGGCCATCTCGTAGGCGGCCGACGCCGCCATGTCCAGCGCGTTTGCGTCGGCAAGGTCGCGGTCGCCGAGGAAGTAGGCGTCGGCGCAATAGCCCACGCCCCTGACCTTCACGGCGTTCTTGTGTTTCTTCGCGGATTCTTCTCCGGAGATGATGATGGCCGCCGCAGCGTCCGAAATCGGGGAGCAGTCGTAGAGCTTCAAAGGATCGGCAATGACGCGCGATTCCATGACCTCCTCGAGCGTGACGGCTTTCTTTATCTGGGCGTATGGGTTTTTGAGGGCGTTGGCGTGGTTCTTGACGGAGACCCTGGCGCACTGCTCCTCGGTGATGCCGTACTTGGTCATGTAGCGGCGCATCTGGAGAGCCGAAGTGTTGAGGGAGTCAAGCCCGATCGGCCTCATGTAGATCGGATCGAAGATGCCGTTGGTGATATGAATATTATCCGAGATGGAGCCCTTCACGTGGGCGACGACGAGGGTGTTCTTGTAGGAGCCCGAGAGGACCCGGCACATCCCGTAGAAGGCCGAGAAGGTCCCGTCGCCCTCCGCGGTGGTAATGTTCTTGCCGAGCCCCGCGCCCACCGCGTCATTGACCGCCATGGACGAGATGGTCCTGCCGTCCCAGAAGTCGTTGGACGTGGTTACGATATTGTCGATATCCTCGATCGCCATCCCGGCGTCTTTCAGGGCCTTGTTGGTGGCCTCGTAGGCCATATCGGCGAAGGTGTCGGCGGGCTTTTGCCGCTCTATGGTCGTCTGGCCCACCCCGATGATGGTGATGTCTTCAATAGAGTTCATCGTCTCCCCCCGCTATATCGGTTTAAAGTGCTTGATGTCAAGGATGTGTCCCTTGCGGTTTTCCTCGAAGACCGCTTTTACCCTCATGCCGACTTTCACCTTGTCATGTGAGACGTCCCCGATCAGGTGAACGAGCCCCGTGTCGGCGCCGTCCAGCATGATGATTCCGATGATCTGAGGGGCCTTCCTGGGGATGAGGGGGGTTTCATACCGGACGACGGTAAATGTCACCAGCGTCCCCTCATCCTTTACCTCCACCCACTCGTGGATATCAGTCCCGCAATAGGTGCAGGTCTTCTTGGGGGGAACGAAAGCCACCTCACACGACGGGCACTTGGTCGCCCAGATTTTCTTGTTGTCCTTGAGCTCCATGAGGAAGCGGCTCCCCACCTCCCCGACAGACCAGGTGTACGGCACCTTTATCCTGCTCTTATAGGAGAGCAGCTCCTGGTCCTGTTGCTTTTGGGCCATATGTTACCTCCTAACCCATATAGTATAAATATGTTCTCTCAAACGATTTTCGGAGTAGTGGTCGGATGGCGATTTGCGATATGGGCGGTTATGCGGCCGGTGCTCCCGTCCGAAGTGATCGAAGGGATTGGCTCGGCAGTGGGCAGGACGCCCTTTGTGGGGGATATCCACGATGTGCCCCTTAAAAAGACTATTTCCGTGAGAGGTCAAACCTATCAGAGTGGGGCCGTGATGTCAAGGTAATTGATTGACCAATCAATCTTTTATCTCCCGTACGGTGAGGATTTACTTTACGATACGCAATGGTAAAGGAGCCACGGAGAGGGTCCGGTAACACGCGGCGTGGTCCACTATCGAAACAGACCGGAGACGAGGACGCCCGACGAGGGCTCCATCGCTCGGCCGACCATTTCTTCCTCCGTCGTCTTTGTGTCTTTCTGCCGTTAGGGCGAGTTGCCTGTGGTGCGTCGGCACGAAAGATGATCCAACGTGGACCGTTTTGCTTCGGGAAGAGGCATTATTTTAGTATATATCTTTATATAATTGGTATAAATTAAGAGAAATTATATATAATTTATGCTATTTTAAACAAAGTTCTTGACATTTTTCGGGAAATATTGTATATGAGAAAAACCAGGAGTTTGTACAGGAACGGCGCCCGCGCCGAAAGAGAAGTTTTTGCGCTTTTTACAGGTCGGAGCGCGGCGGTAGCCAGTTTTCTCTCATGCGTATGAGGGGGTGATAGCGTGGAGAGACCGGAGATAATAACAATCCTCAAGGAATCCCTCCACTGTCGTGACGAGCGCGAGCAGTACGTGGCGTTTGAGTTTCTATCCGCTGTCCTCGTGCGGAGAAATGAGCCGCTCGCCAACAGGTCTCGGGCGGGATGGCACCTCGGCCGGTACCAGGCCCGGCGGGCCCTCCTGTGGGGGTGGTCGGCAGTACGACGGGTACGGCCGTTTATCGTGGATCGATATCATGCGGCTCGTCCGGGCATGGAACTCGCCGCCGGCTCGTTGTCGGCGATCTCTCGAAAGGCAAGGGGAGTGGCCCACGGCCTCGGGATCTCTGCCGCACTCACGCTCTCGCGGGGAAAGCAGCGGTCGTACGACCTCTGCCTTTGGACAATCGCCGTCCTCGTCAGGACGTGCGAGGTCGCGGCCGGCGCATACCGAAGAGGGGCCGGGGTCGTCGCTGACATCCGGGTATCAGTGCTTCGCGGTTTGGGGAGGTCACGGCGATCCTTCTATCATCTCTACCGTCGACTCGCCGACGGGGTTAAGGGCGGTGCCGGGGCCGTCGCGGGCGAATACCGAAGTGCGGTAGGATCGCTGTATAGGATTTTGGCCTGGGTGGCATATGAGGTGGTAAGCTTCCGGGTCTACCTGTACGGCCTCTGCTGCGGGCTGATCGACGGGATCGCGGGCATGCGTGCGGCGGTCGCGGGCACCTTCCGACGAGCGATGGCGGCCGTGCGGGATGTCTGGTGGTGGGTGACGGACGCCCTTAGGTCGGCGCAGAGGTCCCTGTACCGACTCTGCAGCCGGATAGCCCGTGCGATCGTGAGTGCGGGCAATGCCGTTGTGAACGGATACCGCACGGCCAGAAGGATCGCCTACATGGAGCTCCTGCCGGAAACGAGCATCAGGTATATCGTGCCGGCCGTTGTCGTCGTCGTCATCCTGAT
>CAWBYW010000014.1:0-5108 GCA_963792965.1 uncultured delta proteobacterium | reverse complement strand
CCTCAGACTCGAGGACTCTCTAAAATCGATCTTTCGGTACCTCTAAAAGTATACACCAAAATCCCGGAAATGGGAACTCCCGTCCCCCTGTGCGAGAGAAAAGCAAAAGGCCCGGTCGCCCGGGCCTTTTGCTATTGAATCTCGCTCATCGCGTCAGTCAATTACCACGAAATGCTTGATGTCGGTGATCTTGCCGGAGCGCTTCTCCTCGAAAACCGCCTTCACCCGCGCGCCGATCTTCACCTTCTTTTCGTCCTTGATCTCCACGTAGTGCTGAAAATCGGTGTCCGCGCCGTCCAGCCGGATGAACGCGTAGCCGTAGGGCACGGGCTTCTCCTTCCCGGTTTCCGGGTCCAGAAACGCAAAGCGCAGAATCGTGTAGGTGTGCAGGTAGCCCTCGTCCTTGACGGGGACAAATTCCGTCATCTCGGCGAAGCATTTTCCGCAGACCTTGCGCGGGGGCACGTAGACCTTCTTGCATTTGGGACATTTGATTCCGACGAACCGCTTGTTGTCCCTGATCTCGATCAGGAACCGGGACCCTTCGGCGCCTATCGTGTAGTCAAAGGGTTGCTCGGCATCGCCTGAATTTATCGTCAAGAGGTCAACTCCCTGAGTTGTCATGACGACCTCCTTTCTATTTGGGTTTTGCGCTCTTTAAAACCGTAACGTCGCTCCACATACACCCTCCGAATCCGCTTGCCAGCGCCGTCTTCACGTCGGGGACCTGTTTCTTCCCGCCTTTTCCCATGATCTGAATCGCACACTCGGCGATCCTGAGGAGAGCGGTGGCCCCGATGCAGTTTGTGGAGATAACGCCGCCCGACGGGTTGATGGGGAGTTCCCCGCCCATGTCGGTCACGCCGTCCCACAGGAGCTTCGGGCCCTGGCCCGGCCCGGCGAGGCCCAGCGCCTCGATCCACGACAGCCCCGCGCAGGAGTAGGGAAGGTAGAGCTCCATCACGTCGATCTCCTTGAGCGGCTCCTTGATGCCGAGCTTGCCGTAGACCTCTTTTGCCGCCATCTCCAGCGACGGGAGACTGCTTCCCCATTCGTAGTCGCCCAGATAGTTATACGGATGCTTGACCGAGACGCCGTGGATCCATGCCGGCCTGTCGCAGATCTTGTCGGCCCACTCTTCAGAGGCATAGACGACCGCACATGCCCCGTCGGTCCGCGGGCAGACGTCCAAGAGCTTGATGGGGTCCGACAACATCGGGGAGTTCATCACATCGTCGATGGTGACCTCCTTCCTCAGCTGGGCGTACGGGTTGTTGGAGCCGTGCTTGCGGTCCCGCACCGCCACGCGCGCGGCGTCCTTCTCGGTGGCGCCGTATTTTGTCATGTAGGACATTGCCTCGGCCGCAAGTCCCGAGATCGCGCCGGCAAATACGAGGCGATCCCAGATCGGGTCAAAGGCCGTCGTAATGGCCGCAGTTGTGTCCGACTCCGAGTTTTTTTCCCAGCCGATTGCCAGCACCTTGTCGAACATGCCGGAGGCGACCAGGTGATAACCGCAGTGGCCGACGGTGGAGCCGGTGGTGCCGCCGGTGGTAACCTTGAAGACCGGCTTCATGAAACCGCCGGTTCCGTCGATGCTCCACATATCGACGTAGTTTATTCCCTCGAAGTGGTCCATATTACCGATGACCACGGCGTCAATATCGTCTATCGTCAGGTCACCGTCCTCAAGACACCTCACCACCGCCTCGCGGATCAGCTCGATCCCGTTGACATCCAGGCGGCTGGAGCGGTGGTGGGTCTGGCCGGTGGCGACGATCGCAGTTCTTACCTTTGCCATTGCTACCTCCCTACGATCCATACACAATGTGACTGGCCGCAGGCGCCGTTAACGCCGTGCGCCAGGGCCGTCTTGACCCCTTTGACCTGATGCTCGCCGGCGTTTCCCCTGACCTGGAGGCACGCCTCCGCAAGCCGGATGAGTCCGCCGACGATGACCGGGTGGCCCGACAACAAGCCGCCGGAGGGGTTGACGGGAAGCTTCCCTGCCATCTCGGTGACACCCTTATCCATGAGCTTTCCCCCGTCTCCCGGCGCGCAGAAACCGAGCCCCTCGTACCACATTAGCTCCATGTACGAGAAGGCGTCGTAGACCTCGGCCACGTCGATCTCTCCGAGGGGATCGGTGATGCCGGCCATCTCGTAGGCGGCCGACGCCGCCATGTCCAGCGCGTTTGCGTCGGCAAGGTCGCGGTCGCCGAGGAAGTAGGCGTCGGCGCAATAGCCCACGCCCCTGACCTTCACGGCGTTCTTGTGTTTCTTCGCGGATTCTTCTCCGGAGATGATGATGGCCGCCGCAGCGTCCGAAATCGGGGAGCAGTCGTAGAGCTTCAAAGGATCGGCAATGACGCGCGATTCCATGACCTCCTCGAGCGTGACGGCTTTCTTTATCTGGGCGTATGGGTTTTTGAGGGCGTTGGCGTGGTTCTTGACGGAGACCCTGGCGCACTGCTCCTCGGTGATGCCGTACTTGGTCATGTAGCGGCGCATCTGGAGAGCCGAAGTGTTGAGGGAGTCAAGCCCGATCGGCCTCATGTAGATCGGATCGAAGATGCCGTTGGTGATATGAATATTATCCGAGATGGAGCCCTTCACGTGGGCGACGACGAGGGTGTTCTTGTAGGAGCCCGAGAGGACCCGGCACATCCCGTAGAAGGCCGAGAAGGTCCCGTCGCCCTCCGCGGTGGTAATGTTCTTGCCGAGCCCCGCGCCCACCGCGTCATTGACCGCCATGGACGAGATGGTCCTGCCGTCCCAGAAGTCGTTGGACGTGGTTACGATATTGTCGATATCCTCGATCGCCATCCCGGCGTCTTTCAGGGCCTTGTTGGTGGCCTCGTAGGCCATATCGGCGAAGGTGTCGGCGGGCTTTTGCCGCTCTATGGTCGTCTGGCCCACCCCGATGATGGTGATGTCTTCAATAGAGTTCATCGTCTCCCCCCGCTATATCGGTTTAAAGTGCTTGATGTCAAGGATGTGTCCCTTGCGGTTTTCCTCGAAGACCGCTTTTACCCTCATGCCGACTTTCACCTTGTCATGTGAGACGTCCCCGATCAGGTGAACGAGCCCCGTGTCGGCGCCGTCCAGCATGATGATTCCGATGATCTGAGGGGCCTTCCTGGGGATGAGGGGGGTTTCATACCGGACGACGGTAAATGTCACCAGCGTCCCCTCATCCTTTACCTCCACCCACTCGTGGATATCAGTCCCGCAATAGGTGCAGGTCTTCTTGGGGGGAACGAAAGCCACCTCACACGACGGGCACTTGGTCGCCCAGATTTTCTTGTTGTCCTTGAGCTCCATGAGGAAGCGGCTCCCCACCTCCCCGACAGACCAGGTGTACGGCACCTTTATCCTGCTCTTATAGGAGAGCAGCTCCTGGTCCTGTTGCTTTTGGGCCATATGTTACCTCCTAACCCATATAGTATAAATATGTTCTCTCAAACGATTTTCGGAGTAGTGGTCGGATGGCGATTTGCGATATGGGCGGTTATGCGGCCGGTGCTCCCGTCCGAAGTGATCGAAGGGATTGGCTCGGCAGTGGGCAGGACGCCCTTTGTGGGGGATATCCACGATGTGCCCCTTAAAAAGACTATTTCCGTGAGAGGTCAAACCTATCAGAGTGGGGCCGTGATGTCAAGGTAATTGATTGACCAATCAATCTTTTATCTCCCGTACGGTGAGGATTTACTTTACGATACGCAATGGTAAAGGAGCCACGGAGAGGGTCCGGTAACACGCGGCGTGGTCCACTATCGAAACAGACCGGAGACGAGGACGCCCGACGAGGGCTCCATCGCTCGGCCGACCATTTCTTCCTCCGTCGTCTTTGTGTCTTTCTGCCGTTAGGGCGAGTTGCCTGTGGTGCGTCGGCACGAAAGATGATCCAACGTGGACCGTTTTGCTTCGGGAAGAGGCATTATTTTAGTATATATCTTTATATAATTGGTATAAATTAAGAGAAATTATATATAATTTATGCTATTTTAAACAAAGTTCTTGACATTTTTCGGGAAATATTGTATATGAGAAAAACCAGGAGTTTGTACAGGAACGGCGCCCGCGCCGAAAGAGAAGTTTTTGCGCTTTTTACAGGTCGGAGCGCGGCGGTAGCCAGTTTTCTCTCATGCGTATGAGGGGGTGATAGCGTGGAGAGACCGGAGATAATAACAATCCTCAAGGAATCCCTCCACTGTCGTGACGAGCGCGAGCAGTACGTGGCGTTTGAGTTTCTATCCGCTGTCCTCGTGCGGAGAAATGAGCCGCTCGCCAACAGGTCTCGGGCGGGATGGCACCTCGGCCGGTACCAGGCCCGGCGGGCCCTCCTGTGGGGGTGGTCGGCAGTACGACGGGTACGGCCGTTTATCGTGGATCGATATCATGCGGCTCGTCCGGGCATGGAACTCGCCGCCGGCTCGTTGTCGGCGATCTCTCGAAAGGCAAGGGGAGTGGCCCACGGCCTCGGGATCTCTGCCGCACTCACGCTCTCGCGGGGAAAGCAGCGGTCGTACGACCTCTGCCTTTGGACAATCGCCGTCCTCGTCAGGACGTGCGAGGTCGCGGCCGGCGCATACCGAAGAGGGGCCGGGGTCGTCGCTGACATCCGGGTATCAGTGCTTCGCGGTTTGGGGAGGTCACGGCGATCCTTCTATCATCTCTACCGTCGACTCGCCGACGGGGTTAAGGGCGGTGCCGGGGCCGTCGCGGGCGAATACCGAAGTGCGGTAGGATCGCTGTATAGGATTTTGGCCTGGGTGGCATATGAGGTGGTAAGCTTCCGGGTCTACCTGTACGGCCTCTGCTGCGGGCTGATCGACGGGATCGCGGGCATGCGTGCGGCGGTCGCGGGCACCTTCCGACGAGCGATGGCGGCCGTGCGGGATGTCTGGTGGTGGGTGACGGACGCCCTTAGGTCGGCGCAGAGGTCCCTGTACCGACTCTGCAGCCGGATAGCCCGTGCGATCGTGAGTGCGGGCAATGCCGTTGTGAACGGATACCGCACGGCCAGAAGGATCGCCTACATGGAGCTCCTGCCGGAAACGAGCATCAGGTATATCGTGCCGGCCGTTGTCGTCGTCGTCATCCTG
>CAWBYW010000013.1:0-224676 GCA_963792965.1 uncultured delta proteobacterium | reverse complement strand
GCGGCGATCCCCTCGCGAACTCGGTCGCGGTGATCCCCGTATTGATGAAGAACAGCGCCGCCATCGCGATGAACGTCAGCCGAATCCCGAAGTTCTTGCGGATCAGCCCGGCCAAGCCCTTACCGTGACGGCCCCCATGCGGCCCGCCATTTCTTGGACGACGATCAGCGAGACGGCCAGCGGGAGCAGCGTCCACAGCGTCAAGTAGCCGAACTTCGCGCCGGCCGCCGAATACGTCGCGATCCCGCCGACGTCGTTCCCGGCAGACGCCGTGACTCGAAGCCAGGGCCGAGCACGGCGAAGAGCGCGATCGCCGACCGCCACAATCGTCGCATGCGTTCAGCTCACGCCGACTGGCGTTCGCGCTGGCGCCGCTGCGTGAACCGCGGCAGCTGCTTCTTGAGCCGTTCGGGGATGATCGCGTCGATCGCGTCGTCGACGGTGACGATCCCGAGCATCTTCCCGCTCTCGTCGAGCACCGGGCAGGCGAGTAGATCGTAGCGCGCGATCGTCGATGCCACGTCCTCGGCCCGGGCGTCGGGCTGGACGCTGACGAGGTCGGTCTGCATGATCGTGTGGATCGTCGCTTCGGGGAGCGAAGAGGAGGAGCGTTCGCAGCGACAACACGCCGAGCAGTTTCTCCGATTGATCGGTGACGTAGAGGTAGTATATGAACTCGGTCTCCGGGGCCAGCTCGCGAATCTTCGCGATCGTCGCCGCGACCGTGCGGTGAGGGTAGATCCACACGTAGTCGGTGGTCATGAGACCGCCCGCCGTCTCGTCGTCGTATTGGACGAGCTCGCGGAGATCCTCGGCGGTCTCCGCGTCCATCTCGCTGAGCAGCTTCTCTTTCTGCTCCTCCGGAAGATCGCCGAGGAGGTCGGCGGCGTCGTCCCGAGTCCATCTCCTCGATGATGTCGGCGGCACGCTCGTGGCCGAGGTCGTCGATGATCGAGCGCTGCGTCTCCGGATCGAGGTGTTCGAGGGCGTCGGCGGCCGTCTCGTCGTCGAGTGCCCCGACGACGCGCGCCGCGTCGTGCGCCGAGAGATCGCTGATGATCTCGGCGAGGTCGGAGGGGTGCAGCCGCGCCAACCGGTTCTCGGAGACCGAGAGCTGGATCTGCGTCGGGTTGAGATCGTGCAGCGGCGCGACGTTGTCCCAGGCGATCAGCGTGCGCGGGATCCGTCGCGACGATGGCCGACGGGATGCGGCCCCCGCCGAGGCGGCGCACGATCCCGCCGATCCCGATGTCGGCGGCGACCAGCCGCAGCGCGCCGCCGGTGCGCGCGACCTCGATGTCGTTGATGCGCACGACCTTGCGGCCGTCGACGTCGACGATCTGTTTGTCGAACAGATCCTCGACGAGATAGAGCGCTTCGTCCTCGGCGGGGACGTCGGCGGTCGGCGCTTCGCGCAGCACGACGCGGCCCTCGTCGTTGAATTCGATCACCGACGCGATCGGGGCCATCTGCCGGCGGCCGCGGGACTTGACCACGACCGCATCGATGTGCGGGAACGTGTCCTCGGGATGCTGCACCACGAAGTCGGCGACCCGGCCGACCGTCTTGCGTTCACGTCCGCTTCCCACGACCGCCGGCCGGCCGAGCATTTCCGAGAGGAAGCCTTCGTGAAACGTCATGTCGCGCTAGGGGTCCGTTCGCACGGCGGCGGCCACGAGCGCGATCAAACCCAGGAGCACCACGCCGCCGTACACGGCCATCGAGCGGTCGTGCAGCGCGCGGAAGGCGTCGCTGTGCACGTCGGTCCGCCCGCTGAGCGCGGGGACGATCGCCAGCGATTCGTACGCGACCAGTCCCAACGCCACCACGATCAGCCCGGCGCGCAGGATGTCGCCGGTCCGGTCGGCGGCGTCGCGCGACCGCAGCAGCGCGGACGCAATCGCCAGCGCGCCGCACGCGTAGCCCACGTCGGCGAGCATCGTCAGCGTCGCGGTGGTGAGCGCGGAGAACTGCGAGAAGTCGGTGACGGTATGGACCGCGATCGGGGCGCTGATGAACGCGAAACCGCACAGCGCGCCCAGCCACAGGCCGAGCGCGGGGATCTCAACGGCCGCCAGGACGCGGTCGAGGCGGGACCGATAACCTCTGCGGAACGCAATTGATGCCCGGTGTAATGGACGAACACGTCATCGAGCGTCGTGCTTTGCACCGAAAGGGAGGTCAGGGCGATTCCCGCCGCCCGCACCGCTTCCAGCAACGCCCCGGTCGTGCGCGGGCCGTTGTTGGAGGAGATGCGGAAGACGATGTCCTCCGCCTTCACATCCGCCACGTCCGGCAAAGCCCTGAGCGTTGCCTCCCAGCCCGGCGGGACGCGGGAAAAGCCGACCTCAAGGATGTTCTTGCCCGGGATGGAGGCCTTGAGCTTGAGGGGCGAATCCAGCGCCACCAATTTGCCGTGGTCAATGATGGCGATCCGGTCGCACAATTTGTCGGCCTCGTCCATGTAATGCGTGGTGACCAGGATCGTCAGTTCGCGCTCGCGTTTCAAGTCGCGCCAGCATCTCCCAGACGGCAACGCGGGACACCGGGTCCAGCCCGGTGGTCGGTTCATCCAGAAAAAAAGATTCGGCTCATGCACCAGGCCGCGGGCGATTTCCAGCCGCCGCCGCATGCCGCCGGAGAACATCTTGACCGGTTTGTCCGCCCATTGCTCCAGGTCCACGGCTTCGAGCAGCTTCTGCGATCGTCGCTCCGCGTTTCTCGCGCCCGATGCCGTAGAGCTTGGCGAAGATGCTCATGTTCTCCCGGGCGCTGAGGTCCAGGTCCGTCGTCATCGCCTGCGGGATGACGCCGATGCACCGGCGGACCTTGTTTGCCTGGGTGACAATATCAAAGCCGTTATTACCTCTTCGTGGGGTTCACCCTCCTGGGAGAGTATTACCCTGCCGGGCACCCCTACGACGGTGGAGCGGGGGGAACATCCTTTACCACGACCGAGTTTGCGCCGATACGGGTATATGCCCCGATGACACAGGGGCCGATAATCTTAGTGCCCGCCCCCACGACGACATGATCGGCAAGATCCGGGTGGCGCTTCACCTTTTGCCAGCTCTTTCCGCCGAGCGTAACGTCCTGATAGAGGGTCACGTTATCCCCGATCACCGACGTCTCCCCGACGACAACCCCCATCCCGTGATCGATGAAAAAACGCCTCCCGATCACCGCCCCGGGGTGGATCTCGATGCCGGTGAAGAACCTCCCGATCTGGGAGAGGAACCGACCCGCGAGTTTCAGGCCGTGAATCCATAAAAAGTGGGACACCCGATAGATGATCAGTGCGTGGAGACCCGGGTAACAGAGGAGGATCTCAAGCGTGGTCCGTGCCGCCGGGTCTCTCTCAAAGATCACCTTGATATCTTCTCTCATCGTTCGTATGCATCGAAACATGGCCGTCCTTGATACTAAAGTGTTATAGCAATGAGCAACGTGCGATCAGGCGCCGGTCGGAACCGCCACCTGCGGACAGGGGAAGCAGGACCACCGGGCCCATCCCTGCAAGACAGTTCTCATGCGTCCCCTTCTGACACAAAGACGCCGAACCTCCTGGTCCGCTCGTACCTGAGATCCACAAGTCGTTCAACGGGGATCGCCGTCAGCTCTCTGAGGTGTCGCTCGATGGCCCCGGCGAGGTTTTGCGCCGCCACTGTGTGGTCTCGATGGGCCCCGCCGAGGGGCTCGGGCACCACCTCGTCGACGAGGCCGAGCGCGAGGTTGTCCTGTGCGGTGGATTTCAGGGCCTCGGCAGCCTCCCTTTTCATCGTGCGGTCTTTCCAGAGGATGGATGCGCACCCCTCCGGGGAGACAACCGAAAAATTGGCGTGCTCCATCAAAATAACGCGGTCCGCCACCGCCAGCGCCAGCGCCCCTCCGCTTCCCCCCTCACCCACAACCACCGCGACGACCGGAGTTGCCAAACGGGACAGGATATACATCGAGCGGGCAATCGCCTCAGACTGCCCCCGCTGTTCCGACTCAGGCCCGGGGTCGGCCCCCGGGGTGTCGACCAGCGTGATGAGGGGCAGGCCGAATCGCTCGGCAAGCAGCATTAACCGCTGCGCCTTTCGGAAGCCTTCCGGGTGAGGCATACCGAAGTTCCGGGTCATGCGCTCCTTCAGGCCCTTTCCTTTCTGATTCCCGATCACCATTACCCTCATTCCCCTGAATGCCGCCAGCCCCCCTACGATGGCCTGGTCGTCTCCGAACAGGTGATCTCCCTTGAGCTCGATGAAATCGTCGAAAATCAGCGAAATATAGTCGAGCATCTGGGGACGCTCCTCGTGCCGCGACAGCTCGACATTCTTCCACCGGTCCGTCGTTGAAAAGAAGTCGAGCTCCAGACGCTTCGTTTGTTCCTCGAGCTTCCGGACGGAATGGCCGATCCCTTCGGAGTCTGCCTTGTGTGACGCCTCCTTGATTGCCTTGATCTTCCGGGAAAGCTCCCGCATACTTCGCTCGAACTTAATGCCGTTTTCCACGGGTTACCCCCTTGATGTCACACGACGGTGACCGAGCCGCCCGCGAAAAGATCCCGGACGGCGGCGATAAAGCCGTTGGTCGGATCTACCCCCATCTCCTCGGAAAGCGAGATCGTCACATACCCCTCTTCACGGTTGCCGACACGCAAGAAGACCCTGCTTTTTCCCCGATGCTCCTGGATGAGTCGTCTGAGACCGGCGATCCGCTCTTCGGGGATGTCCCGGTCGAAAAGCTCGATATAGACGCCTCCGCCTCCGTTTCCGGCCCCCTTCTTGAGCGGAGAGATACTTTTCGCGATGACCTTGCTGGTCTCCTCGCCCTTATCGAGGGTGCCCTCCACGAGCACCGCCGTATCTGCCCCAAGGTGTTGGCGGGACGCCTCGAAAACATCCGCGAAGACCACCACCTCCAAGAGCCCCTTGGTATCCTCGATGGTGACGAAGGCCATCCGGTTTCCTTTTTTTGTGATGATTTCCCGGGAGTTGGTGACGACCCCGCCAATGGAGACCGTCGCCTTGTCCTGTTTCTCGCCGATCGACTGCGTGTCGCAGTTGGCCCGTTTCTTGAGGACATCAAGATACTGAGTGAGCGGATGGCCGGTGATATAGAAGCCGAGGCTCTCCTTTTCGTTGGCAAGTTTGATCACGTCGCTCCATTCGGGGGCGTCCGGGTAGTCGTCGTCAAATGCCGTCCGCAAGCCGTCCGCCGAGCCCTTTGCCTCGAAGCGGTCGAAGATGCTCATCTGGCCCCTTCTGAGATCGTCTTGCCGAACCTGACCCGTCTCGACCGCCCGGTCGACGGCCGCCATCATCCGGGAGCGGCCGATCCCCGAGAAATCGAAGGCGCCGCACTTAATGAGGCTCTCGATAACCCGCTTATTGACCTTTCTCAGGTCCACCCTGCGGGCGAAATCGAACAGGGAAACGAACGGGCCGTCGCCTTTCTTGGCCTCGAGGATCGACTCGATCGCCGATTCTCCCACGTTCTTGACCGCCTTGAGCCCGAAGCGGATGATGTCTCCCGACACGGTGAAATCGAGCCCGCTTTCGTTGACGTCGGGAGGCATGACGACGATCCCCATGTCGCGGCACTCGCCGATATACTTCATGATCTTGTCGGTGTCGTCCATTTCGGAGGTTAAAAGCGCCGCCATGAACTCCACCGGAAAATGCGCCTTCAGGTAAGCCGTCTGATAGGCGACCATGGCGTACGCCGCGCTGTGGGACTTGTTGAACCCATACTCGGCAAACTCTTCCATCTGTGCGAAGATCTTATCGGCTTTCTTGAAATCGATTTTGTTTTCCGTCGCCCCGGCGATGAACTTCTCCCGCTGTCGCGCCATCTCTTCCCGGATCTTCTTTCCCATCGCGCGCCTGAGGAGGTCGCTGTCGGCAATCGTGAAGCTGGCCAGCTTCACGGCGATCTGCATGACCTGCTCCTGGTAGACCATGACACCGTAGGTGTCGGCCAGGATCTCCTTGAGCTGGGGAAGCTCATATCGGACGGCGCGCTGGCTGTGTTTTCGTTTGATGAATTCTTCGGCCGCGCCGGCGTTGAGCGGCCCCGGACGGTAGAGCGCCACCAGCGCGATAACCTCCTCGAATTTCTCCGGGACGAGCCTGACCATCAGGTCCTTCATGCCCGAGCCCTCCAGCTGGAAGACCCCGTCGGTGTTTCCCGACTGGAGGAGGCTGTAAGTCATCTTGTCGTCGAGCGGAATCCGCGTCATGTCGATGTCCTGGCCGCGGTTTTGTTTGATGAGTCCGATCGCGTGATCGATGACGGTGAGTGTCTTGAGACCGAGGAAGTCGAACTTGATGAGCCCGAGTTTTTCCACGCTCTTCATGTCAAACTGGGTGACGACCTCTCCCTCTGCCCCCGGGTCAGCGGCATGTAGTCGACGAGGGGCCGGTTGCTGATCACCATGCCCGCCGCGTGGGTGGAGGAGTGACGGTTGAGCCCCTCCAGCGATTTCGCGATCTCGATCAGACGGGCAACCCTTGGGTCGGCCTGGATCATATCGCGCAGCCGGGATTCGGTCTTTACCGCCTCCTCGAGGGTGATGTTGAGGGGCATCGTGGGGATCAGCTTGGCGATCTTATCCACCTCGGGATAGCTCATGTCGAGCGCCCGGCCCACGTCCCTGACCACCGCGCGCGCCTGGAGCTTTCCGAAGGTGATGATCTGCGCGACCCGCTCCTCCCCGCCGTATTTCTCCGACACGTAGCGGATGACCTCGTCGCGGCCGTTCTTGCAGAAGTCGATGTCGATATCGGGCATCGAGATGCGCTCGGGGTTCAGGAACCGTTCGAAGAGCAGGTCATAGGCCAGCGGATCGATGTCCGTGATGCCCAGGGAATAAGCCACCAGGCTCCCCGTCGCCGATCCCCTCCCCGGTCCCACCGGGATATTGTTGCCCCTGGCATAGCTGATGAAGTCCGATACGATGAGGAAATAGCCGGCAAACCCCATCTTCTTGATGGTGGAGATTTCCTTTTCGAGGCGCTCGGCGTAGGTCCTCTTCGTCTCGGTCGGATCATGCCTGCCGTCGGAAAGAAGCTTTTCCATCCGGACGCCAAAGCCCCTCCTCACTTCCTTTTCGAAGTACTCCTCGATCTTCTCGCCCTCGGGCGCCTGATACTGGGGAAACTGGAAACCGCCGAAGGTGAACGAAAAGTTACACTGGTCGGCGATCGCCAGCGTGTTCTTGATCGCCTCGGGCACCTCACGGAAAGCCTCTACCATCTCGGCAGGGGACTTCACGTAGAACTCGTCGGTTGTCATCCGGATTCGCCCGGGGTCGTTGACGGTCTTCCCGGTCTGGATGCACAACAGCACATCGTGGGCCGCGGCATCCTTTCGCGTCAGGTAGTGGCAGTCATTGGTTGCCACCAGCGGCAACGAGAGGGTCTTGGCCATCTCAATAAGGGCTCGGTTTACCTTCCGCTGCTCGGCGATCCCGTTTTCCATCAACTCAAGGTAAAATCGGCCGGGGTAAATGTCCGCAAAAGTCCGGGCGGCCGCCAGCGCGGCCCTCTCGTCGCCCGCCATCACCCGCGACGCGACCTCGCCCTTGAGACAGGCCGACATGGCGATGAGACCCCGGTTGTAGCGGGCCAGCAGTTCCTTATCGACCCGGGGCTTGTAGTAGAATCCCTCGAGGTGGGCGTGAGTGAGGAGGCGGTTCAGATTCCGGTAGCCCTCCTCGTCCTGGACGAGGAGGACGAGATGGTTGTTGTTCTCCGACAGCGCCCCCGACTCCCGGTCGGTGTACTTTCCCGGGGCGACGTAAACCTCGCACCCGATGATCGGCTTGATTCCCGCGTTCTTGGCCTGCTGGAAAAAGTCAAGCGCGCCGTAGAGGTTGCCGTGATCAGTGACGGCGACAGTCCCCATGCCGAGGGCGGCGGTGGTGACGAAGAGGTCCTTGAGCCGTATGGCGCCGTCGAGGAGGCTGTACTGCGTGTGCAGGTGGAGGTGGATGAATTCGGGATCACCCATGGTTATTCCCATTCGATGGTGCTCGGGGGCTTGGTGGAGACGTCGTAGACGACCCGGTTGACCCCCTTGACCTCATTGATGATCCGTGAGGCGATGCGGCCCAGGACGTCATAGGGGAGCCGCACCCAGTCGGCGGTCATCCCGTCCAGGCTTGTGACGATCCTGAGCGCCACGGCGTTGTCATAGGTCCGCTCGTCCCCCATTACCCCCACGGTCCTGACCCCAAGCAGCACCGCGAAGGCCTGCCAGATCTCATCGTAGAGCCCGGCCGATTTGATTTCTTCCTCGACGATCACGTCGGCCTCCCGGAGCATATCGCAGTGCCCTTTGGTCACCTCGCCAAGGATACGGACGGCGAGCCCCGGGCCGGGGAAGGGATGGCGACCGATGACTTCCTCGGGGAGCCCCAGCTCTCGGCCCAACACCCGCACCTCGTCCTTGAAGAGCTCCTTGAGCGGCTCTATCAGCTTCAAGTTCATCACGTCGGGAAGCCCGCCGACGTTGTGGTGACTCTTGATGGTGGCCGACGGCCCCTTGAACGAGACGCTCTCGATGACGTCGGGATAGAGGGTTCCCTGGGCAAGATATTTTACGCCGGGGATGGCGAGGGCTTCTTTCTCAAAGATCTCGATGAAGAGGTTGCCGATGATCTTCCGTTTCTTCTCGGGATCGGTGACGCTCGAAAGTCGCCCCAGGAACTCATCCTGGGCCGAGACCATGTGGAAATCCATGCCAAAGTGACCCTGGAAGACCTTCTTGACACGCCCGGCCTCTCCCTTGCGCAACAGCCCGTTGTCGACGAATATACAGGTCAGCCGATCGCCGACGGCCCGATCCAGGAGGGCCGCCACCACCGAAGAATCCACGCCCCCCGACAGGGCGCAGATGACGCGGTCACCACCCACGACCTCCGTGATTCGCGCGATCTCGGTCTCGATGAAGGAGCGCATCGTCCAAAGCCCGGAAAGCCCCGCAATATCAAACAGGAAATTGCGCAGAATCTCCGTTCCCCGCGGCGTATGCACCACCTCGGGGTGAAACTGAACGCCGAATATTCTCTTTTTTCTGTTCTCGATGGCGGCGATCAGGTTATTGTCGCTCTTTGCCGTGATCTCGAAGCCCGGGGGGACCTTCTTGATGCTGTCGCCGTGGCTCATCCAGACCGCGACCTTGCCGTCCCCCTCGAAGCCAGAAAAGAGCGTCTCGAACGTCCCGGGCCTGACGACGGCCCTGCCGTACTCCCGCGTCTTAGAGGACGCCACCTCGCCCCCGAGGAGGTAGGTGATGATCTGCATCCCATAGCAGATCCCGAGCACGGGGACACCAAGATCGAGCACCTCCCGAGAGATGTGAGGGGCGCCCTTATCATAGACGCTGGAAGGACTGCCGGAAAGGACCAGTGCGCTCGGGGAAAGCTCCCTGATTTTCTCGACGGAGATATTACAATGGTGAATCTCGCAATAGACGTGCTGTTCCCGGATACGCCGGGCGATGAGCTGGGTATACTGGGACCCGAAGTCAAGTATAAGGACCTTTTCTTGATGGATATCGACGGAGTGCATTAATTATTCCAGCCGGTAGTTGGGCGCCTCTTTGGTAATGATCACGTCATGAACGTGGGACTCGCGCAGGCCCGCCGGGCTGATGCGGACATACTTGACGTTGCCCTGGAGCTCGGGGAGCGACTTCGTCCCAAGGTAGCCCATCCCCGCCTTGAGCCCGCCGACGAGCTGAGAGACTGAATTGGATAGGGGGCCCTTATAGGGGACGCGTCCCTCGATTCCCTCGGGGACGAGCTTGGACTCCTCGACCACGTCCTCCTGCCCGTAGCGGTCCCTGCTCCCCTTTCGGAGGGACTCCAACGATCCCATGCCCCGATAGGTCTTGTAGGATCGCCCCTGGAAGAGGATGAGGTCACCGGGGCTCTCGTCGGTGCCGGCAAAGAGGCTCCCGATCATGACGGTCTCGGCCCCGGCGGCGATCGCCTTGGTCACGTCGCCGGAAAACTTGATCCCCCCGTCCGCGATGAGCGGGATCCCCTTCTTCTTGGCGATCTTATAGCACTCCTGGATCGCCGTAAACTGGGGCATCCCGACGCCGGCGATGATCCGGGTAGTGCAGATGGAGCCCGGGCCCATTCCCACCTTGACCGCGTCCGCACCGGCCGCGATCAGCGCGGCGCACCCCTCGGCGGTGGCGACGTTTCCAGCGATGAGCGGCAGCTCTTTGAAGTTCTTCTTCGCGTCCTTCACGGCCTCGATGACCATCTTCGAATGGCCGTGCGCCGTATCGATGACGATGACGTCCACCCGGGCATCTACCAGGGCCTGGATCCGCTCCTCGCGGTCCCCCCCGACCCCGACCGCCGCGCCGACGAGCAATCGTCCCATCCCGTCCTTTGCAGCATAGGGATACTTCTTTGTCTTCTGGATGTCCTTGATGGTGATGAGTCCCTTGAGGTTAAACTGGTCGTCCACGACGAGAAGCTTTTCGATCCGGTGTTCATGGAGTATCTTCTTGGATTCCTCCATCGAGATACCGGGGCTGACGGTGATGAGATTCTCCTTGGTCATGATCTCCTCGACCCGTTGCTCGGTATCCTCCAGGAAACGGAGGTCCCGGTTGGTGAGGATGCCCACGAGACGTTTCCCCTTGACGACGGGGACGCCGGAGATCCGGTATTTCTCCATGATTTCGAGGGCCTCGCTGATCTTCTGGTGGGGTTCGATGGTGATGGGGTCTACGATCATGCCGCTCTCGGATTTCTTGACCTTATCCACCTCGTGGGCCTGGGCGCGGATATCGAAGTTGCGATGTATGATTCCGATTCCCCCTTCCTGGGCCATGCTGATAGCGGTTGCCGACTCGGTCACCGTATCCATGGCGGCGCTGATGACGGGAATGTTGAGCCTGATGGTCTCGGTCAGCCGCGTCTTGATATCAACATCCTTCGGGAGGATATCCGTCGCCCGCGGGATGAGGAGAATATCGTCAAATGTAAGTCCCCACTCTTCCATGTAAACCTCTGCGTTAGCTCTCTAAAAGTTGACGGCGCCGCGATTGCTCCCTGTCCGAACGGATCAGCCCTTCGATGATCCCTTCCAGAAGCCCCCGGTCGCTCACGACCAGCTCATCGGCACCGAATCGTTCCATGATGACCTTGAGGATGGCCGCTCCCGCCACGATCACGTCCTGTCTCCCCTTGGTCAGGACCGGGTATTTCCTCAGCCGCCCGTCTCCGTTCATCACCAGAAACTCCTTGAGGATCCGGCAGATGAATTGATACGAGAACAGGCTCCCTTCAACACGGTCGGGGTCATAGGCCGAAAGCCCTTTCTCTATGGCGGCAAGGCTTGTTACCGTCCCGGCGGTCCCGAGAAGCCGCAGGGGCGTCCGGGCTATAGAGAATCGATTATATACCAGATCGACCTCTTTTTCTACAACTTTTGCCAGTCGGCGGAGCTCTTCTTGTGTCGGTGGATCGTTCTTGAGCACGGCCTCCGTGAGCCGCACCACCCCGAGGTCCGTGCTGATGATATCCCTGATATCCCCGCCCCGCACGTGGATGAATTCGGTGCTTCCGCCGCCGATATCGACGACGATGAGCTCCCCGTCGTCCATTCGGACGGTCCGGGTCAGCCCGTCCATGACGAGGCGCGCCTCCTCGGTTCCGGAGATGACATCCACCGTGACGCCGGCGTCCCTCGCGGACTCGATAAACTCCCCGGCGTTTTGCGCCTCTCGGACGGCGCTCGTGGCAACCGCCCGGTATCGTGATGCACCCAGCTCTTCCCAGCGCTTCCGGAACATGGCCAGCGCGTCCACCGTCCGTCCGATCGCCGCCGCCCTGAGTGTGCGGCCCTCTCCCATCCCCTCGCCAAGCCGGGTGATGACCTGCATACGCTCCACCACCTCGAAAGAGCCTTCACCCTCTCGTTCCCCCACCATCAACCGCACGGTGTTGGAGCCCACATCGACCGATGCCACACCTCTCACGGCGTCTCCTTGAGGGACTCGGTCATGAGGGGAACGTTCTGGCGCACCAGCGAAAGCGTCCGGCGGAAGAGCGACACGACCAGCGCGAGGGCCACGTCGGGCCGCTGTTCGGAGAGGCGAGAAAGACCGTCACGTGACAGGATGGCGACCTCAGTGTCCTGGAGAACCCGGGCGGTGACGGCGCGTGTGCCTCCGTCGATGACCGCAAGCTCCCCGAAGCTGTCGCCCTCCCCGAGCTCCGCCAGTCTCCTTTCCGCGCCTTCCGCGACCATCTTTGTCAACGAGATGCGCCCGCTCTCGATAAAGAAGAGCGACTCCCCCACCATATTTTCCACGAAGATCAGGGTCCCTTCCCCGAATCGCCGCTCGGTCAGATAGACGGAAAGCACGCCGAGCATTTCAGCGCTCATCTCCGCAAGGAGCGGGAATTTCTTCAGGGTGGCCGCGTCCATCGCTCACCTCTTCTTATCCTTGAGTGACCTGAGTGCCTCGGAAAGATTATGACGGGTCTCATCGTACGAGAGGAGGAGAGCCGAAAGCTCGACCTCGTATTCGATGGCCGAATGGCGGTCCAGACGGGGAACGAGGTCGGAGATCCGTTTGATCATCGACAACACCTTGGGAGACTTGTGCGCGAGCTTCCCGGCCAGATCGCACGCCTCGTCCATGACCCTATCAGGCGGGAGCACCTTGTTCACCAGGCCGATTCGCTCCGCCTCGACGGCGCCGATCGGCTCTCCCGTCATGGCGATCTGCTTGGCCTTGGCGATGCCCACGCGCCTCCAGAGCGGGTCGAAGATCGGGTTGAGGCCGAACTTCACCTCCGGATGCGCGAAGATGGCGGTCTCTGAGGCGATGATAAAGTCACAGGCCAGCGCCAGGTTGAATCCGCCGCCCAGCGCGATCCCCATTACCGCCGCAATCATCGGCTTGGGAAAATCGTAGATCGAGAGGTAGTAGTCGATAACCGGCTCGAAGTAGGTTTTGTACTCCACGGGAGATAGACCGATAAGCTCGGCGATGTCGATGCCGGCCGAAAAGATTTCCGACCCTCCGGTGATGATGACCGCGTTGACTTTCTGGTCGTCTTTGAGCTCGGCCATGACGGTGGACAGCTCCTCGCAGAGATTCTTGGAGAGGGCGTTCATCTCGCGGGGACGGTTGAGCGTTATAGTCCCCACCCCGTCGTCGATGGTGAGGAGGATATCGGTGTAGTTCATGGGAAAAATCCTTAGAGTCGATTGAAAAGGCCTCCGGCTCTCTTTACCTGCGGAACAGAGGGAAGCCTTTTCGGTTCAAGACTGTCGGCGCTTCAGACGGGACGCGCGTCCGTCAGACCCATGAGGACGTCCAGATTGATCCGGTCATAGACCTCGGGGCTGCCTTCCTTGGGCGTCTCGATGATCTTTGGGACGTCCGTAAATCTCCGGTCGTTCATGATGAACCGAAACGGATCAAGCCCCAGCTCGCCCCAGCCGATATGCTGGTGCCGGTCCACACGGGAGCCGGGGCCCTTCTTGCTGTCGTTAAGGTGAAAGGCCCCAATTTTGTTAAGCCCCACGGCCCTGTCGAACTCTTCCATTGTCCGCTCGTAGGCATCACGCGTCCTGATGTCATAGCCCGCAGCAAAGGTGTGGCAGGTATCGTAACAAACCCCAAGCCGCTCATTCATACCGGACTCATCGATAATCCAATGAATCTGCTCAAAGGAATTGCCGATCCCGTTTCCCTGACCCGCGGTCGTTTCCAAGAGGACCGTTACCTCCCCCGACTCAGAGAGGACTTCACGGAGTCCATGGGCGAGCTTGGTGATCCCTTCCTTCTCTCCCGAGCCTCCGTGGCTGCCAGGATGCATCACCAATAGATTGATCCCGAGGGCGGTACATCGCTCGATCTCCTGCAAGAGGCTCGGGATAGACCGCCTGCCGACCTCTTCATTTGCCGAAGCCGGATTGATGAGATAATCCGTGTGGGCGACGATCCGAGAAAATCCGCCCTGCTTCACCGATCTCCGGAACGCCTCTGCCTCTTCTTTCTCGATCTCTTTTCCTTTCCACTGATTGGAGTTCTTGGTAAAGATCTGAAAGGTGTTGATCAGAAGTACCGATGCCCGTCCGGGGGCCTCGCGGACCCCGCCGGCTATAGAGACATGAGCGCCCAGAAGGGATCTCTTCATACGGAAGATCCATAGCTAAAAATCGGCATACCGCCCGCGCCGGTCCCGTTATGGCGCGCAACGGATTATGAATCCTACTGACCCTCTGCGGGGGTCTCGCCCTTCGGGGGCGCTCTCGGGCTCAGTGGGAGTCTCGGCCTCGGCGGCCGGTTTCTCCTCCTTTATCTTCTCGGCGGCAATACGGGCTTCTTCGGCCTTCTTATGGAGGTCCTCTGCCCTCTTGTCTGCGCGCTCGCGTTTTTCGATGACCCGGGCGTGTTTCGCGTCGACGGAGGCCTTCAGGACGTCGAGTTTCTTTTTCTTCCGTTGGGCGCGTCTCAGCTCCTTCTTCTTGGCACGCAGCCCCTTGTCGTACTTTTCGACGGTTGTCTTCAGAGTGGCGACTTCGGTCTTAAGAGTGCCGATGGCGGTCTCAATCTTTTTCATGGGCGAGTGCTTTCCTCCTTTTAGTCTTCGATACTCGGTGTAATCGACAGATAAAACTTTCCCTTCGCGCCGGATGACGAAAAGCCCGAAAATATATCGGCGACGAACTTCCCCTTGTCACCGGTGCTCTCGGTAATGACGACGGTCTGATTTGCCGGGACCGTGACTGAGGTCCTGGCCTGATAGAAGGCGATCGATCCGCTCTTCGTGTCGGTAAAATAGGACATGATGGGCACGATATCGATCCTCACGGCATTCTCAAGTATCGTCGGGGTGAACTGAAAGCCACACGCCACCTCCCGGAAGACCACGCCCCCCGTGACGATACCGCCGTCGCGAAGGAAGGTCAGCACCTCGGTCGTGATTGGAACGCTCTGGCCCGTGATGAGGGTCCCCGACTGTCCGCTCATCACCAGGATATCCTGGGTCGTGGTAGAGGTACTCCTCTTCCACATCGCCCGGGGCTGCGCCCCTACGGAGAGGCCGCCCTCGACTTCTCCACCCGCATAGTTCCCGATAAAGAACCCTCCATCCGCGTAACGCCAGCGGACTAAGAGGTCGACGTCTGCGGCGCTCACCGCCTCAAAGAAGGTGACGGTAAGTCTCACCTGACGTCCCGGACTATCCATCGCCGCCGCCAGTTCCCGAACCTTCACGAGGGTGGCCGGCTCGTCCATGACGATGAGCGTATTGTTACTCGTGTCGGCGATCACGGTCCCCCCGGGGGTAAGGATCGCCCTTACTGCTTCCACTAATTCGGATGCCGGCCTGTGCAGTATCTTGATGACGACGTACTGGGCCGCGAAGACCGTCACGGCGCAAAGGAAGAGGAGCGCCGCGACGCCTCCTATTGCGTACCGGGACTTTTGTGAAAAGAAGGCGTTCACGGTCTTCTTAAGGAAGCAGCCGGTACTCGGCACTGAACGTTTGGCCGAGGACACGCTCCGAGACACTGCTCTTCATCTCATTGAGCAGGATCGAGAGAAGCGACAGCCGCTCCTTCTCGGGATAGATGACGTTGGGCTTCCCCTTGATGCCGGCCTTTTTTGCCGCCATATCGATGGCGTCCTCCATGTTGCCGATCCCGTCGATCAGCTTTAATTTCAAGGCCTGCTCCCCGGTCAACACCCTGCCGTCGGCGATCTTGAGGACTTCGCTCTCGGGGAGCTTTCGTCCGTCGGCCACGGCCTTGACGAACTGCCTGAAGATACTATCAATATATTCCTGCAGGAACGCCCGCTCCTCCTCGGTCATTGGACGCAGGGGGGAAAGCGTGTCCTTGAACTTTCCGCTCTTGATGACAACCCCCTTGATCCCGAGGGTATTCAGCGCCTGCTCGACGTTCAGTGTTTCGGCGATGACGCCGATGCTCCCGGTAGTCGTGGCGGGGTTGGCATAGATGTAGTTTGCGGCCACGGCGATGTAGAAGCCCCCCGACGCCGCTACGTCTCCCATGGAAACGACGAGCGTCTTCTTCTTTGCAAGCTTCTTGAGCTCCTCATAGATTTCCTGTGAGGACGCGGCACTGCCGCCGGGCGAGTTGATCCTGAGCACGACCGCGGCGACATTGTCGTCATCCCTATATTCCTTGATCTTCTTGATAACGTCATCCGATCCGGCGATCACACCCTTGACCTCGATGATCGCGACGGACTTCGCGAATGGCGAGACTCCCGTCGTGAGAAAGGTAGACAACACCACAATACCTGCCACTACAATGACGAGACACACGAGAATCACCGCGATCAGGATACCTTTATGCTTGACCATGGAATACCTCCACAATAGACCCTATAAAACATACTGGTTCAGGCCGGGGCCTGAACCAGTAGTTGTATCGAGCAAAGGACGTGTGGCGCATCAGAGATGGTGTGATTATTCCTTTTCTTCCTTCTTCTCATCCGCCTGCGTCAGGTTCATCTTGGCATCCCCAAGCTTCGCTTTCAGGACATCTCCGAGTTGGGGCGTGTGGCCTTCCTGCTTCTTCATGTATTCGGCAAGATTCCCCTCGTCCTGCATCTGGTCGAGGGCCTTGATGGAGAGCCCGATTTTCTTTTCGGCCGGGTCGAGGTTTACGACGACCGCCTTGAGCTTATCCTTCACGTTGCAGAATTTGTGCGGGTCGTCCACCCGCCCCTTGGCGAGCTCCGACACGTGGATGAGCCCTTCTACGTCTTCTTCGAGCTTCAGGAAAACCCCGAAATTGGTGATGCTGACTACCTCACCCTCGACCACCGTTCCCGGCTGGTAACGGGCCGGTATCTCCTTTTTCCAGGGATCCTCGGTGAGCTGCTTGATGCCGAGTGAAAATCGCTCCGCATCCGCGTCGACGTTGAGCACTACCGCCTCCACCTCCTGCCCCCGCTTATAGATCTCGGCGGGATGCTTTACCTTTCTCAACCACGAGAGGTCGGATATATGTACCAGCCCGTCCACACCCTCTTCGGTCCCGATGAAGATTCCGAATTCGGTGACGTTTTTGACCGTCCCTTTGATCACGGTGCCGGGCTTGTATTTCTTTTTGATCGTGTCCCAGGGGTTCGGCTCCACCTGCTTCATGCCGAGCGATATCCGTTTGTTGTCCGCGTCGACACTGAGCACCACCGCCTCCACTATGTCGCCGAGCGACACCACCTGGGTCGGGCTCTTGATGTTTTTCGTCCAGGACATCTCGGATATATGGATGAGCCCCTCGATACCCTCCTGGAGCTCGAGGAAGGCGCCGTAATCGGTGAGGCTGACGACCTTGCCTTTTACGCGAGCGCCCTGGATATAGGTCGCGGCGGCGTTGTCCCACGGGTTGGGCTTAATCTGCTTCATCCCGAGGGAGACCCGCTCCTTCTCCCGGTCGAACCTGAGGACCTTTACCTGGACCCTGTCGCCTATCTTGAGCTGTTCGGTCGGATGGTTGACGCGGCCCCATGAAATATCGGTGATATGGAGCAATCCGTCAATGCCCCCGAGGTCGATGAAGGCGCCGTAATCGGTGATATTTTTCACCACGCCTTCCAGCACCATGCCCTCTTCGAGAATCTTGAGGGTTTCCTTCTTCTGCTCTTCCCGCTCCTGCTCCAGGAGAGCCCTGCGGGACAGCACGATATTTCCCCGCTTCCGGTTGAATTTTACGATCTTGAAGCGGAACTTCTTACCGAGGAGCGAATCGAGGTCCCTCACCGGGTGCAGGTCGATCTGCGAGCCGGGAAGAAACGCCTTTACTCCGATGTCCACCACGAGGCCGCCTTTGATCTTCCCGACGATTTTTCCCTCGACGATCTCGTTATCCTCGCAGGCCTTTCTGATTTCCTCCCAGAGGATGAACTGGTCGGCCTTTTCCTTTGACAGGACGACGAGCCCGTTATCGTTCTCGCTCTTCTCGATATACACATCTACTTTATCGCCCACGCGGACGTCAATCTTGCCTTCTTCATCGGCAAATTCCTCGATAGGAATCTGTCCCTCGGACTTGAACCCTACGTCGACGAGGACGTGATCTTTCGTTACCTGGACGACGACACCCTTGACGATCTCGTCTTCCTTGAGCCGCTCGAGGCTTTTTGCGTAGAGCGCTTCCATGTCCTGGATTTCGTCCTGATTCTCCAGGTTCTCACCAGACGCGTTCACATCACCTCCTGTCGGTGTGAAGGATTTAGTCTCCTCCTCATTCTTCATCATTCAGTTGTACCCCCTGACTTTTTTCTCTATCAACCGCGAGAGCGGATAATATGCCTTAAATAAGATATATATATAAGTATTATACTCTAAAAAGATTTAAGTTAGAACACTTTGACCTGTTAGTCAAGATAAAAAAAGTCCTAAATTACACTATTTTTTCACATATTTTTTCAACCACCTCCCCAAGCGAAAGGTGAGTTGTGTCGATGACGATCGCGTCGGTGGCCGGTTTCAGCGGCGAAAGCTCCCGCTCGGAATCATTCTTGTCTCTCTTTTCGATGTCGGATATGACCCTTTCGAGATCGGCGGCCTCGCCCTTTGTGAGCCGTTCCTTGAAGCGCCGCTCCCCCCTGACCCGTGGGTCCGCCGTCAGGAAAAACTTCTTATCGGCGTCGGGCAAGACGACCGTTCCGATGTCTCGCCCCTCCATGACGACGCCGCCGCTTCGGGCCGTTTTGCGCTGCAGGCCGATCATCGC
The DNA here is from genome assembly GCA_963792965.1 of uncultured delta proteobacterium. Lineage (GTDB taxonomy): Bacteria > Desulfobacterota > Zymogenia > Zymogenales > Zymogenaceae > CAWBYW01. Next base: position 205,930 of record CAWBYW010000013.1, on the reverse strand, counting down.
CTTTCTCACGGAGGGACGCGCCGAGACCACCGAGGAGAGCCTGTCCATGCCGGACGTCCTGATGGCACTCGAAACGTCGCGGCCGTCCATGAAGAGCCGCTCGTCCCTGAATTCAAGCGTGATCTCCTCACAGATCGACGCCAGCCCCCCGTCGTCCGTGGGGTCTACCCCGAGCTCGGCCGACCTCAATGCCACGGCCCGGTACATTGCACCGGTGTCTATGTAGGCGTAGCCGAGCTCCTTTGCCAGCCGTTTGCTCACCGTGCTCTTACCGGAGCCCGCCGGGCCGTCTATAACGATGGTGAGGTTCTTTTTCATGGACCAAAATATCGCTTTTGTTCGAAAGCGTCGCGCGCCAAGAGCACTAAACCGCAAAGGCGCAAAAGTCCGCGCCCTGCGGATATCTCTTCCTGTTGACCACTTTTATCTTATGACGACCGAATCGAGCAGATCGAAGAATTTCGGAAACGACGTTGAGACGCACCCGAGGTCGCTTACCGTTACTCCCTTTTCGGACGCAAGCCCCGCCACCGCCGCCGACATGGCGATTCGGTGGTCGCCGAATGAGGCGACGCGGCCGCCCTCGAGCCTTTCCACCCCTTCGATCACCATCCCGTCATCCTGCTCCTCGGCCCTTCCCCCGAGCGTCTGGATGTTTTCGCACGTGGCCTTGATGCGGTCGGATTCTTTGACCCTCAGCTCCGCGGCGTCTCGGACGATCGTCGTCCCGCGGGCATATGTGGCGGCGATACAGAACACAGGGATCTCGTCGATCATCCGGGGAATGAGCGAGCCGCCGATCTCGATCCCTTTAAGATCGGATGACCGCGCCACAAGGTCGGCCGTCGGCTCGCCCGATATCGTCCGCTCGTTTTCGACCGAGATGTCAGCGCCCATCGAGATAAGCGCCTCGACGATCCCGATCCTGCCCGGGTTAGTCCCGACGTTTCTGACAAGGAGCTCGGAACCCGGCGTGATGAGGGCAGCTATGATGAAGAAGGCGGCCGATGAGATGTCGCCGACCACCTCGATATCCCGGGCCCGATAACCCCCGACGGGACTGATCGTCAGGTATCTCCCCTCTCGGACGAGCCCGATGCCGAGGTATCCCATCATCCGCTCGGTATGGTCTCGTGAGGCCTCGGGCTCAGAGACCCGCGTCTCGCCCTCGGCCGTCATCCCGGCCAACAGGATGGCCGACTTCACCTGGGCGGAGCTGACCGGCGATTCGTAGGTGATGCCTTTGAGGTCTCTTCCGACGACGGCAAGCGGCGGATATGACCCGTCGCTCCTGCCGAAAATCCGCGCCCCCATCTGCCCGAGAGGGGTGATGACGCGGCGCATGGGGCGCCTCGTGAGGGACGCGTCACCGGTGAGCACCGAAAAAAAGGGACGCCCACAAAGGAAGCCGGCCATGAGCCGCATCGTGGTGCCGGAGTTGCCGCAGTCAAGGACGACCTCGGGCTCGGTAAAGCCGCGCACCCCGCTGCCCGTCACGATCAGGGCCCCTTCTTTTTCCACGATAGATGTGCCGAGGGCCTGCATGATGTCGGCGGTGGCGCGTGTGTCGGCAGCATTGAGGAAATTCGTGATCCGACACGTTCCATCGGCCATGGCCGCGAAGATGATCGCGCGGTGGGAGACCGATTTATCCCCCGGCATCACGACCTCCCCACAAAGACCTCCGGCGCGTTGTATGAGTCGCTCGTTGTTCATTTCCCGCTGCATATGAAATCACGGGTAAATCGTGGACTTACCCGCGCCACTTACCGCTCGTGTGCGCCTCGATCACTCGTCACGCGAGTCTACCCGACTCTCTTACGCACTGCGTCCCACCGCTTCCGCCACCTTTCTGACCCGCTCCATCATGTCGGCAAATTTCTTGGGCTTGAGCGACTGGTTCCCGTCGCTCATCGCCTTTTCCGGGTTGGTATGGACTTCGACGAGGATCCCGTCGGCCCCGGCCGCGACCCCCGCCAGCGCCGTCGGCGTTACGAGGTCCCAGCGGCCCGTGGCGTGGCTCGGGTCCACAATGACCGGCAGGTGGGTTAGCTCCTTGAGCACCGGCACGGCGTTTATATCAAGGGTGTTGCGCGTCTCGGTCTCAAACGTCCTGATCCCGCGCTCGCACAACACGATGTTGGTGTTTCCCTCAGAGGCGATGTATTCGGCCGACATTAACAGCTCAAGAATCGTGGCGCTCATACCCCGTTTAAGGATCACGGGCTTCTTCATCCTCCCCACTTCCTTGAGGAGGTCAAAGTTCTGCATATTACGCGCCCCGATCTGGACGGCGTCGGCATATTTCCCCACGAGGTCGGACTGACGTACGTCCATCAGCTCCGTCACGACCGGAAGTCCCGTCTCTTCGCGCACCTGAGCGAGATATTTGAGCCCTTCCTCGCCCAGCCCCTGGAAGGAATAGGGTGAGGTGCGCGGCTTGAAGGCCCCGCCGCGCAGGGCGGCGGCGCCCATCGTCTTGACCTCCAATGCAATTTCCCGGAGGATATCGAGCCCCTCCACCGCACAGGGGCCCGCGATTACCTGTACCCTTTTTCCGCCGAACGGCACGCCGCCGATCTTTACTATCGAATCCTGTCTCTTGAAATCCCGGCTTACCACCTTGTACGGTTTGAGAATCGGGACCGCCTTTTCCACTCCGGGGAGCGTATCGACGGGGAGAAACTGGAGCATACGCTCATCCCCGATCGCCCCGACGACCGTTCGCTCCTCGCCGCGAGAGATGTGCGGCTTGAGCCCGGCTTCCGTGATCCGGTCAATGAGGTGTTGAAGCTCTTCTTCAGTATGGCCGGGTTTGAGAACGAATATCATGGTGCTATCCTTTCTTGAGGACCTTTTTCAGGGCCCTGATGAAACGCTCGTTTTCTTTTTGAGTCCCGACGGTAACGCGCTGGTGGGTCGCCAGTCCGTAGGACGCCATGGAGCGGACGATCACCCCCTCGCGGAGAAGCGCGTCATAGATCTCGCCCGCGGGTTTGCCGACATCCACGAGGATGAAATTTGTCTGCGACGGGACGTAGGAGAGGCCCATCTGCTCCAGCTCGCCGTAGAGGTAGGACAGACCCTCGCGCGTTACGGAAAGGGTTTCTTCTACGAATTCGGTATCGTCCAGCGCCGCGGTCGCCGCCGCCTGCGCCAGCGAGTTGATATTGAACGGCTGCCTCACCCGCTCAAGCATCGAGACGATCTCCGGCAGCGCGATCCCGTAGCCGACCCTCAGGCCCGATAGGCCGTATACCTTCGAGAATGTGCGTGCGGACAGAATAGGGACGTTTCCTTTCAGATACTTGAAAAACTCGACGCCCTCTTTATCCGTGACAAACTCGTTATACGCTTCGTCCAGCACCACCACCACGTGATCCGGGAGCCCCTCCATGAAGCGGGCGAAGTCCTTTTCCTTCACGATCGTCCCCACGGGATTATTGGGGCTGTCGATGAAGACGACCCGTGTCCTCGGCGTGATCGCCCGCTTCATCGCCGGCAGGTCAAAGCACCAGTCCTTCAGGGGAACGATGACGTTTTTTCCTCCCACGGCCTGGTTGATGAGACGGTAGACAATGAAAGACGGATCTCCCATGACGACCTCGTCCCCCGTCCGCACGAGGGTTCGGATGATGAATTCGATAATCTCGTTGGACCCGTTCCCGACGATAAAGTGGTCCATCGGAAGGTCGTGATACTGCGATAGGCGTTCCTTGAGGTAGTAACAGCTGCCATCGGGGTAGCGGTGGAGGTCGGCGGCCTTTTCCGCGATAGCCTTAAGCGCCCTGGGCGAAGGCCCGAGGGGGTTCTCGTTAGACGCGAGCTTGATGGAGCCGGTGATGCCCAGCTCGCGCTCGAGCTCCTCGATCGGTTTTCCCGGTGGGTAGGGCTTCAGCGTTTTGATGTAATCGGGGACGAGTTTTTCTATCATTATCTGCTCCTCATCTCGCCACGTGGGTATGAACCCAGCAGCCGTATGGAAGTGGTATATTTTTCTATCTTCGAAACCGCGGCCTTCACCTTAGGGTCCTCGATGTGACCCAACAGGTCCAGGAAGAAGACGTAATCCCAGAGGTCCCTGCGAGACGGCCTGGATTCGATCTTGGACAGCGAAATCCCCTTTGCGGCAAACGGGCCGAGCACCTTATGCAGGATACCCGGGTGATCTTTGACGGAAAAAAGGAGCGAGGTCTTGTCGTTCCCCGTGGGTCCGGGATGCCGGTCAGCGATGACGAGAAATCGGGTGTAGTTGTCTACCTTGTCCCCAATGTCGTGCCGAACCGCGCACAGGTCGTAAAACTTCCCCGCCTCCTCCCCCGCCACCGCGGCGACCGTCGGGTCCTTCGATGCCAACAGCGCCGCCTCGGAGTTGCTGCTTACCGCGACCCTCTCCGCTTTGGGGAGGTTGTGGGAGAGCCACCTGCGCGTCTGCGCCAGACCCTGGGGATGGGAGAGGACCTTCTGGATGTCTTCGATTCTCCCGCTCTTGTTCATCAGGTCAAACGTAATCCTGAGAAAGACCTCTCCCGCGATCTTGAGCGGCACCTCGATGAACTGATCCAGGGTGACGCTGACGATTCCCTCAGTGGAATTCTCTACCGGCACTACGCCGAAGTCCGCCTCGCTTTTCAGCACCGCCTCGAAAACATCGTCGATCCCCTGGGACGCGAGGAAGGAGCCGTGGCGAGAGAACTTGACGAGCGCCGCCTCATAACAGAAGCTCGCCGGAGGGCCGAGGTAAGCGACCCGCGGCGGAGACTGGATCGCGCGGGAGACACCGATGATCTCCCGGTAGATCGTCCGCAGGTAGTGGGCGGGGATCTCGTGGCCCCAGAGGGCAAGCAGACGGGAATAGACCTCCTCTTCCCGTGTAGGATCGACGACGCTCATCCCGAGGCGCTGTTTTTCGGCGCCGATCTGTTGCGAGACGGCGATCCTCTCTTTGAGGAGGTCGATGATTTTCTCGTCGAGGGCGTCTATCCGCCCGCGCAGATCCTTGATGTCATCGTCCTTAGCCACGCCCCTCACCAAAAAATAACCAAAACATAGTATAGAAAAATATCACAAAATTCAACGGATTTCTAAAGAATTGTATAAAAAAACCGGGCGCGGGGCCCGGCTCTTGACTAATTCGACTGTATCTGATCTTCCCCGAACGTTTCCCTGCCGCACGGTTTGGAGATCGTCACGTGCGCCGTCTTCCGAGGCTGTCCCATCGGAGGGCAGGGACAAGTGACCGTGCCGGTCCGTCGGAAAAAGTGACCCGCTATCTCTCGACGATGATCACCCGATAGTTCCCGGTGATCTCGTATGCCTTCTTCATGGCGTCCTCCCCCCTGCCGACCCAGATATCGAGCCTGTTGCCGACAATGGCCCCCCCCCGATCGTGGACCGTGTATACCTTCGGCAGATCGAACTTGCCCAGATCCTTGATGATGAGGTTGGTCCCGAATTCCATGTGCGGCGGGCCGGCGGCCATGCCGATATAGACCGGCGTCGTATCACCCCCACGATCCCCCGGCCGTTAAGCACGATATCTCCCCAGTAGCTGCCCGTTGCATATTTTGTCTGATTGGGAAGCGGCGAGTAGTACCCGGTCACATGGATAACCCGCTCGTAATATTTCCCCGACGCGAGGAGCTCTTGTATCTTTTTTTCGGTTATCTTTTCCTGATGATAGATATCGTAGGCCTCGCCGACCATGATCGAGGCCAGAGCCTCATCGCCCCACCGGTAGGTGGTCATGTCCACGAAGATGCCCTTCCTGTTGACATCGCTGACGATAAGATACCAATTCACTCCGAACATCAGGATGACGACGACGACAACGGCCGGCACGATATACCTGATGCTCGTTTCCGGCAGGAGCTCCATGTAGGCGATCCTTCTGGCCGTGCGGTATCCGTTCACAACGGCATTGCCCGCACTCACGATCGCACGGGCTATCCGGCTGCAGAGTCGGTACAGGGACCTCTGCGCCGACCTAAGGGCGTCCGTCACCCACCCCCAGACATCCCGCACGGCCGCCATCGCTCGTCGGAAGGTGCCCGCGACCGCCGCACGCATGCCCGCGATCCCGTCGATCAGCCCGCAGCAGAGGCCGTACAGGTAGACCCGGAAGCTTACCACCTCATATGCCACCCAGGCCAAAATCCTATACAGCGATCCTACCGCACTTCGGTATTCGCCCGCGACGGCCCCGGCACCGCCCTTAACCCCGTCGGCGAGTCGACGGTAGAGATGATAGAAGGATCGCCGTGACCTCCCCAAACCGCGAAGCACTGATACCCGGATGTCAGCGACGACCCCGGCCCCTCTTCGGTATGCGCCGGCCGCGACCTCGCACGTCCTGACGAGGACGGCGATTGTCCAAAGGCAGAGGTCGTACGACCGCTGCTTTCCCCGCGAGAGCGTGAGTGCGGCAGAGATCCCGAGGCCGTGGGCCACTCCCCTTGCCTTTCGAGAGATCGCCGACAACGAGCCGGCGGCGAGTTCCATGCCCGGACGAGCCGCATGATATCGATCCACGATAAACGGCCGTACCCGTCGTACTGCCGACCACCCCCACAGGAGGGCCCGCCGGGCCTGGTACCGGCCGAGGTGCCATCCCGCCCGAGACCTGTTGGCGAGCGGCTCATTTCTCCGCACGAGGACAGCGGATAGAAACTCAAACGCCACGTACTGCTCGCGCTCGTCACGACAGTGGAGGGATTCCTTGAGGATTGTTATTATCTCCGGTCTCTCCACGCTATCACCCCCTCATACGCATGAGAGAAAACTGGCTACCGCCGCGCTCCGACCTGTAAAAAGCGCAAAAACTTCTCTTTCGGCGCGGGCGCCGTTCCTGTACAAACTCCTGGTTTTTCTCATATACAATATTTCCCGAAAAATGTCAAGAACTTTGTTTAAAATAGCATAAATTATATATAATTTCTCTTAATTTATACCAATTATATAAAGATATATACTAAAATAATGCCTCTTCCCGAAGCAAAACGGTCCACGTTGGATCATCTTTCGTGCCGACGCACCACAGGCAACTCGCCCTAACGGCAGAAAGACACAAAGACGACGGAGGAAGAAATGGTCGGCCGAGCGATGGAGCCCTCGTCGGGCGTCCTCGTCTCCGGTCTGTTTCGATAGTGGACCACGCCGCGTGTTACCGGACCCTCTCCGTGGCTCCTTTACCATTGCGTATCGTAAAGTAAATCCTCACCGTACGGGAGATAAAAGATTGATTGGTCAATCAATTACCTTGACATCACGGCCCCACTCTGATAGGTTTGACCTCTCACGGAAATAGTCTTTTTAAGGGGCACATCGTGGATATCCCCCACAAAGGGCGTCCTGCCCACTGCCGAGCCAATCCCTTCGATCACTTCGGACGGGAGCACCGGCCGCATAACCGCCCATATCGCAAATCGCCATCCGACCACTACTCCGAAAATCGTTTGAGAGAACATATTTATACTATATGGGTTAGGAGGTAACATATGGCCCAAAAGCAACAGGACCAGGAGCTGCTCTCCTATAAGAGCAGGATAAAGGTGCCGTACACCTGGTCTGTCGGGGAGGTGGGGAGCCGCTTCCTCATGGAGCTCAAGGACAACAAGAAAATCTGGGCGACCAAGTGCCCGTCGTGTGAGGTGGCTTTCGTTCCCCCCAAGAAGACCTGCACCTATTGCGGGACTGATATCCACGAGTGGGTGGAGGTAAAGGATGAGGGGACGCTGGTGACCTTTACCGTCGTCCGGTATGAAACCCCCCTCATCCCCAGGAAGGCCCCTCAGATCATCGGAATCATCATGCTGGACGGCGCCGACACGGGGCTCGTTCACCTGATCGGGGACGTCTCACATGACAAGGTGAAAGTCGGCATGAGGGTAAAAGCGGTCTTCGAGGAAAACCGCAAGGGACACATCCTTGACATCAAGCACTTTAAACCGATATAGCGGGGGGAGACGATGAACTCTATTGAAGACATCACCATCATCGGGGTGGGCCAGACGACCATAGAGCGGCAAAAGCCCGCCGACACCTTCGCCGATATGGCCTACGAGGCCACCAACAAGGCCCTGAAAGACGCCGGGATGGCGATCGAGGATATCGACAATATCGTAACCACGTCCAACGACTTCTGGGACGGCAGGACCATCTCGTCCATGGCGGTCAATGACGCGGTGGGCGCGGGGCTCGGCAAGAACATTACCACCGCGGAGGGCGACGGGACCTTCTCGGCCTTCTACGGGATGTGCCGGGTCCTCTCGGGCTCCTACAAGAACACCCTCGTCGTCGCCCACGTGAAGGGCTCCATCTCGGATAATATTCATATCACCAACGGCATCTTCGATCCGATCTACATGAGGCCGATCGGGCTTGACTCCCTCAACACTTCGGCTCTCCAGATGCGCCGCTACATGACCAAGTACGGCATCACCGAGGAGCAGTGCGCCAGGGTCTCCGTCAAGAACCACGCCAACGCCCTCAAAAACCCATACGCCCAGATAAAGAAAGCCGTCACGCTCGAGGAGGTCATGGAATCGCGCGTCATTGCCGATCCTTTGAAGCTCTACGACTGCTCCCCGATTTCGGACGCTGCGGCGGCCATCATCATCTCCGGAGAAGAATCCGCGAAGAAACACAAGAACGCCGTGAAGGTCAGGGGCGTGGGCTATTGCGCCGACGCCTACTTCCTCGGCGACCGCGACCTTGCCGACGCAAACGCGCTGGACATGGCGGCGTCGGCCGCCTACGAGATGGCCGGCATCACCGATCCCCTCGGAGAGATCGACGTGGCCGAGGTCTACGACGCCTTCTCGTACATGGAGCTAATGTGGTACGAGGGGCTCGGTTTCTGCGCGCCGGGAGACGGGGGAAAGCTCATGGATAAGGGTGTCACCGAGATGGCAGGGAAGCTTCCCGTCAACCCCTCCGGCGGCTTGTTGTCGGGCCACCCGGTCATCGTCGGCGGACTCATCCGGCTTGCGGAGGCGTGCCTCCAGGTCAGGGGAAACGCCGGCGAGCATCAGGTCAAGGGGGTCAAGACGGCCCTGGCGCACGGCGTTAACGGCGCCTGCGGCCAGTCACATTGTGTATGGATCGTAGGGAGGTAGCAATGGCAAAGGTAAGAACTGCGATCGTCGCCACCGGCCAGACCCACCACCGCTCCAGCCGCCTGGATGTCAACGGGATCGAGCTGATCCGCGAGGCGGTGGTGAGGTGTCTTGAGGACGGTGACCTGACGATAGACGATATTGACGCCGTGGTCATCGGTAATATGGACCACTTCGAGGGAATAAACTACGTCGATATGTGGAGCATCGACGGAACCGGCGGTTTCATGAAGCCGGTCTTCAAGGTTACCACCGGCGGCACCACCGGCTCCACCGTCGGCCACTGCGGTTATCACCTGGTCGCCTCCGGCATGTTCGACAAGGTGCTGGCAATCGGCTGGGAAAAAAACTCGGAGTCGGACACAACTGCGGCCATTACGACGGCCTTTGACCCGATCTGGGATCGCCTCGTATTTGCCGGCGCGATCTCGGGACTTGCGGCCGAGGCAATGTCCTACATGACAAAATACGGCGCCACCGAGAAGGACGCCGCGCGCGTGGCGGTGCGGGACCGCAAGCACGGCTCCAACAACCCGTACGCCCAGCTGAGGAAGGAGGTCACCATCGACGATGTGATGAACTCCCCGATGTTGTCGGACCCCATCAAGCTCTTGGACGTCTGCCCGCGGACCGACGGGGCATGTGCGGTCGTCTATGCCTCTGAAGAGTGGGCCGACAAGATCTGCGACAGGCCGGCATGGATCCACGGCGTCTCGGTCAAGCATCCGTATAACTATCTGGGCGACTACGAATGGGGAAGCAGTCTCCCGTCGCTGGAGATGGCGGCAAAAGAGGTCTACGGCAAGCTCGGCATCAAGGAGCCGCTCAAGGAGATCGACGTGATGGAGCTCTACCTTCCCTACTCCTGCGCGGGGCTGTCGTGGATCGAGGCGCTGGGCCTCGCCGGGCCGGGCCAGGGCCCGAAGCTCCTGTGGGACGGCGTGACCGACATGGGCGGGGAACTCCCCATCAACCCGTCGGGCGGCGTTATCTCCACAAACTGCATCGGGGCCACCGCTCTCCTCAGGATCGCCGAGTGTGCGATTCAGATCATGGGAAAAGGCGGGAAGAAACAGGTCCCCGACGTGAAGACGGCGCTGGCAAGCGGATTCGGAGGGTGTATGTGGAGCGACGTTACGGTTTTAAAGAGCGCAAAACCCAAATAGAAAGGAGGTCGTCATGACAACTCAGGGAGTTGACCTCTTGACGATAAATTCAGGCGATGCCGAGCAACCCTTTGACTACACGATAGGCGCCGAAGGGTCCCGGTTCCTGATCGAGATCAGGGACAACAAGCGGTTCGTCGGAATCAAATGTCCCAAATGCAAGAAGGTCTACGTGCCCCCGCGCAAGGTCTGCGGAAAATGCTTCGCCGAGATGACGGAATTTGTCCCCGTCAAGGACGAGGGCTACCTGCACACCTACACGATTCTGCGCTTTGCGTTTCTGGACCCGGAAACCGGGAAGGAGAAGCCCGTGCCCTACGGCTACGCGTTCATCCGGCTGGACGGCGCGGACACCGATTTTCAGCACTACGTGGAGATCAAGGACGAAAAGAAGGTGAAGATCGGCGCGCGGGTGAAGGCGGTTTTCGAGGAGAAGCGCTCCGGCAAGATCACCGACATCAAGCATTTCGTGGTAATTGACTGACGCGATGAGCGAGATTCAATAGCAAAAGGCCCGGGCGACCGGGCCTTTTGCTTTTCTCTCGCACAGGGGGACGGGAGTTCCCATTTCCGGGATTTTGGTGTATACTTTTAGAGGTACCGAAAGATCGATTTTAGAGAGTCCTCGAGTCTGAGGCCATTGCACCAACACCGAAAGGAAGACAACATGAAGAAAGGTGAAGACATTACGCTCGTGGCGCCGTGCGGGATCTACTGCGGCGACTGCGCCGTCTACCGCGTCAAGGATGATCCGACGCTTAAGAGCTCGCTGGCCGGCGTGAAGTGGGATGGCGTCCCCTGCCCCGGATGCAGACAGGCCCACGGCAAATGCCAGTTCGTCGACGGCACGTGTGAGACCTATGCCTGCATCGAGTCGCGCGGGCATGATTTCTGCTTCGAGTGCGGAGATTTTCCCTGCGCAAAGCTGAACCCGGCGGCCGACCGGGCAAACGTGCTGCCGCATAACCTCAAAGTCTTCAACCTCTGCGCGATCAAGCGGCAGGGGATCGCAAAGTTCATCGAAAGAGCGGCCGAGATCAAACAGAGATACTACCGAGGCACGATGGAGATCGGCAAGGGACCCCGGTTGGGTTAGCCTGAGCCCCGGAAGAACACATGACCTCTCTCCCCTCGTTACCGAGACATTCCGGGCTCCGGCAGCAACCGACATGCCGACCAGTCAAATGCATCAATACCTTTGGAGGTATGGGGATGGAAGAGAGCGAGAAGAAAAGCCGCGTCACCGTCTGGCGCCGCACGAAACCCGGCGATGACCGATCCTACGGGGGGTGCTACAGCACCATGAAGTCCGTCGATGAAGGCCCGTCCCGATCCGAATATGCGCGTATGGAAAAAACAATTCTAACAGGGCATTTCACCGTCGACGGGGCGGGCGTCAAGCTTTTCAGGGTCTTCGCCAACGACACAACCAAGCTCACCGACCCGTTCCTGCTTCTGGACAATTTCGGCTCGGAGAGGCCGGAGGATTACGTTAAAGGATTTCCCTGGCACCCGCACCGAGGAATAGAGACGGTCACCTACATGATCGAGGGAGAAGTTGAGCACGGCGACAGCATCGGAAACAGCGGCGTCATACGGTCCGGTGACATCCAATGGATGACCGCCGGGGGCGGCATCATTCATCAGGAGATGCCCAAGGCGTACCGGGGCACGATGCGGGGGACGCAACTATGGGTGAACCTGCCCGCAGCGGACAAGATGATGGCCCCGCGATACCGGGGCATTGCCGCCGGCGATGTCCCGGTCCTGAAAAGAGACGGTGAAGAGACTAAAGTCATCGCCGGCACCTATGGCGAAAAGAAAGGCCCCGTAACAGACCTTGTGGTCGACGTCGAATATCTCGACGTTTCCCTTTCGAAGGGAAAGACGATAGACTATCCCGTAAAGAAAGGGTATACGACGTGCTGTTATCTGCTTGAGGGCAGCGGCGACTTTGAAGGCAGCGTCGTCGAGAAGCGTCAATTGATCGTCTTGAAGAATGCCCCGCGCCTTGCCGTAAAGGCCCGGGAAAATCTCAGGTTTATGCTGGCCTCGGGCCTGCCGCTCGGGGAGCCGATTGCCTGGGGCGGGCCGATCGTCATGAACACCCGACAGGAACTGGAGCGTGCGTTCCGGGAACTGGACGAAGGCACGTTCATCAAGGAATAGACATAGATACCACGGAGGAATCGGCCACAGGCTCCCGCTGCCGGCCAAAAATGCCGGTGGCGGGAGCCGATATTTTACCATCTAAGAATCGATTCTCCGCTCAATGTCGGCGCCCACCGCGTCTCCGGGCTCGCCCATCTCCCCTCGCCCTCTCTTCCTTCCGCCTCTCTGGTCCATGCGCGTGTTGAACCGCGACCGTGATGTCCACGACCGTTGTCCATACCGTTTGTAATGAGATGATTTGCACTATTTGATTTTCTTTTTGCATGAATGCTGGTAGTATGACGGTCGAGTTCAGCCGCACGATGTGACGCGGACCATACGCATGACCGGCCCGGCGACCGGGTGCCGACGGAGTGTCCGACAAGAACGGAGGAGAGAGGAAGAGAGAGATGACCTACCATATTACACCGCTGGCCCTGCTGTTCGTCGCCAACGCGTGTATCGCGCTGGTCTTTGCGCTTTTCGCCTTGTCAAGGCGCGGAAATCCGGGCGGGACTCCTTTCACGCTTCTGATGCTGGCGGTGGGGGAATGGAGCCTGACCAGGGCGCTTGAGGGCGCCGCCCTCGAAATGGCCGGCAAGATCTTCTGGGCAAAATGCGAATATCTCGGAATCGCCACCGTCGGCTTTTTCTGGCTCGTTTTCGCTCTCCATTACACCGGAAATAAAGGATGGCTGACCAGGAAACGACTGGCCCTGCTGGGCATCCTTCCCGCGATCACCATCGTCATGGCCTTCACTAACGACTTGCACGGCCTGATATGGACAAGCATAACCCCGAATACCGTCTCGGGCCTGAGCCTTCCGATATATAAACATGGGCCCTGGTTCTGGGTGGCCATAGCCTACACTTACGCGATGTTCGTGGCCGGGACGATACTCCTCCTGAACGCCTTCAGGCACTACACAAAGCGGTACCGTTTCGGCATCGGCCTCATGGTCGGCGGGGCGGTGCTGCCGCTGATCGGAAACCTCCTGTATGTCTCCGGCCTCTCTCCCCTGCCCGGCCTGGATCTGACCCATTTCGGCTTTGTCGGGACGGCTCTTGTCTTTTCCCTTACGATATTCAGGTACCGAATTTTCGACCTCAGGCTCTTTGCGCGGGACCTTGTCGTCGAGCAGATGGGCGAAGGGTTCGTCGTGTTGGACGATCACACTCGAATCGTAGACATGAACCCGGCGGCGGTCCGGATCTTCGGCTCACCCGCGTTTGAGGCCCTTGGCATGAGCGTGGAAGAGGCCGCCATAGCCTGGTCGGAGCTCACCAGTGTGCCGGGCATCGTGGTTGGAGATCTTGCGGAAATCACCTTGGGTGAACGGATCTTTAAGATGGGCGCGTTCCCCCTTGCCGGCTGGGGTCAACAGCACCGGGGACGCGTCCTGACCATCACCGACGTTACCCAGCTCAAATCGGACCGGGCGGTCCTCGTGAAGTCCGAGGAGAAATTCCGCGACCTGTACGAGAACGCCCCGACCGCCTATTTTTCCACCGATACGGACGGCATCATCCAGATATGCAACCGACGCGCCGTTGAATTGGTCGGCATCGAGCGCGCCGAGCTGCTGGGCCGGTCGCTCTTTGACCTCTGTCTGGATACGCCCGACTCAAAATCGGCTGCCCAGGGGGTTATGGGGGACTTCAACGCCGGGAGGCCGGTTGTCGACCGCCATCTGCAGATGCGGCGCCCGGACGGTTCGACGGTCTGGGTCAGCCTGTCGATCAACCGGATTCCGGATCCCATAGGCGGAGAAGTGGAGATTCGCTCGATCGTCGTGGATATCACCGAGCGCAAGCGGATAGAAGAAGAGAAGGAGCGGCTGATAGCCGAGCTGCAAAGAGCCGCAGGAGAAATCAAGACGTTGTCGGGCCTGATCCCGATCTGCGCCTTCTGCAAGAAAATCAGAGACGATCAGGGCTACTGGGATCACCTGGAGAGCTATCTGAAAGAGCATACCGGGGCCGATTTTTCCCACGCCATCTGCCCGGAATGCCGGGAAAAACACTACCCCAAACGGACTAAATAACGAGGCCACGCGTATTTTTCCGGTGACCCATCACCATCGTGATCGCGAAGATTTGAAGAGGAAGAGCGTCATCAAAAGCTCGATTTCGGTAAATAGGACCCCACCAGCGTTTTTCACGTCCATCCAACTTCCCTGACCATGCAGGTAGAAATTATTCTCGGCCCCTCTGGCAACGGCGAGATAATTGAGGGATGAGAGTAATGAAGAATACTCAACTATACGAGGAAGTTAGGGGTCACCGAGGAAGGCAGATCCTTGAATCCGTATTACTTCGCCTCAGGACCCGCATAAGATAAGGCAATTATCTATGCGTTTTCGCTATCCCCGAATATAGATAAGAAAGAGCCCTCTTTCATCAAGAGGGCTCTCATCAGAACGTCAACATATGAACCTCTTTAACTGGTCAAGGAAAAAACCTGTAACTCCACCCCCAATTGCTCCTCTATCCCACCTTGCCCAGCCTATATGTCAATGCTGTCACCGACAAACTCGCTGCGGTCGATGACCGTTCCGGGCTCATTGCTCAAAAGGGAAACTCTAAGTGTATCACCGACAAACTCGGACCGGTCAATCAGAGTCCCCGGCTCATTGGCTAAGAGCGCCAGCTTAATCGTGTCTGCGACGAAATCCTTCGGATTTACGACCGTTCCCGGCTCATTGCTTAAAAGAGAAACCCTAAGTGTATCGCCGACAAACTCGCTGCGGTCAATCATAGTCCCCGGCTCATTGCCTAATAGTGCCAGCTTAACGGTATCAACGACAAAATCCTTCGGGTTCACGATCGTCCCGGGCTCTTCGCTCATATACGCTACGGCTGGGGTTATTGTCACGACAGCCAGCAAAAACATCCAAACTGCCACTAAATGTTTCGTGTTCATTTTACATCCCTCCTCTTGTTGGTTAATTACTACCAATTTAATACTTTAGATGGAGCAGCATCCCGGACGGTTCATCGAGACGAAAAAAAGGCAGTCTGCGTTGGGAAACAGGGAGGGTTGAAAAAGAAGCCGATTCGTCGCGACCGTTTGCCGGTAAAGCTGAGATATATCGCGGCCGCGCGAACCGATCTCTGTCTGCGGAGGTCCGGTAAGGAACCGGCGGTGTGTATGCCACCTCTTCGAGACATGACGCAGCAGCAGGCAAAATGACCCGCGTTCCCCGACACATCCCGCACGATAAAAAAAGGCCCTCTCTTACGAGAAGGGCCCTCAGGTCCGTGTCAATGGTTATCTCCCCAGGATTGTGTGTGTATCGCCGCCGAAATCTATCGTTTCGACGACTACCGTCGGCCTTTCGGTCACATAGGCGAAGACCGGCTTAATTACGACAATCGACAGCACAAAGAGAAAAGCCAGCGCAAGTAGTGTTGCATTCATCGTCCATCCCTCCCCTCTCTCAATTCTAAAACCCTACGGCTTCAGTAGTATTTAGATTCCCGAGCCCGGCCGGAGATTCATCCTTTTCAAAATATTTGCGGCCGCCGCGACGCCGTACCCATCGCCTCCCGCCCGATATCGAGCCATGGGGTCGGCAGACATGTCGCCTCCACACCCCTTATCATCATCCGGGGCAAGAGAACCCGCATTCACACTGCTTCCAAGAATAAAAAAAGGCCCTCTCAAAAAGAGAGGGCCGATGAGGACGTGTCAGCGTTTATCTAATGATCAGTGTATCGCTGACAAAGTCCGCGGGGTCGACAACCGTTCCCGGCTTATCGAGGGCAAGAGCAAGAGTCGGTCCGACGACCGCGGCCGACAGAAGAAGCATCGGAGCCATCACTAATATTTTTGCGTTCATTGTATGTTCCTCCCTTTCTTTGCGTAAATCTTTAGCAATCTACGGGTACTTGTTGTCTGCCCTTTCGCCTATCTATATGTGCATATAGTCAGTGATGTCACGCTCTCGGCTATTATGTGTCCGATCCCTTAAACATCCCCTTTAGGCTCCCCCCGCTCATAACTCTTGACAATCGGCCCGTTATGTGCTCGTATGTAAGGTAACGTTCGCGCATCGTCCGATGCGCCGTCTGTTTGACAGAAACACGAAAAACGGGGATGATCCATGGCACGCCTCGACCAGCTACACGAGCCGGAGCGGTCTTTTCTCAAGAACCTCCAATGTCCGCAGTACACGACCACCCCCTGGGCGGCGGGGCCGCCGCTTTCCGAGCGTCGAGTTTCGATCATCTCGACAGCGGGGCTCGTAGTGAGGGGCGACCGTCCCTTCACCATCATGCCCGGCGACCAGTACCGCATTATTCCCGGCGACGTGGCCGCCGACCAACTCACCATGACCCACATCTCCACGAATTTCGACCGCACCGGATTCCAACAGGACTGGAACGTTGTCTTCCCGATTGACCGCCTGAAGGAGCTCGCAAAAGACCGGATCATCGGGAGCGTCGCGGCCTACCACTACTCGTTTATGGGTGCGAACAGCCCCCTTCAGATGGAAGGCGCGGCGCGGACGCTTGCCGGCATCCTGAAAAAAGATAACGTCAACGCGCTCCTCTTAATCCCCGTTTGACCGCTCTGCACGATCGCCGTGGGCGGTCTGGCACACTACTTTGAAGAGGAGGGGGTCCCGACGACGCAGATCAGCCTGATCCGGGAGCACACCGAACAAATAAGGCCACCACGGGCGCTCTGGGTGCCGTTCGAGCTCGGGCGTCCCCTCGGCGTCCCGAACGAGGTCGGTTTTCAGAGACGGGTGCTCCTTTCGGCCCTGCGGCTCCTGGAGGCGCCCCAGGGGCCGATCATCGAGGATTTCGGAGAGGACGTGCCGGCCGCCACGCCCCATGACGCCTCCCTCTTTTGTCCGATATCGATATCGCTTCGACCGGGCGAGCTCTCCGAGTCCGAAAGGCTCAGGGCGGCGTTTTCCGAGGAGTTTGCCGCGATGAGATCGTGGTACGATCTGGCGGTAAAGAAGCGCGGGCGAACCACCGTCGGCAACAGCGGGCTCGACCTCGAGGCGCTGGTGGATTTTATCTTCCCCTTCGCCGTCGGTACGTCCCCCAAAAAACCCGAGAGACTGACCTTTCGCTACCGGATGTCCTGAAGCTTGCCGTGGACGACCTCAAGGCCTACTACTTCGAGGCCCTCACGGCCCAGCCTGGCAACGAATCGCTCCCAACGCTGCAGCTCGTTGACTGGTTCTGGCAGGAGACGACGGCGGGCGCCGTGCTCAAGATGGTCAAGGAGACGTGCAAGGAAAGCTCCGACGGCATCATGCAGGTCGTCGGCAAGATCCTTCTGGTGCCGACGTCCCAGAGGAGATTTGCGAAATAGTCATAATCGTCACGCGGGCAAGAAGAATACGCCTCCCGTGAGAATTTTGTCTGCGGTACAATTCGCGTTCTTGCCCTCCTCCCCGGGGCCTGCCGGCATACCGGTACCATCCAAGATGAAGGGAGGACAGGTCCGTCCCATACGTCCCGGGGCGCGACTCAATCGCCGCTTGTCGGTCCGATCCTGTACGCGAATCGCGCGGCCCTCCTTTTATCCCTTGAAAATGATCTGAAAAAGGCATAGGATACGCGACAAAACCTCGAAGCATCGGACGTTAATTCATGAAGAAGATGCCGCACGAATTTGGGGAGACCGGGCGGTTTCCGCCATAGATGAATAGGTGTCTTGAAGTCTGTTGCCTACAAAAAAGGAGGCGTAAATGAGCGGTCACGAGAAAATGGGAATCAAGAAATTATTCGCTGTACAGGTCATTATCAGTTTCATTGTCATTGCCGTACTTATCGTCCTGGGCGCGCTGCTGGTCTTTAACCTCATGGGCAAGGAGTACACCCCGTACACGGTGCTGGGCTTTCTCGCCACCGTCTATTTCGCGTTTATCATCTTTCAGCCGGGCGCGACGCTCTTTGCCTCCCGGGTAGAGCTGATCAGCGAAAAGGCCGAGGTAAAGAAGAACGAAAAGACCCCCGCCAAGGCCCCCATCGACGTGCCGGTATGCAGGACGGCCCCCCTCGGGATCGTCGGGGCGGTCGTCTTCACCGCTATCATGGCTGCGATCATCTTCGGGGCCGGCTGGACCCCCTCGCCGGTTGTCACGGTCCTTTTATCGTTCCTGTTTGTGATTCCTTTTGCCCTCATCGTG
This sequence comes from uncultured delta proteobacterium, assembly GCA_963792965.1. GTDB lineage: Bacteria > Desulfobacterota > Zymogenia > Zymogenales > Zymogenaceae > CAWBYW01. The sequence goes on along the minus strand of CAWBYW010000013.1, from coordinate 187,342 downwards.
AGACGCTACATCTATGACGACATCTCGGGGCTGGCTGCCGCCGGACCTTTCTCCGGAAAACCGGTCGCCTCGAAGTCCAAATACATCTGGGCCCACTATATCTTGCCCACGCTCATTTTTCAGCTGATCATCAACCTGGCCTTTGCCAACCGTGGTTTTTCCCACGAGGTCGCGAAGGATCCGAATTCTCTTGTGCCGACAGCCGCCATGGCCCTGGATTTCGCGGTCACCTTCATGTTCGTCTGTAATTTCACCTTCCTCGGGCTTTCGGCCTCGACGCTGTCGGATATGTATCTCGGCAGGTTCACCTATACGGGCAAGGCCAGGGGCATCAACGGATTTCTCTATTTTATCCTGATGCTCTTGATGGGGGCGGCGCTGGGCATACTGTTCGGGGTCGTTACCAAGGCGGTCGGTATAGAAAAGGTATCGTTCCCGGTCGCGGTCGTATGCAAGTTCCTGGTGGTCTTCCTCTCCGTATACTGTGGGTGCCTCTTCAGCGTCGGGTGGACGGGCAAGAGGTTCAACGACGCGGTGGCAAAAAAAGTGGCCGAAATGTCTAAGAAAAAATAAGCCGTCCCGACCTCACTCCCCCGCCTCGGTGGGGGAGTGAGCCAGGGCTCAAGGCATGGGCATATCGAGACGGACGCGATATGTCGCTCCCGTCATCCGCTAATTCTAAACCACGTGTTCCTAAGGAGCAACTGCAATGAAAGAAAGTCGGGTCTTGGCAGCCGCAAAGCTCGCCTGGGTCCTCGGACTCGTCGGGGCCATTCTTCTCTTGGCCGGATCAATCTTCGGCGTGGACTGGATGAACTATTTTTACGGCACCGCGAGCCTCTACCCGGCGGTCGCCAAGCCCGTCATTACGCTGCTGGGACTTATGCTCGTCTTGATGATCGGCAACAACCGTCTCGGCAATAAGGACTGGTGGCTGCTCTTTGCCGCGTTCCTCTGCATGGTGCCGACCGATGTGCTGATGAGCATAGTGGTGGTAAGCCCTGCACTGTCGGTTGGATCCTGGGTCTTTATGGTCGGAGGGGTGCTCTCGATATGTGCGCATATCTTCCTGATTATCCGCCTCGCACACGGCGTACCGTATCTGAAGAAGTTCAAGATCACCGACCTCTGGCTCCCCGTTCTCATATTCGGGGTCGCCGCCGTTATCGTGGTCATCCTCTGGCCCGATATCGTCCGCGTCGGCCATGCGGTCATCGGCCCGATCTATACGGCCTTCTTTTGCACCACGATGTGGTTTGCGTGGGAGACGGTGCGCTATAGACTCTACCCGAGGGCAAACGCCTGGATGGTCGCCATAGCGGCGAGTTGCTGGTTTGCCACCGAGATCACCGGCGAGATCTTCAACCTCGGGATGGGTACCCTCTCCGAGGTCATGTTCCGCCTCGTATGGGTCTTCTATGGGACCAACGTGGTGCTGTGGGCGTTGAGTGGATACCGGTGGACAAAGAAATAGAGAACAATAGGCCGGCGCCGATATAGTCGATTGCCGCTGCCGACCCGATCGTCCGCTCGGCCCGACGTCTGGACCGGGGCAGCCGGAGACGCGCGACGTGAGAGCTCTCGCCGGCGATCCCGGACATCTTCTTTGTCGCGGCTCCCCCTGGCAAGAACGGCAAGAATACGGTATACTAATAGAGTCATAGTGAGAGGTGAGGACAAGATGAGCCCTAAGAAATTCACCCGTTTCATCCCCTTCATTATTCTGCTCGCCGTCGCGGCCCTTTTCGCTCCCCCTGCCGCCGCCGCACAGCCCCCCGTGCCGACGATCGTCCCCTGCAACATAACCGCCTACATCATCGACACCGACCCCAAGGGTCTCAATGTCCGGGAGGGGCCGGGTGATCAATACCGCGTCGTCACCACCCTCCCCACCACGCAAGACGTCGAGGTCACGATCATCGGATCTATGGGCCAGTGGATGCAGATCGGACAGGCCTATATCTTCGCGGATAACGGCGAAACCGAAGACGCCACCCTGAACATTTCCGGGTGGGTCTGGGGCCCCCTTTTAGGACTGCGCACCCGCGCCACCGGCATATATCCCAACCTCTCCTGCCCGCTCTACAGAGACCCGGATTCCTCGTCCCCGGTCGTATTGAGACTTCCCGATGAGATCGAGCTCCCCATCGACGGGTGCCGGGGCGAGTGGGTAAAGGTCATATACCAAGGCACCGAGGGGTGGCTCGGACCCGACTCGCACTGCGGAAACCCCGTCACCACCTGCGTATGACCCGGTTCCCTCAACGACTCCATTGACGGTGTCCGTCTCAGGCGACGCCCACATTGCCGATGACCGGCGACGAACGTGAGAAGTCGTATCGGTGCTCCGCGGAGTAACAGCCTGTCCGAGACCTATTCGAGACAACCGCCTTCTAACCTGTCAAAAAAAGTCTTGACAACAACGCGTCCTTTGGTTAGTATACAATTTAGTTGTGTACAAGCAATTTGAGAGACCGAGAGATACATGAAACCTTCCGATTGCATATTCTTTCAGCTTGCCAAGGCCAGCCAATCCGCCGTCAGGTACTGGGGCCAGCAAGTCGCCCCGCTGGGCGTGACCGCCGTCCAGGCGATGACCCTGATGTTCCTTCTTGACGCGGACCCCATGACCTCTCGCGACCTTGGCGAAAAGACGCAGCTTGATAGCGCCACGCTCACCGGCATCATAGATCGGCTCGAGGCGCAGGGCCTCGTTGTGCGGCGGGAGCACCCCGACGACCGCCGCGCGATCCTCGTGGCCCTGACCGGCCCAGGGAAGGAAACCGCCGGCAAGATGTCGATCCTTGTAGGGGAAGCCAACCGCGTGTTCCTCAAGGATCTGTCCCAACCCGATCAGGACGCGCTCAGGCGGTTCCTGGCGGTGATCCGCGCGGCCGGATGATTTTTTTTGACTCGATCACTCGTATACAACTATATTGCATAAGAGTAATTAACGGAGCATACCATGGAAAAGGAAGAGATCAGACGCTACGCCCTTGAGATCGGGGCCGACGTGGTCGGATTTGCGGCCGCGGCCGACTACGCGTCGCCCCGCACTCCCGAGCTCTCGACAATCCTGCCCGGCGTGAGGTCGCTCGTGGTGCTGGGCTATCGGGGGAACGACGGGGCCGTCGAGAGCGAAAACACCCGTATCGCCATGACATCCCGCCTCGGGGAAATGGAGCTCTCGCGGACGAACGGCTATTTGGTCGCCCGATTCATCGAGAAGCGGACGAAAACCAAGGCGGCCCCGATCGCCCCCTCCTATCCCCTGAACATGGAGCCGCCGGTGATGGGGATGAGTGCTGACGTATCGCTTCGGCATGCGGCCGCCGCCGCGGGGCTGGGCGCGTTCGGCCGGCATAACCTCATCATCAACCCCGAGTATGGCTCTCGGATCATTTTCGCTGCTGTCCTGACGGAGCTTCCGCTCGCCTCCGACCCGCCCGTTACGGACGAGCTTTGCACCGACTGCGGCCTGTGCGTGGACGGCTGCCCCGCCGGGGCGCTGGCCGAGGAGGGAAAGACCGACATGATCAAATGTCTCAAATGCTCCCAGCCCTATGGCATCATGCGGACCATCAAGTACTTCAGCAAATTCATCGGGGCGACCCCTGACGAACAGAAGGCGCTCCTGCGCGATCCGGCGCTGCTCCCGATCTATCAGGCTCAGTTCATCGGCTTTCACTATCACTGCTTCAAGTGCATTGCCGTCTGTCCGGCTTGTCAATAGGAGGGGAGCCGATGTTTGAGCCGATAGGCGATTCGATCACTCTCGTCCACGGGAAGAACGGCGGCCGCTTTCCCTACTCCCACTCGTTCGTTATCGAGGACGGCAGCGGCTCCGCCGTCCTTCTCGATACCGGGTGCGGCCCCGAGGCGCTGGCCCAGGTCAGGAGGCGCTTTACCATAAAAACCATCATCAATTCCCACGGACATCCCGATCACTCGACGGGAAACGGGCTCTTCGGCGGCTCGGTCCGCATCTATATGCCCGAGGAGGGCATCGACTCCGGAGGAAATATCCACGCCTTATCCGAGCGCTTCGCCGAGCCCGGGGAGCTTGCCGAATACTGGAGGGAGTGGGTCCTCAAAACGATGGATTTCCGCGACCGGAGGCCCGACGAGAGCTATCGTGAGGGCGACCAGTTCACCTTCGGATCGGTGACGTTGATCGCGCTCCATACGCCGGGGCATACCGTGGACCACTATTGTCTCTGGGAGCCCCGGCAAAGGATACTCTTCTCTTTCGATTACGACCTGACCCCTTTCGGACCCTGGTACGGGCATCGGGAGTCTAACATTGCGGATTTCAAAAAGTCACTGAATCGACTCAAGGGTCTGGACATTCGCGTCCTTGCACCGGGCCACCGCGAAATCATCACCGAACGTATCCACGAGGGTATTGATCACTACCTTGCCGTATTCGACCGGCGCGAGAAAAAGATCGCCGGCCTCCTCGAAGGGGGCCCGAAGACCCTCCCGGAGCTGGTCGACGCGGCGCCCATCTACGGCTCCTTTCCCTACGCGGCGCCGCTCTTGCGCTATTGGGAGGGAAAGATGATCGAAAAGCACCTTGAAGAGATGATCGAAAGCGGATTGGTGGGCCGAGACGGCGGCATCCGGTATGCGCTCGCGCGATAGATGACGTCGGGCCCGTATGATAGGGGCAGCGGCCTCATCCCACGTGCCGTAAAGGGGGCCGGGCGGTGTGTCGGGCGACAGTTACCTGATATAGATCGCATGCGGGGAATAGAGAGGGCGGTCGGGGGAGCGTCGGCGCGGCCAAAATTATCCGGATCAGGGAGGCGGGAGGTCTTTGTTCTTCTTGCGGACCTCCTTATCGAGGTACATCGCGTTGTCGGCGGCGTCGATGAACGTCTCCGCGGTGTCGTGCTCTTTTAGCTGTGATATTCCGACGCTGATCCCTATTTCGTGTATCTTCTCTTGGATCACCACTCTGATACGCTTTTCCAGCACCCGGGCCCCCTCCTCGGTCATATTGGGAAAGATAATCACGAACTCATCCCCGCCGTATCTGAAAGCGGTGTCCACGCCTTTACGGATCACCCCCTGTGTCACCCGCCCCACCTCCCTGAGGAGGTCGTCTCCCTTCAGGTGACCGTGAAGGTCATTATATTGCTTGAAATTATCGAGGTCAAACAGGATCAGGCACAAGGGATAAGAAATTCTCTTGGCCCGCTCGATCTCTTCAGCGATCTTCTTGAAGAAGTGGCGCTGATTATAGAGACCCGTGAGCCCGTCGGTGATGGACAATAATCTGAGCTCTTCCTCGAGGTGCTTTCGGCCGGTGATGTCTTCGCAGAACCCCACGATATGAACGATCTCTCCCTGATCGTCCTTGATGGGGAATATCCGATCACGAATCCAGCGAATCGACCAGTCGGGGTGAAGAATCCGGTATTCCACCTCCCGCTCTTTTCCGAAATGGTTATCGAGGGACTCTCTCACGAAATCAACGTCGTCCGGATGGACGACCTGCAACCACAATTCGGGGTTCCGGTAATATTCGTCGGAGGGACGGCCGTATATCTTTTCGAACGCGGGGCTGACATATAACAGTTTCTTCTCATGGTGAGAATACATCCAGAAGACCTCGGGGATCACCTCCGCCATGGCGCGGAACCGCTCGTCGCTCTCATCCCTCATTTTCTCGGCGGCGTTGCGTTTCTTCATCTCACTGTTCAGCCGCCTGTTCATTTCTATGATCTCTGCGGTGTTTTTCTTCACCCATTTGCTGAAAAAGGACAATTTATCGGTCGTCATCTTCAGCTGTTCTTCAATCTCTTTGAGTCTGCCGGTCTCGCGGAAAAAGATGAGCGCGGCCGCGTCACCGGCCCAGACGACCGGATTGAGAAGACATTCAACCTCGATCCTGCGGCCGTCATTATGAATCAGTGACGTCTTACATCTTTCCGGGGAATCGTGGGAGAGGACTCTCGTCCATAGTCTCGTGAACCTGCCGGACCCCTCGGGTATCAGATGGACATCCAACGGCCGACCGATGATCTCCTCCGGTCCGTACCCCACCAGGGCCGCAAACGCTTCGTTGGCCGACAGGACCCCGGAATCGTTCAGGACGACGATCCCTTCAGGACACTGCTGGAAAACGGCCGCGCCGATATCGTTATAGGTCGTCATGTCGTCCCAGACCAAGTGGATGTCGTGAGTATTCCGTTTTTCTGACAAGATCATTCATGATGTTCAAAATGACAGCACCCTCATACGGATGGTTCGTGTTCATATAGCAAAGGCTGAACTTTGCCCGAATCAAATCCTGCTTTCGGAGTCAATGGACTGTATCAGCATAACGTCGACAATCGCATGATCATAGAACCTGCCCGCCTCGGTGATGTCCGGGGAGACCCTGCTTTCGTATACCCTCCTGCCCTGCTCTATCTCCTTTCTTAAGAGATCAAAGAGGTTATCATTCTTGAGGCCTTCCTTGATTTTCTTACTATTGTAGATCGTTATATCCGAGATGATCGTCCGCGCGAGCCGTCGGGCCTGGTGGTGGTCGGTGATCAGTTTCACGTCATACTCCTCAAAACGATGAAGCATTTGCACTCATGCTTAAGGAGTAAGCAACATATATGCCAACAATGGGATTTATGAGAAATGATACGCGGCAATTTGGGCGGTTTTGGGGTCTTTTTTGCCCCGTTTCTTTCTTTTTTTGGTCAAAAATGCGGTTCCTGGGCGCATCGGTAAGTGATGTTGCATCATCGTGCCGGCGTGTTGAAATATATACAAAATATAATACTCGGATTTTGGGCGGAATCGAGCGAGGGAAAAAACTCTATTGATATCAATTACTTATAGTAACCGTATGCTTGAATCGGACAATGTGGTCCGCACGTTGATTGCTGCATAAGCGCAACATGCAACGCCGCATGAGACATCTTCCGAATGCCTGAAGGAAGCTGTGGGTAGCACAGTTAATGGGGGCGACGGCTCTATCGGGCGGGGCCGTTACCCCGAGGCCGGCGCCCGTCCGTCTGCGGGCCGAGAGTCCCGTTGAAAAACTCGATAACCCGCCGGACGTATCGCTCCCTGTCCAAAAAGTAGGTCCCACAATGATCGGACTCTCTCTCCTCCCAGAGCTCCTTCGGGGACGGGAGTGCCTCGAAGACCCGACGCTGCTGGGAGGGCGGCACGACCGAGTCCTTTCCCGAGACGATCACAAGCGCACCCCGTACCGTAAGGCGTGCCGCACGGGAGAGTACCTCAATCCCCCCGAAGTCATACCCGAACAGGACGCGGGCCCACATCCTCGTCAGGCTGCGCATGAAGACGGCACGGGTTATGGGGAAGAAGCGCCTGAGCCTTGTCCGGACAAGATCGCCCGCGTTATGATAGGGGCAATCCAGGACGATGGCCGTAACCCTTGGATCGGCCGCCGCCGTGAGGATCGCGACGGTCGCCCCCATCGAAAAACCGATGAGCCCGACGCGTGCCGACGGTAGTTTTTCGTATACAAAATCAATCGCCGCCAGGGCGTCGGTCACCTCGCGGCCCCCCATGCCGATCGGTGCCGTCTCGCTCTGTCCCCTCCCCCGGAAGTCAAAGAGGAGGACATGGAAGCCGGCCTTGGCAAGAAAACTTCCCACCCCCAATAGCTCAGACTTGATGCCTCCCCTGCCCGTTAACCCCACTACCACCCGGTCCCCCGTGCCGGCAAGCCACCACCCCGAGAGGCCGACGCCGTCTTTGGTCTGAAATGAAACGGACTCGTAGGGGACGCCCGTCTCAAACGGGGTAAAGAAGTAGTCGTCGAGGTAGGTCTTCTTTTTCGGCCGACACAGGTATACCGACAGCACAAAAGAGGCGATGAGATTAAGGACGATGACAACCGCGGCGGCGATGCCGACGACAGTAACGATGGTTTGCAGGCTCATCTCCATAAGACCGGCCACGGTCGGTTCATGACGTGCCGGCGATAAGACCAGAGACAGCTATGAAGCGACGGCCTCATGTGGCGACCGCGTGTCTCGCGGACGGGTCCGGCCCGGCGCGTATGATGGCGCCGGGCTCAGGCGTGCCTGTAGGAGATATATCAAATGACACCGTTATTGGCAATACCAAAGTTCAGGCAATGCTTCTGAAGAAGGCGCCCCACCGGCCCTGAACCCGCCGCAATCGCGCCTTATTATAATTATCTAATCGTATTGTAATGTTCCCGAAAGGATTGTAGCCTATTCTATTAGCGGTTGGACGGCTCATCATCCCGCAAGAAAATTCAATTGATGGAGATACGTAATGAAAGAGCGGAACATGCTCAGGAAAGTCTTTGGTATAAAATCAGCAATCATCTTCTTTCTCCTGTTGATCTCATTGCTTTCTTTGAGCTACGGCGCGGCGTCGATTATATACGGCGAGTCTCACGAACAGGTGAAGCTGCCGGCGTTCCTGGGAAACAAGACGGAGAACATCGACCTTCTCGGGAAGAGCAATACGGGCGATTCTCCCTTTTCCTTCTTTGTCGTCGGGGATACGCAATTAGGCGACTTCTTCCCCGGTATCTACAAAAACGACATCAAGAGCGACTCCCCCAATTTCGGCCTCATCCTTGGAGACTTCGTTAAGAATCCAAAAGCGGAGGATCACGCACAATTCATGATGGATTTCCCCACATGGGGCGTCAACGTGCCGGTGTTTCTCGTGTGCGGCAATCACGAAATCGTCACCAAGACGGATATCGCCAACAACAGGTGGTTCTCCTTTACCCTGAAAGACTTTGAAAAGACCTACGGCCCGGCTGATTTTTCCTTTTACTACCATGGATGTCTCTTCGTCATCCTCAACGATGTGGACACCGACAGCCACGTTGCCTACCTTGCCGACGCCCTCTCGCACAGGAAGAAAGACACCCTCATGACGTTTGTCTTCACGCATATACCGGCACACACGATCTCGCCCGCCATTAGCAGTAAGGAGATGCTGGGAGAAAAAGAATTCTTGTCACTGGTCGAGAATAACAACGTCGATTACGTCATCGAGGGGGATTTCCATTCCTATTTTCGCGCCAAGGTCAGGAACACGATCTTCCTCATCTCAGGGGGAGGGACAGATAAGTTTGCGAACAAGCCGAAAAACGAGAAGGAAGGCTCATATCAGGCCATGCTCATCCAGGTCGACCCGGTCACAAGAAATGTCAATGAACGGATCTATATAGGCAAGAGTGAGAAGCGCCCGGTCTACACGATGAAAAAGATAATGCTCACGCAGGTCTTTGCCTTCTTTGAGCACGATGAAAAATGGGAAACGCCGATCATGGGCTCCGGCGGACTGGCATCATGTCTTCTGGGTATCTGGTTCTTTTCATCCGTGCGGGCACACAGCAGAAAGCAGGAAAGAACGACCCGTGACGACTTTACGCCGCTACAATATAAGAGATAAGGAGGAACACTCATAATCGAGGCTAACATATCGATGGGTGGGGGACTGGCTGAGGGAGATTAGGATAAGGATATCGAGACAAATGCGACAAAAAGCTCTGGTGCACATAGCGCGTTTCGACGTGTTGAGATAACAAAAAGCACCACAGCAAGAAAGGAGCAGAACGGATGAAAAAGTATAATTACATGGTTCTTGCCTTGGTTACGCTGCTACTGATCATTGGCGCGGGCTGTGATAAAGATCGGCGGGGTAAAGAGCCGTGGTGTTTTGGTCGGGATAAGGATAAGGGATACGTTGGATACACGGACGAGCTCAAACTGACCACGGAACAGAAGACCAAGCTGATTGATCTCCAGGAGAAGCTATTCACCGACAAAGAAAAAAACACCGACGAAATCGTGAAAAAGGAGTTCGAGCTGAAAAAGCTGTATCTCGCCGAAAAACCGGACATCAACGCAATCGATAAGGCCCAGGACGAAATCAAGGCCCTTGCCGATAAGAACATCCCTCTCTTCCGGGAGTTTCGCAATAGTGCTCGTGCGCTATTGACTGACGAGCAGCTCAAGGCCGATCCGTATGCCTTTATGGAGCCGGGCTTCGGTCCTATGGGTGGCCCCGGTTTCGGTGCCGGGTTCGGCCCCGGATTTGGTGGAGGATTCGGAATCTGCGGGGAGAGAGGCAAGTGGGGTCATGAATGCGAAGGCGCCCGCGAGGGTAACCACGAAAAGGAAGGCGACCACGAATGGTGGGGAGACCGAGACAGGTAAATATCCCGACTTCACACGGAAAGGCCGGAGTAATCCGGCCTTTCTTATGCAAGCAAGGCCTACATTGAACCCGCGATGCCATAGAGGCGAAAACTAAAAAACAGTCGTAAGATTAAGTAGATTGAAATGAATCTGACGACACAGGGCACGAAAAGCATGAAAAGAAGTATTATCGCAGTGATACTGGTACTCAATCTATATGCCGCCGCTCTGGCATCCGGTGCGGAGATAACCATCGGTCCGGTGCTGGAACGCCCCGGCAGCGACACGATGGCCGTCATGTGGGAGACGGACATTCCCGTAAATTCCTCCGTCATCCTTACCGACCCATCGGGGAAAAAGACGGAGGTGCCCTCCCTGGAAAAGGGAGTCTACCATCTGGTCACTCTATCGGGACTCAAGCCAGGAACGAGTTATAAGTATCAAGTAGTGGGAGGGGGGAGCGTTATCCATGAGGCCTCTTTTGTCACCTTCGACGGGGATGATTCATATCGCATAGCACTCATGGGTGATTCGAGGGACAACCCCAAGACCTTTAGGAAGCTTCTCTTGCTGATTGAAAAAAACCACCCCTATCTCATCGTACATCTCGGCGACATGATCCACGGCACGTGGGGCGGGGCCGTATGGAAAAAGTACCTGTTCGACGTGGGAAGAGATGTCTTCGATCATATCCCGTTGGTGGCCGTGCTCGGCAATCATGATCTCGACGAGAAAGGACGGGCCGATCTCTACGCACACTATTTCCCCCCTCCGAAGAGCACACCTGAGGGAAGGCTCTATTATACGTTTTCTCTCGGAGGCGACTTATTTGTCGTCCTTGATGTCTACACCGTCAGGCCGTTTTTTGCCTTCACCGAAGGAATGTGGCTTCTCCACACGCTCAAGGAGGCCTCGCGGGACCCGCGCGTACGGCACATCTTCGTCCTTTCCCACGAAGGGGTCTTGGATTACTCAAACTCGCGCAGGGGATTTTTCGGTCTGAAGCTTTTTACCGGCGTCATGGGACGACGCGGGGTGACCGCACTCATCACCAGTCACGATCACCACTATGTCCGGGGGAACACCTACTCGGGGGTCCCGTTCATCATCACGGGCGGCGGGGGTGCCCCACTCTATGACATCGAAAATTACAATCCCTTTGCGATCCTTACCGGCAGGAAAGTGTTCGCACTCAAGACCTACCACATGCTCCTCATGGACGTTCGCGGAGACGTGGTGACCTTTACCGCCATTGAGGAAAACGGAAAAGTAATCGACAGGACCACGATACGAAAGAGCAAGAGATAGAATTTTCTACTTCTGTGGTCGAGCGGTGTCGAGGTTCGGACACTATCAGGCGCGATAAAGGCGACAAAGGCGGCCGCCTCATCGGCGAAAGATTATTAATAGATAAAGATTATAGCTATCTAATCCTTTTGTAATGTTCCCGAAAGGGTAGTAGTCTATTTTGCTAACAGTCGGGTGACTTATCTTCCCGCAAAAGAATTTCAATGATAGAGATGAATAGTGAAAAACGGAGCATGTCTAAGAAAATTTTCGACATTAAGTCAATAATCATTTTCACTCCTCCTGTTGATCTCATTGCTCTCTTTGAGCTATGGCGCGGCGTCGATTATATACGGCGAGTCTCGCGAGCGGGTGAAGTTGCCGGCGTTCCTCGGAAATAAGCAGGACAATATCGATTTACTCAAGAAAACCGATTCCGATTCTGCTCCCTTCTCCTTCTTCATTGTGGGAGATATGCAGCAAAACGATTTCTTCCCGGCCATCTATCGCGACGACATTAAAGGTGATTCTCCAAATTTCGGCGTTCTATTAGGCGACAATGTGAGACCCGCTAAAACAGAGTCTCATAAGGAATTCATGATGGATTTCCCCACCTGGGGAATTCATGAGCCGGTATTTCTCGTCTGCGGCAATCACGACATCGTCACCGAGCCGAATATAGCCCGGAACAGGTGGTATTCCTTTACCCTGAAGGACTTTGAAAGGACTTACGGCCCGGCCGATTTTTCGTTTTACTACCACGGGTGTCTCTTCGTCATACTCAACGATATAGAAACCGACAGCCACGTCGCGTACCTTGCCGAGGCCCTTTCGCATAGGCAGAAAGGCACCCTCATGACGTTTGTCTTCACGCATATACCGCCACATACCATCTCACCTGCCATCAGGAGCAGGAAGATGCTGGGGGAAAAGGAATTCCTATCGCTGGTCGAGAACAACAACGTCGATTACGTCATCTCGGGGGATTTCCATTCCTATTTTCGCGCCAAAGTCAGAAACACGGTCTTCCTTATCTCAGGGGGAGGGACCGATAAGTTCGCGAACAAGGCGAAAAACGAGAAGGAAGGCTCATATCACGCCATGCTCATCCAGGTTGATCCGGTCACAAGAAACGTGAATGAACGGATCTATATAGGTAAAAGTCAGAAGCGCCCGTTCTACGTAATGAAAAAGACGATGCTCACGCAGGCCTTTGCCTTCTTTGAGCATGAAGAAAAATGGGAGATGCCGATTATGGGCTCCGGTGGATTAGTATCATGCCTTCTCGGCATTTGGTTCTTTTCATCCGTGCGGGTGAGCAATCGGAAGTCGGTGAGACACAAGCCGCAATAGTCATGCCGTGCGGTAACCTCCTAAAAGAAGGAGCTCGGACAAGACTGGCCGGACTCCTCACTCCAGCATCGCGAGGACCTCTTTCGAGGATATTGGATTGAACGATCCCATGTCAGGGTTGGTATGGGGAACCTCGGATAATACGCATGTTCCTCACCAATAGTTGCTGAGATCGATAGGGAGTCATCCCCCATGAAGAATGGAATCATATGGATCATGTTGACGGCCGTGACTGTTCTGATTTTCTTTTTTGCGGCCACCGCCTTGGGCTCAGAGATCACCATCGGCCCTCTTCTGGAGCTGCCCGGTCCCAACACGATGACCGTTGTGTGGGAGACCGACAACGCCGCGGCGGGATCGGTGGTGCTCTCCGATCCCACGGGGTTGGAGAGGGAGATCTCCTCGCCGGACGTGGCAACCCGCCACGTGGTGACGATCGGGGGGCTCGCGCCCGACACTCGCTATGAATACGCGGTCTTGGTAAATCGAATCGTCGGCCACCGATCGTGGTTTTTCACGCTCCCCGAGCGGGGACCATATCGCGCCGTATTCCTCGGCGACACACGCGGTAACACCGGCGTCACGAATCTCATCTTCTCCCGGATTGACGCGTACCGGCCCCGGTTTATCGTCATGCTCGGTGATTTCGTCGACAGGTCAAATCAGGCCAAGGACTGGAAGGGACAGTTATTTGATCCCGGCAAAAAGCTCTTTGACCATATCCCGATCTTTGGAGTGCCGGGAAACCACGACGTCGAGTATGATCGTGCCTTCACGATGTTTCGACGGTTTTTCATTCGGCCCGTCTCCATCCCCTCAGACTCGATCACGTTTAACGAGACGATATGCGGGGATCTCTTCATCTTCCTGGATATCTACTCGAAGCGGCCGTTCTTTACCTTTACGGAGGGCGTGAGGCTCTATCGGCTGCTGAAGGATGCGTCAAAACGGCCGGACATCCATCACGTTTTCATACTCTCCCACGAGGGGGTGATCAGCCACTGGAGGTTCCGCAGGGGCTACTCGGGACTGAAGCCCTTTACGGGAATAATGGGACGTTACGGGGTTACCGCCATCATCTCCGGCCATGATCACCACTATGCCCGGGGGACCACTTATTCCGGCGTTCCGTTTTTCATCACCGGCGGCGGCGGTTCACCTCTCTACAAAATCAATAAGTATAATTTCTACACCCTGTTTATGGGGAGGACGGACGCCACGAGAGTGGCCCATCATTTCCTTGTGATGGATGTCGACGGGAAAACGTGCACGTTCCGGGCCGTCCTGCCCGATGGAACCGTGTTCGATACGGCGGTCATAGAAAGAGGAAAATGATCGTTTACGCCGCCCGAGTTTCATGCTCTAAACAAGAAGAATCGAACGACTGAGAAATCATGAGAGACCAAGAGAGCGGACAAACGGCTCGTTACCGGCCCATCCTCTTACAATCCGCGCCGATAATATGGCCGTCCTCCATTCGGGGCAAGATACGCTTAACGCCGTATCTATACGCGCCGCGCGATTCATGAAAGTCGTCTCAATGAAGAAAGCCGGGCAAAAAAGATTGCGAAGCTGCCATATCGCGGGGAGCGCATATGGAATAAGGCTGAATCGACTCTTCGTCTTTCCCTACATACATAATGAGGAAGATAGTGAAAAGGACTTATTATACCATCATCGTGGTGACCGATTATGCGGACAGGTTATTTAAGTTCAGGATTACCGGCACAGGGGTCATCGTGGCTATCGTTTCCTTCGTCGGAGTCCTGAGCGCTTTTGGGCTGCTACTATTCACGTCTATTGATGCGCATTATACGGCGGCGGAATATTTTTCGTTGAAAAGTGAAAACGGACTGCTCAAGGAACAAATGAAGGAGTTCAATAAGGCGTTTGAAGGGACCAGCTCCCGGATTGAGAATGACAAGCTGCTAAAAAGCAATCTGCTTGCCTTGGCCGGAATCGAAAACGACAAGGAGCAGCCTTTTGGTATTGGAGGTCCCACACCCGAAGACGATACCAGTACGTTCGAGTTAAGCAGACGCCATCAGATCCTCACGGACGAATTGGCCGGGGAAATGGATAAGCTCCGTAATGAATGTTCACTCCGGGAAAAGAGCCTTCAAGAGCTATTAGTCTTTTGTGAGGGCCAGGAAGATCTCCTCGACTCTACTCCCTCTATTTGGCCCACTCGGGGATTTATCACTTCAGGCTTTGGATTCCGTCGCGATCCATTTACGGGAAGGATAAAGATGCATGAAGGGTTGGATATTGCCAATAAAACAGGAACGGTGGTACACGCGGGCGCCGACGGCCTGGTTATTTTCGCCGGCATCGAAACAGGGTACGGAAATCTTCTGACGATTGATCATGGATACGGCCTCATGACCCGCTACGGTCATCTGGAAACCATTATCGTTAAAGAGGGAGACAAAGTGAAAAAGGGAGATAAGATAGGGACGATAGGATGCACCGGAGCATGTACAGGGCCTCATCTTCATTACGAGGTCAGAGTGAACGGCATTCCAATGGATCCGCGTAGTTTCGTTCCGAATAACTTATAAAAAGGAAAATCGCCCCGAGGCCGAACGGATTTGAAAGAGCAGGGTCCCCAATCGCCGGTAGGCGAAACGAGAGTGAATACAACTTCGTTTTCTTAAAGATATCCACGATGCCGCCCCGCCGACGTTGCAATTTCTACTTTGTGTCCCTCGGGGGACGATAATATTTTCCGGCGGATATCATTACGTCTCCCGCGCTCTACCCTCGATCGATCCTCACTCCGGCATCACGAAGACCTCTTTCGGGACGATGTTGACGACCAAGATCCCCACCGCCACGAAGGCTAAGCTTGCCAGGATCTTGAAGGAAAAGGGGTCGCCCATGAAGATGATGCCGAGAATCACCGCCGCGACCGGCATGATAAAGACGAAGACCGACAGGTGGCTTGCCTTGTACTTCAGAAGCAGCTGCGTCCAGCCGATATAGCCGTATCCGGCCGCAATCACCGACTGATAGAAGAGCGAGATCAGAACGTTCCGGTCGAAGGTCTGCACGGCGTCCCATTCAAATACCAGGTAAAAAACAAGGAAGATAAAGATACTCAGCACCATCGGGTGAAGCACGAGCGGCACCTCGTCCCAGTGCTCGGTCCACCGCTTAATATAGATAGTCTGGGCCGCCCAGAGAAACGCCGATCCCGTCACGAGGACATCACCTATCAGGCTCACCGAAGCGCCCTCCTCTTCCGTCCAGAAGAGGATTGCCACCCCAGCAAAGGCAAGCGTGATCCCGATCACCTTGCGCACTGTCAGCCGGTCGTCGGCCAGGAAAAAATGCGCCATGATCGCCACAAAAAACGGCTGGGTGTTCATAAGGACGCCGGCGTGGGACACCGTCGTGTAGGTGATGCCGACGTAAAAGACGGCCATCTGAAACGCGAAGATGAGTCCCATCGCGATCGCGTGCCCCCAGTCACGCGCGGAAAGGGCGATCGGTATCTTCTTGAGACGGGCATAGGTGTAGATGATGAGGGACGCCACGATGAACCGTATCGTGACGCAGGCATACGGCGTCAGGCCGAAGAGAGAGAGCTTTATCGCCACGGCGTTGGAGCCGAACACAAGGCATAAAAAAACCGCCAGGGCCGATCCCCGGGCGTCCATCGATTTCTCCACCATGCCTGTTTTCTATCACGTTTTCTCGGGCAAGTAAAGGATATTCCCTCCAGAAAGATCCGGGTTTTCCCAAGGCGCCTCCGGGATGTCAAATGACCGCAGGTTTTGTCGGCCGACGGCTCCTCGTCACGCACGATATTGCACCGGTGGCAAAAAGAATTGTGGATTTGTCCGAGTGGTGGTAGAATAATTCATCATATTCATCTCTCGGCAACTTTCACGGAGGAGGAGGCGATGAACATATCACAGCGTGTTATCGATACTCTTCTCAAAGACAGCCCTATCCCCGTCGAGATCAGCTATTGGAACAACACCACGAAGAAATATGGAGAAGGGACGCCCCTGGCCCGGGTCAGCTTCAAGACAAAGGCCTCCGCCCGCAGGCTCTTCAAGGGGCTCCCCCTCGGCTTCGGCGAGGGGTATATGAACGGAGAGATCGAGGTGGAGGGTGACCTCCAACAGCTCCTCGCCGCCGCCGCCCGGATGCCGTCCGGGGGCTCTCTTGGCGCGTTCTTCACCAACCTCTCGGAGCTTGCCGCCTCATTCAGAAACCGGAACACCTTTGCCGGCTCTCGCAGGAACATCACCCATCACTACGACATCTCCAACGACTTCTATCGGCTGTGGCTGGATGAAAACCTCCAATACACCTGCTCCTATTTTACGGACCCGTGCGGTAGCCTGGACACGTCCCAGAGGGAAAAAATGGACTACGTCTGCAGAAAGGCCGACCTGAAAAAGGGCGAGACGGTTATCGAGACGGGCTGTGGCTGGGGGGGACTGGCGGTCTTTGCCGCGAAAAACTATGGGGTCACGGTAAAGGCATATAACATCTCGAAGGAACAGATCGGCTACGCGCGGAGGCTCGCCGAGGAGGCGGAAGTGGACCGGCTTGTCACGTTTCTCGAGGAAGACTACCGAAAGGCCGAGGGCGTTTTCGACAAGTTCATCTCCATCGGGATGCTCGAGCACGTAGGGCCGGACAATTACCGGACCTTTGTCGACGTCATCGGGCGCACGCTCAAGAAGGGCGGCCGGGGAGTGGTTCACTTCATCGGGAAGGTTACCCCCAAGAGGGGTGACGCCTGGATCGCCAAGTATATCTTTCCGGGCGGCTATACCCCGGCGCTGTCGGAGGTCCTTGTCCCCTTTGAGAAGGCGGGGTTCTTCGTCCGGGACGTGGAAAACCTCAGGCTGCACTACGCCAGGACGCTTGACCTCTGGGCGCAGCGTTTCGAGAGTAACCTCGATGTTGTGCGGGAGAAATTCGACGAGCGCTTCATCCGTATGTGGCGTCTCTATCTCAACTCCTCGTCCGTCGCCTTCAAGTGGGGGGGGCTTGCCCTCTACCAGGTGATCTTCAGCAACGGAGAAGACAACCGCGAGGAGCTGACGCGCGAATACCTCTATACCAAGGAGCCCGGCCGGGCGCAATGGAACTATACGATGTGATCGTCGTGGGGGCGGGGCCGGCCGGCAGCACGGCGGCCCGACTCCTCGCGTCTGAAGGCCTCTCGGTCCTCATCCTCGAGCAGAACACCTTCCCCCGCCTCAAGCCCTGCGCGGGTTGGGTTTCGCCGTGGGTCTTCGACCTCATCGGGGTCGGCCCCGACCAATATGCAAGAAAGGGGACGGTCGTCCCGTTTTCCTCTCTGGTCATCTGGGACGAACATCAAATCCCGCATCCCGTCGCGTTCGACCGCACCATGGGGTACGGGATCATCAGGCGCGAGTTTGACTCATTTCTTCTTTCGCGGATAAAAGGCGCCTCTATCGTCCAGGGGACGCGCGTCACCGCGGTAAAAGATGACGCGGATTCCGTGGTGATCAACGGCGCCTACCGCGGGCGGGTCGTCATCGGCGCCGGGGGCCATCGCTGCCCGATTGCCCGCAAGATGGGCCATATACGGCCGGACGAGCAGTTCGTCACGGCCGTCGTCTCCGAGACGCGGCTTCCCCACGCCGTGATGGCCGCGATCTCTCCAATACCGGACGTCCCCCAGATCATCTTCAACGACGATTTTTCGGGATACGGGTGGTACTTTCCCAAGGGGAACTATCTCAATATCGGGGTGGGGACGACGATGGGTCCTGCGCTGAAATCCCACCGGGGAGCGCTCATGGCGCGCCTTGCGGGTAAAACGATGCTGCCCGATCCCCGACGAAATCCCCTCGAGCCGTTTATCGGCCACGCCTATAAGCTCATGCGCACAACTACCCGCACCCTTGTCTCCGACAGGTTTCTGCTTTCCGGTGACGCCGCGGGGGTGGCGTATAACATGTCGGGCGAGGGTATCGGGCCGGCGATCTTTTCGGGCCTGCTTGCGGCCGAGACGATTATCGAGGCTCGGGGTAACTATTCCCGGCACGCGTTGTCGAGCTATGTCGAGCGTCTCACGGGCAGGCTCGGCAGGCCCTATAGCCCCCGGCTCCTTTCCCTCATGTCATATATGCCCGCATGGGCCGGCATCTCGTTCGGAAGGCGCGCCGCGGGAAGCGGACTCTTGCGGCGAGAGCTGATCGCGAAACGCTGGTTCTTGAGGGATTAGTCGTACATTCGATCGGCGCGGCGGACCGTGACGCGCCATTGGGCCGGACAAGGCCCACGACGCGCCCCAGGGCCCGTGGCATCGAATCCGGTCGTGAGGGAGGGCCACGGAAGGCTCAAAACGAGGTCATTAGATCACAATCATACAATATATCAACCATATTCGAGGTGTCCTATGGATAAGATCGAACGAGTCAAGGCGGCGCTGGCCCACCGGGAGCCCGACGTCGTCCCCACGATCTCCTGCATCGACGTCCAGAAACAGATCTACGACATCCTGGGCGAGAAGCCCGACAACTCCTACAAGTATTTTATGAACCCTTTCACCGCCCGGCTCATCGACATCGGCGCCCCGCTCCTCAACAGGATGGGGCTTTTCGAGCGCGACGTGTGGGAGTTCATGATGAAGAAGCTCACTTCCGACGTGATCATGGGATATGACGCCACCTGGGCGCTCTACGCCAATATCTTCCTCATCAAGGACTCAAAACATATGACCGACATCTTCGGCCGCCTCTACAAGGTCGTGGACGACGGCTACGGCAACATGGATACCCCGATGTACATCGGCGGCATGCTGAAGTCGCCCGAGGATTGGCGCCGCCTCTCGAAAAGGGCGTGGGAGCGCTTCCCGGAAAAGATGTTCCGTTTCAACGTGAAGATCAAGAAGGAATTCGGAAATGATATCTACCTGTTCGGCTCCCATCTCTACGGGGTCTTCGAGAACATCTGGCAGCCCTTCGGCTTTCCGATCTTTACGCGTCTCCTCAAAAAGGAGCGGGGCTTTATCGAACAAGCCATCGAATACAATAAGAATTGGTATCTCAAGTGCGTAGACGCTTCGGCCGACGCGGGGTTGCCCGGGATCATTTACTCCGACGACATGGCCTACAAATCCGGCCCGATGTTAAATCCCCTGCTCATGGAAGAGCTCTGGGGAAAAGCGTTCCGCGAGATCACCGACCGCGCCCACAAGAAGGGCCTCCCGATCATCATCCATACGGACGGCAACACGATGCCGCTCCTTCCCTACTTCATCAAATGGGGTTTTGACGGCCAGCACTCGCTGGAGCCGACGGCGGGCGTGGACCTCGGGGAGGTCAGGGGTGCCGTGGGGCACAAGCTCTCGCTGTTGGGACATCTGGACATCGCCCATGTCCTCTCGCACGGGACACGGGAGGAAGTCTACGATCACGTCCGCGAGGTGATCCGGAAGGCGGCGCCGGGCGGCGGGCTCATACTGGGCCCGTGTAACTCCCACGCCGATATCAAGGTGGAAAACATCCGGTACATGATGGAGGCGGTCAGGCAATACGGAAAGTATCCGATTCGCTCGTAGGAAAAGGCCGGCCGCATGCCTCGCCGCGTATCGGACGTACCGGACGCGAGACGGCTTCAATAGTTCCTGATGTGGATCCGTTTTTTCCGGTAGCCCAAGAGGAACATCACGAACCCTCCCGCAAGAAGGAGATCCACAATCCCGAGGATACAGTAGGTGACGGGAACCGCCCAGAAGAGACACGCCCAGACGAGGAAGGCGCCGCCCCATACTCTGAGGCCGATTCCGAAGACGGGGATATAGAACTTGAACTTTTCGTAGTTCAGGTATGGGAAGAGGTAGCCGAAGCCGACGAAGATCATGAAGACACCGTTCATCTTCAGGTGCATCATCTCGATGGACCCGGCGGCAGTCATCGGAAGGTACGGGTCAAGGGTGCTCATCAGCACGTACGTGACCGGATAGATAAAGAACGAGGAGAGGCCGACGAGCATGTCGTAGAGGCCCGCGATCAGGATGTAGGCGCGGTATCCCCGCGAGACGTACGGAGACGGTATTGATTCCATCGTCGGCTCCTTGTTGGTTGGAGCTAAAAGGTAACACAGAAGGAGGTATAACCGCAAGAGCTTTTTGATATTGAAAGGGAGCTCTTACGCGCCCGGCCGCGCCGGATACGCAGTGAGGACAATTTTTTATCCACCAAGTGCTTGACAAAAAGGAACAAAAGATATAGTTTTGATAAAATCAGATGGGCCGGAGTAGCTCAGTGGTAGAGCAGTTGATTCGTAATCATCAGGTCGGGAGTTCAACCCTCCCCTCCGGCTCCAATGATTTCAATGAGTTACGCGATTGGGTGCCTGACTCATTTTCAGTTCGTGTCCACCCAATGCCCTCCGTCGTTTCTTTGCGGCCCACTTCCCTAATAGCATCAACAACTTCGCAAACCTGAAGCACCTCCCCGGCCATTTCCCAATCAAGAGTACCAAGAATACTTAAAGTATACCGTAGAGGATATCCAGGAGGAGTATGTGGAGCGTTTCGGCGGAGAATTATCTGGTTTATCGGCGGGTCCATATTTCTTCTTCCGACATGAAAGCAGTTCATGGTATAATCGTAAACGTCCATGCTCTCGCCTGATAGATCCAGGTGCCCGCGTACGTGTTGTAACATTTCGTGAGGTGTATCATGGAAGACCGCTTCATCAGCAACATGACGTTTCGGGTAGTGCTCCTCGGCATCCGGGAAATCATCGGGGAAAACGGCCTTAACACGGTGCTCAACTACGCGAAGCTCGCGAAGTACCGGGATAATCTCCCGCCCAACGACCACGAGAAAAACCGTTGCCTTGCGTCGGAAGTCGCGGTCGCGGACAGGGGGGTTGCTGATATCTTCGGCGATAATGGAGCTGCCGCGATCCTCTTCCAGGTGGGGAAGATGCAGGCCAAATGGGGACTCGAGGAAAACCCGGATACTGTCGCGGCAGCGCGGCAGATCTTTTCCGGGATGAGCGAGTTTGATACCGCCAAGACCGCGCTTGAGCTGGCGGCGGGGGTGGTGGCGGCGGAGACCGACAGCAAGGCGTGGGCTCAAGCCGACGGACAGGACCTGCTCTATCACATCGACGAGAATACGCATTCCTTCGGCCTGACGAGCAAGACGCCCGTCTGCCACGTTACCTCGGGCTTTGTTACGGGGATCCTCGCCTGGGCGACGGGAAAGGAAGGGTGGGTTGCGCGGGAAGAGGCCTGCATGGCTATGGGTGCACCTCACTGCATCCACCGCGTGAAGAAGGGAGGGGAGTGAGGCGCAAGAAAAACCGAAAGGCTTTAATAGATTGGAAGGATGGAATGACCGAATCAGGTACCAAAAGGAACCGCCCCAAACCGAGAGCGAATGGGGCGGTTCTCAATGGGCTCCGCTACGATACGATATTCTTGACTGCCTCAGCGATCCCGTCCTTGTTGATCTTATAGCGGGCGTAGAGCTCGTCCGGGTACCCGATGGCTGAAAAGATATCCGGCACCCCCAGCCTCTTGAACTTTACCGCTACCCCTGCCTCCGTCAGCGCCTCCGACACCGCGCCGGCAAGCCCGCCGACGATGCTGTGCTCCTCGGCGGTGATAATCTTTCCGATATCCTTTGCGGCTTTCATGAGCGCGTCGATATCCAGCGGCTTGATCGTGTGCATGTTGACGACCCTGATCTTAACTCCCTTCTCTTTCAGCTCATCTGCTGCATCGCAGGCCGCCTTTACCGCCACACCACACGCAATAACGGCTGCATCTTTGCCGTAATCCCGCATGATGACGGCCTTGCCGATTGTAAAGTCGTAGTTGTCATCAGGGTACGCCATCGGCTCCAGCGCCCTCCCAATACGGATATAAACGGGACCCTTTATCTTGGCCGTCGCGGCCACCGCTTTCCCCGTCTCGATTGAGTCCGCCGGTACGATCACGGTCATGTTGGCCATCGACCTGAGGATCGCGATGTCCTCGGTGGAGTGGTGTGTCGTACCGCCGTTTCCCTGCGAAAGTCCCGCATGCGTTGCGATGATCCTGACCGGGAGGTTCGGGTAAGCGATATCCGTCCTGATCATCTCGGCGCAGCGGAGCGACGCGAAGACCGCAAACGTCGTGACGAACGGGATCTTGCCGCAGGTGGCCATGCCGGCCGAGGCCGCGAACATGTTAGCCTCAGCGATCCCGAAGTTGAAGAAGCGCTCAGGGAAGGACTTCTTGAAGTCTGCCGGTCTTGTTAGAACGGGTCATGTCGGAGGTGAGGACGACGATGTCTTTATTGGCTTCGGCCATCTTCGTGATCACCTTGCCGTAGACCTCGGCCTGGGTAAACTGGTCGTAGGTATCGGTAGTATAGGTGAAATCCAGAACGATCGATTTTTGTACGTCATCGGCCATCTTACGACCTCCTTTTCGGGCGGCAGTTCCCGATACAGGTCAAGGCCTCCTGCGATTTGGCCTTGTCCAGCCCCGCATAGTGCCAGATGGGGTTATTCTCCATGAAATCGACTCCCTTTCCCTTCACCGTCCGGGCGACGATGAGCGTGGGCGTGGGATCGGACGACGGCGGGAGCTTGTCCAGTGTGTCCACGAGGGCGCCCATGTCGTGCCCGTCGATGTCAAAGACGCGCCACCCGAAGGCCTCCCATCGCTTGGCGATCGGCTCTATGGCCATGATCTCCTCCGTGGGGCCGTCCAGCGACAGCGTATTTCTGTCGATGATCGCCACGATGTTGCCCAGCTTGAAGTGGGACGCCGCCGCCGCCCCCTCCCAAACCATCCCCTCGTTGATTTCGCCGTCCCCCATGAGGACAAAGACCCGCCAGTTCTTCTTGTCAAGCCGGGCGGTAAGCGCCATCCCCACCGCCACGGAAAGGCCATGTCCCAACGATCCCGTGCTCATGTCGCACCCGGGGATCTTTTTCATATCCGGGTGCATTCCAAAGGGGCTGTCGAGGTTATTGAAGGTATTGAGCCAGTCGGGTGAGAAAAAGCCCTGGTCCGCGAGCACCGGGCAGTAGGCGATGGCACCGTGCCCCTTGGAGAGGATGAAGCGATCCCGGTCAGCCCATGTGGGGTCGCCCTGCTTCAGGTTCATGGCATAGTAGTAGACGGCAACGATGATGTCGGTCATGGAGAGCCCGCCCCCGAGGTGCGACCCTCCGGCGATGGACGACAACCGTATGATCTCCCTCCTGAGCCACTCGGCCTTGTCGTCGAGGAAGTCCAGGAGTTGATCTCTTGATTTAAAGTCTTTCTTCTGCATACCGATATCCTCCTTGTGTATCTGAGCGGAAGCGTGACTCAGCCTATCGAGCCCCCGTCCACGAAGATGACCTGTCCGGTAATGTAGGCGGAGTCGTCGCTGGCCAAGAATATCGCCGTCCCGACGAGGTCCTCCGGCACGCCGACCCGTCCTTTGGCGATCTTCCAGGTCTGGAGCGCGTCTCTAATGGGCCCTTCGGCGTAGAGGTCCGCCGTCATGGGCGTGTTGATATAACCGGGGGCTATGGCGTTGACGTTGATGTCGGTGTAGGCAACCTCCTTTGCTACCGCCTTGTTGAGCCCCACGATCCCCCCCTTGGCAGCGGAATATTCTGCCACGCCCGTCCGGGGTGGGCCGCCCACATAGGGGGCAAGCGATGCTATGTTGATAATGCGGCCTGTGTTCCTGGCCAGCATTGATTCTCTGAGGACCGCCCGGATGCAGTAAAACGTGCCGTAGAGATGAGTCTTGAGGACACGGTCCCACGACTCATCGTCAATCTCAACGATCGACTTGACGTGAAAGATCCCGGCCGTGTTGACCAGGATATCCACGGCGCCAAATTTCGTGACGATATCCTTAACCATCCGGTCCACCGCGCTGCTGTTACTCACGTCCAGGGCGAACTTCATCCCCTCCCCCCCGCCTTTTCCACCTCGGCCAAAACCTCGTCCATCCCCGGCTCTTTAATGTCGGTAACGCAGACACGGGCCCCCTCTTTTGCGTAGGCGACGGCGATCGCCCCACCGATCCCCCCGCCGCCACCCGTGACGAGGGCGATCTTATCCTGCAATCGTTTCATGGGCTCCTCCTTCAGGCGCAGTTGACCATGACTTTTACCGCTTCACCCGTCTCGTGGGCATCAAAAGCCTTATGGGCGTCGGCCAGCTTAAACCGGTGGGAGATCAGGGAAACGAGATCCAGCTTCCCAAGCATGTTTATCGCCCGCGGGAATGTATAGGGAGAGAAGAAGACCGCCTTGATCGTCATCTCTTTGGTGTACATGGTAAACGGCGAGATGGGGATCGTAAAGTCCGCCGGGTAGACCGCAAAGAAAAAGAGCGTCGACTTCATCCCGGTGATCCCCAGTGCCTCGTTTGCCGCTGCGGCGTTGCCGGAGGCCTCGATCACCACGTCAAACCCCTTGTATCCCGTTGCCTCAAAACCTTTGCCGATCACGTCATCCTTCGTAGGATCAACGACCACATCGGCGCCGAGCTTTTGAGCGAGTTTCCTCTTTGAGGCCACCGGCTCCGTAACGAAGATGAGAGAGGCCCCCGAGAGCCTGGCAAGCTGCATAAGGATCAGCCCGATGGGGCCCGCCCCGGTGATGGCCACCGCCATGCCCGATTTGATGCCTGCCATGTCGATGCAGTGGATGCAGACCGACACGGGTTCGGCGAATGCCGCGACGTCGGGCTTTATTCCGTCCGGAACCGCGAAGACCTGCTGGCGGTCGGCCACGACGAACTCTGAAAAACCTCCGTTGGGTTTCCAGAGTTCAAAGAGTCGCTCGCAGTAGTGTTGCTGGCCGTTGCGACAACGATAGCAGTCGCCGCAGTAGCGGACCGGATTGGTGACGACCAGCTGGCCCACCGCGATATCCTTCACGTCGGGCCCCACCTCTTCCACGATCCCCGAGAGCTCGTGCCCCATGTAGAACGGGAAACTTCCCGGCAGCACGAGCGTCCCGGCGTAGACCGAGTGATCCGTGCCGCAGAGTCCGCATTCGGCAACCCTGATTTTCACGTCCCGCGGCCCGACCGACGCCACGGGGACGTCCATGAGCGCCAGGTCGCGTATACCCTTGAGCATCAATGCCTTCATGTATGCCTCCATGATAGATTACTAGTAGCAGGACTGACGAATAACAACTGGCTTTTGTCAGCGCAAGCTCCGGTTAGTCTGGCAAAAACCGCACCTGTCTTCGGCTCCTAGCGGTCAGGCCGCAGCCGCCTTCCTTTAGCTATTCATCCTATATCCCATACTCCGCGCGCTCGATAAGCTCATGCTGCATGTCCTTATTTAGCGTTACAAAATACGCATTGTATCCGGAGATCCGCACCAAAAGATTCTGATAGTCCTCAGGATGATACATCGCGTCTTTGAGCATGTCCGAGTTCACGACATTGAGCTGCATCTGCATCCCGCCGAGGTCAAAATAGGTCTTTACCAGTGAATGCATAATATCAACGGTCCTCTCGTGACTGTGGGTCATGGCGGGGACGATCTTTACATTAAAGGCGATATTATTATTCATGTTCCTCGGATCCAGCTGTGCAACATCCCTGATATTATCAAGGATATTATTGCTCGCGTTGGGTGAAGGGGTAAGGCCGGGGGTGAAAGCCTTCCCCGCACGTCTCCCTGAAGGAAGCGCCCCGGCCAATGTCCCAAATGCGACGTGGTTGGCCATCGACCAGAACCCCGCCGTATATCTCCCGCCCCTGAAATTCCTATGGGCAAAGTATATATCATGGGTAAACTTCGTTACGCTGTTTGCAATCGCCACCGCCTCCTGGCTCCCGCTCCCAAAGAGCCTCACCTTCTTGGTCACCGTAGCATGAAGGGAGGGGTTATTCTCGAAGTTGCTGTCGATGGCCTCTTTGAGTTTTGTAAGGGTGATTTTCTTTTCGTCATACACCAGTTTCTTGACGACCATCAACGAATCAGTCACGTCCGCCAAACCGATACAAGCAGAACCGGACGAATTATACTTCGCCCCTCCCTTCGTTGCATCTTTCCCGCCGGTAATGCACCCGTTGATGAGCGACGACAGAAAGCGGCGTTGGACGGATGACGCTGTGGGCCTCCCCGAGCATGTTGTTGTACTCAACCGAACGATCGATCAGAAATTTGAGTTGTGCCCTGAAAGCCTCGAAAAACGCATCGTACGTTGTGAAATCTCCGTTCCCTCCGTTGGTTCCATCATCATATATCCTGCCGGTTTTTGGGCCCACGTCCCATCTCATGAGGGGATGGCGTCCGTTATTCAGCGCCATTTCCAGCGCCGCCACCATATTCATCATCATGCAGTTGGTGTGCCCCATGTGTTTGCCCGAGATCGTCGGTTCCACGCACCCGGTCGCAGCCCAATCCCTGAGTTCTTCGGGCCTGTAATTGAGCTCCTCTAAAGACTTCATTACCGCATGATCATTGTGCATGGAGGGAGTCGCGGTTGTAATCAGGTTCACCTCGCATAACCGCTTGAGATACGCATCGCTGTTGAGCCCAGGTGTAAAGCGAGCATTCACGTTAGGATCCCGTATAGCCAACAGTTCAGTTACTTTAAGAAAGATATACGTCATATCACACACGGCATCTTTCCCGTCGGGAGTTATGCCTCCCAAGGTAATTGCCTGGTCAGATGAACTGCCGCCGAAAAGATAATTACCAATATCCGGCACCAGCGGGAGATGATCGGTACAACGCATATAGAAACAACCGACAAGCTCAATAGTTCTCTTTATATATTCCGTTTGCTCTTTTTTGGTTTTCAGCTTCTTCACGTCCGCTTCAAAGTAGGGCTGGAGCCATTGATCCATCCTGCCGAGGGAAAGCCCCGCGTTCGTATTTTCCATATGGAGTGCCACCCAACCGATCCACACGGCGTTGATCGCCTCATCAAGAGTACGGGCGGGGTTTTCGGGGACATGATTGCATATTTCTGAAAGTCGCCGGAGTTCCCTTTTTCTTATTGGATCGACTTCCCCTTCTGCCAGGAGCGCCGCCTGCCTTGATAGGTTTTTCGCGTAACTCGTGACCCCTTCAAGACATATTTTCATGGCAGCCAGCGTATCTCTTTTCTGCCGGGATGCCTTGGCGTCATTTCTTAGCTCATCATTGATCTCTCCTACGAGCCCCTTTATCCCGATCCTGAGGAGTTTCGGGAAATCTAAAATCGTGTGAGAAAGGGCGGCTACTTTAAAGAGAAAGTAGACCGCAAAACGCTCATCTAGTTGCTGACTGAGAGGATTACCATATTTCGTTCTTACCCATTCGCGGAAGTTCTTATCCATCCAGTAGGGAAGGACATGAGAGTGGAGTGTTTTGACCGTCTCGTCGGATATCGTATAGGGGTTGAGGCGGCGGTCGGCCGCCGATTTCAATTCCCCCCACAGAAGCGCCGCGTGGGCGTCCTGATAGAGGATCACGCCGATCTCTTTGGTCGTCGACGTTCCGGCGATGAGGTCGTTTTTCCGGATGATCGGCTTCTTGTTCTCCATGAGGTACTTGAACGCGCGGGCCTGGCGCAGCTCGTTTCTCCCGTGGCCGTTATTGGGGAAGAGCTCAAAACCGTTCTTCACGAAGAAATCGGTCAAGAGCTTCGGCCTCTCCGGGCATACCTCCGGTTTCGTGTTGAAATGGATCTTCAGGAATTCGTTCAGGCGCGGGAAATCATCGATCTCATACCGCGATAGGTAGGGGTCTTCAAGGTATACAACCCCCCGGTCCACCCGCTCTCCCTTAATCCTGACCGTCTTCCTTCGGGCGAGCTCCCCGAGGCAGGCGGCATCTGCCATGGGGGAGATACGCCTCTTCTCGGCAACCTCGGCCCGTATCTGCTTTCCAAGCATATTCTTATGCTTTTTCCCGAACAGCAGCGAGATGTAAAAATTAAAGGGGTTCAAACAGGTAAGGTTACCGTCCGTTCTCATCTTGTTCTTCAGGAGGAGATTTATCACCTCATTAGGCGTTATTCTCAGCATCTCGAGGACTGTCTTATCATCGATGAAAATTAGCGTCACATCGATATCACTCGGGATCTTCTTCTTAACCGAGACCTTTCCATCCTTGAAAATGATTGCCTGATTAACGCTATCGTTCTCTGTTCTAAAACCAACGGAAAAGTTAATCCAGCCTTGGGTCGACTTCATATACTTCCTTATCGGCGGGACATAGTTGAACAGAAACGCGATTAGGAGAAACAAGAGGTGCACGATGGAGTTCGTATATGATCTTTTATTCATTGTGATTCCTCCCGGCTTCTGCGAGCTTCGTGCCTGTCACGACCGCCGCCCCGACGCTCTCTTGTTTGTGTGCGGCACGTCGGCCACGTCGGCAATTTAGGCCTCCGATATCTTCAGCACGACCTTTATCACGTCGCCCGATTTCTCCTTGGCAAGCTTGAAGGCCTTCTTATAGTCAGCAAAGGGGAACCGATGGGTTATCAGGCCGTCGACCCTGATCTTCTTTTTTCTGATCAGGTCAATGGCCACCGAAAAGGAACTCGTCTTTTTGCCGCCATAGGTCTCCGAGCCGTGGGCATTGATCCCCCTTATCCTCAGCTCCTGCTGCCAGACGGGGGTCTGGTCGAAGGATACCGGGGAGAGCTGGTTTCCTATCATTACGTAATCACCCTGCGCCTTGAGCCATCGGAGCGAGTCGTGGATTGTGGCGGAATATCCGACGCAGTCATAGATCAGGTCGAACCCTCCCAGCGTCGTGTTGTTGCCGAGCGGCCCGCGGTAGAGTTTTGCGCCGGTTGCCTTGGCCATGGCCTCGTAGGGGTCTCCCTCGAGGATCTTGTCGGCGCCGTATTTCTTGGCGAGCCTTTTCTTGAAGGGGATCTTCTCGAGGGCGTACAGGGTAAAGCCCGTGCCCAGCGCCTTGGCGATCTGGATGACCCCGAGCCCTATGGTCCCGGCCCCGATCACGAGGACCTTCTCGCCCTTCTTGGGCGGCCGGCTGAGGACTGCGTGAAGGGAGACGGCCGTCGGCTCGATAAGTACCGCCTGGTCGTCCGTGATATCGTTGGGGACCTTGACGAGTTGGGTCTTATGCGCCAGAAAATGCTCAGAGAACCCGGCGCCGAGGTTGGGCGGCAAGGTCCCCTCCGAAAAGTTCTCGCAGAGGGTGTAGTTACCCTCTTTGCACGGGCCGCAGAGTGGGTCGATCTCCTTGGTCGAGCAGCACGGCAGGTAGCGTTCGAGGATTACCCGGTCCCCCAGCGCCAGACCGGTAACCTCCTGCCCTTTTTCAACCACCCTTCCCACCACCTCATGCCCCATGAAAGCCCGCGGTACGCCGGGAAGCGCCGCGATCGAAATCCCGGGACTTGCCTTGACGAAAAACATCGCGATGTCGGCACCGCAGATCCCTGTCATTAGTGATTGCACCCGCACCCAGTTCTTACCGGGGAGTTTCTGCTCGGGGATATTCCCGAACCCGACCGGCGAGAGTGGGCTGTAGTAGACGAAGGGCAAGAGCCCTGCCAGGGCTTTGGTTGCGAGAATTTTTGGGATATTCACGTCAAAATAGATGGACTTCATGGCTCACCTCATGAACACGACTGATACTGTTTAGATAAAAGAGAACGGGTATCAAGACGCTCGGCATCTTACGGCCAAACCCTCTTTTTGGTTACAGACGCCCGATATATGGTCTCTTTCTCGGGTAGCGTCTGATCTCCTATGAATCATAGTACTGCATGGTCGCATCGGGGATAACGCCCACCCGCGTCCCCGGACCGAAGGATTCCTTCAGGAGAGGCAACGCATCTGTCCAGCTCCTCTTCCACGTGATCACCTCGGGGTTTTTCATCCAGTCGCAGAAGTTCCTGTCTATCGAGGGGGCAATGAGGATCACCCTGAGAGAAGGCGGGACCGTTCCCACCGGGTACTGGCGGCCGCCGTAATTTCTCCCAAACGTCCTCAACAGGTAGTGCGTCACCTGCCCCTCCGGTGCGTTGGCGATAACCACCACGGTGCCGGTGAAGTTTTCGAGGGCAAGGCCGCCGCAGAGGATCGCAATCGGCATCTCGTTAGCCTTGACGTAGGCGTTGGTGACCATGAGGTCCTTGTTGCGCGGCCGTGGGTCCGTGGCGTAGTAGTCCTTTGCCGTTGGAATTGCCGCTCGGTACGCCTCGACGACATCCCCTGCGAATACGGCCGTCGTCTGGCCGCGATAGTTGACAAAGACATCGATCTTGAAATCTAGCCCCGCCAGGCGCGCCGCCTCCTCGATATTTATTCGCATGATGTTTCCATCGAAGTTGCCAAGCCCGGTGCTTGCCGGGTTCTGTGCGTAGACCTCAATATGATAGTGCGAGGAACTGTCATAGTGGGATACCCCGGGAAGGATTATCTTTCCCCCGCCGGAAAAGCCGGTCTGGGGATGGGGGGTGAGGCAGCCGATACCAATCTTGACATCTGCCTGGGCAACCTCCCTGTTTATCAGGAGTTTCGTGCCGAGCGAGGTCGTGCCGACATATTCGCAGTGCTCGTAGGCGTTATGGTTAAAGACACGAAACCGCTCCAGGATATCGGCGCCCAGCTTTTTTCTGAACTCATGGTTGGTGTGGGCGCCGTGGTTACCCAGCGCGCACACAAACGTGATGTCGTCTTCCTTGATGCCCCCCGCTACGAGCTCCCGAATGACGATCGGGGCGATCTCATATACCCGGGTGGGGCGGGTGATATCATCGAAGATGATAACGGCCGTGTGCTTGTTTCGTGCCAACTCCTTTATCGTCGGTGATCCGATAGGGCGATTGATCGCGTCATCGATCTCCTTGATGTTCATCGCTTTTGTGTCTGCGCCGCGCATCGGGCATACTTCCACGTTCCACTCTTCGGGAAAGTCGATTTCCAGGGTGCTGTTCTCGTACCACAGGAGCTCTGGCAATTTCACTTTCATGACGTATCCTTTCCTATAGAGCCAAGGGCAGCCTCAGGGTCAGTCTACAGTTTTGACGCACAGGACATCTCATGACGCTTACCTGCTCGCTTACTCGAGCACCGCCCCCTTCGCCGCGGAGCTCACCAGCTTCACGTACCGGCGCATAAACCCGGAAGGGATCTCCCGAGCGGGCGGATTGTAGTGTTTGAGACGCGTTTGGATCTCTTGGTCGGTAAGCTTCACCTCAAGTTTTCTGCCAGGAATGTCGATGACGATCTCATCACCGTCCCTTACGGCTGCGATCGGCCCGCCGGTCGGCCGCCTCCGGCGAGACATGCCCGATACAGGGCCCGGAGCTTGCCCCCGAAAACCTCCCATCGGTAACAAGGGCAACGCGCTGCACGCCCGAAAGGGCAAGTCCAATCGTTACCGCCAGCGTCTCGGGCATCCCCGGTCCCCCCTTCGGCCCCTCATTTCGTATAATGCATACACTGCCCGACATGATCTTTTTCTCTCTGATAGCGGCAAGACAGTCCGATTCCGATTCGAAGACCAGCGCCTTGCCTGTGAAGGTCCGCATATCGGGCTCGACCGCCGACTGTTTGACGACAGCGCCCTCGGGCGCGAGGTTTCCCTAAAGAATCACCGTGCCTCCCTCGGGGAAGAACGGCTTTTTCAGATCCTGGACAACGGTATCGTCCAGGACCTGCGCCTCCCGGACCACATCGGCGATGGTCTTTCCGGCCACCGTTAACGCATCCAGGAAGAGAAAGTCCTGAAGAACCTTCATTACCGCGGGAACTCCGCCGGCCCGATACAAATCCTGGACCCCGTGTGGACCGCTGGGCACAAAACCGCAGAGCGTCGGGATCTTCTTGTTATAGTCGTTAAAGGTGGACAGGGGGAAATCGATCCCCAGTTGGTGGGCGATCGCCGGGAGATGCAGCGTCGTGTTGGTAGAGCCGCCAATTGCGAGATCCACAATCAGCGCGTTGATGAGCGCCTTTTTCGTGAGAATCTTTCTTGCACTCAGCCCTTCCGTGATCATCTCGACGATGCGTTTGCCCGCTTTTCGCGCGAAGCGGAGCTTATCCGTGTGATAGGCCGGGACGCTCGCCGATCCGGGGATGGTCAACCCCATGGCCTCCACAAGACACTGGAACGTATTGGCGGTACCCATGAGCTCGCACGACCCGCACGTCGCGCACGTGACCGTCGCGATCTTATCGACAAGGTCAGGGTAGTCCTTATTATTGATGCTCCCGACTTTTTTCATTACCGGCTTATACCGGATCTGGAATTCGCCTGGGCCGCCCGTCAGGAATACGGTTGGAAGGTCCAGCCGCGCCGCGGCCATAATCATCCCGGGGATGATCTTGTCGCAGCTTGCGATCATAACCATCCCGTCGTAGAGCATGCTGCGCACGTGTGTCTCCACGATATCGGCGATCAGCTCCCGCTGGGGGAGGACAAAGCGCATCCCCTCATTTCCCTCCGAAAACCCGTCGCAGGGCGCGGGGACATTGAATTCAAAGGGGATACCTCCCGCGGCATGCACACCTTCCTTAACCCGCTGCGCCAGAAGGTTCAAGTGCATGTGCCCGGGGTTGAACTCGGTGTGAGAGTTCACCACGGCGATGATCGGCTTTTCCTTGAGCTCATCGATATCCGCTCCCGTGCCGCTCATGATGGCAAGCCGGGCAAGGCTTACCGGGAAGTCTTTCTCATCAAAAATCGGCTGGCTTTTTGGTTTCTTCATCGTATTCCCCTCGACTGGTAGGTCAGGATATATATAGTGAACTGTTAGACATTACGAGGTGGCCACACTTTGGCACTGCCCCTCCTCGTTGAGGGGAGAGCTCGCATTGGTCATCCTTGATGGATCATCTTCATTCCGCAGTCAAACGCATCGAGATTCGGCCTCACCTTTTTGGGCGGCACGCCCTGCGATATGACGGCCTCGAACTGTTCCCGGCCCACCGGCAACACGTCTATCCCGCACAACGCCCCGATCATCATGACGTTCCCCAGTATGGGGTTGCCCATCTCCATCGCCCGGTCCGTTGCATAGATGAACCAAGCCCGCGCCGTCAATTCATCCGCCCACTCCTTGATCCGTTCGATAGGCGGATAGTCGAGGTCCCCTGCAATTACCCCCACCGGGTGGATCGGCCGCGTGTTGGAGAGCATCACGACATCCGGGTTCCCATAATCCTTCAATACCCGTATCCCCTCCGTCGGCTCCAGCGATACCACCAGGTGCGCCTTCCCCTTCGGAATAAGGGGGGAAAAGGATCGTTTTGTAGACACCCTCATGTGGCTCATCACCGAGCCGCCCCGCTGGGTAGCCCCAAACGATTCCCCGATGGTAACGATAAATCCTTTGAGCGAGAGCATGTTCCCGAGGATCCGCGAGGCCATGACGTTGCCCTGTCCCCCCACACCCGTGATGATGATGTTGTACGGATCTGACGCGAGTCCTTTCTTTTCCATACTTCAGACTGCCTCCTTCTTTCCGATCGCCCCGGAAGGACAGATCGACTCGCACACCCCGCATCCCGTGCAGATCACCTCGTCAATCCGCGCTATCTTTTCCTCCTTGTCCCACACCAGCCCCGGACACCGAAAGATACGCGTGCAGAGCCGGTTGCACCCGCACTTCTCCCCGAGACAGACGTCGCCGTCCACCGACATCTCGTAGAGCTTCTTGCCCTTCTTCTCGGGAGAGAGGCTGCAGCTCTGCTTCAGTACCAAGACCTTGACCCCGCCCTCCCCCAGAAGACCCAGGAGCGTCTCCTGCGTGCCCGCAATATCAAACGGGTCGGCTACCGCCACCTTTGCCCCGATCGAGCGGCAGACATTGGCAATGTCTATGCCCAAAGCCTCGTGTCCCGTCGCATCCACCGTGAGCCCCGGGTGCGGCTGAAATCCCGTCATCGCCGTGCCGCTGTTGTCCAATACCACCATCGTGATGTCCGACTTGTGGTGCACCGCGTTGAAGAGCGCCGGCAGCGCCGAGGCAAAAAAGGTCGAATCGCCGCAGACCGATAAAACCGGCTGGACCATCCCGAACTCCCTCAGCTTCCCGAATCCGCTGGCGATCCCCGTGCCGGACCCCATGGCGTGGACCGTCTTTGATACCGAGAAGCCGCACGGGAGTATTGCCATGCCGTAGCATCCAATATCCCCGCAGACGAACCCATCGCGGCCGTCCGTCTTCAGTACCGTGGCAATCGACCAGAACGAGGCCCGGTGGGGGCATCCCGGGCAGAAGGTCAGCTCCCGGTAGGGAGCGCCGGTAATCGAGACTTCCATTGCCCGCGCCGCGTATTGAGGATCGACGGCCTCATATGTTACGCCCATGATCTTTGCCAGGGCCGCAGTCACGAGGTCGGGGTTCAGCTCGCCTGTCATCGGAAGCGTTCCGTCCCGCTTGCCGTAAAAGGTCTTAAGGCCGATCCGTGGGGCGAGCTCCAACGCAAGTACCTTGATGTTCTCCTCGAGGAACGGCAGCACTTCATCGACGATCAATATCTTATCTGTTGAGGAAAGATATCGTTCTATAAGCCGCGGTGGCAGGGGCCACGTGGTCCCCAGTTTCAGCAGCCCAACCTCACCGCCAAGCCCCAGCAAATCGATCGCCTCGCGGGCGTAAAGCTGGCAGATTGAGCTGGCGATGATGAGAAGCCGGGGGTTATCCGGACCGGTGTAGGTATTAAAGGGAGAATCCTCAAAGAGCTTGGCGGCCCTCGTGAGCTTCTGTTGCTGCTGGCTGTGTTTTAGATCCACGGGGACCGGTAGGATTGGGCCCTCAATCGGGTCGAATAGATTTCCTCCACAGCGAAAACAGGCCTCCCTCTTTGCTTCCGAGAGCTCTCCGAAGCCGACGATGCCGCTGGCGTGGGAGAGCCGGGTGACGCTCCGAACCATCACGATACTTTTTAGCTCCTCGGAAAGTTCGAAGGCCCACTTCACCATATCCTTGGCCTCCTGGAAATCTCCGGGCTCCAGGATCGGTATCTCCACGAGGCGCGCAAAGTAGCGCGTCTCTGTCTCATTGATGCTCGATATCGCCCCGGGGTCATCGCAGGGGATTAACACCATGCCCCCCCGCGTCCCCGAAAGGGCAAGATGCAGCAGAAAATCCGAGGCAACGCCCACGCCGTTTTGCTTCATGGCCACCAGCGATCTCAGGCCCGCGAACGACGCGGCTGCCGATACCTCCATGGCCACCTTCTCGTTGGCTGACCACTCCACGTAGAGCCCGAGCTCCTCGGAGACCTTAGCCAGATTCTCGATGATCTCCGACGATGGGGTACCCGGATATCCGGCGGCAACAGCTACCCCGGCCTCCAGTGCCCCACGGGCGATCGCCTCGTTGCCCATCAAGAGGTAACGGCCGCCTCCACGACCCTCGATGATCGACACCTTCTTTACTCCTTAGCCAAGAAGACCCGTACTAATAGACGCGCTCGGCCGGCCCGCTTTCATACCCTCATCGGCTGACCAGGCTTTGTCCCAGGTCAAAGGCGGCAAGGTTGATCCTGATCTTTTCCGGTTTCATGCCCTGTGATATGACCTTCTCGAACTCATCACGACCGACCGGCAGCACCTCAACGCCGCACAGCGCCCCGATCATCATGACGTTACCCAATATGGGGCTGCCCATCTCCATCGCCCGGTCCGTCGCATCGATGAACCAGGCCCGCGCCGTCAGCTCATCCGCCCACTCCTTTGATCTCGTTCGATAGGCGGATAGTCGAGGTCGCCCGCAATCACCCCCACCGGGTGGATCGGCCGCGTGTTGGAGAGCATCACGACATCCGGGTTCCCGTAATCCTTCAATACCCGTATCCCCTCCGTCGGCTCCAGCGATACCACCAGGTGCGCCTTCCCCTTCGGAATAAGGGGGGAAAGTACCGACGTATCTGAGATAGAGAGATGGCTCATGACCGAGCCGCCCCGCTGCGATCCGCCGAAGGTTTCCCCGATGGTAACGATAAATCCTTTAAGCGAGAGCATGTTCCCGAGGATCCGCGAGGCCATGACGTTGCCCTGTCCCCCCACACCCGTGATGATGATGTTGTACGGATCTGACGCGAGTCCTTTCTTTTCCATACTTCAGACTGCCTCCTTCTTTCCGATCGCCCCGGAAGGACAGATCGACTCGCACACCCCGCATCCCGTGCAGATCACCTCGTCAATCCGCGCTATCTTTTCCTCCTTGTCCCACACCAGCCCCGGACACCGAAAGATACGCGTGCAGAGCCGGTTGCACCCGCACTTCTCCCCGAGACAGACGCCGCCGTCCACCGACATCTCGTAGAGCTTCTTGCCCTTCTTCTCGGGAGAGAGGCTGCAGCTCTGCTTCAATACCAAGACCTTGACCCCGCCCTCCCCCAGAAGACCCAGGAGCGTCTCCTGCGTGCCCGCAATATCAAACGGGTCGGCTACCGCCACCTTTGCCCCGATCGAGCGGCAAACGCTGGCAATGTCTATGCCCAAAGCCTCGTGTCCCGTCGCATCCACCGTGAGCCCCGGGTGCGGCTGAAATCCCGTCATCGCCGTGCCGCTGTTGTCCAATACCACCATCGTGATGTCCGACTTGTGGTGCACCGCGTTGAAGAGCGCCGGCAGCGCCGAGGCAAAAAAGGTCGAATCGCCGCAGACCGATAAAACCGGCTGGACCATCCCGAACTCCCTCAGCTTCCCGAATCCGCTGGCGATCCCGGTGCCGGACCCCATCGAGTGCAGTGTCTTGAGGGCTGAAAAGCCGGTAGGCAGGACGGCCATCGTATAGCATCCAATATCCCCGCAGACGAACCCATCGCGGCCGTCCGTCTTCAGTACCGTGGCAATCGACCAGAACGAGGCCCGGTGGGGGCATCCCGGGCAGAAGGTCAGCTCCCGGTAGGGGGCGCCGGTAATCGAGACTTCCATTGCCCGCGCCGCGTATTGAGGATCGACGGCCTCATATGTTACGCCCATGATCTTTGCCAGGGCCGCAGTCACGAGGTCGGGGTTCAGCTCGCCTGTCATCGGAAGCGTTCCGTCCCGCTTGCCGTAAAAGGTCTTGGTGCCCAGACGGGAGGCAACCTCCGCATAAATGATTTTGACGTTTTCTTCCAGGAACGGAATTACCTCCTCGATGACGAGGATCTTATCCGAGTTTCCCATGTATCCTTCCACCAGCCGCGCGGGGAGGGGCCACGTGGTCCCGAGCTTCAGAACCCCAACCCGATCTTCCAATCCCAAAAGGTATATCGCCATCTTAGCGTAGAGATGGCATACGGAGCTGGTGATGATGAGGAGTTCGGGCCCACTGGGCCCGATATACGTATTGAAGGGAGACGTCTCGAAAAGCTCCACGGCCCGTCTCAATTTCTCGTGCTGCCTTCCGTGTTTGAGGTCTACCGGGGCGGGGATAACCGGCCCCTCCATCGGGTCAAAGAGGTTCCCGCTATATCTAAAACGGGCTGTTCTCCTTGTTTCGTGCAGTTCTCCCAGGTTGACGGTGCCGCTGGCGTGGGAAAGCCGTGTGACGCTCCGGACCATCACGGGGCTTCTGAGCTCCTCGGAAAGCTCGAAGGCCCACTTCACCATATCCTTGGCCTCCTGGAAATCTCCCGGCTCCAACAGCGGTATTTCAACAAGCCGCGCGAATTGGCGCGCCTCTCCTTCATTGATGCTTGATATCGCCCCGGGGTCGTCGCAGGGGATAAGCACCATCCCACCCCTAGTCCCCGAAAGGGCAAGGTGCAACAAAAAATCGGAGGCGACGTTTACCCCGTTCTGTTTCATGGCCACCAGCGACCTCAGACCCGCGAACGATGCGGCCGCCGATACCTCCATGGCCACCTTTTCGTTGGCCGACCACTCCACGTAGAGCCCAAGCTCTTCCGAGACCCGGGCGAGGTTCTCAATGATCTCAGACGATGGGGTACCGGGATACCCCGCGGCAACGGTTACGCCGGCCTCCAGGGCCCCCCGTGCGATCGCCTCGTTGCCCATCAAGAGGTAACGGCCGCCTCCACGACCCTCGATGATCGATGTCATGCGTGCTGCCTCCTATTGTCCCGAGATTCTCTTGATTACATCATCGGCAACCCTTAAAAGTGAGCGCGTCCCTCCTCCGTCTGCGGTATTAAGCAGCCCCTCTTCCTTTGCCTTCTTCAACGCTCGCTTTTTCTTATTGAGGGCCGCCTCCTGGAGATGGTCAAGGCCATCCGCCGGCATTTCCTCCGTAACGAGATACCCTTCCCGGAGAGCGCGATCGACGATATCCTTGCCCCTCCCGGTGCGGATGATGAGCGTATTCCATTCCGGTTTTCCTTCCAGGACTCCGACCGATATGTCCGACCACTCAGAGGTCATGTCGGGGCAAACGGTGCACGATTGGGGAATCAGGGGACGAATTTCGCCCAGAGGGATTCTCACCTCATCATGTACCGTTTTCACGATCAATATCTCCGAGGGCGGCGGAGGGATATCCATCGCCCTGGTCCCGGATATATCCATACGTTTTGAAAGGAACCCAATCAGGCTCCGGGTATCCAGCGCCCATGTGCAGAAGAGCCCCACGGCTAGGGCGACCGGATCCGCGAAGTCTTCTCGCTTAAAGGGATTTGACCTCATCTTGGCCGTTGCGATAATCTGGCACGGCGTGCCCACCACGCCTATCTTGGAGTAGCCCGTGTTAACCGCCTGGTTAAGCGCCGCAAGTGTCGGGGCGGCCGTATACTTTGAGGAAGCACAGGCCCCTACCTCTTCGGCCGTGGTCACAAAGCGCGGCACGGGAACCAGGCCCTCCTGATCGGTCAGCACGGCGCCGTCGATAAATCCGGTCGCGAGCGCAAAAGAGATCAGGGAAGAAACGGTACCGCCCGCCTGGAAGGTCCCTCCGGCGATTTGTTTACCGGCCCGGGCCGACATAACCTCTCGATAGTTCCCGAGAGGCGAGCCGTCGTATGGTAGCCCTAATACACCCTCCGAAAGCTCGGCAAGGTTGACCTCGGCTTTCGGGCAGAACGCATAGCAGCGTCCCTGAGCAAGCGTGCAGGGAAATATCATTCCGGTCTTACCCATGTAGTTCTTAAAATAGGGGCAGAGATTCACACAGGCACCACACCCGATACAAAGACCTCTATTAACCACATCTTGCATTAGTTCGCTCGGTCCAAGAACCTGCATTATATATCTCCTTGAAAAGACTCCTGTATCACCCAATGAAGGGACAGGCGTCCCTCGTCGATAAAGGATACGCTACGGTAACGTCTTAGTCGCCATCACTCTGGAAGTCCCCGTCGGTGTGTACCCCATAGACATCGAAATCTCGACGGAAGTCTGGAGCAGGTCATAGACGAGAGGTGGAGGTAGTTTTTGGATAAGGTCCGGAGGTAGCACCGAAAGGCTGACGGCGGCTATGGGGTTTCCTTTTCGGTCGAAAATAGGGGCGCCGATACAACAATGTCCCGTGACATACTCCTGGTTATCCGTGGCAAAACCCGTCTTCTGGATGTGTTCGAGCTCTTCCAGAAGGCTTTTCTTGCCGATGATGGTTTGAGGAGTATAGGGGGGGAGCTGGGCGTATTCGAGATATCTCTGCAGCTCGTCCTTAGGGAGAAAGGCGAGTATGGATTTGCCGAGGGCGGTGCAATGGGCGGGGATTCGGGGGCCTAAAATCTGCGTTTGGGCCACGTCGGTGGAGGGAAATCGGTTCATCGTAACGAAGGCGCTCCCCTGGTCCCAGAGCGCGAGCCGTACCATGACAGAGTGTTTTTGTGCCAGACGGTGGACCGGTCCAAGTCCGACGAGGTTTATCTTAAGGGTACCTGAGAGAATGGTCCCCAGTTCATAAAGTCTCAGACCAAGGCTGTATTTATTAGTCTGTGCGTCCTGGGCAAGGAACCCCTGCTGCACCAGTGTTTTCACGATACCGTGGACCGTTGCCTTCGGCAGACCGATGCTCTTGCTGATCTCGGTGATCCCCAGTTCCGGCTGGGCGTGCGAAAAGATGGAAAGGATATCAATGGCTTTGCGTACCGACTGAACGCTCATGGGCAGACGCCTCCCCCACAATTACTGTTCAACGATATCGAACATGATATGATATTACTGAACATAGACCAACCGTAAAACGATGTCAAGAAAATTAACCGGGATTATCGTTTTTCCTCCGTACTATTTTTCTTGACATCCGCTCCGTATATGATATACGTTCAGCATCACAATATTATGTTCGATAATACCGAACATTCATCTGATTCTTCGATTCTTCCGATGATATATCACGAGCACGATCCCTCGATGTGAGAACGCAAATCATGAGATAGCGTGAGGGTTCCGACATGAAGAAGGTATCCCTTTTTATCCCCTGCCTGGTCGATCAGTTTCTCCCTGAAATCGGCGAGGCAACTACGCGCCTCCTTTCTCGATCGGGAGCAGACGTCCACTATGACCCCCGCCAAACCTGCTGCGGCCAGCCCCTCATCAATACCGGTAGGATCCTTGAGGCACGAAAGATCGCTCAACGCTTCATCGACATCTTCTCCGGGAGAGACTACGTCGTCGCTCCCTCCGGTTCCTGCGTCCACACGGTAAAAGAACAATACCCCAGACTCTTCCCGACCGGAACCACAGGTAAGCGCGCCCGGGAGCTTTTGGAGCGTGTATACGAGCTCTCCGAATTCCTCGTTTCGGTAATGGGCTTTACCGGCGCAGGCGCGTCGTTCCACCATAAGGTAGCCTACCATCACTCCTGCCACATCCTGCGCGGGCTTGGCATCTACCGGAGTCCACTGACCCTTCTCTCGAATATTGGCGGTATCGAGATCGTTCCGCTTCCAGAAGACGATGTCTGCTGCGGTTTCGGCGGAGAGTTCTCTTCCCTCTATCCGGACATCTCTACCGCGATGGTGGAGGAGAAGGTGAGTAGGGTTGTCGCCAGCGGCGCCGAGTTTCTCGTCCTCGGCGAGCCGGGATGCATCCTCAACATCAGGGGATTCGTCGAGCGGCGGGGCCTCCCGTTAAAGGTTCTCCATATAGCGGAGCTACTCGCGCAGACAGGAGGCGACCGATGAAGATAGAGGTCGAGCATTTTCGCGAGAAGGCCGCGTCGGGCATCGCAGACGCCACCCAGAGAGACATCCTCAACCGCCTCCGTCTCATCTTCACGGCCGTACGGGACTATTCCTTTTCCACGCTCAAGGATCCGGACGCAGCCATGGTCAGGGCGCGAGATATCAGGAGAGAGGCCCTGGGAAACCTCCCGGCCTATCTCGAACAATTCGAACGGAACG
Organism: uncultured delta proteobacterium; assembly: GCA_963792965.1. Taxonomy (GTDB): domain Bacteria; phylum Desulfobacterota; class Zymogenia; order Zymogenales; family Zymogenaceae; genus CAWBYW01. The sequence goes on along the minus strand of CAWBYW010000013.1, from coordinate 145,331 downwards.
TTATAAAGAACGGCGGTGTCGTATTCTGGGCCGCTGATCATAAAGAGGCCCGTGAGCTTATCGTCAACCTCGCCCGAGAACGGGGGGTCACGACCGTAACAAAAGGGAAGTCCATGCTAACCGAGGAAATGGGACTAAATGAGCTGTTCGTCGAGTCCAGCATCGACGTATACGAGACCGACCTCGGTGAATTCATCGTGCAGCAGGCCCATCGTCCGCCGTTTCATATCGTGGGTCCCGCCCTCAATATGCCTACCGAGGAGATCGCAGACCTTTTCGCGCGTGTGATGGGGGTGGAAAGGACCCTCGATCTGAACGGGTTGGGGATGCAGGCACGAACGTTTCTGAGGGATAAATTCAAGCGCGCTCAGATGGGTGTCACCGGTGTCAATATGGCGGTCGCCGAGACCGGGACCATAATCCTTGCCGAAAACGAGGGAAACATCAGATTCTCCACGTCTGCACCCAAAACGCACGTCGCGGTTATGGGAATCGAGAAGATCGTCCCAACCATGGATGATGCCCTGTTTATGCTCAAACTCCTCACAAGGAGTTGTACCGGTCAGGCTATCTCGAGCTATATCTCGCTCATCGATCGACCGAAGGAAAAGGGAGATATTGACGGCCCGGAGGAGCTTATTTTAGTCATCGTCGACGCCGGGCGCAGCCGGATCTATCAGGATCCCGAGGTGAGGGAGGTTCTGCAATGCATCAAGTGTGGGGCGTGCCTCAATACCTGTCCTGTATGGAGTAAGGTGGGGGGATACGCATATGGTTGGGTATATTCGGGCCCGATCGGCGCGCTGCTCAACTCGCTCTTCTTGGGCCTCGATCGAGCCAAGGATCTCTACCACGCGTGCACGCTCTGCGGAAAATGCGCCGAGGTCTGTCCGGCGGGCATTGACCACCCGGAGCTTTTCTTAAAACTCAGGGAAAAGCGCGCGACCGGGGAAGCCCGATTCGGCGCAAAGAAGCCCCCAATCACCGAACGGATTGTTCATTCCCTGTGGGCGTGGGGGCTGGGGGACGAGAAGCGGTTCAGACTGGGGGGCAAACTCATGCGGTGGGCGCTCCTCCCGTGGAAAACCAACGGCAAAATCAGAAAGCTCCCGACAAAGGCGGGTGGCTTTACTCGAGACCGGGATCTCCCCTTCCCCGCCGCGGTCCCGTTCCGCGATCGTTTCAGGAAACATGAAAAAATGATGGGGAAGGCACCATGAATGATACACAGGCGGCCAGGCAAGCGATACTCAAAAGGCTTAAGGAATCGGCCCCACGTCCTTTTACTCGGTCGCATCAAGAACCCAAGCTGACCGAGGACTCAACGATCGGGATTGAAACCCTCGTCAAGGAGTTTTCCGACCACGCGGTCTTTGCGGGCGCGATCGTAAGGAAGATCCCCGACCTGAAGAAAGCCGCTGCCGCGGTGGTTTCGTTCATGAAGAAGCTAGGGTTTTCGTCGGCGTTTCTCTCCAGCGAGCGGATCGTGAAAGCATCAGATATAGGAGTGGCCCTCGTGGCGGCTGGTCTGCGGGTTTCCGTACAGGGTAAAGATGCCTCTGCGCATCGGGAGTTGAGCTTTGCCTCTGACGTGGGAATTACCGGCGCACTCTGCGGCATCGCCGAGACCGGGACTGTTGCGCTTTCCCTTGGCGGCGGTTATTCCCGCCTCATTTCCCATGCGCCGTTTGCCCATGTCGTCCTCCTTCCCGTACGCGACATCATTACCGATACTCATCAGTTCTGGTCGCGCATGACCGATCAGGGATTATACACAGAGAGGCAGGCAGCCGATTTCGGGAAGCCGAAAACAAACACGAAGGGTCGATCCCAGCTTTCACCCAGGCCACCGGCCGTCGTCTTGGTCACCGGTCCCAGCATGACCGCCGATATCGCGCTCACCGCCATCAGGGGAATCCATGGCCCCGGAAAGATGCTGATACTCCTTCTATATCAATAGCGCGATGACTGTCGGACGATGGGAGCTTGCGGCATATTCCCGGCATATCTTCCATTGAAATACAGTAGCTAGAATACTTGTTTCTAACTGTATTAATCACTGATGGTGTCCAAATAGTGTCCACTGTACCTCAAAATAGATCAAAATAGACCGAAACAGATAAAACAAAGAAAAGACGAGTTTCTCAGTAAAAATGAGGGGTTACGCCGTTTTCCCATGCATTTCAATGGGTTGGCCTAACCCCCCGAAAGCGATTCGTAATCATCAGGTCGGGAGTTCAACCCTCCCCTCCGGCTCCAGGTTTCAAGGAGTTACAGGTTTGGGTGCCTAACTCATTCTTATCTTTTTGTCCGCCCGGATACGCTCCGCAGCTCCTTTTACCGTCTGCTTCCTTACCAGCACGAAGAACATCACGAACCTGAAACAGCTTCCGGGGCATTCAACCGTCAACTCGCCAGGAACTACATCAGATATACTGTCGAGGATACTTATACCGATGTATACGAAGAATACCTCTGCTATATCTCATGTACGGAGATGCTGGGTCTGGAACAAATATCTGCTGCTCAGGCGAGTTCCTAGATATGATTCCATCCGACTCTTCTGCTATTTAGCTTGACATCCGAGATTTCCACGACTCCGGGGATCTCGATGACTACATTACTCAGCTCCGGATTCATTTCCACTTCCGCAGATTGCCTGTAGACATGCGCCCCTACTCCTATCTGATCGTTCTCCTCCATCAGGGTATAGGTGGCTTGGCCTTCCTCATTCGGATAGAGACGCACGCTCATGCCGTCATGAGTAAGTTCGTCGGTGTTCTGGGCCGGCTTGGCGAGGGGAAGTGCGATCCCACCACGGACGTAAACGGGAATCGTGTTCATATCCGCTTCCCGATGGATCCACTGCCTTCCTCCAAGGCGCTCTCCCGTCCAGAAGTCGTACCAGCACCCATCGGGAAGATAGATCGAGCGATGGTTATTCTTGGTGAGGATCGGAGCGACCAGTATATGTCTGCCGCACATATACTGATCTTCGATGTTATAGACCGTCGGGTCATCCTGAAAGTCAATGACGAGGTGACGCAATATCGGCAGACCCTCCTGAGCGGCGACCTGGGCCTCGGTGTAGAGGTAGGGGATCAGACGATAACGGAGGTTCAGGTAATCTCTAACAATCCGCTGTGTCTCGGGAGTGAAGTTCCACGGCTCTTTGTAGTTCGGGGGGCACCCATGAAAACGGAGGTGAGACTGAAAAATGGACAGCTGCGTCCAGCGGACGTACACCACGTCGGAGGGGATACCGACAAATCCGCCGGTGTCCTGGCTCCAAAAACTGAATCCGGAAAGGCCGAGACTCAAGCCCCCGCGGAGCGAGCTCAAGAGGTTCTCATGGTTTGACGAATTATCTCCCGACCAGTGTATCGGATATCGCTGGCATCCCGCGTAGCCGCCCCGAGCCCATATGACGGCTTGGCCCTTTCCGTACGTCTCCTCGATCGCCTCGAATCCGGCCTTCTGATACAGAAGGGGATAGAGGTTGTGCATCTGTCTGCCGTCATAGTGCTTAAAGCGCATAGACGGCTCGACGCCTTCGCCGAAATCAGCCTTAATTGTGGCGGCGCCCATTCTGAGGAGATGCTGCAGTCTCTCTTTGTACCACCGGACTCCTTCAGGATTCGAGAAGTCGATCGGACTGCCGGGATACAGGAAAAGAAACACGAAGGGACCCCTCTTTTGCGCAAGGATCCCTCTTTTCTTGGCGTCCTTATAGATCTCGGTATCCTTCAGCACATAGGGAATTTGCCAAAGACAGATCCTGAATCCCATCTCCCGGGCCTCCTTGAACAGAGCGGCTGGATCCGGGAAGTGCTCCGCATTGAATTTCCAGTCGCATCGCCAGTCTACATCAAACCATCCGGTATCAATGTGGATGACATCAGAAGGGAATTGCATCTTCCTAAGCCGCTCGGCGACGGCCATCACCTGCTTTTGGGAGTAGTAGCTGATACGGGATATCCAGGTACCGAAGGACCACTTCGGCGGCATCGCGGGCTTGCCGGTGAGGTCGGTATAGGTGTTGAGAATCTTTTTTAAGGAAGGCCCGAAGAAGAAATAGTAGTCAATCAAGTCACCCTCGACGGCAAACATATTCTTGCAGGTCTCCCTGCTGCCGATCCAGAAGGTAATGGGCCTGCTCTCATTGATGAAGACGCCGTACCCCTGGGTGCTCATGAAGAAGGGGACGTTCTTGTAAACCCTCCCGGATGTATTACCGAGACCCTCGATGATCCACTGGCCGATGGTCTTACCGACGTGGTTGACCGGACCGAAGTGTTCGCCTAGCCCGTAGACGGCCTCCCCCGGGTAAAGGACGAATGAGTCAATTCCATACTTCTGCCGATTCTTGACCTTTATGAAACCAAGAGGAAACGCGTCAAAGGGAGTGGGGAATTCATTTTTGGTCTGGCTCCCCGATTCTGTGATGAGCCTCCCTTCCCCATCGAATATTTCGATACGAAAACGCTCCCGGTATATCTTGAGACGGAGTTTCGGAGTAGTTAGGGTGTAATGACCGCCCTCGTCTCTGAAATCGACCGGCACCGACGGATCGGATATGTTCCGATGGATCATCGGCGTGTCGTTTTCCGGGACCGATACCCCCTCTTTTAGTCTCAGGCGATAGACGTCTTCTCTGAGGAAATCGATCCTCAGCGTCATCTCCTTATATCGTGTGTTATCGTCTACTCGATACTCGTGTCTGAACATGACATCCCGGTTGATCACTCGGTAGATGTCGTATCCCTTGGCAGTAAAGGTGAACGAATTTTTTGACCGTTCCCTGATTCCAACTGAGAGCACCGAGGAAGCGCTTCTGCGGCGGTTCTTGCGTAGGAAGGAGAAGGGGGTAATTACCGGCGTGGCGTCCACATCCAACGGATGGTCAGAATAGCCGAAATAGACGTTAGGCCCGAGCTCCCCTACCTTCTTTTTGATAAACGGGTACTTGATCCTTTCCTTGAAAAAGACGAGGAGCGCCTTAAAAAGGTCGATGCCGACCAGCATCGTTTCGTTAATGAGGGCGTCCTCTTCCTGTTGGTTCATAACCCCTTTTTGCGCCGGCTTAGCGTTCATAATAGCTGTCTCCTAATTTCTCATGGTCTCAAGAAGTATTTCCTCCAGCTCATCCCGGCGATTGGCGGCTCGAGGTAACAGTCGATGATACGGTCGTGGGGGAGTATTTCGACACGATTGCTCATGCCTGAAGCCGCCTTGCGTTCTCCCCCTCTCGGAAACACCCCGTGTCATCGAGGCACACCCCTAACGGGCGGACCGGTCGATCGGCGCGCCATATTCCAACCGCCTCTTTTGCAGGGCGACGAAGGCGGTGAGTATTGTCAGGCATGCCAGGAGCAAGAGGATAAGAAGCATCCCCGAAAAGAGGGAGGATACGTTGGTGATGAGACCGACGATATAGGGAAAGATGAGCATCCCGCAGGCCATAAAGGTCATGAGAAAGCCGGTGATGGTGCCGGGGACATGGGAGAACCGGTTGACACCCAACCCCACGGCCGTCGGGAAGATCCCGGAAAAGAAGAGGCCGACCAGCGTCAATCCGAGCCCGGAAACCCACCCACGGTCTGCCTCCAGAAAGAGCGCATAGGCCAGCAACGCAAGTGCGGCCAGGATCAGCAGGAGAAGACGATCCCCGATCTTTTTCGCAATGAAAAAGACCACGAACCTCCCCGCGGTGATCGCCACCCAGAAATAGGAGAGAAAGGAACCAGCCAGGAGCACCGTGAGCGAATGGCGCTGGGTCAGGTAGAGCACCGACCAGTAGGTGATCCCCATCTCCGAGCCGATATATACGATAATGACGGCCCCGAAGAGGAGCGCCGCCGGAGTTTTGGCGATCGTAAGAAAGTCGGAAAAATCGACCTTGTCCGAGGTGGAGACCCGAGGTGGAAAGCGGGTAAGGACCACGAGCATCGTCACGGCGGCCGAGAGGGCCGCTAAAATCCAGTAGCCCGTCTGCCACATCACGTCCGAATCGATGAGGGCCCCGGAGAGAATCGGCCCCATAAGCGCCCCGATGCCGTAGAAGGCGTGCAGCAGGTTGAGGGCCGAGGCACGCTTATACGGGTGGAGCTCAGAGACGAGAGTATTGGTAACGATCTCAATGCTGCCTCCGCCGATCCCCAGCAGAAAGAACGCCGAGAGGGCGACGGGGAAGCTCGACGTAACCGAAAAGAGGAGAGGCCCGCCGTCAACGATGCCTGGCCGGCGATTCCGACGACCTTGGCGCCATATCGATCGACGGCATACCCACCGAGCAGGACCGCCGGGAGGAGACCCGCCGAGAGCACCGTCGTGAAGAGGCCCAGCCGCGCGGGGGAAAGCGAAAAGGTCTCTCCCACAGCCCCAAGCGCGGGGCCGATGATGGTGATGCACATTCCGTAGCAAAGGATCGAGAGGTATGAGGTAATCGCCGCTCTGTTCATGTCACGTCCGGTCCGATGACGGCCGATGGATTAAAGTATGAAATAGGCAATTTATCAGGATTTTAAACAACGTACAATAAAAAATCGTTCACCGGATACGATCACTGACCGCCCCCCCGAGAGCAAGTTCGAGTTATAAGTGAGGATTTGAGGTAAAATAAACTCGGGAAAGAGAGTAAGGTAATACCCGGAAGGCCATCCACGGCAGGCCAAACGATAACAGACTGAGGAAAGCGGGATACAGACGTTTCGGGTTTCAAGTCCCGAAAAGATCAATTCGCCACCCTAGGCCGACCAGAAAATACTCCCCCGCCCTCTCTGCGGGTAATCTCGTTACTTTGGACAGTCCCGAGACCTAAAACGTCCGGCCGAACACGAAATCCCTTCCCGACGACGTCGCCTCCTCCCTGCCCTATTTTGGTCGCTCTTGCCCTTTCAGGAGAATCGAGACCGCCTGCTTGAAGGCGGCTATCTCCTCGGGGGTATTCAGGTCCCAATCGCAGACTCTGTCGCTGAACTTCTTGTTATTAAAGAACCAGCTGATCTCCCGTACCCTCGTAAATTCGGAATAGATCGACATAAACGCGTCTATGATCCACTGCGGCTTGTCCCCGCCGTTGCTCACCGAGCCCAGCTCCGCGATCCCAACGGGTTTTTGAGTCATGCCCGTAACCTGATCATAGGCTTCCCTGAACTGATCCCTGAAAGATCTCCAGGAGTTATGGGCTCTGTCGGTAAACGCGCGGTTATAGCAGCTGATCACCACCATATCCACCCACTCGTCGCCTGGATAGAACTCCGAAAAAGGCGTACTGATCTCTTTTGCGTTGATGCGATTATAGTCGATCTCGAACTTCACCGGGGCGTTTTTCTCCCGAAAGAGGGTAACAACGTGCTTCCATGCCGGGATGAAATCCTCCGTGCTGTTACCCCTGTAGAATACATCCCAGCTGTCCCAGTCCCCGTTGAATTCGTGGAGTGGACGGATCCAGATCTCCCTCCCGTCAGCCTTGATCTTATCTATCAGATCCTCGAGCTTGCCGTCATAGGCTCCGTCCCTGACGTCCTTCAGGTTCGCATAGCTTTCGCGAAAGGTTAAGGTGAGGACAACGGTATACCCCTTGTCAAGCTGTTCCTGAACCTTGGCGTAGTTGATATGATTGATGTTCTGGAACATGAGGATATGGTTAAACCTCACGTCCAGCTTGTGCTCGTATTCCTCGATGGAACAGCCCCCCGGGTAGACCCCTAAGGAGAAAACGGACGGATTGAACGTGGTCATCCGTTTGCTCCCGAGCGGTATCTGATCAAGCTCATGCGCAAAGGCCGCCAAGGGCGATACGAAAATGATCGTCAGCGCCATAAGAATCACACTCCCTCGAATCAACCCGACGGTACGCCGCATGCGGCGTGTTATGGTCTCGATCCGGCTCAGCGCCCCCTCCAATACGCCCGATCCCACCGCGAATCCGTCTTCAGTGTCAGGTCTTCCTCCCCATTTACTCGTGATATGTGTGTTCATGGTCTTTTATCTTCCTCCCGTGATCATCTATGATGCCTGAATATTAGTTCATTTATTCGCGGAGTCAGATCTTTTCTCTTTGAGTATCTCCATTCCCTTCTTGAACGCGGCAAAATCCTCATCGGTATTCAAGTCCCAGTTAAAGACCGCGTTATTAAGGGGTCTGTTATAAAGAAACCAAGTGACCATTGTCACCCTCGTAAATTTCGTCCCAAGTGAGGTGAAGGCGTCGATGATCCATTGCGGCTTATTGCCCCCGTAGTTAGTGGTACCGATCTCCGCCACGCCGATCGGCTTATCGGTCATCATCAGTGACTGGTTATACGGATAATCAAAATAGTCTTCGAAGGTAACCCAGAACTTATGGTACTTATCGGTTCCTCCCCTATTGTAGCAACTGATTGCCGCCATATCGACCCACTCGTCCCCGGGGTAGAACTCTTTAAACGGTGTCCTGTTTATCGGCCACGCGACGTTGACCCGGCTGAAATTCAGCTGAAATTTCACCGGGGCGTTTCTCTCTCGAAATATGGTGACGATATGTTTCCACGCCGGCAGGAAATCGGCGGGGTTGTTCCCTTTATAGAACATATCCCAGTTGTCCCAGTTGCCGTTGAACTCATGGAGTGGGCGCAGCCAAATCTGCCTTTTGTCCCGTACGGTTTCATCGGCGAGGGCGATGAGATAGCTGTCGTAAGCACCGTCGCGAATCTTTCTCAGGTTGGGGTGGTCCTCGGGAAATGTGATCGTCAGTATCACGTCGTGCCCGGTATCGAGGTATTTTCTGACGTTCTTGTACTTCACCTCCCTGATATTCTGGAAGAGAAGGACATGGTTGAATCTGACGCCCAGCCTTCTTTCATACTCCTGGACCGAGTATCTTCCGGGATAGACCCCCAGCGAGATGTCATCGGCCTGGAAGGTGGGAAGACCGGAAAAATCCCCGATTCTCACCAGGGACGACTGGTTAAGAGTATGGCACGAAGAGACGGCGAGGAGAAGGCCGGTGATCGCGGCCCATATGACCGCCGGATATGCGGAGCGCTTTAAAGTCGTCATTTGTCGCTCAGAATAGACATCCCGGTCTTGAAGGCCTGCACGTCGGCCGGCGTGTTGAGGGCCCAATCGAGGATCTTGTCGCCGAACTTCCTGTTGTAAAGAAACCACGTGATCATCTGCACCCTGCCAAACTTCGTCTTGAACGAGGTAAAAGCGTCGATAATCCATTGCGGCTTATCGCCCCCGTAGCTGGTGGAGCCGATCTCGGCGACTCCGATCGGCTTTTTTGTCAAGGCGATCACCTGCTTATAAGGATCATTGAACTGTTCCTCGAAGGTCATCCAGGTCGTATGATAAATATCGGAGCCAGATCGGTTATAGCAGCTGACCACCACCATATCGACCCAGTCGTCCCCCGGATAGAGCTCTGAGAACGGCATTGTGTCCGTTTGCCCGAGCGAGCTATTGAGCCCATTGATCCTGTTATAGTTGAGCTGAAACTTGACCGGCGCCTTCTTTTCCCTGAAGATGGAAACGACGCGCTTCCACGCCGGGATAAAATCCTCCTTCTTGTTCCCCGGAAACAAGACGTCCCAGTTATCCCAATTCCCGTTGAATTCGTGGAGCGGGCGCAGCCATACGATCCTCCCGTCTTTGACGATCTTGTCGGCAAGGGTCCTCAGATACTTGTCGTATTTTCCATCTCTGATCTCTTTCAGGTTCGCATGATCAGCCGTGAAGGTTATGCACAAAATCACGTCATATCCGTGATCGAGATACTTTTGTACCTTATAGTATTGGAGATCCTTGACCTCCTCGAAAACGAGGACATGGTTGAAGCGCTTGTCGACCAGGTTCTCAATATCGGAGAGAGAAGACTGGCCGGGGTACACTCCAAGGGAGATGGTCTTTGATGAGAACCGCGAGAGAGATCTCTTCTCCTGCGTCTCTCCGGCATTTGCGTATAACGTCAATAACGTCATGAGCATGATCAAGGTCGCAAAAAAAAGATCGTATCTAATTCTTGCCATCTAAGCCCCCCATCGAATATGCTTCAACAACACAATTGACCCTTCTGCACCACGAGGAGCGTCCGCCTTAACAGGTACTCCGAACCCCTCCCGACCCCTCCCGGACGGCCGAGGAATGCCCGAAGGTACTCTCATCGATCATGCCCGCGGATATCCCCCGTGAGAGAGGGATGGTGTCTCTTTTCCAGTATCAATATCCCTTCTCTGAACGCCTCGACGTCCTTTTCGCTGTTCAAGTCCCAATCCCAGACGACTCCCTGTTCCGGCCTGTTGTAGAGAAACCACGTCACCTGAGAGATCTTCGTATACTTGTGTTTTATGTAAATAAAAGCATCGACGATCCAGGTGGGCTTATCGCCCCCGTAGCTCGTCGTGCCCATTTCTGCGATCCCCACAGGCCTGTCCGTCATCGCCAGGACCTGGTCATATGCGTTCTCAAACTCGTCGTTGAAATCCCTCCAATACTGATGATAGGGATCGGTATAGGCCCGATTATACGTCGTGATCACCACCATATCGACCCAGTCGTCTCCCGGATAAAGATCGATAAAGGGCGTCGTGTCGTTCACTTTTCTTATTTTATCGTATCCGTTGAGCCGGTTATAGTTTATCTGCACCTTCACCGGGGCCTGTCTTTCCCTGAATATCGTTACAATATGCCTCCATGCGGGAATGAAATCCTCTCTCGAATTCCCCCGATAGAGGACTGCCCAATTATACCAGTGCCCGTTAAACTCGTGGAGGGTCCTGAGCCATATCGGCCTGCCGTCCTTTTTTATTTCTTCGGCAAGGTCAACGAGATACTTGTCGTAGGCACCGTCACGGATGTCTTTTAGGTTGGCGTGATCGTCAAAGAAGGTCACGTTCAGTATGACATCGTATCCCTTATCCAGGTAGCTCCTGACGACGTTATAGTTTATGCTTCTGATGTCCTGATACAGAAGAACATGGTTAAATCTGACCCCCACCTCACGCTCGCGCTCCTCGATCGGCTTAGTAAACGTATAGACTCCGAGAGGAGACGGCTGGATTCAAACCGCGGCATCTCCCGGTAGTATATCGCCCTCCCTTCCACAACAGGTCCCAGGCCGATAAATCCTACCAGGAACAGGCCGCCGAGCAGGAACGGGATGAGTCCCCAGGGATTGAACGAGCTCTTTGCCTCCTCTTTCACCGAGCATTCGCCGGATCGCGTTCCCCACGTATCTTTGAGCGCCATGACAAAAAAACCCCAGATCCGGACCGGCGTGAGGAGAAACGTCAGGATCGCTATGAAGATAGGGAGGATTAAGATGTCCGTCGGTTTTTCCTTCAGGTGTTTGTACTGCCTGATGCCGATGCTCGTGATCGCCCCCAGAAAGATGAGCATGATCTGGAGGTCGAATAATTGAAACCAGGGGTTGTTGTAAATCGAGGAATACTCGGCGCCCGTGAAGATCCGATGGAAGGCGTTGACTAAAACGCCGATGAGGAAGAAAGGAGTAATAATCTCGCTAAAATAGAGGAACGCGAGGTACTTCGTGTTCCTGATCATCCAGGGCATCATCTTCAGCGTATTATACTGTGAGCCTTCCGACCATCTCTTCTGCTGCCGAAGATAGCGAGACCATCTTGTCGGCGCGTCCGTATATACCAGTGCCGTTGATTGGTAGACGGTCTTATAGCCGAAGCGAAGCGTATAGTTGGTCAGGGCCCGATCGTCGCTGATCTCAAGGTGAACCCCAAGGAACTTCTCATCGAGGAACAGCGGAACCGCCTTCCTGAGTATCTCGGTTCTAAAGGCGATCGTCCTGCCGGGGAGGCAGCCGACCGTGCCGAATACCGACATCGATCGCATCGAGAGCGCCCCCCGAACATCCTCGAGCCAGTCGGCGATGGCGGTGATGAGCGAGCGTCCCGGCCGATCAATTCGCTGACGGGTGGTTACTCCCCCGACCTTCGGATCTGCAAACGGCTTGACGAGCTCGGTAAGCACATGTTTTTCCCAGAGTGTGTCGCTGTCCACCAGAAAGCAGATATCGCCTTCGGCTTTTTCGAGGCCGAGCTTCAGCGCATTTCTTTTTCCCGCTTCCGTCGTCCAGATGACCGACACGAGAGGGTATTTCTTGCAGACGTTCTCGAGTTTGATATTCCGGGGGCCGTTGATTATAACGATAACCTGCAAAGGGGACTGACGAACGATGCGACCGATGACCTCATCGAAGAGTTCCTCGGGTTCGTCGCATACCGGTATAAGGACCGTGACCGATTCGTCGTGCGGCTTGGTGACGGGACGGTACCTGACGGAAGGGACCGCCCTCATGAACCAGACAAACCATACCCACAGGAAGAATAGGACGAAATAGTGAAGATTCCCGTAGCGAAAGAGATCTATGAGCTGAACGAAAAATGTATACATGAGTAGTATCCCATCCTTCTACTGAGAGAAACGTACGGCACAGTCAGAACTGAGAAAGTAATAGATAATATTTTACCATGTCATATGCCCCAAAGCAAGCCCGTCATCCTTATTTCCAATATCTCTCTGTTCCTGTTTTGTTGACAATGGATGGGTCTCCTATTATACTGGCCGGAAAGTTTTCTTAATTAAGGACGACCCATGGCACGGGTGACACCGAAAATCTTCCTCAATCTTCCGGAACGCCTGGTCGGCCTGGAAGAATTGGCGACAAATCTGTGGTGGAGCTGGCATCCCGAAGCGCGCATGCTTTTCAGGACAATCGATCAGCGGGTCTGGGAGGAGAGCGCCCACGATCCGGTGAAGATGCTCACCGAAACTCCCGTCTGGGCGTTGGAGTCTGCGGCCGCCGATCCCCATTATCTCAAACAGTATGACAGTGTGCTCTCTCGTTTCAGGGCATATCTCGCCCAAGATCGCCCGCCGATCGATCAATCTCTTATCGATTCTCATGTCGGTACGATCGCCTTTTTTTCCGCAGAGTACGGCCTGCACCACTTCATGTCCTCATATGCCGGCGGGCTCGGGTTCCTGGCCGGAGACTACCTCAAGGAATCGAGCGACCTGAACCTTCCCCTGGTCGCGATCGGCTTCATGTATCCCAAGGGGTACTTTCGGCAGATGATCAGAGAGGACGGGTGGCAACAAAACCTGGACCAAATACTGGATTGCGACGAGGCGATGAACTTCAGGGTAGTAGGCCGGGACGGAAAGCAGGTAATCATTCAGTTGCCTTGCATCGAGCCACCGATGTACGTCGCCGTATGCCGGCTGGATGTCGGCCGGATTCCCCTGTTCCTCATGGATACGGATATCGAAGAAAATGAGCCGGAAAATCGGACGATCTCCGAGCATCTCTACGTCGCAGATAGCGAGCAGAGGCTCCGCCAGGAGATCGTCCTGGGCATCGGCGGCTATCATGTTCTTTCAAGCCTGGGAATCAAGCCCCGCGTACTCCATCTAAACGAGGGGCACGCCGCCTTCTCGCTTCTGGAAAGGATCAGGGAAGGCGTCTTAGAGGGACGTAGCTTCGAGGAAGCCTCCGACGAGGTTAGGAAGACATCACTCTTTACGACACATACCCCCGTTTCGGCGGGCCATGATGTGTTTTCCTTTGATCTCGTAAAAAAATACCTCCGTGACTACGTTCCGGACCTCGGACTGGACTGGGACACGTTTCTCAAAATGGGGACCAATCCCGAGCATCCGGATTCAGGCTTCAATATGACGGCGCTGGCCTTCAGGCTCTCCGGATATCACAACGCGGTGAGTAAACGGCATGGCGAAGTAGCCCGGAGCATGTGGCACAGCCTGTGGCCCGAGATCCCGGAAGAAAGGGTGCCCATCGATCACGTTACCAACGGCGTCCATATCCCCACCTGGATAGAGCCGAAAATGGAGCTCTTGTTTGGAAAGTATCTCGGCAAAGATTGGGTGTCAGATCACGATAATCCCGATCTTATAGGGCTCATTGATGATATTCCCGATGAGGAGCTGTGGAATCTCCACTCTTCGCTTAAGATGAAATTAATCAACATCATCAGGGAGAGCGCGCGACGGCACTGGGCGGACGAACACGTCAACCCGTGCCAGGTCTTGGCGGGAGGAACCCTGCTTGATCCAACGGTGTTTACGATCGGATTTGCGCGACGCTTTGCCACGTATAAACGCGGTGATCTTATCCTCCACGATCTGGAGAGGATAAGAGCGCTCCTGAATAACCGATGGAGGCCCATACAAATAATCTTTGCGGGAAAGGCACACCCGTTGGATGACGACGGAAAACGTATCCTGCAAAGGGTCTATGCCAGCGCGTGCGATTCGAGCTTTGGGGGACGAGTTGCCTTCATCGAGGATTATGGAGCGAGATTTGCGCAGTATATGACGCATGGGGTAGACGTATGGTTGAATAATCCCATACCTCCCATGGAAGCCTGCGGGACCAGTGGGATGAAGGCCGCGGTGAACGGCGTCCCTCATTTAAGTATCCTGGATGGCTGGTGGGCGGAGGGGTATACGGGAAGGAACGGATGGGCCATCGACTCGCCCAATGGCCATGACGACAGAGACGCGGCCGACGCAAAGGCACTTTATAGCATCCTCGAACAGGAAATTGTCCCGCTCTATTATGACGTGTCGGAAGACGGCGTCCCCCACGGCTGGGTCAGGATAATGAAAGAATCAATAAAAAGCAACTGTCCGCGTTTCACCTCCCGCCGAATGGTGAAACAATACGTAAAGAAATTCTACGGTCACATGATCGCCAAGAAACCATGACGACCGCCGACGGCCGAGCGGCCTTGCTTCCCCCCACAACCCACGAATTAAGGTAGCCCGGGCGCGTCTCATTCAATCCGATTTGAATAACCCCCGAGGTAATACCTTACCGTCGGCTGCCGCGAGCAGGAGATGCAGATCCTGTTGCTCACCAGCTCGGAGAAGAACTTGTGGTCCTCAGTGATCATCCGCGTGAGATCGTGCTCCGAATAGTGCTCGGGAAACGGGACCTCAAGGAGCAGCCCCCGGTCCAGCAACCACTCGTTGGTATCCACGAAGATGGACGGATCGACATTGTCGATGGTGTCGATGTCGTTCATATAGATGTTTGAACCGGGTATCCGCACCCCCTTTTCTACCATCCGTTTGAACACATCCCTGCTTTCCACGGGATCCTGCGTCCAGGGGTCCCGCTCCTCCACGAACGGCCGGCCGTCGCGGTAATAGATCTTGAGCCACGAGTGGACCGCTCGGCAGCCCGACTCCCGCATGCACGCCATGAGGTGTTGGAGGTGATCGCGCTCGAACTCGTTGTCGTCGTCAAGGAAGGCCACCCACTTCGACCCTACCATCCTGACGCCAAGGTTGCGCAAAAACGCCGCCCGTCCCTGCCCGGAGACCGTCCCCTCCGGGCGCGGTATGTATTCCCACGTCACGTGAGGCGGGAGCTCTCGTTGGCGCGCCAGCGACTCCTTCGTCCTGAGGCAGTCGTCCACCAAGACGAGATGGCGCACGGGTACCTCGCAGCGCTGTCGGCTGACCGATCGGATGGCGCGCTCCAGGAAGTCAGGCCGCTCGCGTGTGAGCGTCAGCACCGTGACGCCCTCATCGGCGCCGGAATCAACGACCCGGCACGAATTGTCCCTATTCTTGAATTCACTGCTTCTATTCGACGCTGACATGTCTCCCCTCATCGATCGTGGTGTTTTCGGGCTCGTCGGCCCGCTATATATTCGGGTACGGAGGAAAAAGAATAAAAATAATTGATATGATTCCCCGCTCGGACCAAGGCGGAATGACGGTATGAATCTCTCATCAAAAAGGTGAAGAATCCCCCCGCGCCGGGCGCTTACCGGCGCGGGGAAATCTCATGGTATCTATCTTCCAGCTGTCATGTTCGTTCACGCCTCAGGGATACGGCCTGGCCGTTACCCCTTTCCCGGCCCTATCAGAAGCTGTAGGATATCCCAAGGAAGATCGAGTACTCGCGGTTGGACGAGGTCTCTCGGACCGATCCTTGCGGGAAGCTGTCGTCGCTGTCGGGAACTGAAGTGGTGTAGTCGGCCTCGTTGAGGATCGGGATCGTGCCGAAAAGGTCAACGCTTAGGACATTGGAATTCTTTAGTGTCCGCGAATAGTCCAGGCCGATTATACCGTCCAGCGCCTGCGTGTGGCCCGGTTTGGTGATCGTAGCGTCGCTGACCAGGACTCCATTGCTATGGATGATCGCCTGAGCAGTAGTGTTGACGAAGGTGTAGCGATACCTGAGCAACGTCTCCATCTTCAGGTCTCTGCAGAGAGGGAAGACGATCCCGGTCGACACGCCTAACGTGTGATTATTGAATTCTACATCGGTAAACCGATCAGAGAGTGTTCCTCCGGGAAGCGCCCTGTAATCCGTTATGAGGGTTTCGGGATAGTCGTCGTTATCATAAATATACCCGAACAGTAAGGGCACGATGATATCCCAGTTTCCTCTCGGCAAATACTCAACTCCCGCGTCCACCTCTGCCTCGTGGTAGCGGAACGCCCTGTCATCCTCCCTGAAGTAAGGGACATCGGCTGGAGTAAAGACCCCCAGGCCCTCGTACGCGTCCCATTCGTGACCGTACGTGTACGAAGCACCGAAGGGGATTCGCCAGTTATCGTTAATGCGGTAGTGGCCGTCGGTCTTAAGCTTAAGTCGAAGTCCGTCATAGTTGCCGTCGTTGTTAAAATGACCGGTCTCGCCGGTCCCGACGTAGTTAAACCGGGTCTCTTCATAGTTCCTTATGCCGGAAAACCCGCCCGCTTCGAGTGCGACATCGAGGTTGAACGAAGCGGTCGGGGTCCACCCCAGCCCCACGGTCGCCCCGAAGAAGTTCTTATCCTTTGTCCCCGTGAAGTCGAGGTCTCTCGGGCCGACGCCCAAGAAAGACGTTGTGTTGTAGGTCGCATCGTAGATGAAATAGTCGTTATAGTAGTTGAAGGCCAGCCCGAGGACTACCGTACTTGACAGGTCCTTGTTGTAAATAATGTCGAGATTCTCCCTGTTCGTAAACGCCTCGGTCGTGGTGTCCTGTTTATAGAAGTCGCCGCTCGCAAACAGGTGCGTTATTTCACCATCGCCGTCGGTCATCCAGAAGTTATGGGTCACAAAGACACCAAGATTACTATCGGAACCCAGCGGCATCAGATAGCCGAGATAGGCCCGGTGCCCGTAGAATGTCCTGTTCTCGTCGGAAAAAAAGCCGGTGGGGTTGCCCGGCAGCGGACTGAGGAGCTTTACCTCTCCCGGGCCGAACATCGCCTTGTAGTAGGTGTATATCGTCTTGGCATGTACATCCGCTAACCAGACCGGGTTTTCCCAGCCCTGAACGGCTCTCGTGAATGTAGGATCCTCCCACTCTATGGCGAATGCCTGAACCCCGATGAGCAAGACCAAGAACAAAAAAACATACTTTTTCATAAAAAATCCCCTCCCTCCGGGTTAACTGACATACAATAAATTTCTTCATAAGTTTCCTCTAATAATTGTAGTATACTTTGCATGGATGTCAAGGCCTCCCGGAAAAATTTTGGATACTCTCAAAGGTGCCGACCGACCTCCTGATTTACATCACTCAGGCAGGCGGAGAGGGCCTTCCATGTTTCGGGACCGAGAAGCCCATCTACCGATCGCCGCCGGAGGCCGCCGGAAATCCGCGACAATTAGTCGGGCCGTCCGAGGCGTATGATGAAGTGGGCGGAACAAGAATCTATATCATATTTATGCTGCGTGCAGCTTCAGAGAGATAAGAGCAGACCTAAATGAATTCGACGTGTCTGCCGGAGGTAACACCATCGAAAAGATGGATCATAGGGGCGTTGTGTGGCTAAGAAGTGGGGATTTCCGGCACGGTTGCGCGCAGTTCGTTGCGGTTGCGAAGAAGCGTGAAAAACGAGGGGCGGTTTATGCCGCCCCTCTTACATAAAGGCCGTATGAGAGCCTATTTAGTTCTGGCTCATCGGCGTTAGCGTGGGTGCCGGAGCCGGGGGCGCCGGTGCGACGGCAGGGGCTACCGCCGGCGTCGTCTTGCCGCAGATGTCGAACTTGTAGCCGATGCTGAGGCTGCCGCCCCAGCGGTCTACCATATGCCCCTCGACGTTCACAAAGAGCCGATCCTTTATCGCGTAATCGACCCCAACATAGACGCCCACCGGGTGTTTTTCCCGGGCGGTAAGGTCAAGGAGAGGATATCCAAACCCGAAAGCGCGCGCATCGAAATCTTCCCTGTTCCACCGGTATTCGACGCCGACATAGGGGGTCAACCCGACTTTCTCGAAGCACCACCCGGCGTGAAGGTCCGCCGTGGCGGCCATGTCCCTCTCGCTGTATGCAGGGGCGCTCCGGGTGTCCACCGCGAGGACATTATAGACATATATCTTGATGGGCAGATCCCTATTGGTTTGCGCGTATTCGAAAGAGGCCCCGCCTCCCACGTAGAAGCCCGACGGCGACCGGTAGAAGGTCCCCTTCACGCCGACGCCGGTCAGCAGGCCGTTGCCGAGATCAAATACGATTGTCTGCTTCATCGGTCCGATCTGGAGCGTGGAGTCCATCCGCGAGGCAAGGCGGGCCCCGACAAATGCATAGATGTCGAGGTTATCGAAGGGACCCCAGTTGAGCTGCACCGTCGTCTCATGCTCTTTCGTCCTGTAATCATCGAACAGGTTGAGTATACGAGATACAGCTCGGAACCAGAGGAAGGTGCGTGATTTTCATCGGAGTCTCATAATAGGAGTAGCGAAGCTCGGGCATGAGCTTACATGACCCGATCGTATCGCTCCCCTCCCCGCGAGGGCACATACCGATGGAACCGTCAGGAGAAGCACAACCGCAAGAAAGGCCTTCTTGATCATCAATGTCCTCCAATAGATTATTACAACGCCACTCATAATTGTACGTGGCACATGAAACAGAGTCAAGTGAAATATTAGAATTTCTAATAATTAACTAGGGAAGTGGGGAAGCATCTCAGAGGGGGAGGAACCCTTCGGTTTCGAGGGGAGGTATATCGAGCCGCGGTGTCGATGAGACTTCGGTCGAAGGCACCTTTTGCATCGTCGGCTCATCAGTCGCCGGGGAGACCAGACTCCCCGCCGCCGTATCACTCTTTCCCGACAAGATATCGCGCCACGTGCTCGGACGCTTCAGTCACCAGCCTGCCGAAAGCAACCTCATCGACAACGCCGTCGGGACCCCTGTCGGATACGATGAAAGGAAAGGCCGTCGCATCCACGGCAAAGACTTTCCCGAGGACCTCAACGGTTTCCCGGCAGCGGGCGGTGACTTTTTCTTTTTCCGCGTACGTGTCGTACTCATGCTCGTTTGCGCCGAAGTCGTCCACGATAAGGAGGCTTCCGAGCCTCTTCAGTCGCGGGCGCGATCACGCCCTTTACCGTCTCCCAGAAGCGCTGTGTTGACTTATGGAAGCCTATATCGGCCGACGTGGCGATCACGAACGGACCGCCCCGGGTTTGCCGCCCGACATCCTTTGCCGACACCGCCGATATCCCGATCCCGGCAAGGTAACCGCGTATTAGGTCGGTCGCCTCGGCGTAATGATCGGAGGCGATGATCGTTTTTGTGGAGGGATCGGCGGCCAGCGTTTTCAACAGCGGCCACCAAACCGGCTCGATTCCCGACGCCGCGAAGTAGGCGTCGACAAAGTGCGATACCGCGCCCCGGACGGCCGAGGGCTCATGGCCGAAGACCTCCACAAGGCGCCGCGCCATGACCTCCTTATATCCGACCGCCGATGTGCTCCCCTCTTCCCATGTGGGATTTACGATCTGATCCCAGAAGACGGCCGGCGTCGTCACCCCGAGATCGGCAAGGCCAGCGGTCCGCAGCGCCTCCGACAGCTGTCTCGATTCGCCGAACTGGACTGCGCCGAGGCTCAGAGTCCCCGAATAATCGAAGATGATTCCCTTCAGCGCCACGAAACTACCTCTCCCGCATGCCACCCTCGATGGCCCCCACCAGCTCCCTCGCCGCGGCCGGCGGATCGGGAGCGGCGCACAGCGCCGAGACGACGGCGACGGTGTCGGCGCCCGCTTTGACGACGGCCGGAATGTTTTCTTTGTTCAGGCCGCCGATCGCCACAAGTTCGTGCCGTGAATAGGCCCTGATCCTTGCCAGACCGTCAAGGCCCCAGGCGCCCTTGGTATCGGTCTTGGTCGGCGTCTCGAATACGGGGCTGACGCCGAGGTAGTCAACGTCCAGCTCCTCGGCCCTCTGGACGTCCTCCCACGTTTCCACGGAAAGGCCGATAATCGCATGCGGCCCGAGTAGTTCCCTGGCGATCTGGTAGGGCATATCGTCCTGCCCCACATGGACACCGTCCGCGCCGACCGCCAGGACGACATCGACCCGATCGTTGATAATCAGGGGCACCTTTAGGGGGATCAGAAGCTCCTTGATCTTGTGCGCCTCCTCGATGAACCGCCGTGTCGACAGCTCCTTTTCGCGCAGCTGAACATAAGAGACCCCTCCCTTCACGGCCCCGAGCACGACGTCCTCAACCGAGCGATCGCCACACAATCTGCGGTCGGTGACCAGATACAACCCTCGCATATCAAAACTCCACTTTAAGACGGCGCTCGATATCCTCCCGTGACAGCGTGTAGAGGAGATCGATAAACCTGACCTGCAGCGTTCCCGGTCCGACCGCATCATGGGCCGCCATTTCCCCAACGATGCCCATCACCGCCATGGCCTGGGCCGCCGCCTCGGCGTAATTGCCGTTGACCGCGGCAAAGGCCCCGCAGAGCGCCGTCGCCGTACAACCCATGCCCGTCACCCGGGCCATCAGGGGATGGCCGTTGTTGACCTTAACTGTTTTTTCACCGCCGACGATATAGTCCGTCTCACCGCTGATGCACACGATGGCGCCGCTGGCCCGATGAATGGCGGCCGCGGCCGAAAGGGCGTCCTGAGAGGCGTTGGTGCTGTCCACCCCTTTCGTCTTCTTCGTGTCCTCGTGGACGGCCATGATTTCCGATGCGTTCCCCCTGATAATGGCGGGCCTGGCCGCCTCTATCAGTTGGCGCGCGGTCTGTGTCCGGTAAGCGGTTGCGCCGGCGCCGACGGGATCAAGGACCACCGGAATGCCGCGCTTGGTCGCCTGACGGGCGGCCGTGAACATAGACGCGACCCACTCGCTGCTCAGGGTGCCGATATTGATCACGAGGGCGGAGGCGATGTTCACCATGTCGACCATCTCCTCCTCGGCATGGGCCATCACCGGAGAGGCGCCGATCGCCAGCAGGGCGTTGGCCGTGCTGTTCATGACCACGTAGTTCGTAATGTTGTGGACGACCGGTGACCCTTTCCTGATCTTTTCGACGGCTTGCCAGATATTCAGTATATCACGTTCGTGCATCGTTTTACTTCCTCCTCCTGTTTCCAGGCACACCAGAAGGGCGCCTATCTCCCCCGGTTTCGGCGGGAGCCGGCACTCACGAAACCTGCCCCCGCATTGCGGGCAAACTCTTTGCCGCTTTCAACCCTCAAGAGAGTATCTAATAGAATGGTAGAAATCGTGCCTTCTCTTGTCAAGTGAAAAGAGCCAACTGACGAAGGAATCGTACGATTTCGGCCTTTCTTGCTCACCGGCCATACTCCTGACGTGAAACAGATCCGGCGGATCCGTAAAGGAGATACGGAGTTGGTTGACTATTGCCCCCGGTCGATATATTATATGGATTTCCGTAGTGCCGCCTTCGATGAAAGATATCCGACGGCGTTCGGGTCGGTCCCGAAGCGGAGAGACATTCGATGGGAAGACGACGGGACAAGCGCACACAACCGGGCTCAGATAGCCGTATACCGGGCCCCTTTCATCCGGCACCATCGCCCCCCGTCGGGCAAGACGCGGTGAGAGATTTCAGTGATGGCGAACGATATTTTGGAAGTCAAGTCCCCTCCCCCGGCCGTCGATATAAGAAGAACAACACCCGACAGAAACTTCGGTTCGGGCGCTTCCGCGCGCGCCATCTGGGCGTCGCAGGGTGACTCTCCCGGCGAAGAAGGACTCGAAACGCAGGAAGCCGCATACTACCGAGCCCGAGAGGTCGCCGAACTTCATAAGATAGAGAGGATCGTAGCTATCGGCCACGTATTGCCGGACATGTTCCGGCACGTCTTTAGGGATGAGGGATACCGCCTCGGCGTAATCCGTCCGCCCCGTTCCGCGGAAAAGACCGAGAAGACGGAGATACCGGTTCGCGAGTGCCACCTGGATTATTACCCGTCGATCCAAAGCTCTCTTGAAGGCTACGCAGACGAAATCCCTACGTTGTATATCCTCTCCGATCTGATAGGTCGCCTTGCCGACCCGAGGCCGATCCTGAGAGGCCTGCGAAAGAATTTGAAGAGACACCGCGAAAGCAGGCTCATAATCACGACACAGTCCAGACGCACCATTCGCAGAGATCCGAATGGATTGCCACGTCGTGCCGACTCCATAAGAGAATGGAGCCTTAAGGAATTGACAGACTTCATAGCCTCCTCAGGCTTCAGCATTGAAAAGCAGCGGTACACGGGGCCGGACGGCCCACGGAAAGAAAAGAGGAGCTGCTGGTTAGAGGTATCCTGTTCTGACGATTTCTTTTCTCGCTTCTTGGCAGAGAATGGTTTGCCTGAAGAGAACGGACACGTGATACTCACCTCCGAACATATAAAGGCAAGAGGCTCCGGTTGGATCGGAGTCTACGCGGGAGAGGCCGAGGCGGTCGCGGCACGAAGGCCTTTGATCTTTTTTACGGGAAGCGAGGGCGACATTCCGATTGACCTCAGAAGGGAGTGGATCTTCCCCGGGAAGATGGTATGCACCGACGCCCGCGCGGATATAGGCGATATGGTCTTGGATGCCTTCCTCCAAATGGTCTTCTTTTACGACGGCATAAGGCTGTTGGAGATGCAGGACTATATGGGCCACGGCTACAGGATCGCGCAGGCAAAGAAGGCGGGGCTCATACCTGGTGACATTCTCCTCAAGGTAACGTGCCACGGTTCCCACGCTTTACTTGAGAACGCACGGAAATATTGGACGCCGCGATCTGGGATGGACGCCCTTTATCAGGAAAAAGAGCTCATAGAAAAAGCAGACCTCGTATCTTTCCCGAGTCGGTTTTCAAGAGATCTATACCTTGACGAGGGCTACGAGATAGACAAGGAAATCGACATCGGCCCCTATTGTTTCGATTACACGAGTAATTACGCCGATACGGCGTCAGACATAGGCACGTTGATCTTCTTCGGCGGACACGGCACGACTGAAAGCTGCCGGACGTTCGTCGAACTGCTGAAAGGTCTTCGGCGAAGGGGCCTCGTGCCTGCAAGAATAAAGAAAGCTCTTCTCATTGGTGAGAATCTCAAGGACGTCGTCGGGGAGCGGTATATAAACGACCTTGATGATGTAATTGAGATCGAATGCTACGACGGCGAGGTGAGCGGCGCAATCGATCTGATATCGTCTCTCGGGCCGGAGTCCCTCTGTATCCTGCCCTACGGCGGAGACAACTATCCGATGTCCGTGCTGAAAGTTATCGATTCATGCTGCCCTTTGTTGGCGGCCGACAACGGCGGTATAGAGGAGTTCGTGCCGGATTTTTATCGGCCGTTCGTATTGACCGGGAAGAGCCGCCAAGAGATAACGGACGGGATCCTTCGCTATCTGGAGATAGACAACGAACAGAGGAAGGAAATAGTAAACGGACTGAAGAGGAGCGTCGCCCAAAGGCAGGAAAAGATAAATAAAGCGTACCGTGAGAAGAACAGAGAGCTACAGTCACGCAACGCCGACGGATTCCCAGATTCTCCCGTGAGCGGGCAGTTAGTCAGCGTTATCGTCCCTCTGTTCAACACCGATTTCAGATACCTCAGGGACCTCTCGGTAAGCCTGAACAACCAGACAATATGGCCGAAAGAAGTCATCTTTGTTGATGACGGGTCCAGGCAAGGCTACGGCGAAGATGCGCAGAGGACAATAGCGAGGGTACTGAAAATACCTTTTCGGATGATAAGACAAGACAACACGGGGGCGTCGGGGGCAAAGAATACGGCATGGAAGAACGCGACCACAAAATACATCATCGCCCTGGATTCCGACAATATGTTAAAGCCCGATTTCATATACAAAACCGTTGCGTTCATGGAAAGGAGCCCGGACTGCCCGGTCGTTACGACCTATCTTGATACGTTTAACGATGGAGATAACTTCGAGGATCAAAGGAGCATGGTAAGCAGATATCGGCCGAAGTACGGCTCGATCATACTGGGGCAATTGCAGAATATTTTCGGCGACAATATAGGATGCTACAGAAGAGACGTGCTCCAAGAAGTGGGAGGCTGGGACGAGTATGGTAAAGTAAAGGAGGGAGACTGGGCCTTCTATCTGAATCTGACGTGCCGGGGGTATAAAACGGGCATAATAAATGAGAGCCTGGCGCTCTATAGACTGAGAGAGGATTCAGCAATCGTACGGATGGATAAATATATATCCGATCGTTGCATCGCTCGCAATAATGTCTGTCTGCCGAGATTCGAGGCCTACAGTCTTCACAGGATATGTCGAGACTACGGCGGCCTGCTCAGAGAAATAGACCATCTCCAACAGACCCTCGAGATGATGCGGCAACAGCACGCGAGACTGAGCTATAGGATAACGAGGAAAGTTCCTCTCTACGCTGCAAAAGATTCCCATGCTGGGCATCATGCTGCCCGGGATACTCCTTCGGGCCCGGGGGCTCTATAGCAAGACGGCCCGTAAATGATTGGTGCGGTAAAGGGTACGGGGACTTCGTCCCACGTGTCGGACATAAACGACACTGACTCCACGGGGAAAGAAATGAATCACGGGAAAACTCCGGTACTTATCCTCGGCACCGGGACGTTCGCAGTCGAGGTCTTTGACCTCCTTTCTGATACGAGCGATCTCTACGGCGCCGCTTTCGTGGAAAACATGGACCGGGAAAAGTGCAAAGGCACGATTGACGGCATCGACATTCTCTGGGTAGAGGAGATAGCACCCTTGTCGGGAAGCCACCTTGCGCTCTGCGCTCTGGGCACGACGCACCGGAGTCTCTTCACCGACCAGGTAGAGAAGCTCGGATTTTCGTTTGCGACCCTTGTTCATCCGAGGGCCGCGGTCTCGGGCGGCGCCACCATAGGGGACGGCACTATCGTCGGCAGGGGCGCCGTTATCTCGACGCATACCCGCGTGGGGAAACATGTTCTCATCAACCGTGGGGCGCTCGTCGGGCACCATACCGAAATAGGAGACTTTGTCACCATCAATCCCGGGGCCAACATCGCCGGCTGTTGTGTGGTGAAAAACGCCGCCTATATCGGTATCGGCGCGGTCATCATCGACCATCTCACGGTGGGCTCGTCGTGTATCGTCGGCGCCGGGGCCGTCGTGACTCGGGATGTCCCCGACAGGGTGCAGGTGGTCGGTGTGCCGGCCAAGATCACGAAAACGGACATAGGCGGAAAGTGATGTCTCTTCCGACGATACCGTATTTGGACCAATCGCGGCATTGAGCATCCAGGGATCGGCGCTTTTGACACCTGTACCGTAAGGAGATGAAAGGAAGCGGTTTCTCGGGCCGGACGCTCATCTTCCTATTAAGAAACCTTGTTGAGATATTGAGCACAACCTATGGAACTCGTCGTAAATCTGGCACCAACCGGGATGATACCTACCAAGGACCTGAATCCCCGCGTACCGATAACGCCGAAAGAAATCGTCACGGATGTCACCAGATGCCGTTCGATCGGGATTACGTCGGTACATCTCCACGCCCGAGGGAAAGACGGCTCTCCGACCTATAAGAAAGAGATCTATGCCGAGATCATCTCCGGCATAAGAGAGACCGCTCCGGACGTGGTCATTTGCGTTTCGTGCAGTGGAAGGACTTTTTCCGAGTTCGAAAAAAGGTCGGAGGTGCTCGATCTTGGCGGCGACGCAAAGCCCGACATGGGGTCATTGATGCTGAGCTCCATCAACTTTTCCCAGGGACCCGCGGTTAATGCGCCCGAGACCATCATCAGGCTTGCCGAGAAAATGCAGGAAAAGGGGATTAAGCCCGAGCTTGAAATTTTTGACCTTGGGATGGTAAATTTCTGTCTCTATATGATTCAGAAGAAGTATCTTACCCCGCCCTATTACTTCAATATACTCCTCGGAAATATTGCATCCGCGCGGGCGGAAATCCACCATCTCGCCGCACTCTTACATGATTTGCCGGATGATTCCGTCTGGTCGGTAGGGGGCCTGGGAACAAGCCAACTGAAAGCGAATATACTTTCCGTTGCTCTCGGAGGCGGCGTGCGCGTGGGAATAGAAGACAATATCTGGTATGACGCAAACAAGACCATCCCGGCGGGAAATGAAACGTTGCTGGAAAGAATCGTGAAAATCATAGAGCTCAGCGGCCATTCGGTGATGCCGCCGCGGCGGCTGCGGGAACGGCTTAAAATCGATATGCCGTCACAAACGACATAGACGCAAACCGAACAGCTGTCTGACCGCGTCGATAGGCGGTCGGGGCGTAGCGAGGTATTACACCCGCCCTCCCCGATAACGGCGTCTAAGTCGACGGCAACTGATCGCGGCGGTAAGCGGGTCCTTCAGGTGGGAAGCTCATCGTCGACAGTAAGAGGAGCGGGACAACCCGTGATAATAAGAACATCAGACTCCGAATAAATCGCGACGCCGCGTCGGGTGAAGAGAGGGGGTAAGTAGAATTTCCTTCCGCTCACGACAAGAAATTCCATTAAATCTATTTATATCTGTGCAAGAAGATGATAAATTTATAAGCGGCATGAAGAAAGGTCAGGCGGACGTCGTAATCATAAACTGGAACGGGAGACGATATCTCCCCGAGTGCCTCGATTCGGTCATGAATCAAAGCTATCGGCACGCTACGGCGACTCTCGTGGATAACTATTCCTCCGACGGCTCGGTGGAATATGTCTCTCGCCGATTCAAGGGAGTGAAGATCATTGCGCTAAACGACAATATCGGCTTTGCGGCCGCCAATAATCGCGGGATCACATCATCCTCCGGGGAGTTCGTAGCCCTGCTCAACAACGACGCCGTCGCGCACCCCGATTGGCTGAAAATGTCCGTGGAGTGCCTGAATCGATATCGCGATGCGGGGTTTTGTGCCTCGAAAATAGTCGATTATTATCACCGGGATATCCTCGACACCGCCGGCGATATCTATACGTCGGGGGGCGTGAACGCGAAAAGAGGACTCGGCAAGAAGATAGACTTGTATGCTCATGCCCAATACGTCTTCGGCGCCTGCGCCGCCGCCGCGGTCTATCGGCGTCAGATGCTGGAGGAGATTGGGTTATTCGATGAAGATTTCTTCATCATGTGCGAAGACGTCGACCTCAGTTTCAGGGCGCAGCTGGCAGGCCACAAATGCATCTACTGCCCTCAGTCCATCGTATATCATAAGACGCACGGGACCATCAAAGACGTCGATACGGTCTTCAGCTACTATGGGCAGAGAAATAGTGAGTACGTTTTTCTCAAGAACATGCCGCTGGGCTTATTGATTACCAGCTTCCCCTCACACATCGTGTATAACCTCTTTGTATCCATCTATTTCCTCCTGAAGGGACAATGGCTCTCCTTCCTGAAGGCGAAGTTCTCTTTCCTACTGAACATTCGAAAGGTACTAAGAAAAAGAGCTGAAATCCGGAAGACCGTGAAGGTCACCGAGGACTATATCGGCTCGCTGCTTGTAAAGGGATGGCTTTTCGATAAAATCAAGACAAAGGTCTTTGCCCGGTGGGTCTCATGATCAGTTTCGTCGTCGTGTCCTACAATAGTGAGAAATATATACGGGATTGCCTGAATCATATACTGGCCGTAAATGACATGCCCCATGAGGTCATCGTCGTCGACAATAATTCGAGCGATGCCACAAGACAGATCATAAAGAGCGAATTTCCTTCGATACGACTTATCGAGTCGGAAGTAAACAGGGGATTTTCCTACGGCGTCAACAGGGGAGTAAAGAGCGCGAAGGGCGATCTAATATTCCTGATGAATCCCGATGCGGTGATCTTGACCCCCGGCGTACGCGCCATCCGTGACTATTTTTCCGAAGACCATGTCAGCGTGTTGGGACCAAAGGTAGTTAACTCCGGCGATTATTCCAGACAATTCTCGGCCCGACGCTTCCCGACCCTGAAGACGGGTATCTTCAACAAGAGCTCTATCTTTACAAGCCTCGTCCCGAACAATAAGTTTTCCAGGGAGTATCTTAATCCGATAATTGATGATAGTCTGCCACAACCGGTCGACTGGGTCTCGGGATGCGCGATGATAATAAAGAAAGATATCTTTCACCTGATCGGCGGTTTTGATGAACGTTTCTTCGTCTTTTATGAGGATATCGATTTCTGCCGCAGGGTAAGAGACGCGGGATATGAAATAATGTACGACCCGGAGGTAGTCGTCGCCCACGAGATCGGGATAAGCAGAACCGTCCCGACCATCAGAATCAATTTCGAGAGACACCGCGGTATGTGGATCTACTATACCAAACACTTCCGGAGAAACACGCTCCTCGACATAACCGTTTTCTCTGGAATTACGCTTCGGTTTGCGATAACTTCCCTCAAGGTCTTATTACGATAGGCCGAGATCGATTGCGGAAAAGTCGTATCCCGCGCAGGGACAGAGCAAAGTGACATCTCGCGGGATGATTTCATGCGCTTGGCGACCGGAAAGGCAAAGGGATGTAGTTCATGATAGTGTGGGCACAAAGCGGCATTCTGGCGGAAATAAGAAATACGCTTCGGTATAGATGGGTGATCTTCTATTTCGTCTATTCATCCCTTAAACACAGGTACCGCAAGTCCTTTCTCGGTTTTTTTTGGTCGGTCCTCACACCGCTCCTGCAGAATCTTATCATCGGCATCGTCTTTTTCAGCTTGTTTAAATTTAATATGCCGCATTATGTCGTGTATCTTTTTTCAGGAATCGTCATATATAACCTTTTCGCCAATGTCGTAAACAATTCCCCTACCGTTCTCATCAGCAACGAGAGCTTCATCAAGAAGATCTACGCGCCGAAGCTTGTCTATATCATTCAGATAATCCTATTGGAGACGATCAATTTCACTTTTGTCCTGACTTCCCTGATAATCCTCGGAATTGCTTTTTCCCAGATATCTTTTTCGTGGAAATATCTCTTTCTTCCGATTCCGGTGATTCTTACGATCCTTTTCCTGATCGGGGAAGTAAGCATCGTGGGGGTCCTCACGGTATATTTTCGTGATTTCCTGTTCATTATTCCGGTAGTGATGCAAACGGTTTTTTTCCTCACACCGGTGCTCTACCCGATCTCGTTGTTACCGCTCTACCTGCAGAGGATTATCAGGCTAAACCCGTTATATTGGTATGTACAGCTTTTCCGCAGCCCCATTTACGATGGAAGTCTCCCCCATTTTTATCTCGTAGCGGCATGTACGATTCTCTCCTTTTCTACTTTTCTTTTTGGTTTGTGGGTGCTCAAGAAATTCGATAATAAGATTATTTTCAGGCTATGAAGAACGCGCAGTGTAGTGTGAAACTCAAGGATGTCTCCCTTGTCTACAACCTCTATTACGACAGGACCACTAGTCTTAAGGAATATGTCGTAAATTTTCTTGGCCGGAGGAGTTATGTCAATGAGCGGGTCGGAAAACTATACGCGCTAAAGAACTGCAACCTTGAGATCGCCCACGGCGAGCGGCTGGGGGTAATCGGGCTCAACGGGTCTGGCAAAAGCACACTGTTGAAGGTGATATCCGGGTTGTTTAAACCGTCCGAGGGTTCTATCGATATCGTAGGGACCGTTCAGCCGCTGATAGAAATCGGGGCGGGATTCAATCCGGAATTTTCCGGCAGGGACAATGTTTATCTGAACGGCGCCATGCTCGGCTTCACGCGCAAACAGATCAGACAAAAGGAAAATGAGATCATCGATTTCGCCGAGCTCGGTCAATTTATCGATATCCCGGTCAAGTACTACTCCGCGGGTATGACGATGAGGCTCGCCTTCACCATCGCCACGATCATCCGTCCCGAGATCTTACTGGTCGATGAGATACTCTCCGCCGGCGACATGCTGTTCATCGAGAAGGCACGGCGTCGGATAAAAAGTCTCATCACGTCGGCGAAGATTCTGGTTCTCGTGAGCCACGACCTGGAGATCATCGAATCCTTGACACAGCGGGTCATCGTGCTCAATAAGGGTGAGATTCTATTTAATGGCCCCACAAAGAGAGCCATATCATACTACCGTAAGCTCCTGAAAAAATGAAAAAGACGACGGTCAGGCCAAAGAACAAGATAGTCATATATACGGCTATTTTTGGTGGGGTGGACGACCTCAAGAATCCTGCCACCGTCGACAAGGATTGCGATTACGTATGTTTTACCGACGACCCCTCACTGAAATCCTCTCTGTTCTCACTGAAGGTTGTCCCCGGTCTTTATGCAGACCCGGTAAGATCGGCGCGACTCTTCAAGATACTTCCGCAGATCTTTCTGGAAAAATATACGTACTCCCTGTGGATCGATGCAAACATGGTAATCAAGAATTCTCTTACAGGATATCTTATAGAGAAATACCTTGACCATTATGATTTGGCGACTTTCAGGCACCCGTACAGGGACTGCATTTATGACGAAGCCAAAGCATGTCTCGGATTGAATAAGGACTATCAAAGAATTATTGAAAAACAAATGAGGGAATACCGCAGAAGGGGATATCCCGAGCACAACGGGCTCATCTCGGGCGGAGTCCTGCTGAGGAGACATAATTCTCCGAGGATGAAACAGTTCAGCAACGAGTGGTGGAAGGAGTGCGCTCGCCACTCAAAGAGAGACCAGCTCAGCTTCAATTACGTTGCGTGGAGAGATGGATTCCCCTACGCAATAATGGACGGAGATATTGAGAACAATCGCCTCTTTGAGTTGGTGGGGCACAACAGAGAAGTCGGTACCGCGCTCAGTGATCGTGATAACGAACTCGTACGCCTGAAAGAAGAACTGCGGATGGCGCGCACGCAGCTGACGGAGCAAAGCATCGAGTTGACGCGCCTCAGACGAGAAATAGATTTGATAACCGGCACAAGGGCATGGAGACTGGTCAAAAAAGCAAGAAAGCCGATATCTCTGCTTATAGATTTTTTCGCCTTTTTGACAAACCGGCCGATCAGGTGAAAAAGCATCCGTCTACTATCAGAAGGAAGACTACGTGCGTCTCAAAGAGATAGGATTGGTGCGTAAAATCCTATCCGGATAACGTTGCCGCGTAGCACCTTTATCGGGTATCGCGCTCCACTACGGATAGAAAAGAACTCCTCTATTCTCTCTTCGATGTTTCCGGTGTCGGGCTCAAGATCGGGCCAAGCTACAATCCCGTCGTTCCGAGAGAGAGGGGCCATGCTATCGAAGTCCTCGACGCAGCGGGTAATCGTGCTTAATAAAGGCGAGACTCTATTTAACGGCAGCACAAAGGTAGGCATATCATACTGCCA
This sequence comes from uncultured delta proteobacterium, assembly GCA_963792965.1. GTDB lineage: Bacteria > Desulfobacterota > Zymogenia > Zymogenales > Zymogenaceae > CAWBYW01. The sequence continues at coordinate 113,785 of CAWBYW010000013.1, read as the reverse complement.
TGTCCTTTTGAAGAAATGAAACAGATGACGGTCGGGTCAGAGAACAAGATGGTCGCTTCGATTAGTTCGTAACTCTACGTAAGAAAATAAGGGGCAATCAAATATTGTTTTTCTCTGGAAGACGGGACAGATACGGTCTCGTGCACTCGTCGGCGGAGACAACGGGGAGACTAAACGAGTCCGGGCCGACATCAAACAAGGAGGCCGCTCTTGAGATCACAGTCGTAACACACTTCGGGGAAGTGGCCCCTGATCACGCTTTCACGAAAGTCACGATACTCTTCCTTGTTCCAGATGTCCTCCAGCGGCTCCCGGAGGATATTGCCGAATGTCACTACCTTCCCTGTTGTGGCATGAGGCCTCATGTTACAGCAGGGAATGACGTCACCGTTTGGCTTCAGGAAAGCGGTCTGCATAAACCGGCACCGCTGCTCTTTTGACCGACGGAGACGGGGGAGCATGAGTATCACCCCGTTCTTGTCGGCGATCCCACGGGCCGCCTGGATTTGCGCGCGGAGAGATTTCTCATCAAGATCAACAAACCTGCCGCCTGGAAATTCCCGCAAACGCCCGAAACGGACGGAGTCGACTCCCAGCGACCCGGCCAACCTCACGAAGTCACTCAACTCATGGATATTTTCGGGCATAACGGCAAAGCTGAACATGTACCAGGGCCGCTTTACCTTTGGCCCGTTGCTGAGGGCGACACAAAACGAGACGTTGTCAATAAAGCGGCTGAAATTCAACCCGGGACGGATCGCCTCCGCGGTTTCCCTGGTCGCTCCGTCGATCGAGAAGTAGAGGTAGTCGATTCCTGCCTCGAGAATCTTCGCGGCGTTTTCACGCGTGAGGAGAGTGGCGTTGGTGCAGGTGCCCAGCCGTCCCTCTTTGGGCAGGGTGGCCCTCAACCTCTTGAGGATCTCAAAGAAACGGGGGTGGAGCAGAGGCTCGCCGATACCCTGTGCGTGAACGTGATGGACAAGCGGCACCGATTTGAGGATAGCCGAAAAGAGCAGATCGGTCAGGTCTATCTCGTCTGAGGAAGTGTAGGATCTTCTCTGACACATGGGACAGGAGAGATTACACCGCTGGCTGACGGGAATATCGATGGTCTCCAGGGGGACGGTCCGGCTGGGGGGGAGAATGCAGTGCTCGGACGATATGACCTGGATTTGCCTCGGCGGTCCTTCGCCGGCTTCCCAGAGAGACGAGTGGAGTGTGATGTAGCCGGCGTATCCAATCTTTCCCTTCCAGGCGGGCCGTATCCTCTTTCGCAGCCTCCCCCTGCCAATAGCGAGCCTGACTTTCGAGAGTGAAAGCTCGGTTCGATCGTTCTTGATGAGGCTGAGCGGGATGTCAAAATAGCCGTGATGCCGATCGAAGCCGGAAGGCGCGGCAACGGGATAAATGTCCAGCCGAATGAAGTGTCCACACGAGCCCCTGAACCGATCGTCACGGAGGGTGAGGACAAGCTCAGTCGTATCACCCCACACCCGTGGGGCCTGGACTTCAAAAGCCGCAGACATGATTTGCACAACCCTAAGAACGGACGGGGGTTCAAGGAACGAGGTAGGACTTACACTCGCATTGACTGCACTCGCTCGGAAAATCTCCCGACACAACCCGTCTTCTGAATTCCCGGTACTCGGGCTTTTCCCAGATTCTCCGGAGGGGCATATCCTTCACGTTCCCGAAAATCTTCACCTGACCTTCAATCCCGTATCCGGGCGCCATGGCGTGGCAGGGATACACATCTCCCGTATGACAGGGGATAGCGCATTCCATGAACAGGCAGCGCGGCTTCCGGCTCTCTTGCAGCGGAGGAAAAAAGATCTGGATGCCGTGAGCGCCGCCGATCTTCTTTGCCTCTTCGAAGCGAGTGCGGAGCAGCTCTGAATCAAAGGTTATCATCTTTCCGGTCCCGGCGATGAGACAGTAGCTGTAGGTCAGATTCTCCACTCCCAGCGTGGCGCACATTTGTGCGAACGCGGGGATCTCGTCGATATTCTCCGGCATCATGACGAAGTTCAGCATACACTTGGTTTTCTTGAGCCCCGCGACCTCTCGGTATCGGGTCACGGCGGCGATGTTTTCCATGACCGTCCGGAAATTGCCCCCGCGCCTGACTTTCCGATACGTCTCGTCCGTGGCGGCGTCCACGGAAAAATAGATAAAATCGATTCCGGTATCAAGGAGGCGGGCCACGTATTGCTCATCGAGGAGCGTGGCGTTGGTCGTAAGCCCGGCCTCGCCGTATTTGGGCAGAAGTCTTTTGACCTCTCGTATCAGGTCGATCATACCGGGGTAGAGGAGGGGCTCACCGAGCCCCTGGAGCAATACACAGTGGATATCCCCCACACTGTCCAACAGGGGCTTGAGCACCTCGTCGGCGATGTCGGCCGCGATCAGGTCTTTTGAATGGCTCCGTGGGCAATTGGGACAGCTGAGGTTACACCGGTCGGTCACGGGAATATTGATCTGTTTCAGCATCGGCTCTATTCGGTTGCCGGCAATGTAGAGGTGATATGGCTTGGTCTCGACCACGTATGGCCGCTCGCTCTCGGTGTCCAAGAGCGTCGTGTGGAATGTGCTATACCCCGTTTCATCGACGCTCCTTCTTAATCCCGACCCAACCTCGACGGTCTTATTTCGATTTTCAAACAACAGGCTCTTGGATTTGAGGTCGAGTCTCATCTCGACGCGGTTTCGGTCGATGTGTGCCAGGGGAATATCCCACCATCCGTAATGCCGGTGTCCCGGTGAAGGGGCCGCCTTTGGGTAGAGATCAAATCTGAGAATATGCTTTCGCGACTTGAGAATGCTCGTATCCGTAACGTTCAGCGTGAATGGTATCGTTTCGCCGGTGATATGAGGAATCTCAAGAAAGAAGCTGTTCATGTTCAGAAACCATGGATAGGTTATTCTCTATTTGCATACATCCGGGCGGATACACTATAGGGCCTCTACACGGCACTGTCAACAAGAATCATCACGGTAAATCTCTTGATTATTATTCGACTCGATGTTAGCATGCCCACTATGTATCTACCGCCATACGGGATAGAATGTATGGGGGATTTAGCCCGATCAATTCCCTTGATCCACCGTTTCGTCCACGTATGTTCGGGCATATGAGTCGATCTCAGGAGAGTCTCCCATGACCAAGATACGGGTCTTATCCGTAGTGCCCGATATCATTCCGTCTACCGTGCTGTTTGCCCTTAAGCCCATGTTGTTTCTCAGGGCTAAGAATAAAATCGAGTTTAAGTTAACCTTCAGTGAGCTGCCGAAGCGAAGATACGCCGACTGGGCCGATGTGGTCGTTTTTTGTCGCAACAGCGAACAGATTGACCTGAATTTCCTCCAGCACGCCAAGAATAAAAATAGAAAGATAATTTATGAGCTCGATGATAACATTCTTAACGTTGACCCGAATACACCGTTCGGGATGACAATTGTCGGCAGGCATTACCTCGACCTCGACCGAAAGGATCGTCTGCAGACTTTTCTGACGTCGGCCGACCTGGTCCGGGTCTATTCGGAGCCGCTGAGCGAAGAGGCAAAAAAATATAATAAAAATGTCGTTCTTTCGAAGGGGTATTTCGATTTTTCCCTGATAGAAAACGAACGTAGGAAAAAGCACGACGCGAAAATAAGGATCACCTATGCCACCAGTCGAGGAAAGATAGACTATCTCCAGCCCCTGATTACGGAGGCGATACGCTCCATTTCCGGCAACTATCGTGATAAGGTCGAATTCCACATATTCGGCTCTCGTTTCCCCATAAAACGGCCGAATATTCATTTCGTTCCCTTTACGAGGAACTACGATGCGTTTATCAGGAAGTTTTACCGGACAGGATGTGACATCGGCCTGGCCCCCATGGAGGATGATCTCTTCCATCGGTCAAAAACGGACGTGAAGTATCGGGAATACGGCGCCTGCGGCACGGCGGGGATATACTCGGATGTTTCCCTCTACAGGTCCCGCATAGAAGATGGAGTGAACGGGCTCTTGACCGATAATTCCCCGGGCGGTTGGATCTCGGCGATGGCCAGGCTTATTGATGACCCGGCATTGTTGGAGAGCATAAGAAATAATGCGTGCAGAGATGTACTTAAGAACTATTCCATGTCGGACTTCTGTGACCGTCTTTTCGGCGATATGGAGCGCCTCGTTTCCACCCATACGGGCCCTCCCACCGGGGAGGGGCACACGGGAGCTGTAATAACCGAGGATGAGACGACCGTCGGAAAGAGAGGGAGCAAGGGTGGCCTCACCTTCGCCCTTATTGCCGAAAAGGCAGAGCAGGCCAAGAAGTACGCGCTCTTCGCCATGCTGCTCCTGATTCCAAGCTTCCTGTTTTCACTCATCAGAAAGAAGGCTACGACGATATGGATCAATTATTTCGGAAGGTATTAGCACGGCGTCAGGACGGCGCACGCTACCTTTCATCGCGCGACGGTGTTCCGCCGGGCGGGTATGCTCGCATATCGGGAGCCCGTGCGGCGCGGGCTCTCCATCGAAGCGCGGGACTATAAAAACTCCCGGCAGTTCTCCACCGCTGTCCCGCCGCCTTCCGCGGCGACCTACCCTCCTGTGCCGTTGACAAATACTTCGGAATTGACCTGCGGCCCTGTGCGAGGCGTCTTGAGGCGCCTCTGAGAACGAGGACGGTTTTTTGTGTCCCCATGACATGTTGCTCTTGACACGCGTGACCGCGAAGTGGTAAAAGAGCTATGCGTTTCATTAATTGAGAACTAAAATAGTGAGAATTATATCATATGAAGGTGTCGCCATGAAAAAAGTGCTCTTATTTTTCGTCGCTGGTCTGTGCGTTCTCGGGATGACCGCCTACGCCGCCGAGCTCAATCCTCTGACCACCGACCGGGCCGAGACGATCGGAGGGGGAAACCTGAGGTCGGATATCTGGTTCACGGTCGATTCCCTGCCCGACACATCGACCCTCATCAGTGCACCCTATATCGGGCTAACCTGGGGAGTCTCCGATGACACCGATTTTATTCTCCGATACGGCGCCAACCTGATCCGGGAGTGGCCGGGCGGTCGTGAGTCGTCCGGCTCAGGAGATCTTACCGTGGAGGTAAAGACCTCGCCCTGGAAAGGACCATGGGGAAGGCTCGGGATTTCGGTCGCCACCAAGCTTCCGGACGCCGACGATAGATACGGCCTCGGGACCGATGAACAGGACTTTTTCGTCACAGGCCTCTATACGGCCACCCTGAACAAACTCAGGCTCAACGTCAACGCGGGCCTCGCCGTCGTCGGGGACAATACTCAGCTGAGGCACTATGACTATCTCTTTGCGTACGGGGTTGGCCTTGAGTACCTGATCACGGACGATTGGTCAATCGTCGCCGAGGTCGCCGGCACCACCGGCGGCAGGGAAGAAAACGAGATCTCAAAGGCGACCCTCGGCATCGTCGGCCCTATCGGCTGGGGATGGGAGTGGGCCGTCACCGGCTCCTACGGGCTGACGCCGCAGACTCCTGAGTGGTCGGCGGGGCTCTGGCTTTCCCGCGTCTGGAAGGTCGGGCCGACGTCTGCCGGTCCTTTCTACTCCGATGAGAGGCCCAAGAAGCTCATCTACTACCCCTTCCCGATGAAGACCGAGGAGGCCTGGACGAGCGCCCCCAATACGCTCTACGGGGCGCTGGCCTTCGGCGCCTCGGGTTTTGGGGACGGGTCGATGCTCTACGACGCCTTTTTTAAAGAGTTCAGGGTGGGCCTTGCCCAGGGCGTCGATCTCGGAATTTCGTGGTCATATCTCTTCCTGGATGATTCACCGGAATTCGGGAGCACCGACGGAGTCTCCGATCTCCATGTGAATTTCAGGGTATCCCCCTGGCAGGTGGGGCACTTCCGCTTCGGCATCTATTCGGACGTCAAGCTCCCCGTTGCCAGTTTCGACAAGGGGCTCGGCACGGAAAAGATGGATTTCACCGCGCTTGCCCTTGCCTCTTTCTCCTACAATAAGTTCGCCGCTCATCTGAACCTGGGCATTGCCATCGACGGCATACCGACGGATATCAGCAGCCAGAACGACTTCTTCGTCGCCGGGATCGGAGCGGAATACGCCGTGACCGACTGGGCCTCCGTCTTCGGCGAGTTCTATGGGAAGATTGCCGATAAAGATATATCGAGCTATATGGCCGGCGGCGGCATGAGATTTCTGATCGGGAAGTACGTCGTCTTCGCGTCCGGCGCGGCCGGATTTGCCGACTCGGATCCGGATTGGACGGTTACCTTCGGGATCATGCGACTCTGGGACCTGTAGCTTATCGCAGACCTCCGCTGAAGCGGGACTTCGTCCCGCTTCAGCGGAAAATCCCTCCCTCCCGAAATGAGAATCCCACCATTCCCTCACGACACCGCCCTTCCCACCCGGTAAAAAAGGACACCATCACATCGATATCTCTTCTGGACAGTGAACAAATCGTGTGGTATACTACTCAGAACTCTTTACGCGGCGCGCCCGTTCGATCGAGAACAGGCGGCCCGTGCCCGGCCAAACGGACTCGAGTTTCGCCGGATTTTCCGCTCGGGAGGTTCGCATGCACGATTTTGATGAAGAAGATAGCCTTCCATACACGCGTCGATCGGTGGGACGTCGTTCATTCCTCGGCGGGGTCATCAAGGCAACGTCGCTGGCCCTCTTTGCGGGGGTGCCGACGATGGCCGAGAGCATCTACGGGGCCACACCGTCTACCCTCTCCATCGGGAAGGGAACCAACTACAAAAATATCGTCATCGACGCCGTCGACGGGCTGGGCGGAATCCGCACCTTCATCACCGGCGGGGAGCGGGTCGTGGTGAAGCCGAACATCGCATGGGACAGCCCTCCCCCATATGGCGGTAACACCCACCCGCTGGTGGTCAAGACGATCGTCGAGATGTGCCTTGAGGCCGGAGCCGATCGGGTGCTTGTCTTTGACAACAGTTGTGACGACGCCCGACGCACCTATGTATCAAGCGGGATTAAGGGCGCCGTTGAGGGACTCAAGAACCCGAGGGCGAAGATCGAGTATATCGACAATAACAAATGGGTCGAGCGTAGCCTTCCGCGTGCCAAGAAGCTCACGCGCTGGGAGTTTTATAAAGAGGCGCTCGATGCCGACAAGCTCATCAATGTCCCCGTTGCCAAGACCCACGGCTCCACGACGCTCACCCTCTCCATGAAAAACCTCATGGGGGTGATCGGGAAAAACCGCGGGCAGATCCACTGGGGAATCGATCAGAAGCTGGCCGACATCTCAACGTTCATCAGGCCGACCCTTATCGTTCTTGACGCAACCCGCATAATGCTCCATGGAGGTCCCTCCGGCTCCGATCTTGGCTCCGTAAAGGTCATGAACCGTGTGATCGCCGGCACCGACCCCGTTGCCGTGGACTCCTGGGGCGCGACGCTCTTCGGTATGAAAGGGACCGAAATCGGCCACATAGCCCGCGCGTACGATATGGGCCTGGGCCAGATAGATCTCTCGAAAGTCAGGATCATCGGCGGATAGTACAACCCTTATTGTCTATATGAGATAGGAAAGGAATAGTCACATGGACAACGGAAAACACGATCAGGATAAGAAGCTCTTATCAAACAGGGTCGATCGGCGAACCTTCCTCGAGGGGGTGGTGAAGACATCGGCGATGGCCTATGTGGGCCTGGCCTTACCCGCGCAGGTTAACGTCGTCCCCCAACCCAAGCAGACTTCCATTGCATTCGCCAACGGCACCAACTATCGAAATCTCGTCATCGACGTCGTGGACGCCATGGGGGGCATGAAGAACTTCATCACCGGCGGCGAGCGGATAATGGTACATCCGAATATCGGGTGGGACAGGGTGCCCGAGCTCGGGGCCAACACCCACCCGGAGGTGGCGAAAACGGTCGTCGAGCTCTGCCTCGACGCGGGCGCCGACCAGATCCTCGTGTTCGACTATTCGTGTGACGACTCCCGCCGCTCATATAATACCAGCGGCATAAAAGACGCCGTGGAATCCCTCAAGAGCCCGAAAGTCGTGGTCGAGTATATCGAAGACAAAAAGATGGTGCGGCGCGAGATCCCCGGGGCAAAGGCCCTGAAGAAATGGTCGTTCTTCGGAGACGCGCTGGAGGTGGACAAACTAATAAGCGTCCCGGTCGTGAAGTCCCATTCAATCACCACCGTCACGATGTCGATGAAAGGGCTTATGGGCCTCATCGGTGGGAATCGCGGGCAAGTACACTGGGGCATCGATGAAAAGATCGCAGATCTCGCGACCTTTATAAAACCCGCCCTCATCGTGCTGGACGGCTCGCGGACGATGTTCAGAAACGGACCGAAGCGGGGAACCATGAAGGACGTCAGGGTCCTCAACGTCATGGCCGCGGGAACGGACCCGGTCGCCGTCGATTCATACGGGGCGTTTCTCCTGGGGCTTACCGGGAGCAATATCGGACACATCAAGGCCGCATACAATCGGGGGCTGGGAGAGATCGATCTGAGCAAGGTCACCACCATCAACGCCGCAAGGGGATAAGACTCATACGTGCCATGAAGAAAAAAAATACGTCGATCACCAGAAGGGTGATCCAGCTGTTTATCCTTTTGATTTTCACGATCCTTTTCATCACCACCACGTATCGCGGGGGAGACGAGATCAATTACCCGATAAACGTCTTCTTCCAGGTAGATCCCCTCGCCGCGATCGGGAACCTCCTTTCGTCAAGGGCCCTTAACGCATTTTTCCTGCCCTCCCTCCTCCTGGTGGGGGCAACCCTGATCCTCGGGCGTTTCTTCTGTGGATGGCTCTGCCCCCTCGGGGGAACCCTTGACCTGTTTCGGCCCGCGCTCTCGCCAAGGAAGACGCGGTGGGAGCCGTCGAAAAATATCAAATATTACCTGTTGATCATCGTGCTTGTTTCGGCGCTCTTTTCAATCAACCTGACGGGGCTCTTTGATCCTATCAGCATCCTCATCAGGTCTTTCACGCTGGCGCTCTACCCGATCTTCTCCAAGGCGGTGACCGCCGTATTCGATCAGCTCTATTACTGGCATCTGCCCGGCGTCACGTCGGTCTCCGAGCATGTCAGCAATTTCCTCAGGAGCACCGTCCTCCCCTTCCAGCAGGGACATTTTTTCCTTTCGCTGGCAAGCCTCCTGGTTTTCCTGACGATCATCTTTCTCGAGAAGATCAGGCCCCGATTCTGGTGCCGGTATCTCTGCCCCCTCGGTGCCTTCCTCGGGCTCTGTGCGGGCGCCTCACTGTTGAAGCGGAAACCCGCGGCGCTCTGCCGCGACTGCGCGGCGTGCCGAGAGGTCTGCGAAATGGACGCCTTTGATAAGGATGGGAAGTTTCAGAAGGGAGAGTGTATCCTGACGATGAGCTGCGCTCGGTCATGCGAAAAGGAAAAAGTCTCCTATCGGCTCGGCCTCAAGGCCAAGAGAACGGCCCCGAGCCTCAAGAGGCGCTACGTGCTGTCGTCGCTTCTGGCCGGCGTGATCGCGGCGCCGCTGTTTGCCGTGGCTCCCATCAGGAAACTCAAGGAAACCAAGGGGCTGTCGCGCTTCATGAGGCCCGCGGGAGCCGTCGATGAGGACGAGTTTCTCCATCTCTGCGTCAAGTGCTCCGAGTGCATGATGGCCTGTCCAACCGGCGGCCTGCAGCCGGACCTCGGGAGAGCCGGCCTCGAGGGGCTCTTTTCGCCGGTCCTCGTGCCGCGCGTCGGGTATTGTGAATTCCACTGCACCCTCTGCGGGCAGGTCTGCCCCACCCACGCGATCAGGAAACTCTCCATATCCGAAAAAGCCACGACCGTTATCGGCAAGGCGTACATAGACACCAGCCGGTGCTTCCCCCACGCGTACGGGACCAATTGCGCGGTCTGCGAGGAACACTGTCCGGTGGACGGCAATGCCATACAATTTCACGATACCGGGGAAACGTCCCTCGACGGGACACCCCTCAGAAAACCCTACGTCGTGTACGATCGCTGTGTCGGCTGCGGAATCTGCGAGTTCAAATGCCCGGTAGGTGGCGAGGCCGCCATTATCGTCACCTCCACAGACCAGGAAGTATAACGCCGAAGGTCCGATGAAGGGGCTGAGCTTTCGCCGGCGGGCTCGACCTCGCCTCGATTCTCTTCTTGTATACCCGCCCAAAATCTGATATTGATTCGGTGCGTCATTCTTGATTGGAGCGTATATGAAGAAAAAAGATACCCGGACCGGCGACGTCTGGTGGAAAGACGGGGTCGTCTATCAGATCTACCCGCGAAGCTTCATGGACGCAAACGGCGACGGAATCGGGGACATAGCGGGCATCACCGCTCGTCTTGACTACCTCAACGACGGCACCGAGAATTCGCTTGGCATCGATGCGATCTGGTTTTCTCCCTTCTACCCGTCACCGATGTTCGATTTCGGCTACGATATCTCAAGCTATACTGATATCGACCCGGTCTTCGGCAACATGGCCGATTTTGACCGGCTCCTTTCCGAGGCCCATAAGCGCAACATCAAGATCATCCTCGATTTCGTCCCCAACCACACCTCGCACCTGCACCCCTGGTTCGTCGAATCCAGGAGTTCGCGCACTAATCCCAAGCGGGATTGGTATATCTGGGCGTCGCCCGCCCACCCCCCCAAGAGGCGATATTCAAACGATAATCCACCACCCCGGCGTTTCCGCCCCAACAACTGGCAGTCCGTCTTCGGCGGACCGGCCTGGACCTGGGACGAAACGACCCAGCAATACTATTACCACCACTTCCTCCCCGAGCAGCCCGACGTGAACTGGAACAATAAGAAGCTTCGGCAAGCGATGTACGATCAGATGAAATTTTGGCTTGATAAGGGAGTGGACGGGTTTCGGCTGGACGTCATCAATCACGTCTTCAAGGATGTCAAACTCCGCTCAAACCCCTACGTCATGGGCCGAAGGCCCTACGACATGCAGCGCCACCTCTACGACAAGGATCTCCCCAAGAACATGGAGGTCGTCCGCGAGATGAGGAAGCTTGTCGACTCCTACGACGAGAGGATGCTCGTCGGGGAAATTGCAAATGACGACCCCCTCGAGCCCGCCCGGTACTATGGGACGGGCGGTGACGGACTCAACCTCGCGTTCTATTTTCATTTCGCCAACCAGCCCTTCTGTGCCGATGACTTCCGATCGGCCGTCGATTCGTGGGAAAAAGCACTCCCCAGGGACGCCTGGCCCACCTACTTCCTCTCAAATCACGACCGTCCACGGCATACCGGCAGATTTGAGAAGGGCGACGAGGCCCAGACCGTCTCTCGCGCCGAGGTGGCGGCGATGCTGCTGCTGACCGTGCGGGGCACTCCCTTCCTCTACTACGGGGAAGAGATCGGGATGAAAAACCTCCATATTAAGAGGCGCGATCTCAAGGATCCCGTGGGAATACGTTACTGGCCCGTCCCCGTCGGGAGGGACCCCTCCCGGACGCCCATGCAGTGGGACGACACGACCTCCGCCGGCTTTTCGAAGGGGAGCCCTACGTGGCTTCCGATCCACCCGAACTGGTCGACTGTCAACGTCGCGGCCGAAGCCAAGGATCCCGCCTCGCTGTTGTCGTTCTACAGGAAGGTCATCTGGAAGAGGAAACGGATGGAGGCGCTTGTCCGGGGGACCATGACGATGCTGTCACATACCCCCCGGGGCATCCTCGCATATCTCAGAGAGTATCGTGACGAGAAGTGCCTGGTCGTGCTCAACTTTACAAAGCACTCCTTTGACTTTGTGCCCAAGGAGTGCCTCGGAACAGAAGGGAGACCGCAGACCTGGGAGGTCGTCGTATCCAACTGTCGTGATGAGGGGGACGCGTTCACGTCGGCCACCTGGTACATCAAGCCGTATGAAGCCACCGTGCTTTCAGCCAAAAAATGAACCATTATTCATTTATTCTTGACAACGTGACGCAATTTTGATAACAAAGTGTGGCGCTATTGACTATTTTTAAGGAAATGACTCATGAAAGAATACCTTATGACGCCCGGGCCGACGCCGGTACCGGAACGGGTTCTCAAAGCGATGTCCGGCCCTATCATCCACCATCGGGCGCCGAAGTTCGAAGGGATCTTGGCCGAGGTGCGCGAGGGGCTTAAGTACCTCTACCAGACCAAGAAAGAGGTCATCATCCACACGTCCTCCGGGACGGGGGCGATGGAAGCGGCCGTCGTCAACACGCTGTCGGCCGGCGACACGGTCATCACCGTGCGGGGCGGTAAGTTCGGCGAGCGCTGGGCCGAGATCGCAGCCGCCTATGGGGTAAGTTCCATCAACATCGATGTCCCCTGGGGCCAGGCCGTAAAGCCCGAGCAGATCGAAGAGGCGCTCAAGGCCCATAAAGACGCCAAGGCCGTTCTCATACAGGCGTCCGAGACCTCCACCGGGGTGGGCCACCCGGTCAAGGCGATCGCGGACATCGTCAAGAAGAAGAGCGACACTATTCTCATTGTCGACGCGATCTCGGCGCTGGGCGTTATCCCGCTCCCCGTCGATGAATGGGGACTGGACGTGGTCGTTGCCGGATCCCAGAAGGGCCTCATGCTGCCGCCCGGGCTCGCATTTGCCTCGGTGTCCGATAAGGCGTGGGAATTCGCGTCCCGCGCCACCCTTCCTAAGTATTACCTCGATTTCAAGAAGGAAGAGAAGAACCTCGCCAAGAACCAGAACGCCTACACACCCGCTGTCTCGCTCATCGTGGGCCTCAGGGAGGCGCTGGCCATCATCAGGGAAATTGGGCTGGAAAAACTCCTCAAGCGCTTCGAGGTGATGGCCGACGCCACCCGCAAGGGTGCTCTGGCCATGGGGCTTGAGCTGGTTGCTCCCTCGTCACCGAGCAACTCCATCACCGCCATCAAGGCCCCGGCGAACATCGCGGGCGGGGATATCGTCAAAGGGCTGCGGACCGTCTACGGCATCACGGTGGCCGGCGGTCAGGACAGCTTCAAGGGGAAGATTTTCAGGATCGCCCATATGGGATGGGTGGACCGTTTCGACATCATCATGACGCTGGCGGCCGTCGAGATGGTCCTCAAGAACCTCGGCTTTGCCGTTCGGCTCGGCAGCGGCGTGAGCGTGGCCGAAGACATCCTCAAAAACCTCGAGTAGAAAAGGAAACCGGATAGATGAAAGTCCTTATTAGCGACAGCATGTCTGAAAAGGCGGTTGAGATACTGAAAAATGCCGAAGGGATCCAAGTCGACGTCATCACCGGCCTCAAGCCCGAACAGCTCAAGGAGATCATCGGGAAATATGACGGTATCGCCGTTCGCTCGGCCACGAAGATGACTCCCGATATCATCGAGGCCGCGACGAACCTGAAGGTCATCGGGAGGGCCGGCACCGGTGTCGACAACGTCGATGTACCGGCCGCCAGCCGAAAAGGCATCGTCGTCATGAACACCCCGGGAGGGAACACCATCACGACGGCCGAGCACGCAATCTCGATGATGCTCTCCCTCTCCCGATTTATCCCCCAGGCCACGGCGTCCATGCGGGAAGGAAAGTGGGAGAAGAAGAAGTTCATGGGCAAAGAGGTCTTCAACAAGACGCTCGGCGTCATCGGCCTGGGCAACGTCGGACGAATCGTCGCCGACAGGGCTCTCGGCCTCAAGATGCGCGTCATTACCTCCGACCCCTTCATCAACAGCGAGATTGCCGGCAAGCTCGGTGTCGAGCTGGTGAGCCTGGACGACCTCTACGCCCGCGCGGACTATATCACCATCCATGTCCCCAAAACCGATGAGACGATGGGGATGATTAACAAGAGCGCATTCAAAAAGATGAAGAAGGGTGTCTTCATCATCAACTGCGCCCGCGGCGGCCTCGTGAACGAGGCCGACCTCCTCTGGGCGCTGGGCGAGGGGATCGTGGCCGGAGCCGCGCTCGACGTCTTCGCCAAAGAGCCCCCGGAGCCGAGCGACCTCTTCAAGGACGATCGAATTATCTTCACCCCCCACCTCGGTGCATCAACCGAGGAGGCACAGGATAACGTGGCCGTGGCGGTTGCCGCGCAGATCGTCGATTTTCTCACCAAAGGGATCGTCAGGAACGCCGTCAATATGCCCTCGGTGAGCCCCGAGTCGGCCCCGTTGCTCAGACCCTACATCATCCTGGCCGAGAAGATGGGCTCGTTCTTGTCCCAGCTCGGGCTGCCGGGGCTGGACCAGATCACCATCGAGTACCTCGGAGAGGCTTCGGCCATCGACACCCCGCCCGTCACCGTCGCCTTCCTCAAGGGGATACTCGACCCGATCCTCGAGGAGGGGGCCAATTTTGTCAACGCACCGATCATCGCCAAGGAGCGGGGAATCAAAGTCGTGGAGACCAAGGGCGATGAGGCCGACGGCTTTACGGGTCTCGTCAATCTTCGGGCGAAGACGAAAGAGGGGGAGAAGCTCATTTCCGGCGTCGTCTTTGGGACGGAAACACCCCGGATCGTGAGACTGGACAATTTCAGCCTTGAGGCCTTCCCCGAGGGGATCCTGCTGGTTACAAAAAACCTCGATAAGCCCGGCGTCATCGGCGGACTCGGGACCACGCTCGGAGAGAATAACGTCAACATCGCCCGGATGCATCTGGCAAGAGACAAGGAAGGCGGCAACGCCCTGGTCATCCTCTCGGTGGACTGCGAGGTGACGCCCGCGGTGATCGAAAAGCTGAAAAAACTCCCCCACATGATATCGGTCCAGCAGGTGAAGCTCTGAGCCGTCGACACAGCGGGCGGCGCACAGGCGTCAAGAAGGCGATCTTCTCAGCACGGGGCGCTCCCCCGGGCCTGTGGGCTCGGAACGTTTTCATTTTGACCTGAAATCTCGCGCATGCTATACTCGTCGTCCTCGGCGATGAGTGGACCCATGCGCATTATTTTTGGGGTAAGCGGGGAAAAGCACGATGCCTAACATTGTCATTGTAGGGATCCAGTGGGGAGACGAGGGGAAGGGCAAGATAGTGGATCTCCTCGCCCGGCATGCGGACATTATCGTCCGCTTTCAGGGCGGCAACAACGCGGGCCATACCCTCGTCGTCGGACACAAGAAAATTATCCTGCATCTCATTCCCTCGGGCATCCTTCATGAGGGAAAGCTGTGCATTATCGGAAACGGCGTCGTGATCGATCCGGAGGTGCTCATCTCGGAGAGCGAGGGATTGAGGGCCGAAGGCTTCATGAACGACGAGGCGATGCTCAAGGTGAGCTCCGAGGCAAATCTCATCATGCCCTACCATAAGCGGATTGACCTCGCCCGAGAGGCGAGGAAGGATAAAGGCAAGATCGGGACGACCGGACGGGGCATCGGCCCCGCCTATGAGGACAAGGCCGCGCGGGTCGGCGTCAGGATGGGTGATCTGACTGATCCCAAACTGCTTTTGGAGCGGATAGAATCGGCCCTCGACGAAAAGAATTTTCTCCTCACGAAATTCTTCAACGAGAAGCCATATTCTGCGGCCGAGCTTTACGACGGCCTTATGTCCCTTTGTCCAAGTCTGGTCCCCCACGTCGCCAATACCCCGGCGATCCTTGCCTCGCGGATGAGGGCGGGCGCGTCGGTGATGTTCGAGGGAGCGCAAGGGACACTGCTGGACATTGATCACGGGACCTATCCTTTCGTCACCTCGTCCCATACCGCGGCGGGCTGTGCCTGCACCGGCAGTGGGATCGGCCCGACGGCGATCGATGCGGTCTTCGGCATCTCAAAGGCATATACGACGCGGGTCGGGAGCGGGCCTTTCCCGACCGAGCTCTTCGATGAGACCGGACGGTGCATGCAGGAAAAGGGGGTGGAATTCGGCGCCACCACCGGGAGAAAACGGCGCTGCGGCTGGTTTGATGCGGTATCCGCCCGCCACTCTGTCAGGGTAAACGGCCTCACGGGCCTCATTATCACCAAGCTCGATGTCCTTTCGGGGATCAAGACCCTCAAGATCTGCACGGCCTATGAGATCGACGGGAAGGTTACGGACGAGTTCCCCTCGGAAATCCCGACCCTTGCGCGGGCGGTTCCCCGCTACATCGAGCTGCCCGGATTTGATCAGGAGATCGGCGCGGCCAGGGATACCCGCGCTCTGCCCGCGGGCGCGCGGCGTTACATCGAAAAGATCGAGGAGCTGTTGGCGGTCCCCATCACGATGATCTCGGTTGGGGCCGACAGAGACGAGACCATCGTCATCGACAATCCCTTCACGAAATAGGAACATCCCGCGCACCCAAAGAGGCGCGGCAAAAAACGAAGGCACTCATGGCACAAGAAACCGAAGCCGGTAAAGGGGCGCTGCCCGCGAGCCGGCCCGTCTTCAACCGAAAAAAGGACGTCAATATCCACCTGATCGACGGAGGCATCACCGTCGTCGCCCATATGGCCGACAATTTTCACGAGATGGAGGTGACTCTGGATATCTCGGTACCCGACATGGTAATTAGAGATATCCGGGGGCGGATGATCAGGACCCCCCACGAGCGCTGCCGTGAGGCTCTGGCGTCCCTCAAGGGGGCACTCGGGCTCGAGATTAAGAGGGGGCTCACCCAGAGGATGGAACAGACCATCGGGGGCAAAGACGGCTGCAGCCACCTGACCAACGTCGTCATGGAAGCGTGCCACGCCTCGGTACAGGGGCAGTACCTGGCTCTCAAGGACTCCTTTGGTGACATCCTTGACGAGATGACGCCGACAGAAAGGCTCAAGTGGTTCATCACGATGAGGCCGGCCATGATCGACTCGTGCGTCGCTTACCGGGATGACTCTCCTGCGGTCGAGGAAGCCCGGAGGAGTCCCGAGACCGAGAGGGTCAGGACGCTCCTGGCGAGGGTAGCGGCTCTTTACGGAAAGAATAGTACAAGCGACTGAACGGCTTACCTGTCTCCCCCGCTCACACCTCGGCCCATTACATCAATCGAATCAGCTTCCTTTGTCCTTCTTCCCGTTCAAGACGCGCTCGGAGAAGTCTGCAACCCCCTCCACGGGGTCTCTCACGAACGCCGCGATCCGCCCGAAGATCTCGTCGTCCCCCCGGTAGGTGATGCCGTGGTACGGGCTCTCCACCGGGATGATTCCCTTCACCTTTGATGAAACGGCGTCGAAATATTCCCGGGCGCCCTCGGGGTCGACGGCGGGGTTGTCGCCCCCCTGGATGATCAACGCCGGGACGGTGACCTGGGATAACTGTCGCCTGACCTCACGAATCAGGACACGGATCTGATACATCCCATGCACCGGATTCTTCGGGTAGGTGAAGTGAGGGTTTTCGGACTCCTTTTTCATAAACTCGATCGGTCTCTTTCTTATTCCTATCTTTCTGGCCAGGTGATCCACAAAGTCCATCGAGGGCGCCAGCGCGGCAAACCGGTCGTCTTGCCGCATGGCTGCCGATATTGAGACCACCCCGGCAAGCCTCGGTGGTTCTTGCGCCGCCAA
Organism: uncultured delta proteobacterium; assembly: GCA_963792965.1. Taxonomy (GTDB): domain Bacteria; phylum Desulfobacterota; class Zymogenia; order Zymogenales; family Zymogenaceae; genus CAWBYW01. The sequence goes on along the minus strand of CAWBYW010000013.1, from coordinate 96,349 downwards.
CAACCACCCGAGCACGCCTCCTAACCCGAATCCGCACACGAAGACTCTCTCGACCAGCTGGGAAAGGATCGTGTAGCCGAGACGGACGGAATAAAACCACTGCCGTCGGTCGGTCGTCGCCAGGTCAAGCGCGGACGTCCCGTGTCCGGCGAGCCTCACGTTATAGGCCGTAATGCCCTGATGCGTCAGGTATTCGAGGAGCGGACGCATCTGTTCGGGAGAAGTCAGATACCCGTGCACCAAAAGGACGCCGACGGAAGGCCCCGCGAAATGGAGAGCGGGCATCCCGAACTTCATCTCCTTTGACTCGTCTTTTACGTAAAACTGCGCGTAGTCCTTGAGGTAGTGATCCCGATCGATCGAGATCAGCGCTTGCGTCGTGCGCTCTTTGAGCAGCTTTGCCCCGATTTTTAGCGTTTCGTCCACCGATCCGGCCACCTCGGGGAGCGGCTCGATCTCGTTCTTAATTACCTCGATGGTATTGGCGATCCTGATGCGATGAAACTCGTGGGGACGCTTGAATTCCTCCTCGCTGATGAAAACACGGCCGTCCCGTCTTTCCAGGAGCCCCTGGCGGATGCCCATGTCAAGGAAACCGTCGAAGGTGCGCTCTCCCCAGACGATGAGCGCGTGGGGGTTGTCGGAGATTGTCTTGTGAGAGGTGACGCCTCCAAGGTCTCTTACAGCGAGCGCCGCAAGAAAGACGCGGCGCTTTACGTCGTCCCACTCGTCCGAATAGCGGTGCCGCGCAACCATCGAAAAAAGGAGCCGGGCCATCAGATGATCGGGATTTACGGTGGTCAGCCGATAGATCTCCCTCATATAGTCATTGGTGATCGCACGTATGGAGCGGGAAAAGGCCTGCACCGTCTCTTCCCGAAAGACGGGGTTGACGGTCTTTTGGTCGAGCCAGGCGGCGTACGGTGCAATCCCCCTCGGGTTCCCGAAATTGACGATGATCTCCACCCCGCGTCTCAAAAACGAGCTCTCCACCCGGAGCTCCTCCTCGAACCTTTTCGTGACTGCTTCCTTGCTGAAAAGATGCGTGGCCCGTTCAATGAAATTGGTAAAGGAAGTCCGGAAAAAACGCTCGGGATAATAGGTGATGTTGACGGGGACGATTTTGATATCCAGGGGGCCGAGGTGCTCGAAGCCGAATATCTTGGAGATATGGTACTTCTCCGCAAATTCGCTCATCATGCCCGCCGCAAGCTGCGCCTTAAGGGCGATGGCCGCGGTCCCCGTGTGCGGCGGCCTCGTCTGCTCATCCTCATGGACGATGAAGCGGCGGGCGCTTACCACTTTCTTGTCCTTAACCATCCTCCCTTCAGGGAAGATGATCCAGGTCTCCCCGGCCAGCAGGCTTTTTACCGCGACGCTGTCACGATCGGGTATATTCGTCGGAACGGAGCCGACGCTCTCCATGAACTCCTTGGGAAGGGCCTCGAAGACGAAGCGGTCCGTGAGCGATCGGGGGACGACGCCGAGCCGCCTCTTGATGATACGGGGCAGGAGAATCGTCTCCAGACGCGTGAAGTGGTTCGATGCGAAGATAACCGATTGCCTCGGGACACGATCGATCCCGTTGACACTGATTCTGACGCCGAGGATCGTCAGCAGCGCATCGAGCAAGAGGCCCAGGGCGCCGACCCTGAACGAGTTGATGGGGTGAAGATCGGGCATGGTACGTCACCCGTATTGATTCCATGACTCATTATAGCATAGCTCTTGGAGGCCGTCGCCCCCACGCTCGCATCCGGCAAAAAAGCGAAACGACTCCCAAAGGATGATCGTCCGCCGCGGCGCGCGGGAGAAGGTCCGGGCAACAAATCCGCCGGCCGGGGTTTTCCGGCCAAACTCCCGCTACAGCGAGATCCAGTGGTGAGAGGGGTAAACACCCTTTTTGGGGTCCTTGATGAATTCGTGGATTCGCTCAAATATCACGTCGCTGCCGCGATAGACGATGCCATGATAGGGACTGTCCACCCAGACAAGACCTTTCGTTTTGGAGGCGATCGACTCGTAATACTCCTCGGCGCTCTCCGGGTCAACGGTGGGATCCTTGCCGCCCTGTATGATGAGGGCGGGCACCGTAACGCGCCTAAGCTCCTTTCTTACCACGTCGACCAGCTCCAGGAGCTGATCGACCCCATGTACGGGGTTCTTGAAGTAGTTGATGTGGGGGTTTTCGGGATGATTCGGGATGAACTCGACCGGAGTCTTTTTGGCCCCGATAAGCCTCATGACGCCGTCGGCAAAATCGATAAACGGCGCCAGAAAAGACGCCCGGCTGACCAGGAGCATGGCCGCAGATATTGACACGATGCCGGCAAGCTTCGGCGGATTGAGGGCCGCCAAGTGCCACGAGAGCGCGCCGCCCATCGAAAATCCGCAGATGTAGATCCGATCGACTAACGTCGAGAGGATCGTGTAGCCGATCCGTGCCGTGTAAAACCAGTCTTCCCAGTCTCTGACCATAAGGTCGTAGGGAGAGGTCCCGTGGCCGCGAAGCCTCACCGCATAGACGGTGAGGCCCTGGGCGGTGAGGTATTCGAAGAGGGGCCGCATCTCCTCGGGGGAGGCCATATAGCCGTGGACGAGGAGGACCCCCACCTTTTTATCTCCAACGTGGAGTCTGGGCATCCCGAATTTCTTATCCTTGGATTCCCCCTTCGTATAGAACTGCGCCCAGTCCATCACGAAGCGCTCCTCTTCCCCGGCGACGAGGGCCCGGGTCGTCCTGTCGGTAAGGTCAATGGTGTCCGCGTCGAGCGTTCCATCGATATACTCTGTCACGTCCGTGAGGGGTCGTATCTCGTTGTCGATCACCTCGATCGTATTGAGGATCCGCGCCCCGCGCCAGTAGTCATGCCACCTGAATTCCTTCTTGTTGAGTTGAATCCTGCCGTCCCTTATCTCCATGGACGTGCTGCGCCTGTCCATCTCCACGAAATGTTCGAGGTGCGTTTCCCCCAGCGTGATCAGCGACTCGGGGCGCTCGTCGATAACCTCATGGAAGCGGTGGTTCGCAAGCCCGCGCATGGCGAGGGCGGCCAGGTAGACGCGCCGCTTTGTATTATCCCACGGCTCGGAGAGGATATTCCTTTTCACCATCGTCGTCAGCAAGTGGGCAAGCAGGTGATCGGGATTTATAGTGGTCAGCCGGTAGATGTCGGCCATATAGTCACTCGTCATCCCTTCGACCGCATCGGAAAAGAGGGGATTTTCCACGTTCCTCTCGGTGGGGTATGCTTCCTTTTCAGCGAGCCAGGTCGAGTACTGGGAGACCTTCTTGGGATTTCCGAAATTAATGGTGATCTCCGCGCCCCGGGACAGGACCGAGCTCTCCAGCCCGAGCCGCTCTTCGTATCCGCCGGGCAGTTTCCCCTTCTCGAGTCGCCCCAGTCCTCTCCTGATGGCCCTGGTCAAAAAGGTGTTGGCGTAGCGGACGGGCCAGTAGGTGATGTTTACCGGGACGATCGTCACCTCGAGCGACGAGAGGCTGTCCAGACCGAAGACCCGCGTAAGGTGGTACTCGACGATGAAATCGTTCATGATCTTGGCGGCCATCTGGGCCTTGAGGCCGATGGTGGAGGCCTTCGTCTGAGGGGTATCGGAGGAAGCCGCCTCGTCAGGTACCGCGCGGCCGTCGACCGCCCCGCGGGTCAGCGTGCCCCCGGGAAAGATCACCCAGCTCTCGCCGGAAATCAGGCTCTTGGCGGCGATATCATCCAGATCCGGGAGCGTTATCGGCACCGATCCGACCCCCTCGATGAGCCTTGTCCCGATCGCCTCAAAGACGTACTGGGCCGTGAGGATCCGGGGGGCGATCTTCTTGTGTTTATAGATGATATAGGGTAACAGCAGCGTTTCGGTCCGGGTAAAGTGGTTCGAGACGTAGATGACCGATCGGTCCCCAACCCTTTCGAGATCGTTCACGACCACGTGCGCCCGCGATAATTTCAGGATCCCGTCAATGAGGAGGCTGCTGAGTTTAATACGAAATTCACTGATCCGTTTCAGGTCGGGCATTCTTTCTCCTTCTCGGCTCTTGTTTTTCATCATAGCATAAATGATGAAAAAAGAGCCAAAAAACGTGCCGCAGGCGACCTTACGGCGCTCCGTCGACCCGGTCGTAATTCTTGTGCCACCGTCCTGTTCCTTCGTGCGCCATATCAAGAACTACTGGGGCGATTGCGCTGTCCGTCAGTGCATGATATAGTGTCTTATTATGAACCCCTCATCCATTCTAAGAGGTTTCTATGTTTAAGAAGATTACGGCATTTACCGTCATAGTCCTTATCGTGTGTGTCGCACTAGCCGCCGCCCAGAGCGGTGAATTCGTCGACATCTCGGTCGACAAGTTCGGCTACGCCTTCCAACTCCCCAAGGAGTTTACGCTCGAAGGAGGGAAGATCGACAGCACCGCCACATGGAGCTACCGGCCCGCATCGGTCGGCGGTGCGCCCGGGACCCCGGCCGGGACAGGCGGCTCCAAAGAACCGGCGTTGACTATCTCCGTCAACTGGGTCTCCATGGACACGCCCGGCTCCTCCCAGCTCTTTCAGATCAACCGGAAAACCGACGTGGACGCCGTCAAGGCACCCAATGCAAAGATAAAAGACCTCACGGATCTTACGATCAAGAACGGCTACGGCTATTGGTACAAGGAGACCGACAAATCCGATCCCGAACAGATCCACCGCTGGATCATCAGGCTCTTCGGCAACAAAGGCGTCTACACCATCGGACTCGCCGGCGCCTACAGGCAATTCGATACCTGGGGGCCCGTCTACGAGCAAGTCATAGACAGCTTCCAGCTCATCCCGCTCAAGGCCGAGTAGCGGGCGGTACCCATCCCATCTCTTTACCAGGTACCATTTCTCGCTCACTGAAACCCGCCCTGACTCATCGAGGTCTGAGAGATGGGACAGGTGCGGCCTTATCACGGATGTGATACAGCACGGATATCTTTTTGTCCTCACGAAGGCGGTCCACCGAGATGGATCCACCTGTACGTTCCTTCCCCACCTGCCAAACGCGGCTCGCCAAAAGCCATGGCGGCCGCTGTACCGAGAACGGCTTTCGGTCGATTTTCTCCACGGCTCTGTGTCCCTACCTGCGGCGATAGCGTCCCCTCGGCTCCTCCGCGAAGCTCAGATATCCCGATTATTATCTCGGTGAGACGTTTTTTTGATGCACTATTTTATATGGACGTGATACACTCGCGCGGACATCGGCCTTATGCTTCTTTAAAGCGAAACACATCTTCGACAGTTACCTCCGACCATCATGATAAAGAGAGTAGTCAATTCTCAGCTGTTTCGGACCGCTTCCGTCTATACCTCGGGCAACTTCGTCAACAGCGCAATTCCTTTTCTCCTCGTACCGATCCTCACGCGCTATCTCACGCCGAGGGACTACGGCATCGTTGCCATGTTCTGGGTCCTTACGCCCATTGCGGCGGCGTTTACCGGCCTCAGCGTCGATACGGCGATCGGCAGGCAATATTTCGAAAGGACTACCGACGACCTGCCGAGATATATCGCGAACTGTCTCTATATTTTGGTTACCTCCACGGCCGTCGTCGGCCTCCTCTTTTTTCTTCTATCCGGCCCGATAAGCACCTACTCCGGGATCCCATCGGGCTGGCTGTGGGCCGTCTTGGTCATCTCATCCTGCCAGTATATTTATCAGATTCGCCTTACGCTGTGGCGGGCCGCCGGCAAACCCCTGCCCTTCAGTCTGTTCCAGATCGGCCACACGTCGCTCAATCTCGGACTTTCCATCGCCTTGGTCGTTTTTCTCGGTATGAAGTGGCAGGGACGGATCGTGGCCCAGGTCGTTACCTTCGTCGTATTCGCCGCGGCGAACTTTGCTATATTGTGGAGAGAGAAATGGCTCAGCTGGAAGGTTGACACCGCCTATATACGGGACGCGCTGAAATTCGGGATTCCCCTCATTCCCCAGGCGATTAGTTTTCTGATCATAAGCATGACGGACAGGGTGCTTATAACCAACTTGATCGGCATCAGTGTCACCGGCGTCTACACCGTCGGGGTGCAGATCGGGATGGTTATCGGCCTCTTGCAGTCTTCTTTCAACCTGGCCTGGATGCCATGGCTGTTCGAGCGGCTCGGCAAGGACGACTATTATCTCAAGCGCAGAATCGTCAAGATTACCTACCTCTACATGGTTGCGGTGACCCTCTGTGCCGTGATGCTGGCATTGCTTGCCCCCTGGTTTCTGGACTTCTTCGTGGGTAAGGATTTTACCGGGGCCTACAGATACGTTTTTTGGATCGCCCTCGGCATGGCATTCAACGGCATGTATTCGATGTTCGCAAACTATATTCTCTACGCGCAAAAGACTTATATCCTGGCTGTTATAACGTTATTCGTCGCGGTCATAAATATCTTCATCAGCTACCTTCTCGTCACAAGAAACGGTGCGGTCGGGGCGGCCCAGGGCGCAATGATCGCCTATTTCCTCTGTTTCGCTCTCACCTGGTTCATATCGGCAAAGGTGCACAAAATGCCTTGGGGGCTGAGGTCCACCCGGTCCCGGTGAGTCGGACACTCCGCGCGGTCTCTATTCGGGCCTCGGCCCATCAAATATCTCGCCTTTCTTCCTCCGGTATGATATAAGTGGGAAAAGACGTAGTCCGTCCCTTACACGACTGCGGAGAAGGATTCAAGGAAATTCGGCCCGCGGGATCTTGGGTTATTTCTTCTCCGCGCCCTGTTGCCCGGGGCCGACCGTCTCGGTAATATACCCTTGGGAGGATAGGCCATGAAAGTAGAGCTCCCCGAGCTTATCTGGTACGGCAACACGACCACAACCATCAATCTCCCCGACGAGTGGGAGGTGACCCTCTGTCCCATGCGAGGAGCCAAGCGAAAACCGCTGACGGCCAAAGAGATGGAGACCGCGATCAAAAACCCGATCGGCTCCCCTCCCCTGTCTCAGATCGCCAGGGGAAAGAAGAGCGCCGTCATCATCTTCGACGACATCACCCGCCCCACCCGCATCTCGGAGATCGCTCCGATCGTGATTCGTGAGCTCGTCGCGGGCGGGATCAAGGAAGACGACATCACGTTCGTCTGCGCCCTCGGCAACCACGGGGCCCACACCAACCACGAGTTCAGAAAGAAGCTCGGGGACGACATCCTGGAGAAATTCCGCGTTTTCAACCATAACCCCTATGAGCACTGCGACTACGTCGGCACCACGACCAAGGGCACGAAGGTGATGGTGAACAAGGAAGTGATGCAGGCCGACGTCAAGATCGGGATCGGCTGCGTGACGGCCCATCCCCAGACCGGTTTTTCCGGCGGGGGAAAGATCGTCCTCCCCGGCGTCGCCCACTACGATAGCTCTTCCCACTACCACATCGAGGTCTACGCCCAGGACCCCGCCAGCTGCGGGCTCGGTAACTACGACAAGAACATCATGCGCCTCAACATCGAGGAGGCGGCGCGAATGGCCGGGCTTGATTTCAAGATCGACGTGATCGTCAACGACCGAGGGGCGACAACGGGGCTCTTCGCCGGGGACTTCGTCGAGCAGTATAAAGAGGCGGTAAAGCTTGCCAAGGACGTCTACGCAGCGGACCCCCGTCCGAAGGGCAATAACCTTGTCATCTGCAACGCCTTTGCCAAGGCCAACGAGATGGCCATCGCCATCCTCTGCGGGGGGCTTGCGCTTGAGAGCTTCTCGGGGACGGTGGTGATATTTGCCAACGCACCCGACGGACAGGTTACCCATTACCTGCTGAGGAGCTTCGGGAGAAATCACGGCGGCCGACAGTACCCGGTGGGGATGGTCCCGCCGTCGCTCAACGTGATCATCGTCGCGCCCCATCCCGAGAGAAACTTCGGCGACTGGGTAAGGAACCCCGAGGCGATCACCTTTACGAGGAGCTGGGATCAGACGCTGCCCCTTCTTAAAGATAAACTCGGCAAGGGGACGAAGGTGGCCGTGCTCCACGACGCCACGATGATGTATTTCGACTCGTGATCGACCTCATCGGCGCCATCAGTTCCCCCGCCGGCTCTGCCTATCCGGAGACAGATTCGTGCAAACTGTGATAGGTGGGGTCAAGAGAGGAAATGAGAAGACAATGGGCCGGAGTCGCGAGACCTCCGGCCCGATTTCATTCGGTGCGCCCGACAACATAACCCGTGCCGATGTCCACTCCTGTCGGGTCGAAAAAGGAAAAGTTAAGATGATCCCCCCGCGCGTCGCCGAGGGCACACGAAGCGTCGGGATGGTAGACGGTTATTCCCGCGGAGTGCCCGAGATGTGGAAGATACAGAGATCCGCGCCCTGGGCGCGGCACTGGGTCTCGGTGATGTCGTAGTGCTTCCCCGTCGCCCAGAGTATCGCCTCCTCCTCGAGCCCGAGCTCCGCAAAACAGACCGGAGATCCCGCGCCTTCGTATGCCCCAGCACCACTCGCACTCCCGGATCCGTACCTCGAAGCCGTCGTTTTGTGGGATCAGCTCCTGGTGCTTCTCCCCGAAGATCCGATTCGCGTCGTAGGTGATCGCCCCCATCAGCGAGGCGATCCTGTCGCGATCGGTGGGAAGCTTCTTCAGCTCGTTTCCGAGTGCCTCCATCAGCTCCGGGTTTTCGTCCAGCGACATGCGGTAGCCCCTGCGCCCCGCATTCTTCAGGATCGCCTTGACGCCGTTTATTCCGATGAGATCGATCGTCCCCTTAACGAGCCTACCGACGTCGATCGGCGTCCGCGCCGAGATCTTCGTTGTTCGGGGGAAAGTTCCCCTTGTATTTTGTAAGCCCCGTCAGATTCAGGATCGAGTTCAGACCGTTGGTTCCCTATGATCTCATCTATCGCCCTCAGCGTAAAGTGGAGAAATTGATTGGGTATCTTTCTCGACTCAAACATGGCCGTCCTCTGAGGTTATAATCTTATATTTCCTTTTCAACATGCTCAGCTCTTCGCTGAGTTTCACGGCCAAAGCGTCTCCCTCTGGGCTTCCCACGAGGTTCTTCATCTCGCGGGGGTCGGTTTTCAGGTCGTAGAGCTCGGGGTCGCGGCAGACCTCCCACTCGATATATTTGTAGCGCTTGGTTCTCAACGCCTTGTGGGGTGGGACTCTCCCCCCGAAGGGGAAGTCGTTGAAGAGCTCGTAGACCCACGAGTCTCTCGCCGGCGCTGCGGCCGATTCCATGATCGGCACAAAGCTGTCGCCCTGCATTTGGGCGGGGATCTTTGCCCCCGCAAGCGTAAGGAGCGTCGGGGCAAGGTCTATATTGAGGATCATCTGATCGGCTCGCCTGCCGGGGTCGGGGATGAGACGACCGTAACGGACAAGGTAGGGGATGCGGATAGACTCCTCATAGGGCCAGTGTTTGGCGTAGAGCCGGTGTTCTCCCCAGATGTAGCCGTTGTCGCCGCAATAGACGATGACGGTGTCGTCGAGGATACCCTTCTTCTCAAGCAGTTCAAGGACACGGCCGAGTTGTTCGTCCACAGAGGTGATACACTCGCAGTAGCGCTTGTAGACCGGGTGCATGAGGCCCATCGTGCCCTCGAGCCAGTTGTTGCCCGTCCATGTGTCGAAGGTGTCCGACTCGGGCGCCAAGAACGAAAGGTCTGCGTCCTTGTACATCCCGGCCAGATGCTTGGGCGGCCGCCAGTCATGATGGACTGCCTTGTGTGAGAGGTACAGGACAAAGGGATTTTGCCGCTCTTTGTCGATATATTCGAGGGCGTAGTCGGTCAGGTCCTCGGTGATGTAGGGGTTTCGTTTTTCCGTGACGAGCTCCCCGTTCTTATACATAGGGCAATTGTAGTAGTCGCCCTGGCCGTCTTTTATCGTGAATGAGATAAAGAGATCAACCCCCGGCAGCTTGGGGAGCTTTCCTCCCGGCATGTGCCACTTGCCGATGAACGCGGTGTCATACCCCACCTCCTTGAGATGCTGAAGGAACGTGATGTTCCTCGTCTCGTTCCACGGGGTGAAGTTGTTGATCACGCCGTGAACGGAGGCGTACTGCCCCGTCAGAAACGAGGCGCGGGATGGGCTGCACAGCGAGGTCGTTACGAAGGCGTTCTCAAACAGGATGCCTTCGTGCGCGATCCGGTCCATGTTCGGCGTCTTCACGAAAGGGTGACCCATGACGCCCATGCAGTCCCAGCGGTGGTCGTCGGTCAGGACGAACAGGATGTTGGGGCGCTTTGTCGGGGTCCCGGCAAAGAGACGATCCGGAAACGCGAGTCCGCCCCCAATCCCGAGGGCCGCCGCCGCGCCGCCGAGCGCCTTGAGGGCGTCGCGACGTGACAATCCTTTCTTGACGCCGTCCTTGTTTTTCTTATCGCTCATCGTACTACTCCCGACTATTTCACAAAGTGTTGGGCATAATTATGGACAATCATGTAGACCCACTCCTGGCCCCGGATGAGGCCGAAGTAGGTGCCTAAGAGCCCGCCGATAAGCAGCGACCACGACGATCGGCGAAAAGACCCTGACGTCCCCTCCCCTCTTCTTGTCCACGGCCCGCGAGACGAGGTCCGATACCGAGAACTCGAAGAGCGTCACGCACATGATCCCGAAGGTCCAGGGGAGGAAGAAGAAGTATACGAGCTCTACCGCGCTGAACTGGCACGACACCTTGGCCATCATCCGCACCACCCAGATAATCGGGTTGGCGAACGCGATGATAAGCCGCTCGATGAACCGCGCCCCCTTAAAGTAGGCGATGGGCGGGCCCACGAAGCCGAAGAACCAAATCGAGAGAAACATGACCGTGCCGAACGTCCACGTGAGGACCGTGCGCACGGCTCCCGGGTCAAGGCGCCGTGCCCCGTGGAAGATGAGGCTCGCTATCACCATGATCCCGACGACCAAAACGAGGGGGAAGACAAATCGCCTGACGATCCCTTTTTCTTTCATGACCTTAGCTCGCTAAAAGTACTTATTCAAGTCTAACGGATAGAGGGCGATATTTCAAATAAAAAGATTGAAAGATTTAACAAAAACAACAACTTTGCTACACTTACGATGAAACTTTTCTATTTAATTGGGGCCCTGCCGGGGTTTAGCCCATGTGAGGTCGATAGGATCTGAAAAAAAGGCGGGGTGTTCCCCGCCTTTTGTGCTTTTTCTGAAGATACGTGTAAGATAGTCCCGGATGCTTTGTCCGCTAATACTTTGCCAGGACGTCCCGCGCGATCAGGATGCGCTGGATCTCGGAGGTCCCCTCGCCGATCTCGCCGAGCTTCGCGTCGCGGTAAAGCCGCTCGACCGGGTACTCCTTCATGTAGCCGTAACCGCCGTGGATTTGCACCGCCCAGCTCGAGATCTGGGTCGAGGCCTCCGAGGCCACGAGCTTCGCGATGGAGGCCGCGTTCGCCGCATTCGGATCGCCGAGCTCCTTGAGCCACGCCGCCTTGTAGATCAACAGGCGCGAGACATCGGTGAGGACCTTCATATCGGCGATCTTGAAGCTGACCAGCTGAAACTTGCTGATGGGGCGGCCGAACTGGCTGCGCTCCTTGGCGTACTTCATCGCCTCCTCCATGCAGGCCATGGAGACGCCCAGGCAGACCATCGCCATCCCGATCCTTCCGTACTCGAGGGTTTTCATGGCCTGGATGAAGCCCTGGTCAAGCTCGCCGAGGAGGTTTTCGCCCGGGATCTCGCACTCCTCAAATATTAGTTCCGAGGTCGGCGAGCCCCTGTAGCCCATCTTGTCCATCGGCTTTCCCGTCGAGAAGCCCTTCGTCCCCTTATCCACGATAAACGAGCTGACGTTTCGGCCCTTGAGCTCGGCCTCCCCCGTCCGCGCCATGACGACGACGACATCGGCGATGGGGCCGTTGGTGATGAAGGTCTTGGTGCCGTTGATCACCCAGTTCTTCCCCTTCTTGACGGCCGTGGTCTTGATGCTGATGGCATCCGATCCCGCATCAGGCTCCGTCAGGCCGAAAGAGCCGATCCATTCCGTCGTGATCAGCTTCGGGAGGTATTTCTTCTTTTGTTCCTCGCTTCCGAACAGGGCGATGGGTATGCCGCAGAGTCCGACGCTGGCGCCCACGGAGAGGTACGTCGCGGCGCAGGCCTTTGCGAGCTCTTCCTGGGCGATGCACTGGGTAAGAAGGTCCTTTCCCGTCCCGCCGTATTTCTCCTCGTGGAAGAGCCCCGTGTAGCCGATTTCGGCAAGCTTCTTGGCGTTCTTCCTGAGGATATCCACGGCCCTCTGGTAATCGACTTTATCGAGCTGATCGGCGTTGGGCTTTATCTCTTTTTCGCAGAATTTTCTGAACGATTCCTGCAGCGCCAACTGTTCTTTGTTCAATGAGTAGTCCATAGCGTCCCCCTATGCCAACAGGAGTCTGGAGATGATGAAGCGCTGGATCTCCGAGGTGCCCCCGCCGATCTGCGCAAGCTTCGCGTCCCGGAAGACCCGCTCCACCGGGTACTCGTGCATGAAGCCGTAGCCGCCGTGAACCTGGACGGCCTCGGAAATGGCCGGCAAGCCCCAGTCGCCGACCCAGAGCTTGGCGCATGCCGCTTCCATATGGTTGAGGGACTTGCCCTGATCCTTGTTCCATGCCACGCGGTAGACCAACAGCCGTGCCGCCTCGATGAAACACTTGATATCGGCAAGCTTTTTCTGCACCGCCTGGAATTGGCTGATCGACTTGCCGAACTGGACGCGCTCCTTGGCGTACTGGCTGGTCTGTTTCAACACGAACTCCATCCCGCCGACAAAGGGTGCCAGCAGCGCCGACCGGTCCCACTCGAGGGTCTGCAGCGTCATCGGAAACCCGTTGTTGAGCGTGCCGAGGAGGTTTTCCTCCGGCACCTCGCAGTCCTCGAAGACCAGCTCGGCCGTGGTTGAGGTCTTCACTCCCATCTTCTTGAGGGTCTTGCTCACGGAAAAACCCTTGAAGCCCTTCTCGACGATGAAGCCCGAGATCCCCATGTGCTTCTTTTCCTTGTCCGTGACGGCGTAGCACACGCAGACGTCGGCGATGGGGCCGTTGGTGATAAACATCTTCGTGCCGTTGAGGATCCACCGGTCACCCTTCTTGACGGCCGTCGTGGTGATGGAGGCGGCGTCCGATCCGGCGTTGGGCTCGGTAAGCGCCATGCATCCCACCCACTCCCCGGTCGCCATCTTGGGGACGTACTTCTTTTTCTGCTCCTCGTTGCCGTGTCGGTAGATGGTGTCGGCCGACAGGTACGTATGGGCGCCCCAGGAGAGGGTCAGGCCGCCGTCGGCGCCGCCCTCGGCCAGCGCCTCGCCCGCCAGGCACGCGGTGACCACGTCGGCCCCGGAGCCGCCGTATTCCTCGGGGAAGTGAAGCCCCAACAGCCCGAATTCGCCCATCTTTTTCCACGATTCCCAGCACCACTCGCCCTTGTAGTCATACTCCTCCGCCAGCGGGGCGATCTCCTTCTGGGAGAATTTGATGACCTGGTCCCTGAAGGCAAGCTGTTCGTCCGTAAAAGCGAAATCCATGAAACCCTCCTCTATATATTTCTATCGGTATCTTTTTGTTCGAGTCCGGAAAGGAGAATGGTGGCCACCATCTCGGTTGTCGACCGCGCCTCCTGATCGGTGATCGCCTTCTTACCCTCCAATATCCACCAGAGCATGATCCGCTCCACCGTGCCGTACATCGAATAGGCGGCCAGCTTCGGGTCGAGGCCTTTCCTGAAGACCCCACGCTCCTGTCCCCGGCGCACGATCTCCGAGATCAACGTGAAGACATCCGTAAACTGCTTGATATTGTCGCCGTTGAAGAACCGGGCGCTCTTTGCCACATCCAGGATCATTACCTCGATCATCTTCGGGTTGTTCTTATAGGAATGGAAGAGAAACGAGATGATGGAGTGGATCATCTCCCGCGGATCTTCTTTCTCACTCATGATTGTCCGGACGGCATGGTCGAACTCGCTCCACCGTGTCCGGAAGATCGAGATGAGGAGATCCTCCTTGTTCTTGAAGTAGTGGTACACGAGCCCGTAGGCTATCCCCGCTTCCTGGGCGATATCCGACACGCGGGCGCCGTAGTATCCCTTATCGGCAAAGACCTTGACTGCCGCGTCGAGGATGAGGCTCGTCTTTTCGGGAGATTCGAGGATAGTATCCTGTTGACTTGAATTATTCTTTTTTTGCGTCATAATCAGCGCCGTCTCTTTAAAAAACGGTATGATTCGATAGAGAGGAACGTATAGATTGACTTGTCAATCAAAACTTTAGGGTATTAGCCCCTGTTTGTCAAGTCAAATTGTACGCGTGGTCAACTTTTTTGCCGCAATAAATAGTTGCCGTGCAGCATAAACGACGTGATATAATCGCCGGAAAAGTTATCACCATCTTGCGTCCGGGAGTGTCCAATGAAAGTCTTTACCGATTGAGAGCGAGGTGCGCATGCCACGGATCGTAAAAAAGGTCTCCCTCAAGGCGGGCCTCCCCCCGGGTACGCTCGTCCACATCGGCGAGGAGCTCGCCCTTAAATCACGGATTTCAATTTTCGACTTTGACGAAAAAGAGTTCCGCGAGATAAAGGATGCGTCCCTTGACGACTGCGTCGTTCACGGCAAGGCCGACACGGTCACCTGGATCAACGTCTCCGGCATCCATGAGACGGAGCTCCTCGAGAAGCTCGGGACCTCGTTTGACCTGCACCCCCTGGTCATGGAAGACATCATGAACGCGACCCAGCGGCCGAAGGTCGAGGACTACGAGACCTACCTCTATATCGTCCTGAAGATGGTCTACGAGGACGAAAAGAAAGACGAGATCGTCGAGGAGCAGGTCAGCATTATCCTCGGCAAGACGTATGTCATCTCGTTTCAGGAAAACGGCAGGGATGTCTTCGACGGGATCAGGGAGCGGATCAGGAATAACCGGGGCATTATCAGGAAATCGGGCGCCGATTTCCTGACGTACGCCCTCATCGATGCGATCGTCGACGGCTATTTTCAGGTGATAGAGCGCTTCGAGGATATGATCGAGTTTTTGGAGGACAAGGTCGTCAGCGATCCCTCGCCGGAAAACCTGAGGGTCATCCACGACACCAAGATGGAGACGATCATGCTGAGGAAGTCGATCTGGCCTCTGCGCGAGATGATCGGGTTTCTTGGAGCGCGGCGAATCGGCCCTCATCCAGAAGACGACCATCGTCTACCTCCGCGACGTCTATGACCATACGATCCGCCTCATCGATTCGGTGGAGACCATCCGGGACATGCTCTCGGGGATGCTCGATATCTACCTGACCAACGTGATCAAACCGGATGAACGAGATCATGAAGGTGCTCACCATCATCACGACGATATTCATACCGCTGTCGTTCATCGCCGGCGTCTACGGCATGAACTTCCACAACATGCCCGAGCTCTCAAAGCCGTGGGGATACCCGGCCGTGCTGGGGATCATGCTCGTCGTGTTCCTGTTCATGCTGCTCTATTTCAAGCGGAAGAAGTGGATGTGAGATAACGGTCGTGCCTCACGGACCCGGCGGTCCACCGCTTGTGATTGCGTCTCCTACTCACTAAGACAAAACCCCCCCTTCGCTGACGAAGAGGGGGTTTTTTGGACCCGATCAGACGATGGGGGGATGATAACCCTTTTCCGGATGAATTTGTTCCACTCGCCGAGATCCTATAATAATCGGCGCTCCCCACCGTGGGGCTGCGCCCTGAAACTAATTCACGCCAAGGGAATAGACTGCGGCGATAAGAAGAAGGCGGCGAAGGTCCCCTATCCTGTTGCGGGCCAAGAAGCCGAACACTCTTCCCCGCGGCCTCCCGAGCGTATAGTCACGTCGGCCCCGACGAAGTTCTCTCATACCTCGTTATTGGGCCCGTGGTTGCCCCTCCAACCCACGTGGTTGCCGCACCTCATCGGGGGGGCCTGAGACGGTGGCATTCTCTATTGAGAGAGCTGTATCGGACTATCAGGAAGAGCTAAGCCGATCTTGACCAGTCCTTGAGATACCATAATGGCTCGGACGAATCAGGTGAGGTACTGCCGGGGCGAACGGCCTTTCAGACGTTTCTTGATGGATTGGTGATTTATCGGCGGTTTGAGTGTGAAAAAGTTGTAGTCGAAGGGGACGTGGTGTAGTATACTAAGCCCACCTTACCGGAAGGTAATTCTCGAAACAACTCTTCACCGCCGCAATGAAAATAAATGTTGGAAATTAGCTCTTAACCGCTTTAAGCTGTAAAAAAAGCACCTTTTATGCGTATGTCCTCGGTAGTGATGGAAAATATTTATTATCGATTTCATTCATGAATTCCGGGCGATAGTACTGCTCATGCGAAGGAGTTTCATTTGGTATCTCTATTCTGAACTAAAACCTGACGCACGTTGGTATCGATAAAAGGAGTTTAGAAATGACAAAAGAACTGACCCTTCCGCTCGCTGGAGTCAAGGTTGTGGACTTGACGACTTTTGTGGCTGGACCTGCGTGTTCCTCAGTACTTGCAGACTGGGGTGCCGATGTTATCAAAATCGAGCCATTAACCGGAGATTATTATCGCTATTTCGGTTACATAATGAAATGCACCGTGGCCGATGATGACAATATTCTTTTTGATGGGGATAATAGGAATAAACGGGGAACATGCTTTGACCTCAAAACCGATACGGGAAAAGAGATTATCGGTCGAATGCTGGAAAAAGCGGATGTTTTTGTAACGAATTTTCGGCCGAAGGCCCTCTTAAAGCTTGGTATGGATTACGAATCAATCTCGGATAAATATCCCAAAATTGTTTACGCGTATCTGAATGGATATGGAGACGATGGGCCCGATAAGGACAAGCCGGGTTTTGACCTCGCGGCGTATTTCGCCCGATCGGGAATACTCGTGGAATTTGGCGAACCGGGAACGGAACCCATGCCCCCGGTTGCCGGTTTCGGCGATCATAGTACCGGCATGTATTTAGCAGGGGGTATTATTGCGGCCCTCTACCACCGCGAAAAGACCGGAAAGGGGACCAAGGTGCAGACATCCCTTCTGAGCACCGCGATCTGGACTCTTGGGCTCAGCATCATTTGCGCCAATAACAATAACGGATGGCCGAAACAATCCCGTAAAAATCCCCGCTCCGGTATGATGAACAGCTATAGATCGAAAGATGATCGTTGGATTACCGTTATAGTCCTTGAATATGACCGATACTGGAGGCCCTTTTGCGAGACCGTCCTTTTGAAACCCGAGCTTGCCGACGACAAGCGATTTGCAACACAGGCCGACATGTTCAATTATGCCACGGTGCAGGCGCAAATCATTGACGAAGAATTTTCAAAATACACCTGCTCTGAGCTTGTCGATCGTTTGAAGAAGGCGGATATCGTCCATGAGGTAAATCAGAGATGGCATGAATTGAAAGACGATCCTCAGGTCAGGGCAAATGATTTTATGCTGGAATATACGCTGCCAAATGGAAGAAAAGACTGGATCATGGGAAATCCGGTGAAATTTAACGGCGAAAGTACTGCCATCATGAGAAATGCGCCGAGACTTGGCGAACATAACGATGAGGTCTTGCGGGAATTCGGTTACAGCAATGAACAGATAGCGACGCTCAGGGGAAAAAAGGTCGTCAAGTAGTCGTTCACCGTAAGGAACCGCGCCGAAAATTGCCTTGGTTAAGAGTCGTGACTGCACGCACAGTATCCGCGGCGATAAGGATGACGGGCTTCCCCAACGTGGAAATCCCCCTGCTCCGTTTTTTGTTTGAAACGGACGATCGGATGGGATATGTTGATTCACTACGCTAATCCATTCGTCTGGGGATAGTAACGGCCATGGCCGCAAAAAAACTCGATACGATCTTCGGCCTGATCCTCTTCTCCCTCCTGGTGATCTTTTCCCTCCTTGTTCCCCCGATCGAGGGGATCTATCGCTGGGTCACGATCGCGGTGCTCCTCTTCATTGTTGCCTATTTTTCCCTGAGACGGCCGCCCCTTCTCGGCCCCTCACTCTTCCTCTTGATGTGCTACCTCTTCCGGCTCCTGCCCTTCGTCAGCCTCGGGCTGCTCCTTATCGTGCCGATCCTCGTCTACACCGCGCTTGTCCTGGCCGCACGACCCCTCCGTAAAGACACGACCTGGCTCGCCTGGGGCGCGGTCACGCCGCGGCTCGCCGTCTACTCCCTTGTCGTGGTCATCGTCAGCTCGGGGGCGCTGGTCCTCTGGTACCGTCTCCTGCACCCGGACATCGCGGTCTTCACCCGGTTCTTTCCCCCGAGGCCGCTCTACCAGCTCCTCGTCGGCGGGCTCGGGTTCGCGCTCCTCAACGCCATAGTCGAGGAAGTGATCTACCGGGGGATCATCTGGCAGGGGTTGACGAAGCTTATCGGGACTCCCTGGGCCGTCCTCGTGGTACAGGCCCTCTTCTTCGGAGCGGCGCACATCTGGGGCGTGCCCAACGGCGTCGTGGGCGTCGCGCTTGCGTTCATCTACGGGATCATGCTCGGACTCATCAGGATGCGCGCGGGGGGGCTCTTGATGGCGATCATCACCCACGTCTTTGCCGACGTCGTCATCTTTGTGATTCTCCTTGAGGTAATCGGCAGGATATAGGCGGGCCTATCCCATGAAGAATTTCAACAGGAGGATTATGCCCATCCCGCCGAGGACGGTGACGACGAGGTTTTTCGTGGCGACCGCGATGACGGTCGTGAGAATTCCCGCCAGAAGATAGGGGTTGTCGTAGGTGAGGTTGAGATGTTTTTGCGGGGCCGCGATCATGGGGCAGATGATGGCGGTCAGCACCGCCACGGGGACAAACGAGAGCCACCGGACAACGAAGGGGGGCAGCGTATCGCCCTTGAGCCCGATGATGAAGAGGGCGCGCGTCAGGTAGGTTACCAGCCCCATGCCGACAAGGGTTATAAAAACCTCACTTCTCATCGTGTGCCACCAGGGCCCCCACAAGGCTCGCGAAGATTCCGGTGATAAGGATATACCAGCTCCCCTCGAAAGAAAGGTAGGCGCCGACCGAAAGGATCGCCCCGACCAAGAGCACGAGGAGGTCGCCCTTCCCCTTGATCTGGGGGACCAGAAGCCCGAGGAAGGCCGCCGCCGCCGCAAAATCGAGCCCGTACACCTTCGGATCTCCGAGGAAGTTGCCGAAGAGCGCCCCCACCACGGTGCCGATATTCCACGAGGCAAAGACCGCCAGCCCCGACCCGATCATGTAGTCGCGGACGGAACCTCCCCTTTCTTTTTCGGCATAGGCGGTGGCCATCGCAAACGACTCATCGATGAGGAAATAGGAGGCCGCGGCCTTCCCGAAGAGGCCCCGCTCCGTGAACCTCCGCGAAATGGAGGCCCCCATGATCAGGTGGCGCATGTTGATGATGAACGTCGTGCCGATGATCGTGAGGGGGCTGATGTTGGCGGCAAACAGCGGCAGCGAGGCAAACTGGGACATCCCCGCCAGGACGATGATGCAGGAGAGGAAGGCCTCAAGGATCGTCAGGCCCGATTGTATCGACAGAACGCCGTAGACGAGGCCGAAGGCGAGGACCGACACCATGACAGGGGCCGATTGCACGAACCCTTTCTTGACCTCCTGAAAATTGAATATCTTACCCAGTCGCATGATTACTCCGCCGGCACACTCGGTCCGGCAAATATAAAAAATGCCCTCTTGAGGCATTCTCTGAGACAGCACGCCCGACCGCCTGTTGCCGCGGCGGGCGTTGCAGCTTCCCGATCCTTTGGTTGGATTGATGAGGCCACTATACTACGAACGTGCTCGCTCCTCAAGACTATTCTTTTTTCGTTTCGTTCTCTGCCCAAAATACTTGACAAGGCACCACAAAGTTAGTATTACTAACCTATCGGCTACCTTACTTAATCCATATGGTCACGAACAGGGGGGAGGTATGACTATCGGAAATATCGTGGCGCGAAATGCGATCCAGTACCCCGACCGCGAGGCCCTTATCTTCGAGGAAGAGCGGTATACCTACAGGCGGCTCAACGAGCGCGTCAACAGGCTGGCCAACGCGCTGCTCTCTCTCGGCCTCAAGAAAGGCGACAAAGTCGCGATGCTGGCCGAGAATATCCCTGCTATGGTCGAGGCGAATTATGCCCTGGCCAAGATCGGCGTCGTCTATTTTCCGGTCAAGACCCGGCTCCTCGCGCCGGATATCGGGTATCTCGTCGACCTCTCCGACGCCAAGGCTCTCATATTTCACGACGAATTTGCGGAAATGGTCAAGGCCATGCGGGGAAAACTCCCGAAGGTCAAGACCTATATCGAGGTAGGAAAGAAGCCCCTTGACTATGCGATTGACTACGAAGCATTCCTCAAGAAGGGCTCGCCGGAGGAGCCCAGGGCCGAGGTCGTGGGATCTGACCCGTACATCTTCCTGTGCACCGGCGGCACGACCGGCGTCAGCAAGCTGGCCATGCTTACTCATGAGAACGCGCTCTGGGCCGTCTTCACGACGATCAACGCCCTCTCCCTCTCGCCAAAAGACACGGGGATCCAGGTGCTGCCCCTCTTTCACGTCATCATCAACAACTGTCTCAACTCCCTTGTGGCGGCGGGGGCCCGGGTCGTGCTGCAGCATCGGTTTGAGCCGGTCGCCTACATGAAGAATCTCCACGATGAGAAGGTCACCGTGGCGATGGTCGTCCCCCCGTTCCTCTTCAACTGGATTATGGCGGTGCCCGAGGCCATCAAATACGACGTGACCCACGTGCGTGTGTTCGCCACCGCGGCCGCCACCTTTCCCGACGAGCTCAAGAAAGACGTAAAGAAATATATGCCCACGGCCGAGCTTTTCTACACCTACGGGCTGACCGAATCGTCGGGCGGCAACGCGACGGTGCTTGCCGATGCCATGATGTTTGAAAAAGCCGGATCGATCGGCGTGGTCAATCCGGCCCTGGCCTACCTCATCGTCGACGATCAGGACAGAGAGGTCAAGGTGGGCGACCCCGGCGAGCTTCTCCTCAAGGGGCCCTCGGTCATCTCGGGCTACTATAAGCGAGACGACGAGACGAAAAAGACCTTTGTGGACGGCTGGCTCCACACGGGCGATATCGTGAGCCGGGATAAGGACGGTTTCCTCTACTTTGTGGATCGAAGGAAGGACATGATCAAGACCGGCGGGGAGAACGTCTTTGCCAAGGAGGTCGAGGACGCACTGTTGACGCACCCGGCGGTACAGGAGGCGGCGGTCTTCGGCCTGCCGGACCCGAAGTGGGGGGAGATGATACACGCGGCGATCGTGCTGAAGCCCGACAAGACAGCCACCGAACAGGAGCTGTTGGCCTACGCCAAGAAGACGCTTCCGGGCTATAAGCGGCCGAAGGTCGTCTATTTCCTCCCGGCACTGCCGCGCAATCCCTCCGGCAAGGTCCTCAAGTACAAGATGAAAGAGGAATATCAGAAGAAGTAACGACGGCGGAGCTCTTTCTGCCTTCGGGAAGGACGGGCGGGACCAGTCCCGCCCGTTTTATTATGGCGATTGTCGCGCGGACTCTCTCTGGTGGGCGCCGCCTATGCCCCGTCGAGCCCGCCCTTTTCGTGCTCGCGGAACCAGGATGACGGGTCGGTCAGGTAGAGTTTCGCGTCCTCGAGGATCTTGTGGTGGCTCTTCTCCTCGATGACCATCTGCGAGATGAACTCACGCTCAAGGGAGTCGGTCGCGCCTACCAAGCTTCCCTCGTAAAAGGTCACCGACCTCAGCTCGAAGTCTATGCCGACGTTCAAGGCGTCCACATCATTGGCGTCGGCCGTTTTTTCCGACCCGTGTTTTTGGGCAAGGCCGCTGAAGAACGCCGTCAAGTCCCCGTGTGAAAAGGAGTAATTCTTCCACTCGTCGCTCCACGGGTTCCCTCCCCCGAGGCTTTCCGTGATCTTTCTGATACGGGCGATGTGGATATCCTCGTCGGACTTGAGAGTCTTGAATATCTCCCTGCCTACGTCGTTATGGCAGGCTTCGATCGCCCGCTGATAAAAAGCTTTCCCCTCTCTTTCCATCGAGAGGGCCTTATCGAGCATCACCAGTGACTTCGGCGGCTCTCCCATCTCGTTTCTCCCTATGATAGGTTTAGACCGGTGCTACATCAGCTCGCCCTTAACGGAGCGCAGCTGGTCGGAAAGAAGTGTGAGGTGCCCCATCTCCTCATGGATGATGTTGTCGACATATTCCCTATCACGCCTGCTCGCCACGGCATCCTTGAGGCCGGTATAGAAGACGACGGAATCTTTTTCCATCGCGACGGCGAACGTCAATATCTCCTCAAGGGACTCGGACTCCCCCAGGTCGTCCGTGCCCGACAGACCGTCAAGGACGACTCCGGAAATCCATCCGAAAAGGAATGGGTCGGCGTGCTCGTCGCGAGCCGTGTCGGCTTTCTTCTCCGCTGTTTTCTTCACCTTATCCCTGAAGGAGGAAAAGAGGCGTCTGTGTTCTTCCTCCATGTCGGCCAATTCCAGCAGCAGCTCCCGCGTCCCCTTAGAGCGCGTCGACCGTGCGGATCTCCGGTAAAAAGAGGTCTTCCGTCGCTCCATTTCGACGGCGATCTCGAAGACCTCGTCTATTCGGAATCGTTTCTCTTCCATCTTCCCGTCACCCCCTCCCGCTTCTCCTCACGAGACAATTCTGACGGAGACGGTCTCATGGGGTCTCACCTGTGCCCCCCACGCGTCTTTTCCCCGTCGTCCGACCCATGCACGTCCCGGGTGATACGACCGGTGACTATCGCGAGTCCGGCATATCACGACGCGGGCTCGACGATCCCCTTGAAGTTGACGTATACCTCTCCGTCAGACTCCCGAGTCTGGTACCAGACAAGCGATTTCTTCGCGGGGCCGTGCGTCACCAGGCCTTTGGCGTCATAGGACGAGCCGTGACAGGGACACAGGTAGGTCCCGTCCTGCAGTCGATCGACCGCGCATCCGAGGTGTGTGCATGCCGCGCTCATCGCGAAGAGCCCGTTCTTGTTTCGGATAACGTAAACCTTCTCGTCTTTGATCAGTTTCGCCTCGCCGACGCCAAAATCACCCGTCTTCCCCACCAGGACCCACTTTTCACCCGAAGCCGCCGCCTCGCCCGCCGTGATGCGCACGACGCCCAATGCCGAAAGTGTGCCGACAAAGGCGCCCAAAAAGCCCCGCCGTGAAATCTCCTGTTTCATGCTCAACTCCTTTTAAGCTACCCCTGATACAATGCGTAGTCCGCCGGTCGCGCGCCGAGCGCCGAGGTTTCGGACTATACCAGCTTCTTTGCCGCCGTGAGCACCTCGTCGTAGTGCGGCTCTTTGGTGATATCATCCAATACCTCGATATGGCGGATCACACCCGCCTTATCGACGACAAATATCGCCCGCGCCAAGAGCCTGGTCTCCTTGGTCAGCACACCGTACTTTGTCCCGAAGTCGGCGTCGCGATGGTCGGAGTAGGTCTTCACCCGCTCGACCCCCGCAGCGGCGCACCAGCGCTTCTGCGCAAACGGGAGGTCCATGCTGATGGTGACGACCCGGACGTCACCCGGGAGCCGCCCCGCCTCCTCGTTGAAGCGCCGGGTCTCCATGTTGCAGACCGGCGTATCAAGGGAGGGAACCGAGGAGATGACGACGACCTTTCCGGCAAGTGAGGAGAACCGGAACGGCCCGAGGTCGTTATCCAGCACCGTAAAATCGGGGGCTTTGTCGCCTACTCTCACCTCTTCGCCGACGAGGGTGAGCGGCATCCCCGCCATGGTCGTAATACCTTTCCGCTCTTTCATGGCCTTACCTCCTCTCTCGATGAAATAATAATACCATGCGTTTATCGAAAATGAAATGCGTCGTCATAAATAATTGCTATACGATCGGCGAAGACGACCCACCTCACTCTCCCTTCTTGTCGCCTCAGGACAACCGATACGTAGGGAACCACCCGCTTACTAATAGTTATCATTATTAATGTAATCCCGACCTGAAACCATGTCAAGCCCGCGGCCCTACTTAGGCCTTCATGACCCCACATATCGTTAATAGTCCCATGTGAGCGGAAAGCATCCTGCCGGGGAAGACGACCGGGGTCACTGATGCGGACGGCAAGACTACAACACGACCGGGATAGCGCCCGTAATGTCCATGCGAGTCACTGTTACCCGGGTCACAAGCGCGAAGAGCTCCACGCCGCGCCCGTGCGCGGCCCGCAGGGCCGCCGCGAATCGGGCGTCGGCCTCATCGTTGGGGGAAAACGTCTGCGCGTCATCCCGCATGACCACGAAGAGGGCCGCCGCCCTCAAACCCCGCTCCCGAGCCTCCATAAGCCCGCGGAGGTGTTTTGTCCCTCGCTCGGTTGGTGCGTCGGGGAAAAGCGCCCTCCCCCCACGGACGAGGTTTACCCCCTTAACCTCCACGATGAGATCGGGCAGTCCCTGCTCGGTGAGAAACAGGTCGTAGCGTCCGTCGGTAAAGGTGACCTCCCGGCGGATTAGGGCGTACGACGAGAAGGGATCGAAGAGCCGTCGCGAAAGGTATTCATACGCGACGTCGTTTGCCGCCGCCGAGTTAAGCCCTACCAAGACGCCGTCAAGATCGGCAAGGATGAGGGAAAAGGCGGTCTTCCGGTGGGGATTTTTGGCCGGCAGCAGATAGACGGGCCTGCCTGGGACGAGGATTTCGGAAAGCCTCCCGGTATTGGCCAGGTGCGCCGTGACTTCGCGCCCGCCGCACTCCACCAGCGCCAGGAACCTGTTCGGGCGGCCGACGAACCGCCCGGCTACCAACCTATCGGGAAACTCCACGGCCCTTTCGCCCCCTGATCTTCGTCCAGGGCGCGATCGTAAGAAAGCTCTCGGGCGCCTCACTCGCCATCTCCCAGAGCATCGCGTCCGGGGCCGCAAACGTCAAGGTGCAGGGGTCAAGGTAGGGCCGACAGCTGACGTCGAAGCTGCCCAGGACGGCCTTGGGGACGTCACGCCGGGCCTGGATCCGCGGCTCGGTAAAAAGGCTGTAGCAGCCCGACGAGAACTGAACCATGACGTTGTCCTTGCCGGGCCGAGAGAAGTTGGCAAGGAACAGCAGCGCTCCCATGACGTCTGCGTTGCCGAAGATAACGGCGGCCTCGGGGGGAGCGTCGTGCTCAAATTCGCCCAGCGGCCGAAACACGATAAAGTCGCCCCCTGCCGGCACATGCTCCATGAGGGCGACGACCTCCTCCCCGAGCTCGGGGTCTTTCTTGTACCGCTCCCCCGGCATGAGGTTGGGGATCCCGGTGGAAATGAACATCCCCGCTTTCGGCATGAGGCTCTTCTTATAGCCGAGGTAGAACGCGCCTCCCCGGCACGCCTTCCACTCCTTGGCGAAGAAAACGGTTTTCCCCTTCCTCACCTGGTTCAGAAACGGGTAGATGCAGACCCGGCTCTTTTTGGTGACGGTGACTGATCCCTCGGGAGGTTTATTCGTGTAATGAAATCCGATGGGGCGATCGGAAAGCCCGAGCATCTGCGTCAGGTACTGCTCAAGCGATTTGTAGTCTCCGGGCTTAGTCTCCACGTTCATTCCCAAAATAGGTTAGTTCTGATTCAACAGGTAGTCGTAGGCGGCAAGCGCCGCCTTGGCCCCCTCCCCCGCGGCAATAATGACCTGCTTGAAGGGAACGTCCGTCACGTCTCCTGCGGCAAACACCCCGGCAAGCCCTGTCTTACACTCGCAGTTGATCTGGATCTCGCCGACCTTGTTGACCGCCAGCGTGTCGACGACGAGGTCCGAATTTGGAAGAAGCCCGATCTCGATGAAGACGCCCTGGACATCGAGTCTCTTCGTTTCACTCTCTTCCAAGCGCCCGATCTCTATCCCTTCCACAACGCGCTCCCCGATGATCTTCAGTGTCGTGTATTCGGTGAAGATCTCGACGTTGGCCGACGACTTCAATTTGTCGATGAGGATCGCGTCACCCGTGAGGGGAGTAATCGATACCACGTAGACCTTCCGCGCCACCTTCACAAGATCAAGCGCCGCCTCCAGCGCCGAGTTTCCACCTCCGACCACCGCCGTGTCCATATCCTTAAAGAGGGGCGCGTCGCAGGTGGAACAGTAGGCTACCCCCTTGCCGATAAGCTCCTTCTCGCCCGGGACGTTAAGGGTACGGGGTCGCTTGCCCATGGATAGGATGACCGTCCGGGATAGATACAGCTTCCCGTCGCCGGTAAAGACCTTCTTGATCTTTCCGCTCAAATCCAGGGAAATGACCTCCACCCCCGACACTTTCTCCACCCCATACTTGAGGACGTGCTCCTCGAAGCGCTTGATCAGGTCGGCCGTCTCGATCTCGGAAAAACCAAGGTAGTTCTCGATATCGAAGGTGTCGGTCACCTGGCCGCCGATGTTCATGCTGATGAGGATCGTCTTCATGAGCTTTCGGGCGGTATAGATTGCGGCCGATAGGCCCGCCGGCCCCCCGCCGACGATAATGACGTCGTAGATCGGCGGCGGCTTTTGCGCCAACGGTTTTCCGAGAAGCTCATAGAGCTCGCCTGTCGCCTCCAGGTGGACCAGATCACCGTAACCGCCGATCGGTTTGTTATCGATGAGGATCTGCGGCAGCGAGCCGCTCTTGGCCACCTTCTTCATCGCGTCCCACTCCCGCGATCCGGGCCGAACTTCTATCTCCTCAAACTCGATTCCCTTCTCCTTGAGGAAGAGCTTGGCCCGCGCGCAGAACGGGCAGTCGGCAAGCGTATACATGACAACTGTCTTCATGGCACGATCCTCATGAAGGTCCGCCCGAGCGATCGCAGACCTTCACAGCTTCGGACGCGTCCGCCGTCCACATGGGCGGGCGGACGGACCCGCGCCCCGTATGTGCGGCCGCGGTTTGCGCGTCTCGGGCGCGTCGGCACGATCGAACTATTTTTTCAGCCCGAGCGCCTTGGATATCCGCTCCTCGTCGAACCCGACGATGACCTCGTTGCCGATGTGGAGAACCGGCACGCTCAGGCCGCCGTTGGTGATCCGACGCATCTCCTCGAGGGCGTTTCTGTCCTGGGTGACGTCAAAATCCTCGTATGCGATTCCCTTTTGCGAAAGAAACTCTTTCGCTTTCTTGCAGTAGGGTCACGTAGGGGTCGAGTAAAGTTTTACCTTCGGCTCGTCCATCTCTCGTCTCCTCTCGTATGTGATTATTATTCCTTTTCGAATTCGCTCTTTGCCGCCCCGCAGACCGGGCAGGTCCAGTCGTCCGGAAGCTTCTCGAAGGGGGTGCCGGGGGGGATTTTGCCGTCCGGGTCGCCCTTCGCGGGATCGTAGATGTAGCCGCAAACCGTACAGACATACTTATCCATATAATAACCTCCTGTCCCTTATTTTCCGCATCTCATAATAGAATAGCCAATCCGATAACCTGACAAACGGCCGTATCAACCGATAAGGCCGTCGACTCGTCGCGCTATTTCGTCCCGTGTCTCCCGCATTGTCTCGATCCCCCCCGACGCGGGGTCGGCAATCCCCCAATCGATCACGTCGACTCCGGGAAGCACCGGACAGGCGTCCATGCATCCCATCGTCACCGCCAGATCGGGGTCCCCGGCCGCCAGTGCCTCCGATACGGACCGGGGCCGGATGAAGCCCATATCGATGCCCTGCTCCGCCATGACCCGAACCATGTCGGGGTTGATTTCTTCGGCCGGAGCGTCTCCGGCGCTGGACGCCTCAATCCGGTCGGCCGCCCGGTATCTCGTAAAAGCCTGGGCCATCTGGCTCCTGGCCGCGTTTTCCCTGCAGAGATAGAGGATCTTCTTTCGCCTCACGAGGGGTCCGGCGACCTCACGGGCCAGCGCCCGGGCATCTGAGAGCGCCGTCGGATGTCTCTCGATATCGCCGAGGTGTTCGATACGACGATAGAGGAGACTGCCCGAAAGCCGTGCCCCGACGGCGTCGAAGAAATATTTCATCGTAAGTCCCGCTCCATCGAAGAGCTTTTCGCCCTTCGTCGCTCCCACCGATATGAATACTCCCTTTCTCGACGGCGCCCCGGGGTCGACGATCTTGAGGACCGATCGCCTCGCCCAGAGGCACTGGGTCCGGTCGATGAGCGCCTTAAGCGACCCCGTCACCCCATAAAAAAAGATCGGGCTGGCGACAGCTAACACGTCGGCCTCCCTGAGAAGCCGGTACACCTCGCCCATTTCGTCATCAATGGAGCAAAAGCCCTTGTCCTCGCATGTGCGGCATTCGATGCACGGCCTGATCTTCATCCGCGCGGGGACGATCTTTTGTACCCTCGCGCCCAGCACCTGAGCCTCGGCGAGAAACTCGGAAAGAAGCGTATCGGTATTGCCCCCCTCGCGGGGGCTGCCGGAGATTCCGAGCACAAGCACGGCTACATATACTCCTTCTGACCTTTTCGGATATTCCTGTCGATCTCGGCCCTGAGCTCCTCGGGGAGTCCTTCTATATCCACGCGGAGAAATCCTCGCACGATCACGCCGACGGCCTCGTCCTCGGTGAGCCCACGTGCCATGAGGTAGTTGATCTCATCCTGATTGATGCGGCCCACCGCCGCCTCGTGGGAAAGCTCGACGTCCGCGGCATTGCCCTCGAGCTCCGGGATCGCGATGATGCTTCCCCCGCCCTCGAGGATCAGCCCCTTGCACTCGAGGTGGGCCTTGATCCCCGGCACTTCGCCGACGAGCTGCCCGCGGGAGATGATCGTTCCGCCCGTGGTAATGGCGCGGGCGATGATCTCGGCGCGCGTGTTCTTCCCCGACAACACGACCCGCCCGCCGATGTCGAGATGCGACCCCTTGGGCGCCACGAGGATCGAGTTGAGGCTCGCCACCGAATTATCGCCCTTCAAGTGTGTCGAGGGGTACATCTGTATAGACTCGACCGGATTCAAGACGATGTAGTTGTTGATAAACCGGCCGTTCTCCTCCACCAGGATCGACGAGCGGGGACGCACGACGACCCCCTCCGACCAGTTATGGATCATCGTAAAGGAGAGCTTCGCCCCCTTCTTGATGTAGAATTCCGAGATGCCGATATGAAGCCCGCTGGCGACCCCCGGCGCCGTCGAACAGCCGGTGATGATGTGGAGCTCCGACCCCTCCTCGGCGATGATGACATTGTGGACGTTCTGGGACATCTTGTCGGTTGCAAGATAGAGACAGGCCTGCACCGGCGACAGCGATTTCACGCCCGGCAGGGCGCGGATGAAGTAGCCGAGATGCGGCTTTTCCTTGGCTCGCATCGTGAACTCGTCCTTATCGGGCTTTATCAGGCCCCAGAGATAGTCGTCCACCCACCCGTGGGTCTTCAGCGCGGTGTTGATGTCCATCACCTCCAGTCCGTCCTGGGCCACGTTACAGTGGACGAGGCTGTGGTCTTTCTGGAGGTAGGTGCCGGAGCGGCCCGCCTTGGTCGTTTCGATTCCGGCCAGGCGCATCCGCTTCTCGTCCTTTTCGGAGACCGTGCCGAGATCTTCGATATACGCGTGCTGCCCGCCCTCGTTGATAAACCGATCAACGATATTCTTCTTGTCTACTGGACCTGGCATTTCAGACATTCTCCATAGCCGTTGACGGATATCTCCCTGAGGAGCTCCCGCGCATTTGCCTGGCAGGCGATACTGCCGTTATACAATACATGGCCCTCGTCGGCGTCCACGTAATCCAGGATGTATCCGGTATGCGTGATGATGAGCCCGGACCGTTGACGCTTTGCCCGCTCCGTCTTATGGCAATAGCGCCCGCCGCCCCCGTCGGTTCCCTTGATGAGGTCGTTGATGGCGTTGCCGATCAGGGAGATGCTCTCCAGATCGACCCCCGACTCCGGCTCGTCGAAGAGAAGCAACTCAGGCTGCTGAGCCATGAGCTGTAACAGCTCCGATCGCTTGATCTCCCCGCCTGAAAACCCGACGTTTACATCCCGACCTAAAAACGTCTCGAATTTTATCTCCGAGGCGATCGATTCGACCTTGTCTTCATCGCATCCGATGAGGCGTAACAGCTCCCCGAGCTTGAGCCCGTCAACGGACGGCGGCCGCTGAAAGGACATCCCGATGCCGAGCTTCGCGCGCTCGTAAATCGGAAGGCTTGTGATGTCCTGTCCTTTGAAGAATATCTTTCCGTGCAACACCTTGTACCCCTCAAATCCCATGATAGTCATGAGGAGCGATGTCTTACCGGAGCCGTTCGGGCCGAACAGCACGTGGGTCTTGCCTTCCGGCACTTCGAGGTCCACGTGGTCAAGGACCACCCTTCCCTCGATTTCTACCTTGAGATCTTCTATTCGTAGCATCGCGCACCCGACTCCTTTTCGATCATTATTTCTGCTCGTTTCTTACAACCGCCGGACCCCGGGCCACACAATAAACAAGGCGTCAAGACGCGACGCCGATGTTGTGCGCATGGCGGGGCTGCGGCCTATCCCGCGACCTCGTAACCCGCGTCCTCGATCTTTTCTTTTACGATCTTCATGTCGACGGGAGCCTTCTCGTCGAAGGTCGCCTCTCCTTTCTTCAGATTCACCTTGACGTTCTTGACCCCCTCGATGCCCTCCAGCGCTTTCGTGACGGCCATGACGCAATGATCGCACGACATGCCTTTAACCTTTATCGTCTTCATAGCAAAACCTCGCCTTGTAACGGTTCATGTAGCTCTATTATAACCATGAAAGGCCGTTTTTTCAATGAACTTCTCCCCCCATTTTCCCTCTTCTCACAAAAAGATCGAGAACGACAATGTAGGGAATCATGATAATCGTCATGACCACCGACGGAAGGGCGGCCCGGCTCGAGAAGAGGATGAGCCCGAGGCCCGCCGAGATGGCGTAGTTCTTGAGCGTCGCCAACAGAAGGAGGCTGATCTGCGTCCGCCGATCGACGGACAAGATCCGCGCGGCCGCCAGCACGATACCGCCCGATACCACCGATATGATGAGCCCCACGATGACCACCCGGACCAGCACCGGCGTCTGATGAACGATGATGTCGTGGTTGACCGCCACCATGATGTAGAAGGCGACGCCGAGGGAGAGATTTGTGATCGGCCCCCTGTACGGTTCCATTGGGGTATCCAGCCGAACGGCCCGGAAAAGCCGCGAGACAAGCAGCGGGACGATGGACAGCTCCACCAGGATCAGCAACAGCTTTTTCGGATCCAGGAGGTTTGACCCGACGAAGAGAACCGTAATGAGGGGGAGCATCACGAAGGCGAACAGGAGCCCTCCGATCATACCGAGCAGGGCGAGGGTCCTATCTCCGCCAAGCACGTCGGCAAACGGGACGACCGCCGAGGCGGCCGGGACCGCCGCCACCAGGACAAAACCGGCCCGCAGCTGCGGGTCTGAAACAAGCAGGTAGCCGGCCAGGATCGTGACGCCGCTCATCAATAGATAGTTGACCGCCACGCCGACCAGGGAGTTGTTGATGAAGACCCGGGGAGAGCGGAATATGTCCGATCCGACCGAGAGGGTGGAGACGGCTATCACCAGCGCGAGGCTCGGCAAGAGGAGCCACAGCGTATAGGGAAGGCCCTCGGGGAGGAGAAGCCCCAGAAAAAAAGATAGTGTGAAGATGAGATTGCGGTCGAATATGAAACGGAGGGTTTTCTCCATGTCTCACTGGTCAACGTCCGCGTCATTTGAGTAGCCCCGACGCTCCCAGAAGCCTTTATAGTCCTTATCGGAAAGCGTGATCTTTACAAGCCATTTTACCCACTTGTAGCCGAGCTTATCGTCGGCGACAACCTGAAACGGGAAACCGCGCTTGTCGTCCAGTGTCCTCCCGTTGATTTTCGCCCCGAGCATGATATTTTTCTTAACCGCCCAGTCGTAGGGGACTGACGAAGAGTAGCCGTCGGCGGCCCAGAAGATGACGGTCCTGACCCCTTTTTTCGGCCCGGCCTTTCTCAGCAGGTCTGTGAGCAGCACGCCCTCGTAGAGGAGCGTCTCGTCCCATCCTTCGACGCAGTGAAGGGTGAAGACCTTCTTGACGTGGGACAGCGACAGCACCTCAGCATACGTCAGCGAGAGGGGTTTCTCCACGAGCCCCGTAACCTCGAGTCGATAAGTCTTCGGATCGACCTTTTGCGGCCCTTTGATCGAGTTGTCATATTTACGGTCGAAGGGAGAAAGCTCGATCCCATTGTATTCCCTGATCTCGGCGGCCGCCGCCCCAAGCGAAAGGGACAGCACCATCAGGAGGACTGCGGCGCACGCCCATACGCGCGGAAGATGATTCACTGTCACCAACGTGTATCCTCAAAAAAAGGCTTATTACTATTTTATCCGATTATCCCGGGAAGTCAAGGCCGCCTCGACCTCATCCGGATTGGTGAGGGGGACGCCGCATGAGAAGTTCTCACAGATATACGTCGTGGCCTTTGAGCCGGACATCCGCATCTCACGCACAAACGGGGCGATCTCCGCGATCCTTTGCCGCCCGGCATCGTCGGCGTGCGGCACGAAGATGAGGCTCTTGTTCGGGAGAAAAAAGCTCTGGGCCGCTCGGATCATCTCTTGGGTGGAGGCGTCATGCGCATCTCCGACGATGACGATCTCTTGAGAGGGGCCACGCATCGCATCGAGGACACACAAAAGCTGAATATGGGCCAAAGGCTCGGCCAGGACGGACGGGGAGAAGGCGGCCATAATTCGGTCGGCCTCGTCGGCAAGCTCGACATTGCCCGTCATGCGGGACAGGCGAATAAGGTTTAGTGCCGCTACTGAGTTGCCCGAAGGTACGGCACTGTCACGCGCCTCTTTCATCCGGGCGATGAGCCCGCCCTCCTCGTCTCCCGAGTCAAACAGGCCCCCTGTCTCTTTGTCCCGGAAGAGGGCGAGCATCACGGCCGTCAGACGGACGGCTTCCTCCAAATACCGGATCTCGAATCCCGCTTCGTAGAGCTCGATGAGGCCCCAGACGAAGAAGGCGTAGTCGTCCAAAAAGCCGCCTATCGCCGCCTCACCGTCCCGGTACCGGCGCAGCAATCGCCCTTTCTCATCAACAAGTCGACCCAGCACGAAGTCCGCCGCGGCCGTCGCCGCACGGAGGTAGGTCCGATCGCCGAGGGCCCCATACCCCTTTGCGAGCGCCGCTATCATGAGGCCGTTGAGCGCGGTGATAACCTTGTCGTCCCGGAGGGGATGTTTCCGTCGCGCCCGCGCCGCACGGAGCCTCACGCGGGCCTTCTCGATCGCCCTCGCCAGCGCGTCCGGGCTTATTTTCTCGAGAGCGGCGAACTGGTCAGGGGAAACCGGGACGTAGGGGATATTCATCCCCTCCTCAAAATCGGCCCCGATGATGTTCCCTTCCGCCTTGATGCCGAAGTAACGTGCCGCCCGCGCGGCCTCGTCCGGCGTAAGACTCTTTTCGAACTCGTCTTTTCTCCAAAGATAGAACGCGCCCTCCCGGCCTTCGCTGTCGGCGTCCTCGGCGGTGAAGAAGCCCCCATCATGGGAGGTCATATCTCCGAGCACATAGGCAAAGATTTCCCGCGCGACCCGTTCATGAAACGGGTCCCGTGTCACCTGAAAGGCTTCGATATACGCCATTGCGGCCGTCGCCTGGTCCGCGAGCATCTTCTCGAAGTGGGGGACGCGCCACCGCTCGTCGACGGCGTAGCGATGAAAGCCGAGCCCGATCTGGTCAAAGATGCCGCCGTACCGCATCTGTTCGAGGGTCCGGGTGACCATATCGAGGGCGCGTGCGTTCCCTGTCGCCCGATGATAGGAGAGGAGAAACGAGAGCCGGTGCGGCGTCGGGAACTTCGGCGCCCCCCCGAACCCCCCATATCGCTCGTCGAACACGTCCCGAAGCGAAAAGAATGCTCTATCCAGCGCTTCGGGGCCGAGCGGAGAGGCCTCCCCCCTCGCCTCACGTTGCTGGAGGATCCGGGCCACCTCTTGCCCGGCCGCGTCTATGTGCGCCCGATCGCCACTCCAGAGCCGGGCAATCGCCGTGAGGACCTCGACAAATCCGAGCATCCCGTGGCGAGGATCCTTCGGGAAATAGGTGCCGGCAAAGAACGGCGTGCCGTCCGGCCTCAGGAAGACGGAGAGGGGCCATCCGCCGCTCCCGGTCAGCGCCTGACACGCGGCCATATAGAACGCGTCGATGTCCGGTCTCTCCTCGCGGTCGACCTTTACCGAAACGAAGTGCTCGCTCAAGAGGTTGGCCACCTCCCGGTCCTCGAACGATTCCCGGGCCATCACGTGGCACCAGTGGCAGGAGGAGTAACCGACCGACAGGAAGACCGGCTTGTCTTCAATCTTAGCTTTGTTGAGCGCCTCGTCTCCCCAGGGGAACCAGTCAACCGGGTTCTCGGCGTGTTCCAGGAGGTACGGGCTCTTTTCGCGGGAGAGCCTGTTGGCCATGGCCAGTAACCTTAGTATATTAATAATATATTACCACGACGTCTTCCCCCGGGCAAAAGAAAACTCAAGGTAGGTAAAAGGGGCGCGTATCGCTCCGGACTCATCAACCAGGTCCTGCGAGCGCGATTTCGAATGGATTGATTATCGGTAGGCCGGATGGTTATCCCGGCCGCCGTTCAGGATTCCCCTTCATCTGTGGGACGTTTGGCCATGCCGTAAAATTGGATGCGGGTGGCCTCACTGGCGAGGCGCTCGATGTCGGGGGCATCGTCCCCGATGATGTCGGTGGTGATCAGCGTCAACATCGTCCCGACGATCATCCGAGCGGCAAGGGCGGTGTCGATGGCGCCGATCAGATTCAGGTTGCGAAAGATCGAAAGCTCCGTCTGAACCTGCCCCACCATCACGTCGTTGATCCGCGAGAGTATTTCGCTCCTGGTGGACTCGAGCCCAGGTTCCTCTCTGAAGATGAGGCGAATGAGATCTTTATCTTCTCTGACGGCAAAAAGTAGCCTTCGGTTTTTTTCTCTAATATACGCAAACACGGCCTCGGGGCTCGAAGCCGAGATCGGGAATTCGTCATCGGAAAGGGGCCGCACGATCTCGCCGATCTTCTCCAGCGCATCACCCATCACGGCACGGAAGATCTCCTCCTTGTTGGCGAAGTGGAGATAGAGCGTCCCCTGGGCAACGCCGGAAGCCTTCAGTATCTCCTCGACGGCGGTCCCGTGGAAGCCCTTCCGGGCAAATATCGGCCGCGCGGCCGCGACGATCTGCGCCCGGCGCAGGTCCTTTTTCAGGTAATGGCGGCGTTCTTTCCCGGCTTCGCTATGAGCTCTGTCTCTTTCCATCCTATCACTTCACCTTACCCATGAATGAAGACGTGGAGAGCAACCAGGCTGATCAGCACCACCACGACTGTTGCGGCAAGCGTCACTTCCCTGTGGGGACGGAAGCGAGCATCGGCCCTTGACCTCAGAAACGACACCATGGGCCGGTAGTTAAAGGCAAAGTGTACGGACGCCGATATCACGAGGATAATGCCGGCTACGTTGTGGACACACATGAGCAGATGCCTCGTCGGCCCAAAGGCCTCCGACGCCGTCAGATGGAGCATGATCCCCGAAGGGATAAGCGCGATCACCGAAAAAAACATCAAATACGACGCAAATGCCCTCTTGTTCATATCTTCCTCCGTTCCATGCTCCGGGGCCGGAGCACGTATCTCTGATACCGCAAAGGGGCGAAAGACAATATGTAATAGAATTACATATTATGGTATTTTGTCAAGAGAATTCTTCTCCGGTTACGATAATAACATATTGCTTTTATCTTCAGATAGTTGCACAGATAGTGCCGGTTCTTGATCCCGTGAAGGAACGACATCTCCACCAATAATGTAATATAACTACATTTGTTGAGGATCTATTCGGACGATTGAGGAAGTATCGGCGGCCGTCGCGAGGGGTGCTCTTCGAGAGCTCAGAAAACGCTTCGCTTATAGATGGGGGGGAGACACCCGCGCCCTCAAGGGCTCGACGGGACATCGAACCGCGGTCTTTATCTCACAGCCGGCAAGAGGAGCATGAGGATCCGTGCCCGGGAAGAGGCACGGAATGAACGCCCGGTGCGGTATCTCCTGATAGCACGGGCAGCTCACGAGACGTGGGCCTGAGTCCTATCCTCTGCCTTTTCGCGGCTCCGATCTCGCTGACGGTCTCCGTCGGGCCGCGATGATCAGCCAGCCGATGCCCGCCAGCGCCACGACCATGACCAGAGAAAAGGTGGCCGCCCACAGTGCGAGGTGTGGTTTAAAGAATGGATAAAGTTGGCAAATGAGGACTATTTCCAGGTCGTCTCCGATGTCTGTCACCTCCGAGATCGGATAGATGATCTCGTCAACGTCCCGTGCCGCCGGGTCAACCGACAGAAAGAGCACGTGGTGAAAGCTCCTCTCATTGCCGCCCCAGAGCTTCGAGCCGCCGCCACCGGAGACGATGAATTTTACGTGATTGTAGTCGCTCCTGAGATACGAATGAAAGTCGCCGCTGAAAACATAATCGACCCTATACTGTTCAAGGAGATCAATGAATTCTTTTTCCCGGTCGATGGGCCGTGTCCTGATGATCGGCGATATCGAACGGGGCGGTATGTGGGTAAAGACGAAGATCATCAGGCTGCCCGCCGCCTTCCGGGAAAGGACATCCCGGGCATAATCGACGTATGACCCGTTGTAGAGATCATTGAGACAGATAAAGAGGCAGCCTCCATGGATAAAGAAGAAATTCACGGGTCCGTATGTCTTCTCGAAGTCGTTAAGGGTAAAGGGCTCAAGATCGCGGGACGTTCCGTGGCAGAAGATGTCGTGGTTTCCCGCAACTAACAGGATCGGAAAGCGCATGTGCCATTCTGCGAATTCCTGGATGAAAAAACGGTGCCTTGACATATCGGAAGTCGGGACGAAATCGCCGAGGATAATCCCAAAATCGGGAGTATGCTCAAGCCGCATGTTGTTCATGAAATCTTCGAACGTGTCGCTGCTTCTCGTGTCTCCCGCCACCAGGAAGGAGAACGGACGCCCGACGATCGTGTCCTCGCCCACCCGCGCCAGCCTGTCGGGCGTATTGCCCAAGAGAGGCGGAAGAGCCGTATGCTCGCTTTTCGCCCCATATATAAAGGATAGGAGACAGAAGCCCGCCGTGAGAAACAGAAGGACAAGGAAGAAGAGAAAGGGGAGGGTTTTCCATTTCGAGAGAGATCGCGCGGCACTCGTTTTTTTGCCGACCATATCGAATTCCTTCATGTGCTTCGGGTGCGTATTATAGTGATGTTCCGACGTTGCTGTAAAGAAATATCTAATAGGATTAAATATTTTTAAGATGTATGCATATAGTGAATTCCTGACTAATTCAGATGGGAAGGATCAAGGCGGAACTATATCCCCCTCACGTTCATCCGGACGCACGTAAGCGGTACCAGCCTCACAGGTCCCGGGGCAGCCCATACGAAGGCGGCCATAAGCCGCTGCCGGAAATCTGTTGCCGTTTCCCTCCTATTGTTCCAGCGCCTTCTTGAGGGGAGCGATCATTTTTTCGTTCATCTGCGACTGGAATCTCTTTCGAAACCCTTTTATCCTCATCAGCGGCGGGATAATGCGGCCGACGATCCGCATCGTACGCTGACTGTGGGGAAAGTCAAAGAGGTCGTGCTTCGTGTAGTAGCGGTGATTCTCGGTGAAAACGAAACGAGTGAAAAAGTTGATGTCCCGAAGTATTTTCCGTCCCCCGACACCGAGGAAGGTCGGAGGACGCCGGGCTCCGTTCTCCAGCCCCGCCATGATCCGGTCCGACAGGGCCGAAAGGAGCCCCGTAATCCGGTCCGGCTTCCCGTATTCATCGGTCACCACGCCGCAGCTGTTGAGCCCGAACGTCTCGGAAAATCCACTTAACAGCTCCCTAAGGTTCGGGATCTGCCTGAGGGGGCCGGAGATGATGAATCCCCCCTGCTTTCCTTCCAACACGGGCCGGTGTCCGTTGAGGAAGAAGCGGTCAAAGAACATCTTCCACCGTCCCGACAGGTACCGATCGTGTATCGTTCCCGCGTAGATGATCGCGTCGGCGGGCAGGATTCGGTTTTGGTAGAGGAAGTTCATGTCATCGTCGATCGCGCAGACCCCGTCATAGCAGCAGACCAGGCAGTTCTTGCACGGCTGCAGACGGATATCGTTGATGTTGATGAACTCGACCCGGTTCTTCAAGTGCCGCAGAAAGACATCGGTCATATAGCCGAGGTTCCTGTCTTTCGGAGTCTCGTCGGTTAAAAAGAGGATTCTATAGCTTTCCGTCTTCTTCACCAGCTCCGTCTCAAGGGGCCGGTACGTTGGGACCTTGGCCGAAAGGGGCGGATAGACCGCTTCCACGGCGAGCTTCTTTTCCACCGTCCTGATGAAGTCGTCGGCAAACAGGAGCAATTGGCGCCGCCCCTCTTCCTCCGTCAGGTCGGTGAACTGGGCGGAAAAGGCGGGAACATAGCTCATCCCAAGGTCCTCGCTGATGCCGTGGATGTAGGCCAGCGACGTGTGGTCAAACAGGTGCATCGAGGTAGTGAGGGCGCTGGCGTATTTCCCCGCAAACGCCGTTTGCGCCTTTCTCTCAAAGGCGAGTTCGATGAACCGCTTCATCCCCCAGGGGACCAGGAAATAGGCGATGGGATAGACCCACAGGATCGCGTCGGATTTCCGTATCTCGGCAATCATCTTCTGGAAATACTTTTCATCCGACTCGATTTTTTGGGCCTGTTGCCCGATATGAAGGATCGTGTAGTGATGTTTTGTGCGGTGTTTTTGTATGTAGTTGAGATACACGAGGGTGTTGGACCCCTCGCCCTTGGGGCTCCCCGAGAGAACGGTGATCTTCATGCTTGCTTCCTCATTGAGAAAGGCATTCCCGGATGCTCATAAAAAGTCAAAGTCGCACCCTTCGTGCGCCTGTAGAACGTGCTCGACGAAGAGCCGCCGGTAGCCCCGCGCTGGCACTGCGGGCAGTTTGATCCGTGCACGTCGGGCCGACAGTTCTGCCTCGTCGACCAACAGGTCCAGGCGCCGCTCCTTCACCGAAAGTTCGATCGTGTCTCCGTCGCAAACGAGCGCCAGCGGCCCGCCGACGGCCGCCTCCGGCGAGACGTGTAGCACCACCGTTCCATAGGCCGTCCCGCTCATCCTCCCGTCCGACACCCGCACCATGTCCTTTACCCCCCGGGTCGCCAGGTACTTCGGGATCGGCAGCGACCCGGCCTCCGGCATCCCGGCGCCCACGGGGCCCGCGTTTCTGAGCACCATCACGTGATCGGGAGTGATCTTCAGGGCGGGGTCGTCCAGCCGCCGCACCGCGTCCTCCGGGGACTCGAAGACGACAGCGGGTCCCCGGTGGGAGAAGAGCGACGGGGTTGCCGCGGCCGCCTTGAGCACCGCTCCGTCCGGAGCCAGTGTGCCGAAGAGCACGGCAATCGCCCCGGGATCCTGGATAGGCCTCAGGGGACTGGCCAGCGACCGGATCGTCGATTGTCCGCCTCCCGGCGACGGAAAGTCCTTGATCATATCGCCGAGCCTTTTTCCCGTGATCGTATTTGCCGAGAGGTCAAGGAACGGTTTGAGGACCTTCATGAGCGCGGGCATCCCCCCCGCGTGGAAAAAGTCCTCGAGGTACCCAGCGCCCGCGGGCTTCACGTCGACAAGCACGGGGACCTTCCGCGCCGCATCGTCGAGCTCTTTGAGGGAAAGAGAAAGCCCCGCGCGCCGGGCGATCGCAAGCAGGTGAACCACCGCGTTGGTCGACCCCGACAGGGCGCAGAGCACGATAAGGGCGTTGGCAATGGATGCGCGGCTCATGATCCGTGAGGGCGACAGCCCCTCGGCCGCCATCGCCACCGCCCGCCGCCCGGCCGCCGCCGCGTGGGAGAGCCGCTGCCCCGCGGCGTGGGGAATCGTCGCCCCGCCGGGAAGCATCAACCCGAGCGCCTCCACGAGGCAGGCCATTGTGGAGGCCGTCCCCATGACCATGCACGTCCCGCCCGTGAAGCAGAGCGACGATTCGACATCGTTGATCTCAGCCTCGGATAGCTCACCCGCGCGGTACTGGGCCCAGAGCCTGCGGCAGTCGGTGCAGGCGCCCAGTCGCTGGCCCCGCCACATCCCGGTCATCATCGGCCCCGCCACCACCGAAATCGCCGGGATATCGGCCGAGATGGCGGCCATGATCTGGGCGGGCAGCGTCTTGTCGCACCCGGCCAGCATCACCACCGCGTCCATCGGCTGGCACCGCATCATCTCCTCGGTATCCATGGCGGCAAGGTTGCGGAAGAGCATCGTCGTGGGGGAAGTCATGATCTCATGGAGCGATATCGTCGGAAAGGCCAGCGGCAGGCCCCCGGCCTCGAGCACCCCCCTTTTTACCGCCGCTACCATCTGGGGCATCTCCCGGTGGCAGGTGTTGTAGTCCGACGACGTATCCACGATCCCGACGATGGGGCGGGAAAGGTCCACACGATCGAAGCCCGCAGACGAGAGAAATGCGCGGCGGATGTATTTCGAGAACTCCGGGTCTCCGTAGCTCGTCAGGTTCTTATTGATGCCCTCGGGCTTCTTCGTCTTTGCCATTTGTCTATATCTCTCCGGCCGGCCTTCCGCGTATCTCTTTTATCGGACCTGCCTCTTACAGCTGAATGTTGATATGTTTGGTTACCGTATACGAGTCGATCCACTCGACCCCCCCCTCGCGCCCGAAGCCGGACGCCTTTATCCCGCCGAACGGGATCTCCGCCGCGGCAAGCAGGAGCGTGTTGACCCCCACCATCCCGACCTCGAGACGCTCGGCCGCCAAAAACGCCGTCTTCATGTCTTTCGTGAAGACGTAGCCCGCCAGGCCGAACTCGGTGGCGTTGGCCTGACCGATTGCGTCCTCAAGATCCGTGAACGTCGCGATCGGGGCGATGGGGCAGAACGGCTCCTCGTTCATCACGGCCATCGATCGGTCGACACCGTATAGGACCGTCGGCTCAAGGTAGAACCCGAGCGAGAGGCCCTCGGGCCGCTTCCCGCCGGCGACAAGCCGCGCCCCCTTTGCCACGGCGTCACGAACCAGGCGCTCGGTCGCCTCAAGCCGCCGCCTGTTGGCCAGCGGCCCCACGTCGGTGGCGGGGTCTTTTCCATCACCGATCCTGAGCGATTTCGTGACTTCTGCGAATCTATTCGTGAACAAATCCGCAACCGACTCGTGGACGAAGAAACGGCTGGCGGCGATGCAGACCTGGCCGTTGTTCCGGAATTTACCCCGGGCGCAGATCTCGGCCGCCCGCTCGATATCCGCGTCCGGAAAGACGAGCACGGGGCTGTGACCCCCCAGCTCCATCGATACCGCCTTGATGCCGTCCGCGCACATCCTGAGGATCTCGCGCCCCACCGGCACCGATCCCGTGAGGGTTACCTTGCGGATGACGTCCGACGCGATGAGGTGTTTGCTGATGGCCGAGGAGTTGCCGGTGACCATGTTGACGACCCCGGCGGGGATCCCGGCGTCGTGGCAGCATTGGGCCAGGCACAAGGTCGTGCGCGGCGCTTCCACCGCCGGCTTGACGACGATCGAGCAGCCGGCCGCCAGGGCCGGGGCGATCTTCCGGGACGAGAGGAGGGCCGGAAAGTTCCAGGGGGAAAACGCCGCCACCGGCCCGATGGGCTGCCTGATGACCAGAAGCCTATGCTCCCGGCTGTGCCCGTCGATGATGCGGCCGTAGATACGGCGCGCCTCGTCGGCGTACCAGTCGAATTGGTCGGCAGTCCCCCGCAGCTCCGCGACGGCCTCGCTGGTGGGCTTCCCCTCTTCCTCGGTGAGGACGGCCGCGATCTCTTCCGTGCGCTCGCGCAAAAGACCGGCGATCTTCCTGATGATCGCGCTCCTCGTCCAGGCGTCGACCTCCCGCCAGACTTCCCACCCTTTCCTGACGGCCGCCAGCGTCCGGTCGAGGTCCGCCGACGTCGCGACGGGGACCGTGTCCACAATCCGTTCGCTTGCGGGGTTGACGATATCCGTCGTCTTGCCGTCCGACGCGCCCGTCCATGCGCCGTCTATGTACATCTCATTCGGAATCTTCATGATATACTCTCGTTCCGCCCGGTGACCCCGGCCTCGTGAGAACCGGGCCGTTGTGTAGTGCCGATAGTGCTCTCTGTTTCCCGAACGTGCTTCAAATATGCCCGATTTCCGGTGCGCCGCTTACAGGCCGATCTCGTGACGCAGGTTCTGCGTATCCTCGCACCAGTTGCCCACGTTCCACCTCCCAAAGACCCCCATCCCGCCGAGGGGATCACTTCCCCAATAGACCGGCACGTGAATAAGAGAAATACCGTTATGCTCTCGGGCCTTGTTGAGTGCGTCAACGAGGAAATCGACCGTGTCCCCTCCGAAGAAGGCGGCGACCCCCTTGATCGACCGCGCCCAGGCGACATAGTCAACCGCGACCGTGTCTCCCGTCGCGTAGATCGCCCCATACTGGGCGTCCTGGAGTCCCGAGATCGCCCCCATCCGCCGGTTATCCAGCACGACAAGGACGCCCCGCGCCCCATGTTCTACCCCGTCGATAAGGACCTGGGGGTTCATGACAAACGAGCCATCCCCGGAAAGCGCCATGCCGAAAAACGGCTTTGACGAAAGCGCCGTGGCCAGCAGCGCCGATGCGGCAAAGCCCATGTAGCTGGCGCCGGTCTCGGTGAAGGTGCGGCCGGGCCTGTCGTCCT
Source organism: uncultured delta proteobacterium (assembly GCA_963792965.1). Taxonomy (GTDB): domain Bacteria; phylum Desulfobacterota; class Zymogenia; order Zymogenales; family Zymogenaceae; genus CAWBYW01. The sequence goes on along the minus strand of CAWBYW010000013.1, from coordinate 53,729 downwards.
CGACAATCTGAAAGCCGTTGGCCTGTACGTCGCCCGCGTCGAAGAAGGTCACGGCGTCGTTCATTCTCGCCCAGTCCGTTGCGGCCTTGATCGCGGCCGGCTGGGTGAGCACCTCCCTCTTCCACGCCGGGTCAAAAAGGCGTGGCGCGGCGTAGCGGGCCTCGCGGAACGTGTCCCACTCACTGCGCTTTTCGCGGCACGCAAGAAGCCATTCCGAGCCCGCCTCGGGGCGCGCCTTGATCGTCCGCCTCAACCGCTCGTTGAGTAGCCCCAGGGTCGCCGCCGCATCCCCGACAAAGGGGATCGTCTTCTGATAGTGCGTCGCCGATTCGAGATCACCGTTGATATTGATGACTTGCTTGACGTTCGGGTAGCCGGTACGCGAGCAGTCGGATTGGCACACGAAGCGAGACCCGACGGCGACCAGGCAATCGGCGTTTTCCATCGCGAAGTTTCCCGATAGGGAGCCCTTCGAGCCGCCGACGGTCATGTTGCGGGGGTGGTCAAAGGGTATGACGCCTGAGACGAGCGGGCTGGTGACGGCCACACCATCGGCCAGCTCCAAGAATTCGGTCAGCTCCGCGCCCGCCTGTCGTGCCCCACCGCCGACCTTCACGACCACCCGCGCAGATGAGCGGAGCACGTCGGCCGCCTTCTCATACGCGCCCGTGCCGCCGTCTACGGCACCGTCCGCCGCGGGCCCGAGCCGGGGCGGCGGGTCATACGGCAGCGAATCGAGGTTGAAGCCGTGGATCACGGCCGGCTGGGTATTCATCGGCATGAGCAGGAAAAACGGTCCGGGGCGATACGGGTGATCGACGGTGCCCAGCCCCCGCCTCAGCGCGGTAGAGAGGGCCCGGGGAGTATGGAGCTGATAGGTACTGCCCATGACCGAGAAGAGCCGAAAAAAGAGGCTTTGCTCGTGGCGGGCGATCTGCTGCATATTGGGCCCCTCGTCCTCGGTGGTCTCGTCGCCCAAGAGGAACCAGACGCCGATGCCGTCGCTCACGGGGGCAAGCGATGCCGCCAGCGCGTGCATCGCGCCGGGACCGATGGAGGTGAAGACGGCGGCCTTCTCTCCGGTCACCCAGCGAAGGGCGGACGCCGCGTGGACGGCCTCGATCTCGCTCCTGACCCCGTAGGTCTTAACAACGCCCGCCTCCTCGTAGACGCGCAGCACCTCACCCACGTCGGTGCTGCCGTGCCCGAAGATTCCCACGAACCTTTTTACGTCCTGGCGGATAAGACCCAACACGACGGCCTCAGACAGCGTGATGTCGAGTCGCCTGTCGAGCTTTCCCGACCCAACGGCCTGATCGATTCCACCTGCCTGGGCAATGATCTCCGCCCGTTTCTTCCTACCCGCGGTCAATGACTTATGATCCATGCGATGCTCTCCTGTCGACCGGGTCGCCTGTCTTGGCGCGGCCCCATACGTATGAAACCATACCTCACCTTGAGAAAGATTTCAAGTCATAATCGGTGTATTGTTGAGATGGACAGCGGGGGCCGACGGCCGGCCCGATATCAGGGAGATATCGAGAAAGACAAGGAGAGGAATACGGTGCCGGGGAATGGGGCGCCTTTCCCGGGACCTGCAGGATCGATCTCACTTTTCGCCTGATTTCGCCCGTCGTTCCATGTCTGCGCCCGCTCTCGCACAACGCCCGCCGCTCCGATGTTAACGTCCAAAAAGCGCAAAAAAGTCATACATGTGCATAATGTGTGGGTAACTGGGACGGACGACCCCTAAACCCATTGAAAACAGGAAGGTTTTGTATATTTGCCTATTCTGTAAGCAGCCGGATTAGTGAGGAATATCAATATGTTATTCGTTCCGGAAGGCTCTTTTCCTATCTCTCCACCGAAGTTTTTACTTTTCCCTCAGCTAAACCGGGGGTTGATGAGCACCGCATAGGTGCGGATCGGGACGGGAAAATGCCCTACGTCAAATACCTCCTCCCGATCGAGTGAAAAACCCGCGCCCCGATAGATCCCCCTGATCTTCTCGTATGTCTCGTGGGTGTCGCTCGGGCCGTCCCGGTAGTCCCCCGACTCGATCAAGACACAGGAGGGCCGCCCCTCGGGATGACGCAGTATCCGCTCATGGATCTCCCAGTCGTTATAGCGGATCGCATTGATCCCGGTATGCAGGACGACGTCATAGCGCCGCTCGACCACAAACGCGTCGCTTTTGATGCAGAGCCACGTATGGCTGGGGTACTCGGCGACACAGGAGCGTATCGCCTCCGTGCTGAGGTCCAGGCCGACAAGGATAGAGGGGGGAAACGATTCGTCGATGTACCGGGTCAGCGGGGCCGTGCCGCAGCCGATGTCGAGGTACCACATGCCGCGGCTCAGGTGGGGCCTGAGGGCCGAAAAGAGGAGCGCGGCCCTGCCGCTCTTGTCACGGGCCAGATAATCACAGGGGATGCTTTTGGGCTTCATGAAAATCGTTCGCCGTTTTGCCGGTGCCCTTGAAAAAGTATCTAAAAAAAGTTATATTATCATATACTGCTATTTTTTGGTATCGTCGAATGTCTACATTTCCGCCTGAATTGCCTCCGGTCAGGCCTTCAAGCCGACACGGCTATTCAAGACAGAGGAAGACGAAAGAATGAAACAGAATCCCCAAAAGGCCCTCGTCCTTACCTACAGCCAGACGGGCCACACGAGGCTTTACGGGCGGCTCGTCGCCGCCGTATGGAAAAGAGCCGGCCTCACGGTGACGAGCTTCGACGTCAGAGACTTCAACGTCGATACGCTGCCTTCCTTCGACCTCATCATGGCGGGCACGCCGGTCTTCTATTATGACGTTCCATCAAACGTCATCAGGAAGCTCGAGGCCGCGCCCCGGCTGGACGGCATCCCGGTGGCGGCCTTTGCCACCTTCGGAGGAGAGGGCGGCAATCAGCACAACACCGCCCGCGCGCTTTTGCGGCTCTTTACGGACAGGGGAGGCGTGGGCGTAGGAATAGAGAAGTTCGGCAACATGTCGAGCTTTTCGCCGTACTGGTCTATCGGGAACGAAAAGCGAATCCTCAAGTATCGGGACCGTCCCAATCGGGAGACCTTCAGGCGAGTGAGGGAATTCGCCGAGGCCGTGCTCATGCGCGCCCGGGAGGGGACTTCGGTGACGCCCGGACGAGAATTTTATGCCTTGGATTTTCTGAAGGGCGGCCCGGGCATCGCCTTCACCAAGCTCTTCGTCGGCAGACACCGGATCGACCCCGACGCCTGCACAAAATGCGGCGTCTGCCAAAAGGGCTGCCCCGTGGGGGCCATAGACCTTTCCACCTTCTCGCTTGACACGAAGCGATGCACCGCTTGCTTCGGCTGCGTCAACAACTGCCCGGCCGGCGCCGTGGACATGACGTATTTCGGGAAAAAGGTCTACGGATTCAGGGAGTTCAGGAAGCGTCACGGGATAGTCATCGAGAAGCCCGATGAGCTGAAGTGACGAGCACTTCTCACCGGGGCGCATGATGCGAGCGAGGGCCCGCCGTCAAAAACCATAGTGCGCCCATGCGGCGGAAAGCCGCGCCTCCCGGGCCTTCCCGGCGACGGTGAGGAGCTGCCGGTCGCGAAGCCATCGAGACCTCGTCTCTTCGTCGACCCGGCCCCAGAGGGGCTCTGTCTCGGCCAGAAACCGATCGAAGAGGGTCTTGAGCCCCCCGAGCGCGATATGGACCGAGGGATGAAGCGGCTCCTGTTGCGCCAGCGCCCCGATGGCGCTGGTCATTGTCAGCAGCTCCTCTATGGCCTCGTGCGGCCACGAAAAGAGAGAGGCGATGCGAAAGAGGTAACCCGCGATCGCCCCGAAGACGTGCAGATCCTCGATCGTGCGAAACGGCTTGATGTAGTCGGTGTACCCGTCGCCGGCAAGGATCTCGCCCTCAAAAACGGGCACATCCGACAGGGTCACGACGCCGTGGCTGATCTCGGGGACGAAGGGAAGATCGGTCATCGGGGTAATCGTAAGCCTCGGGGCGTCACGCCGTACCCTGACCATCGATATTAGGTTCTTACCGTCGGGCCCGGTCCCCCGTGACGCGGCCACCAACAGCACATCGGCCTCATTCGCGCAGGTCACGAAACGCTTTGAGCCCGAGAGCGACCACGACAACGCGCTCTTGTCGCCCTCCCGTGCGGTAAGGCTCGTCCTGATCGCCCGCGGATGTCCTCCCCCCTCTTCCGTGACGCAAAACGCGACGATCGATTCGCGTGGCAAATCGGGCACGAGCCTTCTCAGCGCCGCCTCGTAGCCCGCCGCAAAGGCATACCCCACCCGGTCTGCGATGAATCCCCCGGCGATTGCCCGCCCTATCGGGAGACCAAACTCAGCCGTCTCCCGGTCAAGGAGGGCCTTGAATTCCGTGAGTGAATTAATCGGAGCCGCGTCGATCGAACGGGCTCGCCCAAGGAGCCAGTCGCCAACCGCTGCGCCCGCTTCGTCTCTTCCCATTGTCAGACGCCCCTATGCTCCACTCGTGAGAGTACGCCCCCGCCCCCCGGGCGACCTTCACGTCATTAGACACCCATCGGCCGCCCATGTCAACGCAAGAGAGTCCTCCTGCACCGTCCTCCGGCAAAAAACTCCTGTGCACCGAAGGTCGGCACGCAGCGCCCACCTCTACGCGATCCCTTCCAGCTCCATCAGCTTTTCACCGACCTCGGCGGAATGGTTGTTGACAGACACGTCTCTCCAGACGTGTCTGATCGCCCCTTCCGGGTCGATGAGGAAGGTGCTCCGATCGACACGGTGATTCACGCCTCCGTTTTTTCGCTCCAGTTTGCACACGTCGTACTCGTCCAGCGCGTCGTGTTCCCTATCGGACAGAAGCGTGACGCCCAGCGAGTGCCGCTGGCTGAAATCGCGGTGGCTCTCCGGCGAATCGGGGCTGATCCCGATGATCGCCGCGTTGAGCGCCTCGAAGTCCTTCTTCCCCTGGCTGAATTCGAGCGCCTCGCGCGTGCAGCCCGGGCTCTCGTCCTCGGGGTAGAAGTAGAGGACGACCCATTTCCCGGTGAAGTCCGACAGGCAGACCTCACGCTTATCTTTGTCCGGAAGGCAAAATTCCGGTGCTTTTAATCCTTGATCGAACATGGTTGTGTACCCCCTTTCCTGCTATTCTCTCTCTCATATTTTATGATGGAAGGAGGCCTGAAAGGGTGCGTGAATCGATCGAAATTCCGATATAATAAGGGGCGCGACCTCTCGGTCGCGCCCCTGCCGTGATGACAGAGAACGTCCCGTCCGCGCTCAGCGTCTGACGCCGCCGGTGGGTCTCGCCGATTTCTCCTCTCCGCCCCGGCCGGACCCCTCGGGGCGCCTGAACGGGTCGCTTTTCAGCGAGAGGGATATCCGCTTGCGCGCGAGATCCACGTCGATTACCGTGACGGTGACCTTCTGCTGGACCTTCACGATCTCGGCCGGGTCCTTCACGAACCGGTCGGCGAGGTGGCTGACGTGAACCAGCCCGTCCTGGTGCACGCCGATGTCCACGAACGCCCCGAAGGCCGCAACGTTCGTGACGATGCCGGGCAGCTTCATGCCGACCCTCAGGTCCTCCATCGTATTGACGCCCTCGGTAAACGAGAAGGGCTCGAACTTCTCCCGCGGGTCGCGACCCGGTTTCGCCAGCTCCGCAAGGATGTCTCGAAGGGTCGGGAGCCCCACCTTGTCGCTGACGTAGCCGTCCAGCTTGATTCTCTTCCTGATCTCCTGGCTCGTCATCAGGTCGGCCACGGAGCAGCCGAGGTCCTTGGCCATCCGGTCGACGATCGGGTAGCTCTCGGGATGGACCGCGCTCCTGTCGAGCGGGTTATTCCCGCTGGTGATGCGCAAAAACCCCGCCGCCTGCTCGAAGGCTTTGGGGCCAAGCCCCGTCACCTTCCTGAGCTCGTCGCGGCTGCCGAAGGGGCCGTTGGTGTTACGATAGGTAATGATCCGTGAGGCGAGGCTCGGGCCCAGCCCCGAGACGTAGGTGAGGAGCTGCTTGCTTGCCGTGTTGAGGTCCACCCCCACACCGTTGACACAGCTCATCACGACGTCGTCCAGGCTCTTGCGCAGTGCCCCCTGGTCAACGTCGTGCTGGTACTGCCCCACCCCGATCGACTTGGGATCGATTTTAACCAGCTCCGCCAGCGGGTCCATCAGCCGCCTCCCGATCGAGACCGCCCCCCGCACGGTCACGTCTTGGTCGGGGAACTCGTCGCGGGCGGCCTCGGACGCCGAATAGATCGACGCGCCCGATTCATTGACGACGACCACGGGGATCTGGCGTGAAAAAGTCAGGCCCTTGACGAAGGCCTCCGTCTCGCGGCTTGCCGTCCCGTTGCCGATCGCGATGATCTCCGACCCGAAGCGTTCCACGAGGCCCACCGTGATCTTCCCCGCCTCCTCGGCGCGCTGACCTCCCGTGTGGGGGTAGATGGCCTCGTAGTGCAGGAGCTTTCCCTGGCCGTCCAGGCAGACGACCTTGCACCCGGTGCGGAAGCCGGGGTCGATGGCCAGGAGGCTCTTCTCGCCGAGAGGAGAGGCCAAGAGCAGCTCGCGGAGGTTTGCGGCGAAGACCCGGATCGCCTCACCGTCCGCGCCCTCCTTGAGGACGTTGCGGGTCTCGGTCTCGATGGAGGGGGCGAGCAGCCTCGTGTACCCATCCTCGACCGCAAGCCGGACCTGGCCGGCCGCCGTCGTCTTGTTTTTCACGAAGAGGGCCGAAAGGATCTTGACGCCCTCTTCCTCAGGTGGCTCGATAGTCAATTTAAGGAATTTCTCTTTTTCCCCGCGCATCATCGCCAGGATACGGTGGGAGGGGACGGTCGAGGCTGGCTCCGTCCAGTCAAAGTAGTCTTTGTATTTTGCCCCCTCGATCTCTTTACCGTCGGCCACGCGTGAGGTAACGGTTCCCTGCTCCAGGAAGAGCGTGCGGATCATCCCGCGGGCCTGTTGATGCTCGCTGACCGTCTCGGCGATGATATCGCGCGCGCCCGAAAGCGCCTCCTCGATCGAGGCGACGCCCTTTTCCTCGCTGAGGTACTTCGACGCCTCGGCCTCGATGTCCAGCGGCGGGTTGTCGTCCTGGGCAAGGATCGCCAGCGCCAGAGGTTCCAGTCCTTTCTCCTTTGCGATGGTGGCCCGGGTGCGCCGTTTGGGGCGAAACGGAAGGTAAATGTCCTCCAGGACCGCCATCGTCTCGGCCGCCATGATCTTTTCTCTCAGCTCGTCGGTGAGGAGCCCACGTTCGATGAGGGAATTGAGGATGGCCGCGCGGCGCTTATCCAGCTCTAAGAGCTGCTCCAGCCGGTCGCGGATGTTCGTGACGGCGACCTCGTCCAGTGACCCCGTCGCCTCCTTCCGATATCGGGCGATGAAGGGGACGGTCCCGCCCTCGGCCAGGAGCTCGGCGGTCGCGCTTACCTGGCCGGACTTTAGCGCGAGCTCGCCGGCGATCTTGACGATATGCGTGCGCCTCAGCTCTTGCTCATCCAGCACGATCTGGGGCTCTTTCTCGGCGGTTGTCTTGGTTTCTTGTTCCTTCGTGGTATTCTCTGTCATGTTCAGGCTTTTCCTCGGAAAAGTAATTTCTATTTAATGCCTTCTTTGTTGTAGCCGTCGGCAAGTCTGGTGTTGACGTGCACGACTCCCGCGTTCAGCGCCTTCATCGGATAGTCGTCGGTGATCCGGGGGAGGTTGTCGGCCTCCTGCTGGCTTTTGAGGGCCGTCCCGCAGGGCACGTAGCGGCCGTCGCTCACGCTCACCCCCATCAGGACACACCCCGGCTCAACGACACACCCCGTCCCCACCCGTGATCGAAAGACGAGCGACTGCATCCCGACAAACGTGTCGTCCCCGACGTAGGCGGGGCCGTGTATCTGGGACTGGTGGGCCAGCGACACGCGCCGTCCGACGTAAACGGCGCACTTCGTGCCGCCGTGCTCGACGAGGTTCTTTCCGATCGCGTGCCCTTCGTGTTCGGTCTCGAGCGCATGGATGATGACGCCGTCCTGGACGTTGGCCTCGTCATCGACGACGAGCGGCTGCCCCTCATCGCCCCTGATGGAGGCAAAGGGCGACACCATCACCCGCTTTCCGATCGAGACGTTCCCGATGACGGCCGCCAGCGGATGGATGAAGGCAGTGGGGTCAACCGCCGGAGATACGGCCTTCGACGAAAAATCGGTGACGACGTTCTTATGGATCATGAAAGGCTCCTCTTCAGATATGGCTCGCACAGTGCGCTATTGACGGCGACCCGCACGACCCGGCACGAAACGGGAAAGCCCGGCCTGCCATGCCGACTCGTCGATACCTCCGACAGACAATAGGACTCTGCTTCTGCGTCTTGGCGAAGGAGGGCCACCGGGGGCGTATTTTACAGAATATCGGAGGCAAGCACAAGCCCTTTATGGACGACGGGGAGGAATTTTTCTCGACCTCCCTACCGAAACTGATCCATCGCCCGCTTCACGGTATCACGATCGACCTTCCTGCCCACCAGGGGACCCGCCGCGAGCGCCGCCTGTCGCTCTATAAAGGTCGGCCGATTGTCTTTATAGATAACGCCGAGCGGGATCGTGTCCCCGAAAAGCTCGGCGGTCTTCATCGCCGCCTCGAAATTTGTGGGATCGTAGTCCGGCCCCAGCTCCTTGACCCGCTGCCGGTACCACGCGAAGGTGTTGACCTTATTGAAGGAGACGCAGGGCTGGAGGATGTCGACGAGCGCAAAGCCGGGATGATCGATAGCCTCGACGATCAGAGCCGCCAGCTGGTCGATCATACCGGAAAATCCCCGGGCGACGAAATTTGCGTGCATCGCCACCGCAACGGCGACCGGGTTGAACGGCATCGAGACCACGCCCTGGGGCTGCGCCTTGGTGACAAAGCCCTCGATGCTCGTGGGGCTCGCCTGCCCCTTGGTGAGGCCGTAGACCTGGTTGTTGTGAACCAAGAGCGTCAGGTCGATGTTGCGCCTGACGGCCGCCAGAAAGTGGTTCCCCCCCTCGCCGTAGACGCAGCCGTCTCCGCTCTCCGTGATCACCGTCAGCTCGGGGTTGGCGATCTTGGCCCCCGTCGCCACGGCAAGCCCCCTGCCGTGCAGGCCGTTGAAGACATTCGCGTTGAGGTAGTGGGGGGCCTTGGCCGCCTGCCCGATCCCCGATACGAAGAGGACCCGGTGCGGCTCGATCTGCTTTTGAGACGAGCGCCTTCTTGACCGCCTCAAGGATGCCGAAGTTCCCGCAGCCCGGGCACCAGGCCGTTTCGTACGTTCCAAAATCGTCTATCGTAACCATTGTATTTCCTCTCTATCCGTGATGGTCGGCACACCCCCCTGCGACGCCGGACGTCTCCCGACATCCGGCCATCTTACCCGCCTATCCCTTTGACGATGTAGGAAGCCGTCAGCGGGAGGCCGTCGTAGCGCAGGACCCTCTTTGACATCACAAAGCCCGTCTCCCTGCGGATGAGCGCGGCGAATTGTCCCGTTGCGTTGCTCTCGATACAGACCGTCTCTTTTGCTTGAGTGAGCCGCTTTGCGAACTGCTCGGGGATGAGCGGCCACACCTGAGAAAAATGGAGGCACCCGACCTTCCTCCCTCTTTCTCTAAGCAGGTCCGCCGCCTCGATGACCGCGCCCTTTGTCGATCCCCACGAGACGAGCAAGAGGTCGGGGGACGCGCCGTCTCCCGTAAACTCCGGGGCGATGACTTCTTTTTTGATCCCCTCGAGTTTTTTCAGCCTCTTTTCCACCATCTTGATCCTGATCCCGTGGTCCTCGGTGATGTGGCCGTCCTCGTAGTGCTCGTCGCTGTCGGCGACAACAAGATGCTTTGTTGCCCCCGGCAGCAGCCGGGGAGACAGGCCGCTTTCCGTGAAAGCATAGCGGCGGTACGGGGTGACGGTCGCGTCCCGGTCGACACCCCCTTCCCCCTCCCCGACCACGCCCAGATCGAACGGCTCCACCGCCCGGTAGGAGTCGGCGATGAACTGATCGGTGAGGATAAAGACCGGCCCCTGGTAACGGGCCGGCGATGCCGAAGGCCTGCTTTGTGACGGAAAAACATTCCTCGATCGTCCCGGGCGCGAAAACGGCCTTGGGAAACTCGCCGTGTCCGGCGTGGATCACGAACATCAGCTCCCCCTGTTCGGTGCGGGTCGGGAGCCCCGTGGCCGGCCCGGGGCGCTGGCCCACCACGATCACCACCGGCGTCTCGGTCATCCCGGCGACCGCCACCCCCTCGACCATGAGGGCAAAGCCCCCCCCCGACGTGGGGACGATGGCGGGTGCGCCCGTAAAGGACGCCCCGACGGCCATGTTAATGGCCGCGATCTCGTCCTCCGCCTGCTCGACGACGACGCACGCCTCAACTCCCCACTCGGCAAGCGACTGAGCAATGGAGGTCGAGGGGGTCATCGGGTAAAACGAACAGAGCCTGACACCGGCCGCCAGCGCCCCGAGGGCGACGGCGTCGTTGCCGTTCATCATGAGGCGCGCGCCCGCGTTCGTGGCGGGAGAAAGCTTCGGAAATAATATCTTCTGCTGTTGTGCCCACTCAAACGAGGCGGCCAGCGCCCGTCTGTTCTGCTCCGAGACCGCGGCGTCCTTTTTCCCGAAGGCGGCCTCGATGGCGGCGGCCGCCACGTCGGGCCCGATCCCGAGGAGGACGCAGACCACGCCGAAGGCGATGACGTTTTCGTAGCGCTTCTCGCCCAGTTTCTCGTAGGGGACCACCAGGTAGTTGCCGCCCGCAATATTGAAGGCCTCATCGACGATAATCGGCGCGCCCGCCTTCAGGTCCTTGCCATGGATCTCGATGCCGGCCCGATCCATCGCGACCAAGAGGTCGATGGACTCCCCCGGCGCCGTGATGGGGTCGGGGGACATGCGCACGGCAAACGAGTTGTGCCCCCCACGGACCCGCGATTGATAATCCTGGTTCACCACGATATGGTACCCGCTCTTCACCAGGCTGTTGGACAACAGCATCCCGACGGTGACGAGCCCCTGCCCGGCCTCACCGCCGATCACGACGGTGATATCATTTCTCTTCATGGCATTTTTCTTCACGGCATCTTTCTTAATAGAATCTTTCTTCATGGCAAACCTCGCCTTCGCGACGTATCCCGCACTGTCGCTCGGTGGAAAAACAATCGGACGCGCTCCTCCCGTTTGCTCCTCTACAGACGTAACCATTTAACGTATGATAATTAGTATAGAATGACTTGTGTTACCTGTCAATTCCCCCGCGAGATTAAGCGCCGGTCCCCTTTTCTGTCCCTCATGCACCGACGGTAAAATATCTTCACGTGTGCCGGACGCCGGGCCCGGGCGTTTCACCGGACGCCGCACGCGCGCCGTCCGGGGCCTGAACGTGAATAATTTTCTTGACATCTTCCCCCCCAGATGATAGGAAATATCAGGTGAGGGTGAATGACTATTCATTCATAACCCACTGCACCCACGCGGAGAGCAAGCGGACACAAGAAACAGGGTGCCTGATTGATGCCTAACGCAATACCGAAAAATATACTAATTTTAGGGGAGAATGAGAGATGACTAACCTTATCATGGATATGCGGGATGCCCGTTTCGTCCTCTACGAGCAGCTCGGCATCGAAAAGCTCTGCGAGCGGCCGAAATACAAGGACCACTCGAAAGACGTCTTCCAGATGGTGCTCGACGAGGCCGAGAAGATGGCCGTCAACTACATCGAGCCGACCTACGTCGAGAGCGACAAAATCGGGGCGGTCTACGACCCGAAGACCAAGACCGTTACGACCCCGCCGAGCTTCAAGAAGGCGCTGGAGGCCTACAAGGCCGGCGGCTGGATCGCCATGGCCGAGAGCCCCGAGGTCGGCGGACAGGGCCTGCCCTATTCCCTCTATATGTCGTGCATGGAAATATTCGTCGGCTCCAACTTCGCCTTCATCGCGTTCCCGGGTCTCTCACACGGCGCCGCCCGGATGATCGAGGTCTTCGGCACCGAAGAGCAGAAGAACATGTACCTCGGTAAGATGTACGAGGGGCAGTGGCTGGGCACCATGTGCCTTACCGAGCCCGGGGCCGGCTCGGAGGTCGGGGCGCTCAAGACGAAGGCCACCGCAAACCCCGACGGAACTTGGTCCATCGTCGGCAATAAGACCTTCATCACCTCCGGCGAGCATGACCTCTCCGAGAATATCATCCACATGGTGCTGGCCCGGATCGAGGGCGACCCGCCGGGAACCAAGGGCATCTCGATCTTCATCGTCCCCAAGTTCCTCCCCAAGGCCGACGGCACCCCCGGCGAGCGCAATGACATGTACTGCGCCGGCATCGAGGAGAAGATGGGCATCCACGGCTCCCCCACGACGCAGCTGGTCTTCGGCGACAACGGCAAGTGCGTGGGCTACCTGCTCGGCGACCGTATGAAGGGCATGAAGATCATGTTCATGATGATGAACGAAGAGCGGATGTTCGTCGGTCTCCAGGGCCTGTCCACGAGCTCCGCCGCCTACCTGCACGCCGTCAAGTACGCCAAGGAGCGCGTCCAGGGCATCCACTACACCAAGATGCAGGAAAAGGACAGCAAGGGCGTCCCGATCATCCAGCACCCGGACGTGCGCCGGATGCTCGTCCGTATGAAGGCCTACGTCGAGGGGATGCGCGGGCTCCAGTATTACATGGGCTACTGCATCGACAACGTCGAGACCACCGAGGGTAAGGAGAAAGACCGTTGGCAGGGGCTTTTGGACCTCCTGATCCCGATCTGCAAGGGCTACCAGACCGACATGGTGTGGGACATCACCGGCCAGGCGATCCAGGTCTACGGCGGCTACGGCTTCACGCGAGACTATCCCGTCGAGCAGTACGCCCGGGATTGTAAGATCGCATCCCTCTACGAGGGCACCAACGGCATCCAGGCGATGGACTTCATGTTCCGGAAGATGCTCCTGAACGGCCTGGTGAACTTCGGCTTCTTCAAGGAAGAGGTCAAGAAGATCGTCGACACAGCAAGCAAGATCGCCGACCTGAAGGACTACGCCCACAACGTCAAAGAGTCGATGGAGGACCTCGAGGAGGCCGTGGCCTACCAGCAGACCCTGATGGGGAAGGGAAAGATGGGGGTCATCTTCGGCAACGCCGTGCCCCTCATGGAGATGGCGGGCGACGTCGTTATGGGCTGGCAGCTCCTCTGGCAGATGACCATCGCCTACCCGAAGCTCGGCGGGCTCAAGGGTGATGCACTCAAGGCGAAGGTGGCCGACAACGCATGAGACCGCGTTCTACGCCGGAAAGGTCAACGCGGCCAAATACTACCTCGGCAGCCTCCTGCTCCGCGTCAAGGGAAAGGCAAAGCAGCTGAAGTCCGAGGAAGACGGCTACATCGAGATCGCCGACGAGAGCTTCGCGTTCTAAGACCGTTCACGTATCGTACAAAAAGGGGAGGCTTCTCAGCCTCCCCTTTTTTATTAGTTCTTTTCATAAGGACTGCGTGGTACTCCCAACGCACGGTCATCGCCAGAACCGGCCATTCCACCCTGTCATTGCGAGGGCCGCTCGCGGCCCGCGGCAATCCCCCGACTGTCACCGCGAATATATAGCTCTATTTGATCAGAATAGCTGGACTTGATGATTCATTAATGGTTTTCGAGGAACCAAGTTTTCCGAAAATTCACGTGAGTTTAAGCCTACTTTTTTCTTCTTTCTTTAAGATGAACAGAGTAAAATTACTACTAACACTTTTGGAGTTGAATAATTATGAAAAAATATGAAGCTGAAAACGGCGTTGTGGTATTACTTGACGCTCTTGGTATGAGAGGAAGATCAATTGAACAGTCTCGTAAATACTTGGAGTAAAGAGATAGAATTATCGAAAAAGTAATAAAGGAAAAACAAAGCGTTACGAAATTCTACAGAAAAATATTTAAAGAGCTGCAAAATATTTCAGAGCCGAATATTATTACTTTTGGTGATAATATAATCTTAACATGGGAGAATACCTTACAAGACTCTGAGATCATGCTCATTCTATTATTGGACTTTATTACGCCGTTATTTAGGTTTGCTTTGGAGAATGGCATATTAATCAGAGGTGCGATTTCAATCGGTCAATACATTATTGATGAGTCAACCATTGTAGGGCCTGCTGTAGGCGATGCAGCCTCATGGTATGAACAGGCACAATGGACAGGTATAATAGCGACCCCTAGTTGCGGTACTAAAATCGCTTTTCTTAAGGAGAAGGTTTCAAATCTAAGAGAGGATGTTGCTTATTCCTATTACGTCCAATATCTTGTTCCTTTAAGAGATGGCTCATCTCCAAGAATGTGGGTGCTACCATGGCCTGAAGCATATCGCGAGCCGACAAAATATAGATGTAACAAGGAGCAGTTTCTACGGCATATAAAAGACACCGAAATACCTTTCGGTGTCGAACAAAAGATATATAACACGGTCTCATTTTTCGAGTGGGTATTCTGATCATACAAAGATGATTCAGAAGGAAAGCAAGAATGGTGGAATTAGCTACTCAGTACGACTAATTGAATAAAAGGCGCAAATAATATTTCACAAAGACAGATATATAGTTATTGTGAGTTTATTAGACGCATATAAGGCATCTCTTCCGTACCCCAATAAAGCCACCGGTAAGCTCCGCCTCGCCGGTGCCACCCGCTCTGCAATGTAGTCAGGGGATTGCCGCGTCGCCTTCGGCTCCTCGCAATGACGGACTAACGTAAGTCAGCAACTCCTCTATCCCGTTAAGAGACATACGTGCCTTCCCTAGTTAGGGCGGCCCCACCCCCGGTTCTTCAATCCGTCCTCCATCCAAATGCCCACGGAGCCCGCCTTGCGGTGCTATGATCCCCCCTTTTCTATTGGTATTTTACATCTATTGCGGTATCATTCCGACAGATCCAATTGAGGCATGGCGAAATGAAAAAAGTCGTCCTCATCGGGCTCATCGGCGTCCTGTGTATCATGCTCCTCCTCATCATCGCCTGCGTCCGGCCGATCCTCCCCGGAACGTACGTCGAGATCGTCTATCCCGCGCCCGGCGCCGTTGTCCCGACCGAGTTTTCGGTCCTCGCCGTCGCGGGGGACGTGCGGTCTCCTCCCGATGTCCTCAAGGTGACGCTCGGCGGAAGGGAGGGATACTTTGAAATGGAGTCGCCGGGAAAATAGAAACTGGTCCGACCGCCTGGCTGCCACCCATCGGCGACAGAGGACCCTCTAACGGGCGAAAGAGGAGTGACATGAGAAAAAAGGAGCGCGAGATCACCGATCGGCATGAAATCGAAGACGTCTTGGCCAAAGCGCGGGTCCTCAGGCTCGGGATCTCGGAGAAGGGTGAGCCCCCCTATATCGTTCCCGTCAACTTCGGCTATCGGGAAGGATCGATCTGGTTCCATTCTTCGTATAAGGGCAAGAAGATGGAGCTGATCGCAAAAGAGCCGCTCGTGTCGTTTGAGGCCGAGGCCGACGTCGCGATCCTCACCCCGTCCGATCAATCGGTCGCCTGCGACTGGGGCGCGGCGTTCCGATCGGTCGTGGGTCAGGGGCGGGCCGTGCTGCTGGATAGTGAGGCGGAAAAGACTCGAGGGACTCCGGGTCATCATGTCCCACTACGCGCCGGGGCTCGATCCCACCGTCTTCACCTTCTCCGAGAAAATCCTGAAGGTCACGGCCGTCGTGCGGATAGAGATCCACCGGATGACGGGCAAAAAAAACCGGGTCTGAGATGTATTGCGTATCCGAGAGGAGCGACGTATGTCATCGCCGGCAAAAGGAGGCCACGTGGTGAGAGTCATTTTGATTACCCTGGTGATTATCGCCGTGTGCGTTTTGGCCCTTGTCGTCTACGCGCGGATCTGGGGGCCGATTCCCCTGCCGCCTTCGGTCGTCAACCGCGGGGCACCCTGGGAGTCCGAAAGGCCGGTCTATGACGGACAGGGAACGCTCATCGCCTTCATGGGTAAGGACGCGATCCCTCCCGAAGGGACCTCCGTGAGGTTTGAGAAACCCTTTCGGAGCGATATCCTCGGCAAAGAGAGGCCGCTCCTGGTCTACCTCCCCCCCGGGTACGACGGAAAGGGCGCGCCTTGCCCCGTGATCTTTGCCCTGCACGGCTTCGCCAGCCGGCCGCAGTCGTGGGCAAACCTCGTCATCGAGCCGCTGGAGAAGGCCATCGAGGCCGGAACCGTCCCTCCAACCGTCGTGGTGATGCCCGATTTTTCCGTCTCGGGCAACGGCACCGACGACCCCGCCACCTGGTTTGACGATCGCTCGGGGACCTTCTACATCAACAGCAACCTGGGGCGGTACGAGGATCACTTCTTCAAAGAGATCGTCCCGTTCGTCTTCTCCTCATTCAACGTGCGCACCGATCCCGAGGGTGTCATACTCATGGGGGCTTCCATGGGTGGGTACGGTGTCCTTTACTACGGGGTGACCCACCCGTCGTTTTCCCACATCCTGGTCCCGATCTATCCCGCGGCCGACCTCCGCTACGGGATAAACGGAAACAAGATCGCAAAATACGACCCGTCGGGTTACGCGCTGGTCGGCACGGATAACCCGCGGCGGATCGTAAACGGCACGCCGCTGGGCGGGCTCTTCGGGGTCACGGAGAAGTGGCTCTACTATCCGGTGTTTGACAGTGACAAAAGCCCCGGCCCGGTATGGTCGGAGGATCGGCCGGTCTGGGAGCGGCTTTCAGCGGTCAACCCGGTGGAGCTCTTGGACGCGGGGAACGTGAGCCTCTCGGGCCAACGCTACTACATCATCGTCGGTTCAAAGGATGACTTCAACCTCGATTCGCACATCCCGCTTATCGTACCACGGCTTGTCGCCCACGGGGCCGCGGTGTTTCCGGGGACGAACATCATCCCCGGCGGCCGGCACCAGCCCGAGTTTATCTCGGCGCACATCGACGAGATTATCGGGTGGATGGGAAGTCAGCTGAAAAATCGGTGAGCGTGGCGTGAAGTATACCGAAAGCACCTTACGTTAGGATTTCGGCCGGCCGACGACAAACGCCATGGGAATCCGATCGCGGGATCATCTCGATCTTTTCGATGGCAAATCCCGAATCTTTTATCAGCGCGGTGAGGGTCTCGGTCGTGAATCGGTGATTTGCGGGAAATCCCGTGGACGCCATGAGGCCGGACAGTATCCTGGCTTTGAGCCCCTGGCCGTGGCAGAAGGTCGCCGTTATGAGCTTGCCCGAGGGTACAAGCACCCGTCTCATCTCCTCCAGCGCCCTCCGGGGCTCCTTCATGTTGTGCAGGGCGTTGGAGCAGACCACGGCGTCAAACCTGCCCGCGGCAAATGAGAGGGCATAGGCGTCTTCTAATGCGAACTCGACGTTGGTGATATGTCGCTGCGTCGCCTTCTTTTGGGCGACGGCGATCATTTCCGGCGTGATATCGACCGCGCAGACTTTCCGAACCCTCCCGGCCATATCCAGCGTAATCTGGCCGGTTCCCGCCGCCACTTCCAGGACGGTCCAGCCGCCCCGTAGCTCCGCAAGGACCTTGTCCACGTAGCATGCCATAGCTGCGGACCTGTCGGGCCATGAAGGTATCGTAGTGCGGCGCGAATTTGCTCCAGAACTTCCTTTCGTCTTTCGTCCTGCTGTCTTCTTTTATCGCGATTAGCTACCTCCATGACTCCCGAGGGAATCCGTCGGACGCATAAAGAATAAAATAAAGTTACCCTCTTACCGGTAAACTACGTGCCGAGGGAGGAAAGCGGCCTCAAGCGCCCCACGAGTTCCCCGGTGCGGACCAGCTCCAGGAACTCGTCGCCCAGTCGCTCGCTCTCTTTGGCCGTCTTATCCCAGAACGTGAGCCGCTCCTTGTCGTTGCCGTGGAAGCGCTGGAAGTCGGTGCGGTCCGGGATCTTGCCGTAAGGGAGCTGTGCGACGAACTCGCGCGAGGGGGCAATTACGAGCATCCAGTCCTGGTCGGTCGGTCCCTTCCCTCGTCGGGCAAGGAACTTGTCGAACCAGCCGGGGCTGATGCGGTCCACGTAGTGGGGGAAGAGGACGATCCCCTCCCGCTCGGGAGAACGAGGGATGGTGACGTGGTAGTCGACGAGCCCACCGTCCCAGTAGAGCCCGGGCGGGGCCCCGGGGATGTCCCTGATCCCTTCCATGACCAGGGGGATCGATCCGGAAGCAAGGATCGCCTGCCTGATGTTGTCGCGAGTGAGAGGGACCTCGTCAGTGGGTAGCCCATCGCGGAAGAAGGCGCGGGCTATCCCCGTCGGCCCACAATTCCCGTTGCCCGAGAAGACCGTCCGGACAAAGAAACGCCCGATGTTCTTCCGGGAGAGGGCGTTGGCGGTGCCGGCGGCGAGCATCCCGAGCGCCAGTCTGCTCCTTCTTCCAGATGTAAATGCCCCTTTCCCCCTTGCCGAGATGATGGTAAGTCGAAAGGCAGGATTCTTGAATATCGCGTCGATTCCCTCCCCGGGGAGGAAGACATCCCTGATCCGAGCCGCCTCGTCGGTCACATCCTGCGGGGACGGCCTCGTGTCATAATGCTGATCGGTATACGCGCGCCGGAGCTTTTCATGAGCGTCGCGCGCCCGAGAACCCTGGGCAAGCGCAGAAAATCGCCATGCCCCGATGGACGAACCGACAAGCTGAATGGGGCCCCTGGCCTTTGAAACCCAGTCAAAGAAAATCGCCCGATCAAGGCCCGCCAGCACCAACCATTTGGGGCCGCCGGCAGCCCCGACGATCGTAGTGATTGAAAGAGGGGATAGCCCCTCCTCGCGGATGCGCGCCAGCGCCTTATCCCCGGCGAAAAGCACAAGATTTTCCGTTACGATGCCGACCTCCCTTCCCCTCTATGTGGGGCCTTGATGATGCGCGGCCGCCGCTATTTGTTCATCCCGGCGTAGACCATTCCCGCGCAGAGTGCCTGCACAAGGATTGTGACCGACCAGATCGCCACCATCGTGGCCGATATCTGAAAACTGCTGTAGGAGATGAGCATCCCCGGGATCGTGACGACCCAGTACGCCAGGCCGAACTTAAGGCCGCGCCGGGCCCATCCCGTACCCTCGACGACGCCCTTCACCTTGTTCCAGACCCACGCCAGTATGATCCCGACGATGAATGGGTGTACAAACATATAGTACATGGCCGGGTCGGTCCACGGCCTGAATAGGTTCGTGTTCGTATACTCGGCCGCGACCGATCGGAACGGCAGCATAAGCAGATAGCTGACGGCGGTGCCAAGGATGAGCATAATCAGGCCCGCCACGAGGCCCGGGAGGATAACTTTTTTCATGAGAGCACCTCTCTATAGTTCTTCTTACTATATGCAATCAGGAAGATTTTTTCAAGGTTTTTTGCTGGTGACGCCGGTCCACACGGCGGGAGACTTATTCGCCCCTTGAAAGCAGACCGGGTATCGGCGGCGCTTACATGATCTGGCGGGCCCGAGCCTCCAGCTCATCAAAGTGGAAAAGCTGCCCGTACTCCAACAGCCCCGCGAGCGCCCCGGTAAACCGGACGTGGATCCCCTGCTCTTCGAGGATCGCCACCGGGTTGAGTCCCCCGATCACGATGATGCCGACGCGTCCCTCGCCGACGGGGATCTCCATCAGCGGCTGGCCCGGCCACCCGACCGATATGAATCCCCTGAGATGCGCCTCATCGAGCCGCCTGGAGATATCCAGGAGCCGGCTCCTGCTCTCGGCCGGGACCTCCCGGAAGCTTGCGCCGATCCGGCCGTTGCCGTGAGCGGTCGCCCCGGTATAGTCGGTCATGCGGCTTCTGATGAAGACCTCAAGCGGGTCGAGCGTCGTCCCCTCGTAGTGGATCAGCTCCACAAACCTCGTGAACTTGCCGTCTTTCAGCTCGAGGAGCCCCCCGAAACGGGAGGCCGTCGGGATCCCTTCGGACAGGAGCACCCCGTTGACCGTCACGGAGCAGACGGTCCCGATCCCCGCGCAGCCGTCCGGGATCGTCACCTCGCCGACGCGGCTGCCCGGCCCGAAAAGAGTCACAAGGCTCCCCATGGAGTAGCCCGCCCGAAAGACCTGCCCAAGCAGGGGAATGGCGGCGGCGAGCCTGTTTCCCTCTATGATGCTCACGTTGACGACGACCGTCCCCGCCAGATCCCGCAGGTTGAAGCTCATGCGGTACATCATCCGGTCGATCTTGGCGGCGAGGTAGCCGATCTTTTCGAAGGCGCGGGCCGACCCGAGCTCGGCAGTGCCCTTCTCCGTGATGCTCCTGCCCCTCTTGCCGTGGTTCAGGGTGAGCCCCTCGTCATCGAGCTCCTGCAGGTAGAGGCGGATCGTCCGCTCGCTGATCGGATGGCCCGATGCGATAAGATGCTCGGCGACGGCCGGGCTCGTCTGAGGTCCTTCGGCCCCCAACAGAAATCGAAGGATGGCAAGCCTCTTTTTTTCCATTTTTTCGCTCATGGGGTAACGATACCGGAAACCTTGCCGATCGTCAAGGTGTTTATCGGCATTTTTGCCGATCTGATCTCATTCTTGGCGCCGTACGCTGCGAAATGCGTCGAAAAGACGGGGCTTATCATCGCGCCTCACTTTGTCTAGGAAGCCCAGATCGGTAAAATGTAAGGTAAAATACCGATGGTTTAAAGGAAACACGGCAATATTGCCGGTAAAGGGCGTCTAAGCGTTTGAGCGGCATAGCAGAAATATCTAATAGTTACAGTTACTTTATTATTGACATAATTATCGCGGTGTGAAATATTGGCAATGACTTGCCGATAACCTCAGCAGATAATCCACCGGTCGCGGGGACGGGGGCACGACCATCACGTTTCAGGCCCATCCCTCCTCGGCCCCGTACCGGCAGCTAATAACCAATCACACGGAGGTCTTTTACCATGAACCTGCAACAACCGAACGCCAACGATGCCGTCCAGACGGCCAACCGCTCCCGAAACGTCGCCCCCCAGTCGGGCATCTGCAGCCGTTGTATGGACGGCTGCAAGGGCAGGCTGCGATCTGTTCACCTCGACCTTCCGCGGCCGCGAGCTGCTCTATCCCGGGCCGTTCGGCGAGATCACCGCCGGCGCCGACAAGGACTACCCGGTCGACTACTCGCACCTCAACATCAAGGGCTACGCCTTCGGCGCCGAGGGGCTCCAGGGCGTGATCCCGAACCGGGCGACGCTTTCCCGCGGTCAACACGGAGACCGAGTTCGGCTGGGACCAAGAAGGTCAAGATGAGAGTCCCGATCTTCACCGGCGCCCTCGGCTCCACCGAGATCGCCCGCAAGAACTGGGAGCACTTCGCCGTCGGCGCGGCCATCAGCGGCGATCACGCTCGTCTGCGGCGAGAACGTCTGCGGCATCGACCCCAAGCTCGAGCTCGACGCAAAGGGCAAGGTCAAGAAATCGCCCGGACATGGACCGCCGCATCGAGGTCTACCGGACGCTACCACCAGGGCTACGGCGACATCCTCGTCCAGATGAACGTCGAGGACACCCGCTTCGGCGTGGCCGAATACGTCGTCGAGAAGCTCGGCGTCGAGACCATCGAGCTGAAATGGGGCCAGGGCGCCAAGTGCATCGGCGGCGAGATCAAGGTCGACAGCCTCGAGCGGGCCCTCGAGCTCAAGAAGCGCGGCTACATCGTCACCCCCGACCCGCCGACCCCGTCATCCAGGCCGCCTTCAAGGACGGCGCCATCAAGCAGTTCGAGCGCCACTCGCCGCCTCGGCTTCATCGACGAGGAAGGCTTCTATGAAGGAGGTCGAGCGGCTGCGCAAGCTCGGCTTCAAGCGCGTCACCCTCAAGACCGGCGCCTACCGCCATGCGCGAGCTGGCCATGGCGCATCAAGTGGGGCTCCGAGGCCAAGATCGACCTGCTCACCATCGACGGCGCCCCCGGCGGCACCGGCATGAGCCCCTGGCGGATGATGAACGAGTGGGGCATCCCAGCCATCTACCTCCACTCGATGGCGCGTACGAGTTCTGCCGAGATGCTGGCACGAAAAGGGCGAACTGCGTGCCGGACCTCGCCTTCGCCGGCGGCTTCTCCACCGAAGACCACGTCTTCAAGGCCTCGCGCTGGGCGCGCCCTACGTCAAGGCGGTCTGCATGGGCCGCGCCCTGATGATCCCCGGCATGGTGGGCAAGAACATCGGTCGGTGGCTCGCCGGCGAGGACGGGGGGCTGCCCAAGACCGTCAGCAAGTACGGCCGACCAAGGAGGAGATCTTCGTCTGCTACGAGGAGCTCAAGATCGCTCTTCGGGAAGGATGTCGAGAAGATCCCGCTGGGCGCCGTCGGCATCTACAGCGCGACGGAAAAGATCAGGGTTGGTCTCCAGCAGATCATGGCGGGCGCCCGTAAATGGGCCGTCCCCCATATCTCAAGGCGCGACCTCGCCTCGCTGACCGAGGAGTGCGCCAACGTCACGGGCATCCCCTACATCATGGACGCCTATCGCGACGAGGCGGTCGAGATCATCAAGGGAATCCGTCCCGCGATCGCGCGGGCGGACTAAGACAGAAGCGCCCGGGCTAACGGAAAACCGGCCGCGCCGAGATGCATCATAAGACGGGGGCACCGAAAGATGCCCCCCGATTTCTTGCCGGCTCTTCTAAGAGCCTCATCTCTTCTTGGTATCCTTCCGCGCTTTATCACCCCTTTTCGGCTCACCGAACCTCGCCCGGAGCGTTCCCACCACGGCCCGGTCGGCCCGGGGAGAGAATATCTCGACGGGGGAAAAACCGCGCCGCCACACGAGGTATCCGGTAAGCGCCATCGCAAGGACCGTAATGACGACGTTGGGCCACGCGTTGAGGGGCCACTGGCCCGACCAGGTCAGCTGGATGGACTCCGAGAAGGGCCACAGGTACGGGATCGGCCACTGGGACCCGTCCGGCCCGCGAGCTCCGATTAGATCCCCGAGGAGATGCAGGTGAAAGCCGACAAGACACAACAGCGCCGCCATCCATCGCCTCTTCGCGGCAAGCAACGCGGCCCCGGCAATGAGGACGCCGAACACCAGGTTGTGGCACAGGACGTGGTGGTACTCCCCGTACCAGTAGTAGCCGTACCGGTGATCGCCGAAGAGATCGGCGACCAGCCCCAGGCCGTCGAGGTCGGGCGCGACGGCGGCCGCCGTGACCAGCGCCCGGTCGCGTCGCGAAAGGTCGACGGTATTGGCCGTGAGCCAGCCGACGAAAAAATGGGTCGCGGGGTTCATCGTCTGCGCTCGATCCTGTTAAAGGAATCCGTGTTATGGAGGTCTTTTATCGGATGATGGTACCATGAATCAGGATGGGACACAACGCACAAGAAAAGGGCCCGCCCCTCGGGCTTCGCCGCCATCTTTGTGAAGGGTAAAATTGGTCCGCGTGAACGGACGCGCGTTTTATGGCTTTACAACTATTGCCGTTTCATATATCCTAAGATAAAAGGCCAGGCAACCGACTATGATACCCTATAAGGACAACATCCCCGCCCGGAGGTTCCCGCTCGTCACCTGGGGGCTCATCGCTATCAACGTGGCCGTCTTTTTCTACCAGCTGAGCCTCGGTCAGTATCTCGATACGTTCATCTACCACTACGGGATGGTGCCCGCCGTCGTGACGGCGAGCCTTCGCACCTCGACCCTCGACGTTACCCCTTTCATCACCTCGATGTTCCTCCACGGGGGCTGGCTTCATATCGCCGGCAACATGCTCTTCCTCTATATCTTCGGCGATAACGTTGAGGACCGGATGGGACATGTCGTCTACCCGCTTTTTTATCTCGCCTCGGGAATCGGCGCGGCGCTCCTCCAGCTTGCCACCGATCCCACCTCCCCACTTCCGACGATAGGGGCTTCGGGCGCCATCGCAGGTGTAATGGGCGCCTATTTTGTCCTCTACCCGCGGGCGCGCGTGCGGACGGTGGTGATCTTCGTATTCCTCATCCGGATCATGGATATCCCGGCGATCCTCTTTCTGGGGATTTGGTTCGTGCTGCAGTTCTTTTCGGGGGTGGCCTCGATCGGCACGGCGTCGGCGGGCGGGGTTGCCTTCTGGGCGCACGTGGGAGGCTTCGGGGTGGGGCTCGTGGGCGGCCTCTTCGCCAAGCTCCTCACGAGGGATCGGTCGATGGAAGTGATATCACCGAGGGGGGAGCGGTACTGGCGGTGAGAGGGAACCACGATCCGGCTTTTGCGGGACGCTCTTCGCTATGACGAGATAACTAAGACATCGGACACGACTTGTCGTGTCCCTACAGTTCTTATACAATGCGCCGTTCTGCTCGGAGGGACACGATTCATCGTGTCCGGCTGGACCTATTAAGAGACAGATACCACGATTCCTGTCCCTACCGGCAGCTCATCTCTCTCCCTGACACCCCTTTCCGTCCGACGTTTCACCTGACACTGTCACTTCACTTCCAACAAATCCATCCTCCGATTGAATAAGCACGAAAATGTAAGAAGGCGGTGTCACGTAACTCTAAATTTATGGGACGTATGCATGAGTGTATGTCCTTTTTTATTATGAAGTTTCTTTTTAATTGACATGTCAATTATACTGTTATATTAAGAACTTATTGAACAAGAAAATATGCGCTATTACATATATTCAAGGGATAGTATGTCTCTATTTCTTACCTGGAGACGCACACATAATAAAAGCAATACGTAACCGGCAGAAGGGGGCAAATTGGTCATGGGACAAGAAAAGACAGTGACAAACATGGCGATACGATCTGCTTATGAAGTCGTCAGCGAAGTTGTCGGAGATAAGGCCAGAGATATAATTTTTAGAAACGCGGGACTATCGAGAGTCCTGGAGTCGCCTCCGGACTATACCTGGGATAAGGAATTTACCAACGAAGAACAAATAAAAATATATAAGGAAACAATAGATCTGGTTGGGCCTGTCGGGGCCCAGGGGATCTTGAGGCTCATTGGATACAAAGCCGTGGAAACTCCCGTCGTCAAGTTCGGGATACTCAATCACATGAAAGATCTACCTAAAGAGGAACAAATACTCAAAGCCTTCCAGCTCTTACAGGTTGCGATTAACAAGGGCAAGGTAATAGAAGAGACAAATGACTTTCCAATGTTTGATGTCTTCGATTGCCTCATATGTGCCGGCACCAAGAGCAGGAAGCCGTACTGCTCCAACTTTGTCGGGACTTTCCAATTCCTTACCGACTGGGTGTACGGAAAGGGTATCTATCAGGTGAGGGAGACAAAATGCAGGGCATTGGGAGACGATACGTGTCTCTTCAAAATAGAAGAAAGAGAAGTGTAAGAAAGAGGAATTAAGAAGACGATTTCTTCTTCATTGACGGTTTTTCTGATCGAACGGGTTTCCTCAAGCCTCACGGCAGACAATTGCTACTCTCCACTCCGAGCAATCGATAGAAGATTAACTTACCTTGACACCACTTCCCTTCTGTATTATCCTGTAGGCGTTTTAAGCGACCTATTCGGACGCTATTAAAGGGTGTCCCCACAACCAATAAATCAGAAAAGGGTGAGCATGAAATCTTCCACCATTATACTATTTTCGCCCTCGTTCATCGGGCGCATCGCCCCCGTGTTGGGCGCCGTCATATTCTTTGCCGCTACGTTCGCCTCCCTCACCCTCCCCGCCTACGCCGAGACGGATACGAAAACTTACTATTCCGACCTCCTCAAAGGCGCCGTCCACGATCCGGCATTTGCCGACGTTCAATACAAGACACGGCGGGACGTGCTGCCCGGCGTCGTGGGCCCGGAGACATGGGTCGAGCACTTCGTCCGTGACGGCGTAATAATCGAGACCCTCACCTATAATGACCTCACCTACGGCATTATCGTCAAGGACAAGAACGGCAAGAGCGAATACTGGGCCCTTGGCGATGACAGGAGGAGCTACGAGCGCACCGGCGGCCAGTCACCCGAGGGATGGACGATCGCCAATCCCCCCTCCTACAGCCAGATTGTCGACAAGATCAAGAAGCTCCTGGCCGCAAAACGCTACGACGACATCATCACCGAGATCACCAAGGTGATGGGGGATTCCGGCATCGAGACCGCCGATCTCTATTTCTACCGCGGCTTTTCCTACGACCAGCTGGGCGAGCTGAGCTACGCAAAATCGGACTATAAGAAGGCGATTTCCATCGACTCCACCAACGCCGACGCCTACTACAACCTCGGCATGATCTACCGCAACGAGGGGGACGCCGGACAGGCGGTCCCGCTTTTTGAGCGCTACCTCGTCCTGTATCCCTCCGACCCCCAGGCTGAGGCCATTCGAAACTACATAAACTCCAATAAGCAATGACCGACGAGCCTCAGATCTCGGGAAGCACGCGGCTCTTTTGTCTCCTCGGCGATCCCGCCTCGCATTCGAAATCACCCGCGATGATGAATGCGGCTTTCCGCGCGGAGCGCATCGATGCGGTCTATGTGGCGCTCCAGGTTTCGTCAGGTGACCTCGAGGCGGCAGTAAAGGGCCTTGCCGCGTGCGATATCGGCGGCGCAAACGTGACCGCCCCTCACAAGGAGGCCGTAGGTGTTTACCTTGACGCCCTTTCCCCTGCCGCCCAAAAGACGCGCTCCGTCAACACCATCGTCAACGAAAAGGGGAGACTTGTCGGCCACTCGACCGACGGTGCGGGACTGGTCGGAGCGATCCGGGACGAGCTGGGTGTTAAGATCGCGGGCGGCACGATTCTGGTATGCGGTGCCGGCGGGGCGGCGAGGGGCGTGCTCCCGGCCTTGCTCGAACAGCGCCCGAGGGCGGTCACCATCGCCAACAGGACTCGGACAAGGGCCGCATCTCTGGTCCGGGAGTTCGACGCCGGCGGCACCCTGACGGCGATCCCGCTTGAGCCGGGCGACCTTTCCCGGGCCGCGGGTGTGGCGGACGTCGTCATAAACGCCACGTCAATTCCGATAACGGAGGCCGATCTCTTCGGGATCGACCTCTTATCCCTGAAGGCGCACGCCCTCGTCTTTGACATGAACTACAACAGCGACGCCCGAAAGATCAGAACCCTGTTGGCCGCCCGTGGCATCCGCCACTCGGACGGACTGCCGATGCTCCTTCATCAGGGCGCCTGTTCTTTTTCCCTCTGGACGGGCCGGACCCCCCCGCTGTCGGCCATGAGGAAGGCGCTCGGGCTCTGACGGTGTGGGCATCCCAGTCCACCATTAATAACATATAACTTGACATTATTGCGATTTTCTGCTTAAAATTGTATGGTTATACGAGTCTTTAATCCAATCGCCATATAGACAACCGGGAGAAGATCAGATATGAATGAGAGGTTGGGACAGCTCCTTGTCAGGAATAAACTCATCACCACAGACCAACTTCAACAGGCCGTTGACCAGCAAAGATCCGGGGGGGGCAGGCTCGGTCAACAGCTCACGAAGCTCGGGTTCCTCTCCGAGACGGCCCTTACGGACTTCCTCAGCCAGCAATATAACGTCCCGTCAATCAACCTGAAAGAATACGACATCGACCCCGCCGTGATGAAATATGTCGGCCCCGAGATCGCCAAGAAACACCTTGTGATGCCCATTTCCCGGGCGGGCTCAAGCCTTATCGTGGCAATGGCCGATCCCTCCAACATGCACGTGATCGAAGACATCCGCTTCATGACCGGCTTTAAGGTGGACGCGGTGGTGGCCTCCGAGGTGGACATCATCGAGGCCATTAAGAAAAACTACGGCGCCCGGGGGATCGCGGAGCCCAAGGGCTCGGTCTCACTGGATCTGGACGCCAAGGACTATGAGCTCGGCGAACAGGACACGGGGTCGACGCTCTTTTCGGAAATGGAGGAAGACAGCGTCGTGGAGGTGGACGATTTCGACGCCCTGGTCCACGGCGCGGTGGATACCGTGGAAGTCGTGGACAATAAAGAGGACGGTGACGTCCTGACCGAGAACGTCGATGCGCCGATCATCAAGCTGGTCAACGGGATATTGATCAAAGCGATCAAGCTCAAGTGCAGCGATATTCACATCGAGCCCTATGAGAAATCGTTTCGGGTGAGATACCGGATGGACGGCGTGCTGCGTAAGGCCATGGGCCTCCCCCTGAAGATCAAGAACGCCATCACCTCCCGCGTCAAGATCATGTCCAAGCTCGATATCGCAGAGCGAAGGCTCCCCCAGGACGGCCGCATCAAGCTTAAGCTCGGAAAGGGCCGCGAGATGGACTTCCGCGTCTCGGTGTTGCCCACCCTGTTCGGCGAGAAGATCGTCATGCGGCTTCTGGACAAATCCAACCTCCAGCTCGACATGACCAAGCTCGGATTCGAGGAGAAGGCCTTGAGCGACTTCAAGGAGGCGATCCACCAGCCCTACGGGATGGTCCTGGTCACCGGGCCGACCGGCTCGGGAAAAACGACGACGCTCTATTCGGCCCTCGCCGACCTTAACAAAGAGACCGAAAACATCATGACCGCCGAAGACCCGGTGGAGTTCAACCTCTTCGGGATCAACCAGGTCCAGATGCACGAGGATATCGGCCTCAACTTCGCCGCGGCCCTCCGCTCCTTCCTCCGGCAGGACCCGGATATCATCATGGTGGGGGAGATCCGGGACTTCGAGACGGCCGAGATCGCCATCAAGGCCGCCCTGACCGGGCACCTCGTGCTCTCCACCCTCCACACCAACGATGCCCCGTCCACGATCAACCGGATGTTGAATATGGGCATCGAGCCGTTCCTGGTCTCCTCATCGCTCAACGCCATCGCCGCCCAACGGCTCGCCCGAAAGATCTGCCTTGACTGCAAAGATTCTATCGAGGTCTCCGCACAGGCCCTCATCGATATCGGGGTCTCCCCGGACGAGGCGGGGGAATTCAAGGTCTACAAGGGAAAGGGATGCTCCACCTGCGCGGGCACCGGGTTTAAGGGGAGGGTGGCGCTCTATGAGGTGATGAAGATGAATGACGATCTCAGGGAGCTCGTCCTCAACGGGGCCTCGACGGCCGAGCTGAAGCGGGAGGCCATGCGCCATGGCATGAAGTCGCTCCGCCAGGCGGGCATCACCAAGCTGAGAGAGGGCATTACGACGCTCGAGGAGGTCGTGCGGTGCTCCGCGGCGGACTAAATGGTTATAACGATTGTATTCATAAAAGGGGGTTGCTCGAATGATTAGTCTCCATCAACTGTTGAAGGTCATGGTGGAAAAGGGCTCCACCGACCTCCACATCACGACCGGCACCCCCCCCCAGATTCGGGTGGACGGACGGCTGGTTCCGCTGGCGATGGACCCGCTCAACGGCGCGGACACCAAGAACCTCTGCTACAGCATCCTGACCGACGCCCAGAAACACAAGTTCGAGGAAAACAGCGAGCTCGACCTCTCCTTCGGCGTCAAGGGGCTTTCCCGTTTTCGCGCCAACATGTTCATGCAGCGGGGCGCGATGGGGGCCGCTTTCAGGATCATTCCCTATAAGTTCATGACCTTCGGGGAGCTCGGGCTCCCCCCGGTCGTTGAGGAGCTGACCAAGCGCCCCCGGGGGCTGGTCCTTGTGACGGGGCCGACCGGCTCGGGTAAGTCGACGACGCTTGCCTCCATGATCAACAAGATCAACGAAGACCGGCACGAACATATCATCACTATCGAGGACCCCATCGAGTACTTGCACCCCCACAAGAACTGCGTGGTCAACCAACGGGAGGTGGGGGCGGATACCGCGAGCTTCAAGACCGCCCTCAAATATATCCTTCGTCAGGACCCGGATGTCGTTCTCATCGGCGAGATGAGGGACCTGGAGACCATCGAGGCGGCCCTGACAACCGCCGAGACGGGGCATCTCGTCTTTGCCACCCTCCACACCAATTCCGCGGTCCAGACCATCAACCGTATCATCGACGTCTTCCCCCCTACCAGCAGTCTCAGGTGCGGGCGCAGATCTCGTTCGTCCTTGAGGGCGTGCTCTGTCAGCAGCTCCTCCCCAAGGCGGGCGGCAAGGGAAGGGTGTTGAGCCTCGAGATCATGATCCCGAACGCGGCCATCAGAAACCTCGTCAGGGAGGACAAGATCCACCAGATCTACTCGATCATGCAGGTCGGCCAGACCAAGTTCGGGATGCAGACCATGAACCAATCCCTGCATTTCCTCTATACAAAGGGGTTGATCAATCTCGACGTGGCGATGGGCAGAAGCCCCGATCAGGAGGAGTTGAGACAAATGCTTTCGCGGGGACCCTCCGCCGCTTCACAGGAGCGCCTCGGCCAGCCGCAGATGCGCCAGGCCCCCCAGAAACTATAGGCCCCGAAGAGAGGGAGTTATCGGACAAGATCGAGAGGATACGGAAAAACGAACGACTCCTAACCGCCTATATGCGGCGACTCCGGCGAGGTGACAATCTCGCGTATCTTGGCTCTAAGCCTCTGTGCTCGGTATCATCAGTGAAAAGGAGAACGAATTATGCCGATGTTTAAATGGTCGGGAAAGGATACCACGGGCGCCGCGAAGAGCGGTGAGATCGAAGCCGCCAATCAGGCGGCGGCGGTAGGGCTGCTTCGTCAGCAGAAGATAACCCTTGATTCCATCTCGGAAAAAAAGGGTTTGAGCATGGATATTACGATCCCCGGCCTGGAGGCGCAGCCGTCCAAGAAGGACCTCGTTATCTTCACGCGGCAGTTTGCCACCATGATCGACGCGGGCCTCCCCCTCGTCCAGTGTCTCGATATCCTTGGCAACCAGCAGGAAAAGAACTCCTTTAAGAAGGTCATCCTCAAGATCAAGGAGGATGTGGAGGGAGGCTCGACCTTCGCCGATGCCCTCAGTAAGCATCCCAAGATATTCGATTCGCTCTACGTCAACCTCGTGGCGGCCGGCGAGGTAGGTGGTATACTCGACACGATCCTGAACCGGCTTGCCGCCTATATCGAGAAGGCCGAGGCTCTCAAGAGCAAGGTGAAGAGCGCGCTCGTCTATCCGTCAACCATCGTCGGCGTCGCGATCGCCGTCACCTCGATCCTGCTGATCTTCGTCGTCCCCATGTTCCAGGAGATGTTTTCCGGCTCCGGGGTTGCTCTCCCGCTGCCCACACAGATCCTCGTTGACATCAGCTACATCATCACCCATTCCATCGTCTACGTGATCCTCGTCGTGATCGTCGCCGTTGCCTCGTTTATCTACTTCTACCGTACCCCCTTCGGAAGGGCGTTGATCGACGATCTCCTCCTCAAGGTCCCGATTTTCGGGCCCCTGATCAAGAAGGTTGCCGTCGCCCGGTTCACGAGAACCCTCGGCACCATGATATCGAGCGGCGTGCCGATCCTCGACGCGCTCGAGATTACCGCACGGACGGCAGGCAATAAGACGGTCGAGCGGGACGTTCTGGTCACGAGAACCGGCATCAGCGAGGGCAAGACCCTTGCCGAGCCGATGTCGCAGAGCAAGGTCTTCCCTCCCATGGTGGTTCAGATGGTGGCGGTCGGTGAGGCCACCGGTAACATGGACGCCATGCTCAATAAAATCGCCGACTTCTACGATCAAGAGGTCGACGATGCAGTCTCGGCGCTGACATCGCTCTTGGAGCCGGCCCTTATGGTCTTTCTCGGCGTCGTCGTCGGTGGGATGGTCATCGCCCTCTATCTTCCGATCTTCAACATGGCCGATACCCTCGGCAACGGTTAGCCTGAAATGCGGCCACATCCGGCTTGCCCGATCGCGTTGACCGAGAAACCGCATCGCATAGCTGTCCGCACATGGGATGTATCCAGTCATGCCCTCTGAGAGAATCAGACTAAAAAATACCAACCTGCGTAAGAACATCGAGATATTCATGTTCTTCCGCGTCCTCATCGTCTCGGTCCTGCTGGGGACGTCGGTCATCTTTCAATATTCCGCAAGCGGCCTCTTTATCGCTCCGCACCTCGTTTACCTCTATTTCCTGATCGGATTCACCTATTTCCTCACCGGGATATATATCCTCCTGATCAAATTTGTGCCAAAGCGCCTGACGGCCATCGCCTACCTCCAGCTTGTCTTCGATGTCCTGATCATCACCGGCATGGTCTTCATTACCGGCGCGGTCGAGAGCATTTTCAGCTTTCTCTACATACTGACGATCATCAGCGCCAGCATCATCCTCTATCGTCCGGGCGGTTTCTTAACGGCGTCGCTGTCGGGGATCCTCTACGGGATCA
This sequence comes from uncultured delta proteobacterium, assembly GCA_963792965.1. GTDB lineage: Bacteria > Desulfobacterota > Zymogenia > Zymogenales > Zymogenaceae > CAWBYW01. The sequence goes on along the minus strand of CAWBYW010000013.1, from coordinate 21,613 downwards.
TGGTCGACCTTGATTACTACGGGCTCATCCCCGCGTCCATCGCCAGAATACACCCGACTTATAGCAATAATCAGAGCAACGTCTTTTATAATATCTTCCTCAACATCGTCGCGTTTTACATTGTCGCGTTTCTGTCGGGCTATCTCTCCGAGCAGGTCAAGAGGACCGGAGACGAGCTCATCGAGAAGAAGATCGATTTTGAGGAGCTGAAGATCCTCAATAACAACATCATCCAGAACATCCAGTCAGGTCTCATCACAATAGACGTTTGGGGAAGGGTCATTTCCTTCAACAGGCAGGCCGAGGTCATAACGGGCACCCGGCTTCAGGATGCCTACCTCTCTTCCATCGACGAGGTCATCCCCACGATCCTTTCCGACATCACGAGCAACGAAGAGGCCCTGTCGGCCGGCAGCCTCAACCGCTGGACAAAGGAATTTATGTCCAAGAGCGGAAAGAAATTCATCCTCGGCTTTTCGGTCTCGCCCCTCAAGAACGCCCGCAAGGAAGAAGTGGGCAAGATCATCCTCTTCCAGGATATTACGCATGTCAAACAGATGGAAGAGGATATCAAGCGTAACGACACGCTGGCCAACCTCGGAAAGCTCGCGGCCAATCTGGCACACGAGATCAGAAATCCTCTCGGATCGATGAGCGCTTCTATCCAGATATTGAGACAGGATCTGTCGCTGTCGGGCTCCAACAAGGAGCTCATGGAGATCGTCCTCAAGGAGATCGAGCGTCTCAACCACCTCATCACGAATTTCTTGATGTATTCCCGCCCCCTCAAGATAAAGAGGGAGCCGGTGGATTTGAAGAAGGTCATCGACGAGACGATCACGGTCTTCAAGAACACCCCGAAGGGGAGGGCCAATATCGCCATCGAGACCGAAATCACCGGTGAAACAAAGATCAACGGCGATTTCATGCAGCTCAAGCAGGTCTTCTGGAACATACTCCTCAACGCCGGAGACGCCATAAAAGACGGCGGCTCCATCCGAATCAAGACCAATTCATTCGGCTCGGGAGGCGGCGCCAGCTTCTCGGTCTCGGTATCCGACAGCGGGGTGGGGATCGACCAGGCCATACGACCCTTCATCTTCGATCCCTTTTTCTCAACCAAAGAGGGCGGCACGGGACTGGGCCTGCCGACGGTAAAGCTGATCGTGGAGGCCCATGGGGGCTCCGTTGACATACGGAGCCTGGAGAAGGGGGGAACGGATGTCATCATCACGCTGCCGCAAGGGCTGAGTCAGTAGCACCGGGATGCCGGGCCACGGTCCTTACGATCGGACGGCCCTCTAACCTCATGGTCCGGGACGTGACTACAAAGACGCGGGGCGGCCATGACCACTACTGCTATCCAATCCATCGGGGGATGACCCATGAAAAGAGACACGCACACCTCATCATTGACGCCTCGCGCCGCCGCCCTCAAAACAGCCGTTATGGAGGCCAAGCCTTCCGTCTGCGCCGAGCGTGCCCTTATCTGGACAAACTACTTCAAGAAACGAGCCAACCGTAAAAAATCTCCCCATATCCAGATCGCGGAGGCGCTGCGCGACGTTCTCCTCAAGAAGAGCGTCGCCATCTACCCCCACGAGCTCATCGTCGGAAACTTCAGCTCGAAGCGTGTCGGCGGGTCACTCTACCCCGAGCTCTCGGGCGTCGTCATCCTCGAAGACGTCTTTCGGTTTCCAACCCGAAAGACGAGCCCTCTCCAGATCACCAAGAGAGACACGCGGCGGCTGCTTTCCACCGTCCCCTTCTGGGCGACGAGGTTTGTCTCGCTTAAGGCCCACGCAAATCCGCTGAAAAAACTCCGTTTCATCGTCAACCAGCTGAGGGGCCACTTCTATATTATCAACGAATCCGGCGGCATCTCCCATATCGCGCCCGACTATGAAAAGCTGATCGCCGTCGGCACGGATGGGATCAAGCAGCAGGCGGCCGCCCGTCAGGCGAAGGTCGCCAAGGAGACCGAGGCGTGGCATTTCTATGAGGGAGTGCGAATCGTCTGTGACGCCCTGGCGGAATTCGGATTGCGCTACGCCGCCCTGGCAGGCCGGATGGCCGCCGAAGAACCCGATCCCGCCCGAAGGAAGGAGCTCACGGCGATCGCCGCGGCCTGCCGCCGTGTTCCGAAGAAAGGGGCCCGGACGCTGGCGGAGGCGATCCAGTCGATCTTCTTTGCCCAGATCGCCATAAACCTCGAAAGCCTGGACAATTCGGTCTGCCCGGGCAGAATGGACCATTACCTCTATCCCTTCTACCAAAAAGAGATCAAATCGGGCACCCTCACCCGCGAGAAGGCAAAAGAGCTCATCTCGGCCTTCTCCGTCAAGATGTCGGAGATCGTCCCGGTTTTTTCCCGGCGCATCACCCGCTTCCACGGAGGGATGTTCAACGGACAGGTCGTCACCGTCGGGGGGCAGCATCGCGACGGGACCGATGCCACAAACGAGCTTAGCTATATATTCCTTGAGGTAATGGACGAGCTGAGGATGCGCCAGCCCAACTATCATGCCCGGATCAACAAGAAGTCGCCCCGACGATACGTAGACGCCGTCACGAAGATTCTCGCGGCCGGGAGCAACTCGCCGGCCCTCTATAACGACGAGGTCATCGTGGAAACGATGACGAAACACGGATACTCGATCCAGGACGCGCGGGACTTTACCGCGGTCGGGTGCGTGGAGCCGGTGAGCCAGGGCAGCAGCTTTTCCTCGACCGACGCCGCGATATTCAACGTGCCCCTCATGCTCGAGCTTGCCCTCAACTCGGGACGCCGTTTCGGATCCCTGATTCGCTCGGGCGTCAGGACTAAGCCCGTCGCCCGGATGACCTCGATGGATGACGTTATGGACGCCTTCCGTGCGCAGCTCTCGCACGGACTGGCGCGGCTCATCGAGGACCTCCGGGCCGTTGAGCTGGCCAACCGACGCTTTCATCCCACACCGCTGACCAGCGCGCTCCTCAGGGGCTGTCTTGAGTCGGGAAGCTGCTCAACCGCGGGCGGCGCACTCTACAATTTCTCCGGAATCCAGTGCGTCGGGCCGGCCGACACGGGCGACTCGCTGTTCGCGATCGAGCGAGCGGTCTTCGTCGACAAGAAGATGACGCTCACGCGTCTTGTCGGGCTCCTCAAAGGTAACCTTGCCGACGAGCGGGCGCGCGTATATCTTCGGTCGCTCCCGAAGTTTGGAAACGACATGCGCGACGTCGACCGCTGGACGGACACGGTCGTCCGGACCTTCACCGACACCCTCGGGGGGTGGACCAATACGCGCGGCGGAAACTACGTGACCGGCCTCTATTCCGTGACCGCCCACCACTACTTCGGACAGGTGACCGGCGCGCTCCCCAACGGGCATAGAAAGGGTGAATACTTCGCATCCGGGATCTCCCCGGCGAACGGCGCCGACCGGAAGGGGCCCACGGCGCTGCTCAATTCCGTCAACAGGATCGATTTTACCGAGATCGCAAACGGGATCAACCTCAACGTGAAGTTCGACGGGAGCACCCTCGCGGGAAAGAAGGGACAGGAGATATTGGGAGGCGTCCTCAAGACCTACTTTGACGGAGGGGGCATGCAGATCCAGACGAACGTCATCGACGCGGAGGTCCTCAGGGCGGCAAAGAAGGACCCGAGCTCCTATCCCAATCTCCTCGTCCGGGTTTCGGGATATTCGGCCTATTTCCACGATCTTGTGCCCGAGATGCAGGACGAGATCATCGAGCGGACCTGCCTCCTTTCCCGTGCGGGCACCTGACGCCGCCGGGGCGGGCGCCGGAATTCCTTGAGACGCAATCGATCCGGGGGCGAAAGCCCCCGTCCTTTTATCAAATAGAGCGAATTGCATCCGGTCAGGCGTAGAGCGACAGCAGGAAGACCTCGCCGCCCCTTCTTGACAAGCCGACCGGTAGGGTGCACTATAGAGTATGAAGACGACACAACGACCTCACCACCGGCCCGATCGGGAAAACCCTGGTTCGCCTCACCATCCCGATGGTGGTGGGCTATGCTGCCCTTGTATCCTTTAACCTCGCCGACGCACTCTTCGTGGCCCAGCTCGGCACGATTCCGCTGGCGGCGATGAGCTTTACCTTCCCCGTGGCAACCTTCATCATCAGCTTCTCGGTGGGGCTGTCCATGGGGACGGCCGCCGTCATATCCCAGGCCTACGGAAAACGGGATATGGGAGAAGGTGAAGCGTCTGACCACGGCGAGCCTCCTGTTGGGGTTACTCGATCGGCATCCTCTTCACCGTCGTCGGGGCTGTTTACGATCGATCCCCTCTTCACCGCCCTTGGGGCGACGCCGGTGATGCTCTCCCTCATCAAGCGCTTCATTGTCCTGTGGTATATCGGGGTCCCTTTATCATCGTCCCGATGGCTGCCTCAAGCTCCATCCGGGCGACGGGGGATACAAAGAACCCCGGCCTGATCATGGTGGTCGGGCGCCATCGTTAACGTGATCCTCGACCCGATCCTGATCTACGGGCTGTTCGGGTTTCCACGGCTCGAGCTTCTGGGCGCGGCGACGGCGACGGTCACCTCCGAAGATACTTACCCTCGTGCTTACGCTCCTGATCCTCCAGTATCGCTTGAAGATGATCGATTTTTCGGGCCTCTCGCTGGGCGTGATCAGGCGTTCCTGGGGAGAGATTCTCAGGATCGGCATACCCGCGACCGCCACCAACCTCCTCTTTCCCTTCTCGATGGCGTTTGTAACGTGGCTCGCCTCCCGGTTCGGTCCGGAGGGTGTGGCGGCGGTGGGGGCGGGGCTCCGTGTGGAGATGTTTGCCTTCATCCTTATCGTCGGCCTCTCGACGGCACTGGTCCCCTTCGTGGGACAGAACTGGGGGGCCGCGGCGTTTACCCGGGTCCGCGACGCCCAGAGGAAAAGCAGCTCTCTTTACCTTTTGGTGGGGCATGGTGTGCTGGATCGGTCTTCATCGTCTTTGCGCGCCCGATCGCCCGGCTCTTCTCCGACGACGAAGCGGTCATCCGCTATATCATGTATTACCTCTGGATCATGCCGGCGGGGCTCTCCACGCAGGGGATCTTTCAGCTCATCTCGGGGACCTTCAACGCCATGGGGCGCCCCCTGATCTCGGCGGGTCTCAACGCGTCGCGCGTCGTCTTCTTCTACTTTCCGCTCGCCTACTTCGGGATGGTCCTGTTGGGAATTCCGGGGATGATCGGGGGGATCGCGGTGACCAATATCATCACGGGGGTCATCGCGATGGCGATCTTCAGGCACTTCTTCGCCCACCCCGGTCACCACGTTCCGACCACGGCGCCGACGGCGTAAGGGTCGAGAATCCGTGTACGTCGACCAAAGCGCGCGAGCGGGCGTGCACGATATCTCGACTGCGGCCCGCGACCCTTTTTAGCTTGATTTTTCGCCTGGTTTCGCTATGATGTCGGTGCCGCCGGGCCTCGGCACAGGCAGGGAAAGGTCCGCTCTCCCTCCCATAACCACAGGGACATACCATGACCACACACACGAGACTCCCCGTTTCCGTCAAGATGGGATACGGCGCCGGAGAATTTTCGAGCTCCGTCTTCTTCACCGTATCGACCGTCCTTCTTCTGATATTCCTGACCGATACCGTCGGCCTGTCGCCGACACTCGCCGGCCTCGCGCTGATGATCGGCAAATTCTGGGACGCCATCATCGATCCCGCCATCGGCTATCTCTCCGACCGCACGCGCACCCGGATGGGCAGGAGGCGTCCGTGGCTCCTCTTCGGCGCCATACCCTTCGGCATCACCTTTGCCCTCATGTTCAGGAACCCCGGCTTCTCGTCCCAGGCCGCCCTCTTCGTCTGGGCGCTGTTGTCGTATATGCTGCTCTGCACCGCCTACCCGTGCACCAATATCCCGTTCAACGCGCTGCTCCCGGAGCTCACGCGCGACTTCGATGAGCGGACGTCCGTCAACGGGTACCGGACGATCTTCTCGGTGGCCGGGACGCTGATCGGGGCGGGGGCGGCCGTGCCACTGATAGGACTGTTCGGAGGCAAAAACACCGGTTATTTCGGGATGAGCATCGTGATCGGGGTGCTGATTGTGATCGCGATCCTGGCCCCCTTCTTCACCGTCAGGGAGAAGCCCCTCCCGACGGAGCTTCCACACCAGGGAATCCTTTCATCCTACGGCGACGCGCTCGCCAATAGGCCTTTTTTGCTCATCCTGATCACCTGGATGCTCAACAGCATCGGTGTGGCGGTGGTCATGGCGACGATGATCTACTATTTCAAGTACATCTACCAGGACGAAAGGCTCATCACGCCCGTCCTCCTCATATTGCTGGTGAGCGCCGTCGCCTTCGTGCCGCTGACAATAAAGCTCTCGGAGAAGATAGGAAAACGCATCACCTATATTATCGGGATGTCGATTGCGGCGTTGTCGGTCGTCGTCTTTTCCTTCGTCGGGGATATTCTCGGCGTAAAGGCCGCATACGTGATCATGGTCTTTGCCGGGATCGGCTTTTCGACCCACTACGTCATGCCCTGGTCGATCGTTCCGGACACCGTGGAGTACGACTATTCTGAGTGCGGAGTGCGGCGGGAAGGAATCTTCTACGCCCTCTGGACCTTTGTGGTCAAGGTGGGCACTGCCCTCTCGGGGCTTATCGTGGGCACGATGCTGGACCTCTTCGGATACGTTCCGAACCTCATCGCTCATCAGCCCGCTCTCTCGCAGCTCGGCATCAAGATCCTCGTCGGCCCCGTCACCGCCCTCTTCTTCATCGCGGCAAACATTGTGCTCTGGTTTTATCCGATCGACCGAAAACGGTACGAGAAGATCACGGCGAAGATCAAGGCGATGGAATCAAAAGAGGGATTCGTGCGGTAGCCGGCAGACCGAGAGGCCCCTATAAATCGAGAGGCGACGTCCCGTGCATCGTCATCAGGGTCGTCTTACGAAACGGTCTGGTATCTTTTCCGGTCGGCCTTACTTTCCGAAGGCGCATTTCGGGTAGGTGCAGACCCTGCATTCGTGGCAGAGCCCGCCGTGTCCCAGCTTGGCCAGATCCCGGCGCGTGATCTCGACGCCCGCCAGCACGCGCGGCAAGAGCAGGTCAAACGCGGTCGTCCTGAAGAAGAGGGCGCACGCGGGCACCCCGATGACGCGCACTTTCCCGTTTCTGGCAAAGAGGCTCATGGCCCCCGGCAAAACCGGGGCGCCGTAGAGGATGTCGGCGGCACCGGCATCGATGATCCCCTGCCTGGTAACGTCATCCGGATCGACCGACAGCCCCGCCGTCGTTACGATGAGGTCACACCCCGCGGCCGTCAGATCGGTGATGCCGTCTTTCACGGCCTGCCGCTCGTCGGGCACGATGATCGTCTTCAACACGCAGCAGCCGTACCCCTTGACCTTACGCGAGATGATCGGGGCAAATTTATCTTTGATGAGCCCCTCATATACCTCGTTTCCGGTGACCAGGATGCCGACGGCGGCCGGCTTGATTGGCAGCACCCGGAACAGCGGCCCGTCGGAAAGCAGACTCTGCGCCCTGCCGAAGATGTCCCGCGAGAGAAACAAGGGAATCGCCCGCGTGCCGGCAAGGTTCGTGCCTCGCTTCACGACCGAAGAGTCGTGCCGGGAGGCGACCATCACGTCCGGCAACAGATTGAACTGTTCCATCCGCGCGTCGTCGACGACGAAGAGCCCATCGCGGGAGGCCGTCAGGTTGATCTTCCCCTCCCGCGGGGGGACGAGCACCTCGACGCCTTCCCCGGCCATCGCCGCGCCGAAGGCGGATGCCGCATCATTCTCGTGCACCCATTCGTCGCCGGGGGACGCCGCGTCCTCCGTGTAGATATTCCGCCTCCCCATCTGCTGCAACCGGCACAGGTCCCCGGCGGCGACCCGGTGGCCCTTCCTGAACTCGGCCCCCTTCGACTCTCCGGGGACGATGCGCGTCATGTCGTGCAGCACCCTCCGTCCAACGGCATCCGCGACGGGTACGGCAGTGAGCGCGGGGCCGCCTTGCCCGGACGTATGGACACGCCTATCCCCCAACTCGTTCTCGTAGGGCGACTCCCCCTGGCAGAAGCGGCAGATCGCCCCATCCCGGGTCGGATAGGCCTGATGACAGACCGGGCAGAGGGCCACGGGCCCCTTTTCGCGCTTGGCGATATATTCGGGGCGAACCATTACCTGTGCGACGGAGCAGATTGAGTCCCCGGCCGTCCGTATCTCATCCAGGAGCCGCCCTGAGTCCTGTTGGTCCTTTGTCTTGAGCTTCAGATACCACGCCCTGATCTCCGGATACGGCCCGAGGGCGTCGTGATCCAGGAAGACGCGGACGCCCCTGCCGCTGTATTTGTCGTAGAGGCCCACCGCGTAGAGGCCGAGCGGTAAGACCATCATCCAGCCGTTGCCGATGGTGCACGGCGTCAGCATCTGGATGGCGTCCGGCAGGCACCACCCCGTCTCGGCGACGGCGTTATAGAGGGTGCCCTCGGGGATAGAGGTCTTCGCCCTCTCGACCATGTAGGCACCGATGATCAGGCCGGGCGCGGGGTAGCCGTGAAACTTTCGGGCAAGCTCCAAAAATTCCTCGTAGGTATATGGGCCGATATCCATCGTCTTCATCAGGTAGCCGGCTACACCGCCTCGACCCGGCAGGGCACGTACCGGTGAAGCGGCGTGGCGGCGAATCTATCGCGGTTCGTGTTCTTGGTCAGGCGGTTCACGTTCGCGCCGTAGACCGTGCCGTTATAATCCAGTCCGAAGCCGTGGGGAATGACCACCACGCCCGGGCGCGTCGCCGTACTGATCTCAAGCTCCACCTCGACACGGCCCGCTTCGGTAGATACCCGCACCGTCTGTCCGTCGGCGAGTCCGAGCTTTTCGGCGTCCCTCGGGTGCATGGCCGCGGTGCACGCCCTCTTCCCCTCGTTCCAGGAGGGGTCGCGCATGAGCGTATTGGCGTTCATGTCCATGTGTCGGCCGGCAAAGAGGATGAAGGGATAGTCCTGTTCCTTTTCTTCAAGCTCTCTCTTCTCGCCCTCCGGCGTGATGCTCGCGATCCAGTCTGCCATCTCCGGGATATGGACGTTGACGCGGCCGTCCTCGGTGCGCAGCATGGAAAAATTATCGTCCGGGTCGACCTTGCCCACCCAGAGTCCCTCGGGGTGATCGACGATGGCCTGGAACAGCTCCTCGCCGAGTGTCGGCCCCGGTTTGAACCCGGCCCGGGCCGCGGACTGGACGAAGTCGGGCGGCATGACCTGCAGCATGCCCCAGAGCGCGGCGAGGTTTGCCGAGCCGAGCTGCCGTCCGAGGGTCTTTGCCAGGACAAACGGCAGGTTCTTCACCACGCCGGGGTTCGCCCCGACGAACGTCATCAGCTCCATGCCGTATTTCAGCCGGTCGCCGCTCGTGGCCGCATCATTCAATGAGGTCGGTATCTCCGGTATCATGCCGAGTCGATCGGCCAGCATCACCATGATCTGTCCCGCCTCCAGCCCCTCCCCCTCGGGCTCCACCACGGGGCGGCGCATCTGGAAGTAGATCTCGGGGAACGTCCAGGCGAAAAACGAGCTGTCCCACGATTCGTAGGCGGAGCGCGACGGCAGCACGTAGTGGGAGAGCGCCGCCGTCTCGGTCATGGCAAGCTCCACGGTGACCAAGAGATCCAGGCGCTTGAAGGCCTTCTCGTACATCGTGGTGTCGGCATAGGAGCGCAGCGGATTTGACTGGCTGCAGATGACCGCCCTCAGCCGCTCGGGGTGGTCGCTCAGGATCTCCTCGGGCATGACGTTGGGCGGAAACGTCCCCATCAGCGCCGGAAAGCCGGTCTCGACCGTCCGCCAGGTCCGTGGGTCGCGCTCGTCGGAGTGGGCGCCGATCGGCATCACGTGGCCGGGGATGACGTTGCCGCCCTTCATGCAGATCCGCCCGCAGGCGGTAAGCAATATGATCAGAAGGTACGTGGTCGCGGTGCTGTGCCGGCTCATGTAGACCCCGAGGTCGGGGTGGCAACACGATTTCCCCGTGGCCATCAGCCGGCAGACCTCTTTGACCTGGTCGTAATCAAGCTCGCACACATCTACGGCCGCCCTCGCGTCAAAATTCGTGAACCAGGGCTCGACCTCTTTGAAGCCCGTGACGTGGGCGTCGATGTACGACCTATTGGCCCACCCTTCCTTCAGGATGATGGCGATCATCGCCCGGAAGAAGAGCGCGTCGGTCCCCGGGCGGATCGGAAGGTGGATGTCGGCGATCTCGGCCGTCTCGCTTTTCCTCGGGTCGATGACGATGAGATGCTTATTCGGGTTCTTTGCGATCTCGCGGAGCACTACCCGTGCGCGCGGTATCTGGTGGCTCATCATGCCGTTCCACCCCACCGCAAGGAGCACGTCGGTCTCCAGATCGTCGGTGATGCCGAACAGGTACTGCCTGCCGGTCGCCCTGCCCCAGCCCCAGAAGTTGCCCGTCAGCTCCTGGGCCAGCGCGCTGTAGTGGTAGCGCGAGCCTAACCCCCGCAGCAGGCGCAGGCCGAACGCCGCCTCGAAATGACATCCCTGCCCGCCCCCTCCCATATAGGCAAACGAGCGAGGCCCGTGCGCGTCCCGTATCGCGGCGAGCTTTTCGGCGATCTCGCCGATCGCCTGATCCCACCCGATCTGCTCAAAGCGATCGCCGACCTTTTTTAAGGGATGCGTCAGGCGCTGGGCGTGGTGCTGGTGGTGCGCGATGTTCATCCCCTTTCGGCAGGTGTACCCTTTGCTCCGGGGGTTGTCCTTGTCTCCCCGCACCTTCACGATCCGGTTATTTTCGACCTGTACCTCCAGCCCGCAGTTCTGGGCGCACATGACGCAGCTTGTCTTCTTCCACGCTTCCATCGCGGTGCTCCTTTAAAGATGCCTTATAACATCAGTTGCCCGATTCTCACTTTTCGAGAGAAGTAACCCGAAGGGCCGCGCAAGGCGACCCACTCGCGTCTGTTCTATTTCTTCATGAATGCCTCGACGAACTCCTTGACGCCGAGTATCTCCTTGCGGTCGGGCCGATCAACGAGCGAGATCGCCCCCGAAGGGCAGGTCGGGTAGCAGACGCCGCACCCGATGCACTTTTCGGTGTCTACCGTCGATACGTCGTCCACCGTGATCGCCCCGACGGGACAACGCTCCTCGCACGTGGCGCAGCCCGTGCAAGTATCGGCGTCGACCTGCATAACGTAGTTCGAGTCGGCAAAGGCGTTCTTGAACCCGATTTTCTTCCGGGTCCTCATGAAGATGCAGCAATCGCCGCAGCAGGAGCAAAGCGTCGCGATCTTGCCGCCGTAGTTGTCGGCCATGTGGACGAGCCCCTCCTCGTGGGCGGCATCGAGCATCTTTTTGGCTTCTTCCTTGGTGATTTCCCGCGCCATCCCGACGCTGACGGTATATTTGGCCATCGAGCCGAAGTGAAAGCAGTTCTCGGTGGAATGATCGCAGTGGGGCTCGCCCGCAAATTCGGCCATCTGCCGGCAGGGGCAGTGGGAGACGGAGAAGTAGTCGATCTGATCGAGCAGCCCGTCGATCTGCTCGTTCGGGGTGACTGTCGCCCCCGAGGCGATCGATTCGCCCACCGGCACCACGCGCACCGACGGGGTTTTTCGATCGCCGATCTCTTTTCCGAAGGCCTCGTCGAAGTAGTCGGTCCAGTGGCGGGCGAGCTTCTCCGTCTTCTCGGTCCGCTTTCCCGGCCAGAACGGGGTCTCCGCAAAGCCCACCACCGACGGCAGCAGCCGGAATTTCCCCTTTTCGCTCATGAAGACCGTGCCCTTCTTCGTCATGCGCACCAGCATATCTTTCAGCGACTCCTCCGCCATCCCGGTAGTCTGGACAAGGGTGGGAAAATCGGCGTTGAAAAACGGAAGCTTTGCGGCAAGCTCGGCCTCCTCGGGGGTATAGAGCGTCTCGAGGATGGCGATGAGGTCATCGGTCAGGGGGGCGCCGATCGGCGCCATATCGAGATACTGGGCAAGTTTCACATAGATATCGCGGGACATATCTTTTCTCCTCCGATAGAGTTTTAGTTTGCTGCCGGTCATGCGTGCAGCGTGCCGGCCCTCAAATAGTCGAGCGCATCTCTGGTGAGCTCCCTGAAGGCGGCGGCATCTTTCTTGAGGCGCGCAGCCATGAGCGCGCCCTCCATGAGGGCTATGATGAACGCGGCAAGCTCCCCGGCCGATCGGTCGGTCCGGATTTCCCCCGACCGTTGCCCCTCGGCGATGAACTCCGTGAGGCGACCTTTCATCCGGTCGAAGCATACCGAGAGATGATCCCTGAGCCCTTCGTGCCAGTCGGAAACCTCAAGCGTCAGGTTCCCGAGGAGGCAGCCCCCCGTGCACCCGGATTGCTCCAGCATCGACGCCATGCCCTCGAAATATATGGATATCTTTTCCAGGGCCGCCCCGTCTATCTCGGAGACGAGGTCCAGCCGCCGCTCGATCGCGGCAATAAAACGATCGATGACCGCGTGGACGAGCTCATCTTTGCCCGAAAAATGGAAGTAGAAGCTCCCCTTGTTGACGCCGGAATCGGCAAAGACATCGTCAAGCGACGTATTCTTATACCCCCGGGTATGGATGAGCCGGGTGGCCGATCTTACGATCTTCTTTTTGGTCTCCTGGCCTTTCGTTGTCGACATGGTCCCCCACGAAAAATGATGGGAAGATATACCGTAGGGAGAGACACTGGCGGCCACTCTCGCACCCCACAGACAACCACGCCTCCCCTCTCCCGGTTCTCGTCAGAGCGGCGAAAATATACCAACCAGTTGGTATCTTTTTATCCCTCCTAGACATACATGTCAAGCTTTTTTTGCGGGAAATCGCGCCCGCTGAAACAAAATACGACGGGTCGCCTAAAGCGGGGCCCGATACGGCGCCAAAAAGATGAGTGATATCATCACCCGGATGGAGCTTATTCACCCTCTTTTTTAGAAAAAAAGTGTTGACTTCTCTTAACCAAATATTATAATAAATTAATCTTTGGCGTAAGAATTGGGTTTTTTCTCTTTTTTGAGCATTACGTTGCGAGTGTTGATGATTTTGCCAGACTTCCGACCCTACCTCAGTCTCTCGACTTTCGATTTTCGCCTCACGCCCAAGAAAGTCCCTTTACTCCCTTATACGGTTTTCCAAAATAGATACGATTAACTTTTCCAGCCGATTGCCGCATCGCTTTTCCCGGGACCACACCTTCCGTGTCGGGCTCTTTTCGCGTCGGAAGCCGAGCGCCACCATCCGTCGCGCAGGCCCCCCGTGTCCGGGAGCGGAGGCAATCGTTCGATCTCGTAAACCCTTGGTTATTCGTCGGCCGTCCGTAAGGTGCCGACGCCAGGATATATAGATATGATTCACGTTTTGGTAAAGGGGGTGGTTCCGAAAGTCGGTATTATTGTCTCGTCCTGATCTATTGGTAGCCCCTTCTGTTTGATAATGTGCTGATAGGTAAGGTATTTCACTGGACGTGCCGTTGTTTTGCCGCCTCTTGCCTGACATTATTAAACACAAGGATAAGCGATGTAATCTCAAGGAGGATAACATGCAAGGCAGCAAGTTGTACGTCGGCAATCTTACCTATTCCGTGACCAACGAGCAGTTGCAGGAGCTCTTCGCGGAATATGGAGAGGTCAAGCACGTCAATATTATTGAGGGCAAGGGCTTCGGCTTCGTCGAGATGGGAACTCCCGAAGAAGCCCAGCGGGCCAAAGATGAGCTCAACGGCACCGAGTTTCTCGGGCGCACTATGCGCATCGACGAAGCTCGCCCGCCCAAGAGCGGCCCGAGGCCCGGAGGGGGCGGCGGCGGATATCGGAGATACTAATCTCCCTTTTATTGAGAGGGTGACCACGTCACCCTCTCAATAAACATCTCTGTCGTAATGATATCGTCCCCCCCCCATGTCTGAGGTGCTCGTCCGTAGCCACCACACGGAGGGGGATTTCTTTCTCTGCACGCACGACGTGGACGATGACCGCCCACACGAAGGAGCGCATCATGAATCAGGTAAAAGACGGGGATACCGTCAGGATACACTTTACCGGGAAGCTCGACGACGGGACCCTGTTCGACACCTCACTGGAAGGCGACCCCCTTGAGTTCACTGTGGGCAAGCACGAGGTCATCCCGGGTATGGAAGAAGCCGTTATCGGCATGGAGCCCGAAGACGAAAAGACCGTTACCATCCCCTCGGGAGAGGCCTACGGTCCCTACCACGACGAGATGGTGGTGGTGGTAAACCGGGAGGAGTTCCCCGAGGATATGGAGCTTGAGGTCGATCAGCAGCTGCAGGTAATGCTCGAGGATGATCAATCCATCGTCGTCACCGTGACCGAAATCAACGACGATGCCGTGACGCTTGACGCAAACCACCCCCTCGCGGGCGAGGACCTCACCTTCGATATCCGGCTCGTCGAGATCGTGAAGCCGCTCATCTACACGGAATAGGCGAAGATGACCCGGCCACCCGCTCGCAGTTGGAAAGCGCGCCGTAGGGCTTGCGCCGGTCCGGGGGCGCGCGTCCGGGCCTGAGCACGAGGAGTATCTTATGATATCCAAAAAGATTGAGACGGAGCGACTCGATCAGTCTCACATGGATCACGCCGCGACCTACAGCACCCGGTACTTCAAGGAGAGCGTTCCCCGCTTCAAGATCCCCGAAACGGGGATGCCCGCCCGGGCCGCCTATCAGCTCGTGCACGATGAGCTCCACCTCGACGGAAACCCTTCCCTCAACCTGGCGAGTTTTGTCACGACCTGGATGGAGCCCGAAGCGGATCAGCTCATCATGGAAAACCTCAACAAGAACTTCATCGACCACTTCCAGTATCAGAAAACCGAGGTAATCCACGAGCGCGTCGTCAACATGCTGGGCAGGCTCTACAACGCGCCCGAGGCCGTCGAGTTTGCCGGCACCTCCACCGTCGGCTCCTCGGAGGCCGTTATGCTCGGGCTGTTGGCACACAAGTGGACCTGGAAACAGCGCCGCGCCCGCGACGGTAAACCGTGCGAGCATCCCAATGTCATCTTCGGCGCCGACGCCCACGTCTGCTGGGACAAGTTCGCCACCTATTTCGACGTGGAGCCGCGGGTCATCCCGATGGAGAAGCACCGCTTCACCGTCACGCCCGAGGCCGTCGCCGAGCGTATCGACGAAAATACGATCGCCGTCGGAGCGATCCTCGGCACGACCTTCACCGGGGAATCCGATCCGATCGCGGAGATCAACGACATGCTGGCCGAGATCAAAGAGACACGGGGGTTTGACATCCCGATCCACGTCGACGCGGCCAGCGGCGGCTTCGTCGTCCCCTTCCTCAACCCCGATTTCGTGTGGGATTTCAGGCTCCCCCACGTTAAGTCGATCAACGTCTCGGGGCACAAGTACGGGCTGGTCTACCCGAGCCTCGGCTGGCTCATCTTTCGCGATCGGACCGACCTCCCGGAAGACCTGATATTTTACGTCAACTACCTCGGCAACGAGATGCCCACCTATACCCTCAATTTCTCCAAGGGGGGGGCGCTCGTGCCCGCGCAATACTACAGCCTCCTGCGCCTCGGCCGCGAGGGCTATACCCAGATCGCGCAGAAGGATCTCGCCACCGCCCGTTTCCTGGCCAAGGCGCTGGCCGACACCGGGAAGTTTGAGGTCCTCAACACCGCAAACCACCTCCCCATCGTCACGGTGACGCTCAAGAAGAAAAGCCCGTACAGCGTCTTTGACATCTCCCACAAGCTCCGTGAGCGGGGGTGGATCCTCCCCGCCTACACACTGCCCCCCAACGCGCAGGATGTCGCCCTCATGAGAATCGTCGTAAAGGAAAACTTCAGCCGGGACATGGCCGACATGCTCTTTGAGGACATCGTCTACGCCGTGGGGGTGCTGGAGGGGACCGTTGTCGAGCGGCTCAAGCCCGGCCACTCCGCTCGGGAAGGGCACCACATCACATAGGCGGCCTGGCGCGTCCCGAAACGAACGGGAAAGATCGTGTCGGGACGGCGCGATATCGATGGAGGAATCGATATGAGACGATTCGTTGAGCTCTCCCACGTCCTCGAGAACGGGACGGGGGCCTACCCCGGCCTCCCCGAGCCCGTCATCGGCGCCCATCTCGACCACGACGCATCCCGTTCCCGCTACGGGGGAAAGGCGGAGTTTTACCTCGGCAGGGTAGAGATGGTCACCAACGTCGGGACATATCTCGACTCCCCCTTCCACCGCTTTCGGGAGGGAGAAGACCTGGCGGCCGTCGGGCTTGACCGTGTCGCGGGGCTGCCCGGCGTCGTCCTGGACGCCGACGTATCCAAGGGCCGCGCCATTTCGTTTTCCGTGGATACGGCCACGCTTTCCGGCCGGGCGGTGCTCGTGCGGACCGGGATGGGACCGCCACTGGGGGACCGATGCCTACAAGGAAAACGCCCCGTTTCTCTCCGAGGGTCTTGTGGAAGCGCTGATCCGGGCAAAGGCGACGCTTGTGGGGGTCGATTTTGTCAACGTGGACGACACCGGCGATCCCTCGCGCCCCGTCCACACGGGGCTCCTGCGCGCGGGCATCCTGATCGTCGAGAACCTCACGAACCTCGGGGCTCTCCCGGCCGAGGATTTTCTCTTTTCGGCCGTACCGTTGAGGATCGTCCGGGGCGCCTCCTTTCCGGTGAGGGCCTTTGCCGAGATAGGGAAATGATGATGCGATCGATCGGGAAAGAAAATGGTCGATAAAGCACCGAGGAAAAGCGGCCGACGCCGACAGGTCCTCCTTATCCCGATGCTTCTCCTTTTGCTCTCTTCCTGCGCCATGACGCTCCCCATCAGGGACGCCAAAGGATCGATCGTCCCGGACAGCATCGCCGAGATCACGACCGTCACCATCGACGGGATCGACAACTGGGTCGTCATCCGCGGAAGGAATGTCCACAACCCCGTGCTGCTCTTCCTCCACGGGGGCCCCGGCACCCCGGAGCTGCCGCTCCTTTCCCACTTCAACCGGGCCCTTGAGGACAACTTCGTAGTCGTCTACTGGGAGCAGCCCGGCACGGGCAAGTCGTATTCCGACTCGATCCCGAGCTCCGCCATGTCGATCGATAAATTCGTCGACTATACGCGCGGGATCATCGACTACCTCCGCGCGCGGTTTTCCCAGGACAAGGTCTACCTCGTCGGCCATTCGTGGGGGAGCATCGTGGCGCTCTTGACCGCGAAGAGATATCCCCAGCTCCTTGTGGCCGTCGTCGGCGTGGGGCAGATCGTCAACGTTGTCGACAGCGAGCTGATCTCGTTCCACTACACCCTGGACAAGGCCAGAGAACAGAAAAACGACAGGGCCGTGCGCGAGCTTTCGGCGATGGGCGATCCGCCCTCCTACCTTTCGCTTGAGGGCGACTGGTATGACGACTTCATGACGAAGCGCAAATGGACGATCAGATCCGGGCTGTCGCTTTACGGCGAGTCGAGCTACCGGAAATACGAGCGCTACTTTTTCGAGGCCCCTGAATATACGATCCTTGATTACTTCAAGTATACAAAAGGGAGGAAATTTTCCGCCCGGACGCTGGTCCGCGACATGATTGGCGTGGACCTCCTGGCCCAGGCGCGCGAGATCGACGTGCCGGTCTACTTCATGATGGGTAAATATGACGTCTTCGCATCGACGAACCTCTTTGATGAATACGTCAAAATATTGAAGGCCCCGAAAAAGGAGGTCATCTGGTTTGAGCGCTCGGCCCATTTCGTGCCCTTCGAGGAGGCGCCCAGATTCAACGCGGAGATGATCAGGATCATGAAGGAGAACGGTCCCGGCACGCACGCGAGGGGAAGCAAGGAATTGAAAAAGTCCAAGCTGACCATCACGATCGGCCCCGAGCGGCCCGAGGACCGCGAGGCCATATCCCGCCTCCACCGCACGGCCTTCGGCAGCGAGCTTGAGCCACGGCTGGTGGACGAGATCAGGCACTCCCCCGGTTTCATCGGTGAGCTGTCGCTTGTGGCGACGATTGGCGACAGCGTTGTCGGCCATGCCCTCTTCTCCCCTATCACCATTGAGACGGGGAAGGGAGATGTGCCGGCGCTGGCGCTTGCCCCCGTGGCGGTCCTCCCGGAGTTCCAGCGGCTCGGCGTCGGGTCTCTCCTGATCCGGCGGGGGTTGGACGTGAGCCGCCGCCTCGGGCACACGATCGTGGTCGTGCTGGGCCACCCCGCCTACTACCCCCGGTTCGGGTTCGTGGCCGCGCGCACGAAGGGGATCTCGGCGCCCTTTCCCGTCGTCCCCCAGGACGCGTTCATGGTCATGGAGCTGGTCCCCGGCGCGCTCGATGGGGTGTCAGGCACCGTCAGGTACCCGCTGGCCTTCATGACCGCCGAAAGCCCCGGACCCCACTGAGGCGCGGCTCGCCGGCACGTGCTTTTTGCGGTAAACGATCCGGGGAATTGTTTCCTGAAAATAGAGGGTCCTCTCATCAAACGGAATCACGGAAGAGCCATGAGTACTCCCGAAGAGATCCACAGTCGCCCCGCCCCGTCCGGGCGGCTCTACTGGGTGGACTGGCTCAGGACGCTGGCGATGGCGACGATCTTTCTCTTCCACACGGCCCGGTTTTTCGACTACGAGGACTGGCACGTCAAGAACCTCGTGCTTAGCCATCCCCTGACCGTCTTCGTGGGCTTTACCGGCCCAGTGGATCATGCCGCTCTTTTTTATCCTGTCCGGGCTCAGCGCCTTTTACGCCCTGGGCCACCGCACGGCGTCGGGATATATCAGGGAGCGCTTCTTCCGCCTCGTGGTCCCGCTCGTCTTCGGGATCTTCGTCCTGGTCCCGCCCCAGGTCTATATCGAGCGCGTCAGCCACGGCCGGTTCGTCGGCTCCTTCTTCGCCTTTTTCCCCCACTACTTCGACGGCTTCTACGCCTTCGGGGGCAACTTCGCCTGGATGGGGCTGCACCTCTGGTACCTCGAGGTCCTCTTCATCTTCTCGCTCGTCACCCTCCCGCTCTTTATTTTCGCACGACGGGAGTGGATACGCGGCCTCCTCGGGCGCGCGACCGCCCTCTGCGCAAAGCCGGGCGGGATATTCCTTTTCGTCTTACCCCTTCTGTGCATGGAGCTTTTCGTCAACGCCCATCGCGGCACGGTCGGTATCCGGGACTTCGGAGGGTGGAGCCCCCTTACCTATCTCGTCTTTTTTGTCATCGGGTTCATCATCGCGACGGACGACCGGCTCGGCCCGGACCCTTGAGGATTTCCGCGGGGCCGCGCTGGCCCTGGGCGGCGCGACCGCATCGGTTATGCTTCTCCTCTCGGAGACCGGGGCCCTTGCCCGGCTTATCCCCCCCGCGGGCTGGCTCGTTGAGTCCGCGCTGCGCGCCCTCAACTCCTGGTGCTGGCTTACCGCGATCATGGGTTTTGCCCGCCGGCATCTTGATTTCTCAAACCGGGCCCTCGTATACACGAACCCGGCCGTCTTGCCGTTCTACATCCTGCACCAGTCGGTCATCGTGATCATCGCCTTCTTCCTCGTCGGCTGGGCCGTGCCCGTGCCGGTCAAGTATATCGTCCTTGCGGCGTCGTCTTTTGTGGTGATCATGGCGCTCTACGAGGGTCTCGTCCGTCGCTTCGGGATATTCAGGTTTCTCTTCGGGATGAAGGCATAGGCCCGCCCACGGGCCGTCACAGAGGAGGTGAAGATGAAGTGGAAGAAAGTCTCGCCCGAGATGTGCGATCTCTTGGAGGAGGCGCTCAAGGGCTTTGCCGTTGACAAGCGGCGCATGTTCGGCACGCCCGCTTATTTCGTGAACAACAACATGTTCGCCGGGGTGTGGCAGGACGTCATCATCCTGCGCCTCTCGGCCTCGGACAAGGAAGAGATCCAGCGGGCTGTCCGACGAGGTCGTCCCCTTTGAGCCGATGGAGGGACGTCCCATGCGGGAATACGTCGCGGTCCCAGAGCCGTTCGCGGCAGACCCACGCGAGTTTGCCGCCTGGCTTGCCCGCTCCTATGAGTTTGCCAAATCGCTCCCGCCGAAAGTGAAGAAGGAAAAGAAAAAGGGGAAGTGACGCCCCAACGCCGTCTTCCCCTTTTGTGTCGGCACAATTTACCGGCCGATCTCGCCTTCCCCCTCTACTTGATCCCCTCCCGGTCAAGGATCAGCCGGGCGGCCTTGTACCCGTTGAGGTGGGCCGGCCCCATCCCGTGCTGGATCCAGTTGCTGGCGATAAAGACGTTGTCGATGGGCGTTGCCGGGCTGAGCATCAGGAACTGGTCCGGCGTTGCGGCGGGGCCGTAAACGTCGCCCCGGTAGTTCATGGTGAATTCCTCAAGCGCTACCGGCGTGATGACCTCCATGACCTCGATGTTCTTGGGGTCCGTGATCTCCGGGATGATCGCGGAGGCCAAGCCCGATGAGCTCCTTTGCCTTCTCGTCCTTCATCTTCTTATACTCGTCCGGGTCCTTCGGCCAGACGTCATAGTCGCAGTAGGAGTGGAGCACCACGACCGATTTTCCGGGTGGCGCGTAGATCGGGTCGCCGTAGTTGGAGTAGATCGTGATGCTCGACCCCCCTTCCTTGAAGTTCCCGCTCACCATGTTGTTGTACATCACCGTGCTGTCCTTGGTGCTGTTCATGAAGATCTCGGTGTCTTTGTATCCGCGCTTCTTGAGGTCGATGTTCAGCCCGAGGTAGACGCCGAAGAGCGAATTCGCCGGCTTGATCCCCTTGATCTTCTCGACGTATTTCTTGGGGAAGTTCTCTTGGCCGATCAGCTTGAAGACGAGCTGGTACGGGTCGGTATTGGCGACGATGTAGCGCGCGGTGTACTTTTGGCCGAACTCCGTCTCCACGCCCCGGGCAAGTCCCTTTTCCATGATGATCTTCGTCACGAGCGTCCCGGTCATCACCTTCCCCCCGAGCTCCCTGATCCGGTCGGCGTATGCGTCAGACATCGCCTGCGACGTCCCCCGCACGTGCCACGCCCCCTCGGTCAGGTACGAATAGGTCGCCGTCAGCATTTCCAGCGCCGCCAGGTTCGGGGTCGGCGGGCCGTAGTAGACCCAGAGCTGGGAGACGACCGCCTTGATGTCGTCGCTCTTGAAGTACGCGTCCATCAGCTCCTTGGTCGATTTCCCGTTCCACTTGTAGAGGTCCTTCTCCTTTATCGGGACCATCATTGTGGTGAGGAAGGCCTTCACGCCGAAGTAGCGGAAAAGATCCAGCACCCGGATGGCGTCGGCAAATGTCCGGGTGCAGAGCGCGTGGTAATTGTCGATGTTTGCCGACTCCTCGGGCCATTTCGCCTTCAGCGCACTGTCCCAGCCTTTCCAATCGGCCGGCACCGTCACGTCTAAGCCACCCGGGTAGACCGAGCGGTAGAATTCGGGGAGGCGGTAGAGCTTGTCGGCAAGCTTGTCGTAGACGCCGCACGACTTCAGCAGCGCGTAGGTCCCCGGCGAGTCGATCGGCCCGCCCCCGTTCATCTCGTGGAGAGACGTCTCGAAGACGAACGCCCCCCTCCTGAAGTTCGTGGCGCACCCG
This sequence comes from uncultured delta proteobacterium, assembly GCA_963792965.1. GTDB lineage: Bacteria > Desulfobacterota > Zymogenia > Zymogenales > Zymogenaceae > CAWBYW01. The sequence continues at coordinate 70 of CAWBYW010000013.1, read as the reverse complement.
CCCACCTTGTGGTGCTGCTCGAGCACCAGCACCTTGAGTCCCTTGGACGCCAGGTGCGCGCCCGCGGACA
>CAWBYW010000012.1:0-56517 GCA_963792965.1 uncultured delta proteobacterium | reverse complement strand
GAAGACCGTGTGGCATTCCTTGCCATTGATCTCTATCGGACACTCGGACATCAGGAAAGCGAGCGAGTAGACGTCCCGGCGCGGATATTCGAGCAGGACCACGCGCTTGAGTGAACTGCGGTCCACCAGCACGGCATCGGTCAACTGCCGGGCGGTGCCATAGACCCCGCGAATCAGCGGCAGGCGGCTGAAGAAGTTCTCTGACGCGAGGAGCCAGCCCCGAAGCGCCGGTCGCCAGCCAGCCGATGAAAAGTACCAGCAGGAGCACGACGAATCCGGCCAGCGTCAGGACGACATGGGGCAGGTAGCGCAGGACCGGCAGGAAGCGCAGGCCCGCCGAAAATCGGCCCGAACGTATTCACGAGCACGTAGATTACGAATGATCGGTGATGCCGAGCGGCAGGAGTGAAACCAGCCCGGCCAGGAAATAGCGGCGGATGACTACCGCATCAGGGAGTCAACAAGTCACCAAGTCTCAAAGTCCGAAGGTCGTTCCGACTTTCGGACTTGCCGACATCCTGACTTCCTCCGACCTACTCGACCCAGCGAACCTTGCACCGGGTTAGGGCAATACGCTCGATTTCCTTGGTGTAGCGTTCGAGGATTTCCGGGGCGAGGAGCAGCGGGTCGAGGTTGTAGTTGCTGAACCCCTTGGCCTTGCCGACCGGGTCTTCAGGCGCGACCACGTTAATCCCGACGTGGAACAGGCAGGAAACCGGCGACGCGGTTGCGGTACCGATGGTCAGGATGTATTCGCCGTCGAACAGATCGTTGCCCTGGCGCCGGATGACCGGCCGCCCGATTTTCTCATTCAGCAGGTCCTTGAGCATGTCAATCAGGAGGTACTGCCGGAGGATGGTCTTCTCCAGATCCCACTCGAAATGCTCGGCAATGAAGTGCAGCATCCGCGGCGAGTGCAAACGCCGGCCCGCCTTCTGGTCATCAATGTCCACGATCTCACCGAGCGGCACGTCGCTCGGTCCGATGAAGGCGATAATCGAATCGCCGGCTACACCGAAAGTATCGAGCGCGAACAGGGATGCAAGTTGGGCGCCGGTATAAGTGATTTCTTCTTTGATCAAACGACTGCGCATCGCCTACATGATAGCGAATTTCGCGGAATTGGCAAGAGGAATCTTGAGGAGAACCCCGGGGTCTGAATCCTGATCCCTAATAGCCGATCATTGGGGCTGGACGTCGGGATTCGTCCTGTCCCGTGTCAGTGCAGCAGGTACGGTTCCGCGCGGCCTGCTCCGGTCGGCTTCAGCACTGCACGCGATCGAGTTTGTCCTGCATCGTCTGGGACTTATCGCGCCGGTCGTCAATCTTGACCGTCGTCAGCAGGCGCACCGCCCCGAGTTTGATGCAGACTTCGTGCATCTGACGGATGGTGGCGAAGATCGCGTCCCAGTCGCCTTCGAGCGACGTACCCATCGGACCAATCCGGTACCTGAGACCGCTCTTCCGGACCACCTCCAGAGCCGCCCGGACGAAGCGACTGACGCTCGCGCCGCCGGTTCCGATCGGGACGACACTGACGTCAACAATCACGCATCCTCCTCAGCGCTCAGGGTCTCTTCCGGTGGTAATCGGCCTCATAGGCCAGTGCGCGCTGATACAGGTACTCGTAGTGCTCGCCGACCCGCTCGTCGCCCATCTGTCTCCGCAGGTGGTGGATTAGCGGCTGCAGCTTGCGCCAGGTCGTGACGGTCTGCAACGAAAGGTGGTCGAGTACGACGTCCTCGTTGACGAACCTCTTCTGAACCATGATTCCGGCCTGCTCGAAGAAGGCAATCGCCACACCCGGGAAGTCGCTGCGTTCGTTCTCGGGTTGTTTGAGGAAGCTCTCGGCGTCGAACTTCGATTTCCACCCAGCGGATCGCCTCGCGCATGCGGGCTGACTCGGCCCACTCGAACATGCGCATCGTCACCTCGACGTTGCGCGCGACGCTCATATTACGAATCTGGTAGAGAATGAACAGGGCCGTGATCCAGTAGGCAATCATCGAGCTGACGGTTGCGATGATCATCACGTTACTTGTCACGACTTGTCCCTCCGTTTGCCGTCGCTACAGCGACCAGACAAAGGGTTCGAAGCGATCCTTCCTGGCCTTGCAAACCGGGCAGACTTCGGGCGGGTTCTCGCGGGCGCAGAGGTAACCGCACACCCGGCAGCGCCAGACCGGCAACCCGGTCTTGACCGGGCTCCGCCGACCTCTCGGGTCGCAGGCAGGAAGCCCTGGAGGACATACTCTTTCGGGCGGCGTTCGGGCACGACCTGGGGCTGGATCTTGCCCGTCCATCAGGGTCTTGCTCACGTACAGCCCGCAGTAGCACGCGCCGAACTCGACGACGTCGGGTCGCGGTAGTCGCAGGGACAGATCATGTCCAGGTCCTTCGTCTTTCTCCCCGAACGCCAGCCGGCACGGACACATCGGGTAGCCGTATCTCCGTTCGTTCTTGAGCAGGCCCGCGACCAGACCCAGGGTCAGGTTCCGGTCCGGGTTCAGATGATAGCCGCCTGCCTCGGCCTCCCGGTTCAGCCGTTCGTGGAGGGCGACAACCTCCGGGCTGAACTGGCTATCGCTCATAGGCCAAGCAGCCGGGGTGATCTGCGGTCCTCGTCGAAGCCAACCACGACGTTGTCGCCGATGAGAATCGTCGGGTAAGAGCCGCCGGGATTGAGCTTCGTTACCTTAGCCATGACCTTCTTTTCTCCTCACCGGTGAGTTCGTCCACATCGCAGAACTCGTATTCCACCTTGCTGTGGCTGAGAATTCCTTGGTGCGCCGGGACCACCCGCACGTCGAAGTGCATAGAGCGTGACTTTCTTGGGTCGCTTCTCACCCTTTACCTTCGTCATCGGCATATCCACCTCGCTTCCGGTTCTGGACGCGAACCGCACACCAGGGCGGGAAGATTCTCCCGGTCCGCGTTCACCGTCCTGGTGCGCGGGTCAGCGTCAAACAAAAAGAGGCAGTCGCCCTCGTAAGGAGCTCATTTCATCTAAGAGATGATGTAAGGCCGAATCTGGCCGGTCTAGCTTCAATGAGGGACGACTCCAAACTTCCTGTTTCTCTTTTCTCAGCGCCCATCTTCGGTTTCATCCCTCCCGGTCACAGCAGACCAGTCGAGTGAAGCCGATTCCGGCGCCTTTGGTCAATGTTATCTCGGTACCGCAGTCTGCGCAGACGTAAACCGCTGTCTTCCTGGCTGCGGGGCCGGCTCTTCCGCGGGTCGGGCGGCAGGCTTTTCTTCTTTCGGGTCGGCATGAGTCTCCTCCTTTCAGTCAACCTTCTCGAACTGGTCCTTGGGCGCGCCGCACTCCGGGCAAACCCATTCCCCGGCAGTTCCTCGAACGGCGTACCCGGATCAACGCCATTATCCGGGTCGCCCCGGTCTCCGGGTCGTAGATGTATCCGCAGACAAGGCATCGCCACTTATCCATTACTCTTCCTCCTTTGAACTGGTTGTCATATCCTAGTGCAATAAGTACAGGATTTTCGGCCCCGTGTCAAGTCCGTGCTTCAGACGGTTTGCGGCCGGCCGATTTCCGTCCCCGCAGTCCGGTACTGCGCCGGGTATCCTCGGCGACGCGGCTTGCCGCACGCTCGCAGGCAACGAGCTTCACCCGGCACGGGCGTGCAGATCGAAGGCATCGCGGGCGACGCGGTGCGTCGCAATACGGGCAGCGGCAGAGGGCGCTCTTCGCATTCTCGGTCCTCATGGTGCTTTCCTCTTGCCTGATAGTCTTCGATCGCCTTGTGCAGGGCCTCGGCGCCCAGGTTGGAGCAATGCAACTTGTTCGGCGGCAAGCCCCCCAGCTCCTTGGCCACCATCGGCGTTGGTGATCTTCAGCGCTTCCTCGAGTCTTGCCCATGGCCATCTCGCTCACCATGCTGGAGACGGCGATGGCCGCCCCGCAACCGAAGGTCTTGAACTTCACGTCCTCCAGCCGGTTGTCCTTGACCTTGATGTAGAATGTCATCATGTCGCCGCAGACCGGGTTGCCAACCTCCCCGATTCCGTCCGCGTTCTCGATTTCGCCCACGTTCCGCGGGATTGCGGAAGTGGTCCATCACTTTTTCGCTATACATTCACTCCTTCTCTTGTATCAGACGCGCCTGATAGGCGGCCGGATCCTTCTGGTACTTCGCGTAAAGCGGCGACATCTCGCGCAGGCGCTGGACGATCGCCGGCAGCTTGTCCAGCAGCAGATTGACGTCGCTCTCGGTATTTTCCGTTGCCCAGGGTCAGCATCAGCGACCCCTGGGCCAGCGCGTGGTCCAACCCATTGCCAGCAGCACGTGGGATGCCTTCAGCGTCTTCGACGTGCAGGCCGAACCCGACGCGACGCGATTCCCTCATCGTCCAGAAAGAGCAGCATCCCTTCGCCTTCGACGAACTCGATGCAGAAACTCACCTGTCCGGGCAGGCGCTGCACGGGATGGCCGGTGAGATAGACGTGCTCGATGCGCTCCGGCAGTTCCGTTATCAGTCGGTCGCGCAGGAGAAGATCGCCGCATTCCGTGGTTCAAGTTCAGCGCCGCGCCAGCTCAGCCGCCTTGCCCATGCCGACAATTGCGGGCACGTTCTCGCTGCCCGACCGGCGGTTGTTCTCCTGATTGCCGCCCTCCATCTGCGGCCAGCAGCCGCAATGCCCTTGCGGACATAGAGCGCCGCCGCGCCTTTCGGGCCGTAGAACGTCGGGCGCAGCAAGGGTCAGGGCATCAACGTTCATCGCGCGCACATTCAGCGGCATCATCCCGGTCGCGGCCACGGCATCGGTGTGGAATGCGACCCCGGCCGCGCGGGCGATCCCGACCGATCTCCGCGATGGGCTGAATCGTGCCCACTTCGCTGTTCGCCGCCATCACGGACATGAGAACTGTGTCCGGCCTGAGACTGGCCTTGACCGCTGCCGGGTCAACCAGACCGGCGCGATCCACGGGCAGGAACGTGATCTGAAATCCGTCGCGGCCCAGACTGCGGGCCGGATTGAGAATCGAAACGTGTTCGATTGACGAGACGATGATGTGCCGGCCCTTGTCCCGGAGCGCCGACGCGATTCCCTTGAGCGCGAGGTTGTTGCTCTCGGTGCCGTCGGCCGTGAAGATGACTTCCTCCGGCCGGGCATCGATCAATTGTGCGACCTGCGCCCGGCTGCGGTCAAGCGCCTCCTTGGCCCGGGGACCGGAGCCGTAAAGACTCTGGGGATTGCCGAACTCGGGCGTGAAATAGGGCAGCATCGCCTCCAGCACCCGGGGGTCAACCCCGGTTGCCGCGGCATGGTCAAAGTAGGCCAGGCTCATGAGAGAATACCGGTGTCCAAGCTCCGACGCCTGATTCTCCAGCCATCAGGGCTTGCCGCTCGGTCACGGTCCGATATGCTCGAGCCTGCTGTCCATGGCCGGGATGGGCGCCAAGACCGGTGAGGCGGCCGATATGCTGCATGACGCCGAGTCACGCATCCACGCCATGGCGCTCATACACTCCCAGCTCTACGGCAGCCGGCAGCTCGACCGGATTGACGTCAAGAAGAACATCCGGGAGCTGACGGGTCGTCTTTCGTCGATCTACGACGCCCCCGCACGCGGTATCGTCCACTCGGTGGAGGGCGACGACGCATTCCTGTCGATAAACCAGGCCATCCCCTGCGCGCTGGCCGTCAACGAGATTGTTACCAACGCCTTCAAATACGCCTTTAACGGCAAGAACGGCGGCTCCATCCGCATTTCGGTCGGGACGACGGGGAATACGATATCGATCTCGGTGGCGGACGACGGGGTCGGCTTCCCCGACGGGTTTGACATCGAGACGACCGACACCCTCGGGCTCAGGCTCGTGACGAACCTCATCGAGGGACAGCTTTCGGGAAAGGTGGATTTCGCCCGTTCGGAAGGGACAAAGGTCACGATGAGCTTCGGGATGGAAGCTCACGCGGCCAACCACTCAGAGCACGACAAATAGTGAAGGCGGGGCCGGCGTACGTGCGCGGTACTCGCGCGCGCACTTCACAACAGACCGTACTTCTTCATTTTTCTCCAGAGCGTCGACCGATCCAAATTGAGTGTGTCCGCGGTCTTGCCACGGTCTCCCTGATAGCGATTCAGCGTTTCCTCAATCAGCTTCTTTTCCGCGTCCGTCACGACATCCCTGATCATGACCCGTTCACCGGCCGGGCTCTTTAGCGTGCCCAAGAACAACTTATTGACGATATTCTCCAGTGTAAGGGTGTTTCCCTCCGCCAGGACCGCCGCGCTTTCGATAATATTTTCCAGCTCACGCACATTGCCGGGGTAATCGTACTTCATCAAAAATTCGGCCGCATCATCCGACACGCCCAGGCTTTCCCTCCCGATTTTCACCGCTATTTTCCTGAGGAGATGATCGACCAGGAGCGGTATGTCCTCTCTCCTGTCCTTGAGCTCGGGAAGATCTATTCTTACGACGTTGAGGCGAAAAAAGAGGTCTTCGCGAAAATTGCCCTTGCGCACTTCTTCTGAGATGGTGCGATTCGTAGACGATACGATCCGCACGTCCACCTTGACGGGCTTCACACCTCCCAGCGGCTCAAGCTCTTTTTCCTGAATTACCCGAAGCAGCTTGACCTGTAGAAGCGGGCTCAGCTCTCCGATTTCATCCAGGAGGATGGTGCCACCGTCGGCGAGGGCAAAGCGGCCGGGCTTGTCGTTCACGGCGTTCGTAAAGGCCCCCTTCACATACCCGAACAGCTCCGATTCGAGAAGATTTTCGGGGAGCGCGGCGCAGTTTATCGCCACAAAAGGACCGTGCTTCCTCTTGGAAAGATTATGTATCGCCCGCGCGAAGAGCTCCTTGCCCGTGCCGCTCCTCCCTTCGATGAGAACGGTGCTGTCGCTTTCGGCTATTTGCGGAAGCAGAGTAAAGATTCCTCTGACCTTGGGGTTTCTGCTGATGATGTTTTGAAAGCTGTGGCTGTCTTCTATTTCCCCTCGCATCTCCTCAACGACGGAAGGAGCATGGATTGCCTTGGCCGGCCCGGTTTTAGCCTTTCCCTCGTAGTCTTCCTTTATTATTCCCTGGTACGCCTTGATGTTTCCTGCGCCGTCTCGTATCGACTGAGATGTGACCAGGCACGATATTGAAGACCCGTTTCTCTTCTTGAAGATCAGCCGGTAATCTTCCACGAATCCCTTTTGCTCAATCTCTTTCTGAAATTTTTTGCCGTCATTCCGGTTCTTACAAATATCCCCGAGATGTAAGTCTAAGAGATCCGCCCTCGTGTAGCCGAGCAGGTTCTCCCCCGCCGCATTTATTTCGACGAAGCGTCCGTCGTGAGAAGTGAGATAGACGACGTCGCTGGAATATTCAAAGAGGGCGCGCCACTTCTGTGCTGACTCGTCGATCGCATCCTCGGACAATCTGCGGGTCTCGATTTCTTTCTGAAGCTTATCCGATGCCTTTACGAGCATCCCCGTGCGCTCCTCGACCAGCTTCTCGAGATGGCTCCTATACTTGTTCGATTCCTCCTGGGCCAGCTTACGGCCGGTTACGTCGGCCAGGAGGCACAGGACGGCCGGCCTTCCCTCCCAATGCATGGCTATGAAGTTGATCTCAAGCCACTTTACGTCTCCTTTCGCGTCGGTTACTCGACAAGCATAGACCCCGGTCGTTTGCCCGTCCAGCCGCCTCAGATAACCGTCATGCACCGCTTCACGTTCGTCGGGATGAAAGAAATTCAAAAACGGCCGCGAGATGATCTCCTCTGGGCGGTACCCCAAAACTTCGATGGCGGTACGATTGGCCGATGCGATAAGATCATCCTGTATAACCAGCATACCCTCATGGGTGCTCTGAACCATTTGATGATATTTTTCCCGGGATTCATAGAGCTGCCGGTCGGAGGCGATTTTTTCAAACGCCACCTCCAACGCCACCTTGATCTGGTTTTCCTGGAACGGTTTTAGGATATATCCGTAGGGATTTACCGACTTGGCCTGTTTCACGATGCTGTCGTCGCTGTAGGCCGAGATGAACAGTATCGGAACGTTCAGCTCCGATTTGATTATTTCGGAGGCCTCGATGCCGTTCATATCCCCCTGCAGCACGATATCCATCAGTACCAATTCGGGACTCAAAGACCGGGCCCGTTCAACGGCTTGGGCCCCGGTAAAGGCCTGTCCAACAACGGCGTAACCCGCGCTTTCGAGATATTTTCGCAAATGCATCGCCGCCGCGGCTTCATCTTCAACGATCAGAATCTTATGCATGTCGCCTTTCCATGACGTGTCTCTTTATGTTCATCTGGAACGTAAGTCTCCGATCTGGCCACGCCGTCGTTTTTCGCGCGCCGGCAGCACCGCGCCTCCTTCCGCACTCGTGGACGATCCGTTTATCGTGGTGGGCACTGTTAAGGGGAAGGAGTCGAATTTCCTGATGGTCTAAATATACCCAATAAATGCGCAAAAGTATATAATAGAATACCGAAAGAGTAGAAAATATTCAAGATATCTTATGACGGCTTCGTCTTACTCTCCGCTCCATGCCGACCGGATCTGCTATCCCCACCGCACGCGCGACAGACCGAGAGGCGACATAAAAAAAAGGGACCACTTCGATGAGTAGGCCCTTTTCGCGGATGTGGGCTTGATCGGCGCAACGCTCACGTTGGAGCCGATCGAGCCCACAGAGCTTTTATCGATTACGGACGCAGACGATCCGGACGATGATCGGCTGCGCGTATCCTCACGCGGATGCGGGAGGAAACGGGCTTTGACCCGCTACTTCTTGAGACTGTCGAGCCACGCCTCGGCATCGACCGCGTTGACGAATATCTCTTTCTTAATTTTCGACTGGCAGTCGTAGTCGTTCAGCGTCTTTTCCAGCGAAAGATCGTCAATGATCTCCGCCGTACACTCAAGGCCACAACTCACGAGGAGCGCCTGGGCCTGTTTATACATGGCACACACCGCGGCCGGGGGCGGCTTCATCCGGGTGAGATTGGCAAGGACGGTAAAGCCCGGTTTCATCTTTTCGGCGGCCGCATTAACGTCCGCCATGAAATTCGGGACAAGCTCCGTCGTCTCCCAATACCCCTTGATGGTCAAGTGGGTCCGGTTCTTGGAGATGTCCACCGCGATGTCGTAATAGCTGTTTGACACGATCTTTTCAAGCATCGGCGGTTCCTTTCCTTTACAGTTGATTCGTATGACACAAGACCACGCGCGTGAGTGGTGCGGGCCGCGAAGAACTGCGGCCCGCACCGATCAGGTCTATCCTACTTGAACTTATCCGGAAACTGAGTGATGATGCCGTCCGCTAACGTATCGGAAAAGCCGAGCATGTGGGTATAGCCCATATCGTATGCCGCCATGTCTTTCACCCAATCCTTACCCAGTCTGGCCGTTACATCGTCGGTCGTCAGACTAAGATGCTTCTGAAGAGCGGCGTTCAGAGTGTCGTAGGACCAGTTGGGATTTGCCCCGGCCAGGAAGGCCGCGATTTCCTCGGCGTTGCCCGTCCACTTTTTCTGCGCCTTCTCCAACGCTGCCTTATCGCCCGATTTCGCAGCGGCGACGACCTCCGCGGCGATCGCGATGTGGGCCCTCAGCAGAGCCGTCAGCTTCTTGCCGGCGGCGTCCCCATAATACGGGGCAATGGCGTTCCCGATCTCATCCTGGTTCTTCAACAGCCGCTCGGCGATCGCCCCTGCGTCGGGAAGATCGGCCAGTGCGCTGACGATGTAGTCGTGGGTGTAGACGACGTGGTCGGTCCAGAGTTTCCTCATGCCGTCGCGAAACTCTACCGCGGACTTCGTGTAGTACATCGATCCATCGGCGGCCGTTGCAACGGCGGCCGAATACAGGGTCATGACCGCCACAAGCAACAGCATAACGACTAATACACGTCTTTTCATTTCTCTCTCCTTTCCAAGAGCCTTTCCTCAAAATGGAAGTCGACGTGAAAATATCGTGGCGATATTTTCACCTCCCTTTGAAAAAAGAAATCATCTACCCTCCCCAAGGGGTATCACCTTGCTTAGCTGCGCATGTTTGGCGGAGGCTTCCGCGTTCGGATCCGGATAACACGATGTCGATATTCTTGACTCTGAGTAGAGACTAAGCACGATTGACTGACTTGCCGACCACACGTGCCCTTACTTGCGCAAGGGAAGATTACCACGAGCCCCCCTCACCCACGTCCCGCGGGACCGCAGTGGGAGTTCCTACTTACCCACGGCGTTCACTACCTCTCCCTTATCATGGGCGGGGTATTCGCGTACGACGCACGTTGGGCAGATGCCATGCGCGGGGCTCGCGCCGAAATGTTCGCCGACGAACTCTTCCATCTGCACCCATGTCCCCTGATCGTCTTTAATGCTCTTGCATGACGAGCAGATTCTTACCGTCCCCGATAAGCTCTTTGTCTTTGAGCGAGCTTGTTGATATTTCACGATGAGGCCTTTGCGCATCTCATTGATCTGTTCTTGTTCCTGTATTCTTCTGGTCAACTCCTGGTTTAGTTTGGCAAGCTCCGTCGTGCGTTCTTTCGCCCGGTTTTCCGCCTCGAGACGCGCGATCTTTATATATTCCTCCCACCCTTTTCGCTCTATCGCATAGAGCAAAGAACGCATAAGCAGGCTGGGCCTCAATTCCGATTTAAAGATATAGTCCTGGGCTCCTTCTCTTATCACCTTGAGAGACGTTTCCTCGCTCTCGAACGACGTGATAACGACAATCGGAATCTCCGGAGCAAGCCCATGGATCCTCCTGAACGTGCCGACGCCCTTGCTATCGGGCAGGTTCAGATCCATCAGGATCACATCGATATCATTCTCGGCCAGGTAGTCAAATCCTTCGTTCAGGCTGCCGGCGCGCCTGAGCAGGAAAGGCACTCCCTCCATATCCAGGAGAAGGGCTTCCAAAAGCCGGGAGTATCCGCTGTCTTCTTCGATCAGGAGGATGTTTATCGGTCTGAAGTTTGTTCTAAGGCTCCATGCGTTGTCTGCCATTGCACGCTCCCTAATGTATGTTAAATGAGTGCGCGGTCAACTCAACGAAGCGGCTCAGTTAATAAAGTCTATGATGCCGAGCCGGCCTGACGATTGAGCCTGTCAAGTCCATCGTCGGCCGACTGTCTCCGGCAATCACTGCTCAGGGCAAGAAGCGTATCTCCATTCTCTTTTGTCGAAGAGCCAAATACGGCGTATATAATGCGATCCGATTGAGAACAACGATAGATTCTGAGTTGGGCATCTCTCTCCATCGTCAGCGATTCACAACCGGAACAGAAGGTGCTCTCGTCGGATATAGGCGATCTCCTTTCCCATTCCTCAGCTCACCGACGTATCCTACTTCTACGTGATAGACCCTTTCGCCGAGTCCCACCCTATTCTGAAAGATTTTGGGATTGAGGCACTCGATCTCATCTCTTGTTCTCACCTTACCGATCAATCCTTCAGAGTCGTGATGTCCATTTTCGAGTCTCAGAAATTTATACCCGGGAATGATCGCGAAGCTCAGATTCTTTTCCGTGGACGAGGAGATAATATTCTTCAGATATGAGGGAAGAAATATTTTCCCCTTGCTTAACCATATTTCAAAATGGCTCATCGGAATAAACTGCCGCGTTTCCGGAAAGGGTCCGATCAATTCTCTGTTTCCTGTAGTCTCCACATTATCCCCCACGCATCGGTCTGACAGTCGGAGAATATTGCAATAGACGTGCCACTCTATATGCGCGTACTATACTTAAAAAGCGTAATGATCCCATAACGTTATCATTTACTTATCTTTCTCCGTGGGCCGTTCTCATTTCACGCACGCAATAGGTGGGAAACGAGGTGCCCTCAGTCATAATGATCATTTATTCTACCGTCCTCTTGAACGGTAAGAGAGGAAAACTTCAATGATATTGACTGATTGAGAAAAGAACGAATTTTAATAAAAAAATAACGGCGGCCTGTTTCCCCGGGGGGCTATTGCCCCAATGCAATACTCATGTTGAAACCGTAACACCCCCATCCGAGGCGATGGATAATAGTTGCAGAAACGTGCCCGCATCCCACATTATTTTCCCGACGGGCTAAGCGATATTCTCCGGAAAACCGGCGTCTAAACGGATCCGAGAGCGCGTTCCTACGAGGAAAAAGGGTAACGGCCTCTCGAACACCGCGCGCCTTGTCCCCGGATTATTCACAAAGCCGAATAGTATCACCGGGGGGGGGGGCGACAGATCCCGTCACGGCCGAGCCGGTCTCCTACGCGGGTCGGGATTTCATGGTCTGGTTTATCTCGCCCCGAGACTCACGTCGGTTTCTCATGTGGCCCACCGAGCCACTCGGAGAACCGATGATTCTGTAATTTGGAACCGTACGTCCGATAAGAAACAGATAAATAGACGGGGGGCCATGCCCCCCGTCTATTTCCTGCCGGAAATAACAATATATATGGACCGTCGGGCCGCCTCCCCTCCTTTAGGCGGCCACGGTCCTCAACTCCTTCTGGAGTATTTCAACTCTGATTATGCGGCGCTCCCTGATTTTTTTAGCGCGGCCGTCTATTTTCTTGAGTTCCCTGAGGACCTGCTTGTCGCGCTGCTCCTGCCCGTCTACCCACTTGGCCAGCAGTCCGTTTACGAGCCTGATGTACTGTCTCAGGACGGCCGTATACTGTTTGGCGTAATGAGCAAAGACACTCTTGGATCCATGGTATCCGAGGTCATATGCCTCCACGACCCTCAGCAGAAAACGCTCGTACTTGCTGAGGCTGTTATGAATCTCGTCGCACTCCTCGATGGGCACGTCCATCCGACGGTCGTAGAGGGACGTCAGGATCATATCTTCTCTCATTTTATGAGGCCCATCGATATATGTCTGAAGAAGCTCGATGATTTCCCTGAGCATATAGGGCGGGACGTCCTTGCCGTTGGCGATGCGTAAGGTGGACTGATCAAGCATCTCAAGGAGCGATTCAATGTTCCGCTCTTCTCGCTGTACATAGTTAATCGATTTCATCGTGCCCACCTCCCTCGTCTTCTGTCGGTAATTGGATCGTGGAGAAATCCCCGTCTGATGCTCCGCACTCGTGTGTCGATCGTACATATATCTTCCTCGTTTCCTTAAGATACCGTGAAGGAGATCGAAATAGAGATGTGGTGCTTTTGGTCTTTATTCTCAGATATCGGTCTCACGAATGTTTATAGCAATACGCGTGCCATCTTTGCGACTCCGGCACGGGCAAAAAAGATAACAATTCCGATAGCTTATTGTTTACTAAATTCCCTCTGGACCGTCTTCATTTCACCCGTGCAATATGAAAGGGGGAAGCGGACACAGAGTCATAATGATTGTATATCCTTTCCGCTTTTCTGGTAAGGAACGGGTAAATGCCAATGATTACGATTAATTATAGAGGCCCAACTATATCAACAACGGAATATTCCTGCCATGGTTCCCTGCCGCACATGTTGCCCCGATGCAATAGACATCCTTAAAACATAGTGCGTCGACGTGAGCCAACGGATAACGGCCGTGAACAAACATCTATTATTCGTATCTCTTTACGGGCGGACATGGGGAGGTCTTCGCCCTCCGGAAGATCCCTTAGGGTTATATATGGTATAATTGAGTTGTTGTTAGAGTCGGCTTTGTCAGGCATACGAACGCTCGGGCGCACGGATGGGGCTCGATCTCCCTCCGGCGTTTGTCCGCTCCGATTCATAAGACGGCATCACGGTTAACGGAATCGCGGCAAGTAACGGCGGACCGAATCTTTCGGGAATATCAATAACAGCTATTGGCGGAGGATGGTACGCTATGGACCGTACAGTAATTATAACCGGCTCAAGCCGGGGCATAGGCTTGGAAACGGCCTCCGAGTTCTTGAAAGACGGTGACCGGGTCGTCGTCTTCTGCCGCCACAAGGAGCATGTCGAAGACGCCATCGATTACTTACGGCGCGTCGGTGAGCCCGGAAAGATACTGGGCCTCGTGGGCGACGTCCGCAGGGCGAAGGACGTGGGGAGGATCGTCGCGCGGACAGTGAGCCGCTACGGGCGAATCGATATCCTGGTCAACAACGCGGGGATCGCGGCCTACAAGGAGCTCGGAGGCTCACCGAAAAGGAGTGGGATGACATCCTGGATACGAACCTGAAGGGAACGTTTCTCTTTATGCGGGAGGTGCTCCCGATAATGAAGGAGCAGTCGGCGGGGGTCGTCATCAATGTCTCTTCGGCGCTGGGCCTTGCGGGAGAGGCGAATTTCTCGGCCTATTGCGCCTCAAAATTCGGGGTCATCGGCCTGACTCAGTCGGCCGCCGACGAGACGGCAACAAGCGGCATCCGTATATACGCCGTCCTGCCCTGGGCGGTCAAGACGAAGCTGAATGCTGACCTCGGCCTCGGGATGTCCCCATCCGAGCTGCTGGAACCCCGAATGGTCGCCGAAAAGATTTTCCGAGCTCGCGGAGGGGAAAAAGAGATCGGGGGAATTGGTAAGGGTCCACCTCTGAGCCGAAGGATTGATACTCTCGCGCACGGACCTAAGAGGCCGCGACCGTGACACAGCCGATGCGCGGATGCTTTCCTTGACGCGCTTGTGGTGGGTCCGGCGGCACGGGCTCCCTCGGCGGCAGACAAAAGGATGTTCGTCGGCGGCGGTTATCCGATACGAGCCGCCTCTTCCCTGCCCTTTTCAAGGACGCTCCTCACCTTCTTTTCGGGATAGTAGATAAACCCGATCAGGCCCACCAGACACACCACCGCGGCCACTGGCCCCGAGAGCCTCACCCCGAGCGGCATCGCGAAATCCTTTCCGAAACGGGACAGGAGAAAAGCGAGCACCAGCGCCGACGCGCCGAGATTTATCTTTTCCAGAAAGCCCTGGGCGGAAAAGCACATCGCCTCCCTCCTGCTGCCGGTCAGGATAGCGTCGTACTCGGCCACGTCGGCGATCATGGCGTTGGGCACAAGGAGGAGGGCGGATACCGGGATCCCGATCAGTCCGAATATCAATAGAGCCTGCGTCACGGGGGGCAGGATGAGCATCTTGGTGCCGAGAAAGTAGATCAGGAAGTTGCAGGCCGAGAAGAGCGTGATCGCGATGATCATGACGGCCTTGTTGCCGATAACGCGGGCGGCCAGGTTGATGATCGGGAAAAAGACGAGCGCCACGCCGAAGACGGCCCCGAATATCACCCCCGAAAAATCCTCACCCTTCCCAAGGAGGACCGTCACGTAATAGGTGGCGGTTTGAGATATGATGTTGAGCCCGAACCAGAAGCAGAGATTTCCGATGATGTAGGTGACAAAGGCTCGGTTCGTGAATGTCTTCCTCAAAGACTCGAAGAGCCCGATTTGCGACGGGGTGGCATCGCAGTACTTCTTCTCATCGATGGGGATGAGCGCGACGTACAAAAAGATCAGCCCCACGGCGCAGAGGATGATCACCGTCGTCTGCAGCGAGGCCGTCTTGCTCATACCGCCTCTCTCCAGAACCCCCCAGAGAAGATAGCCGAGTATCATCACGAGGACGACCCCCACCAGGTTGAACACGGCAATGATCGTGACGAGGTTGATCCGCTCGGTATTTGTGTGGGAGAGCTCGGCGATCAGCGCCAGAAACGGCAGGACGTAAACCGTGAAGAAAAAGAGGGTAAGCCCCAGCATAAGCGCCATGTAGGCGGCGTTGAGTCCGCTGGCATGCCTGGTCGGCGGGAAAAAGAGGAGCGCCAGGGCGATCATCATCGGAAGGCCTCCGTACAGGAGAAATATCTTTCTCCTGCCGACCATAGATGCGCTCCTGTCGCTCCAGTAGCCGACCAGCGGATTAGCCGCGGCGTCCACGAATCTCCCGAAGAAGGTGACAACCCCGGCGACGGTCAAAAATCCCCAGAAGGTGTTATTGGAGATGAGCTCGGGCAGCCCGGATTCGGCCGGCGGGAGGTAAAAATAGAGCATGAAGCTGACCCAGACACGGTCCGCTATGGTGAAGCCGACGCTGCCGCTCGAATAGAGAATCTGTCCCCAGAACGGAAATTTTTCGACATCCTTTTTCACATCCGACCTTCTGCGTATGGTATGAGATTACCCGCACGGCGGTTCCGGTTGCGCGATATACGCAGACCATTTCGCCCCAATTTGCTCGGGCGTCAGATCCCCTCGCGGATCTTCATGTCGGTGTCTTCAAAAAGCCCCTCCATCCTCTTGTCGGCCGGCGTGATAGGGCCCAGATCGTTTGTCGGCCTGTCAAGGTAGAAATAGACACAGCTGGACACATCGTCCTGCGCTCGAAATAGCCGATGGGCCAGTCGTCTCCGAGCTTGGCCAGATCCACCTCCAAGAGCCCCGGGCCCGCCCGAAAGACCTTCGGTGAAGACTGCATCAACGCCTCTTTTGTCTCGACCTCCCATATCCCCATCTGCTGCAGGGTCACCCGGATATCCTTTCGGAAATAGACCGGATCCGGGATATGGAGCCGGTAAAAGGAGAACTGCATCCTCTCCTCGTCGGCCAGCGGACATCCCTGGAAAAGATGGTCGAAGCGGCCTTGGCCGAAGGCGGTGCCGATGTAGTCCTCGGTCCCCGTTCCGCACAGCGTCGGGAGCTCCCGATCGCCGTCGAGGTAGATCTTTATCTCCCCTTCCCCCCACCAGGTGGCGGCGTAGGCCACTTTATTGACGATGACCCCGATATGCGCCCCGAGATAGCGTCCCGCTCCGGTGACGCGCGGCAGGATCTCGAAGTCCTTCTGCAGGCTCGTGGGATTCTCCCTTCTGAAGTGGGCATGAAAATAGGGAACGTCGGTTGCGTGCTCGTCCCCGACGGTGTAATCGACGTCATAGTAAAAAAGCGTCAGGTCCGTGCCGCTTTCATTGGTCACCACCACTCTCATGCCGGTCTTGAAAGGCATCGGAACGGTAGAGACAAAGCTCCTCCCCTCCGGGCTCGAAAAGAGGAACGACTGAAAGGGACGCATACGGCCCAGGCCGTGGCCGAAGAAGTCCCCAAGGGGCGCCGAGACCGCGGGCGTCTCCGATCCGTCCCAATAGATATCGAGGCGCAGCCCCCGGAGCATCCGGGGAGTCCGATCGGAGATGGTTATCCAGATGCGCCTGAGGACGCCGCTCTCCCCTTTAACCTGGGCCAATACCTTCTTTTCGTTTGCCGGAAGATAAAAGAAGGGAGACCCTTTGCGCCCGGCGTTCTCCTTTCCCCCCGCACCCTTAGCGCCCTCCCAGTTTTCCGGGGACGACCAGCGGCTCTGGACCCCTCGAGGAAGATGATAGAGCGCTCTTGAGTCGAACAGCATAATCGGTCCTCCACAATAGCGTAAGAATAACGACGGCCCGGCGGCAGAGGGCCGGCCTTCACAGACCCGTTACGGAAATCGACCCGCGCTATCCGGCGCCCGTATACACCGTGGTCGGCACATCGGCGGTATGGGCTCGGTCTTCGGCATAGACAGCGCGCATCGCGGGACCCGTCCGACACATTTCTTTTCCCGGCCACGCCCGGACCGTCTCGATAAGGATAGTAAATAGGCCCACTTTCTTGAAAACCGATCTTGACACCGGTGTTATGCCGTGTTAGTATAGCATGCACAATCGATTGTGCAAGGAAAAAAGAAGATGCAGCTCACCATGCGGGAAATCGCGAAACTCGCCGGAGTCGACACCTCCACCGTCAGCCGCGTCCTTGCCGGCAAGGGTAAATCCGCCCGTATCGGAGAAGAGACCGCGCAGCGGATCCTGTCGCGTCGCAGAAAAGCACGATTATCGTCCCAACCTTCGGCCCGGGCGCTGCGCACCAGCAAGACGGATACCCTCGGTCTCCTCGTCACGGATCTGGCAAACCCCTTCTTTGCGACGATCGCCGCAGCCTGTGAGGCCGAAGCGTCCGCGGCCGGATACGGGGTCGTCGTTGCCACCAGCGGTGAGAATCAGGATCGGGAATCGGACTATCTTTCGCTCTTGCGCTCCCGTCCGGTCGACGGGCTCATCATGACCCCCGCGGACATGTATCCCCACGCCGCGCTGACGCTTCTCCTCGAAAAGCAATTCCCGCTGGTCCTCGTGGACCGGCGCGTTCACGGGCTCTCGTGCGACAGCGTCGTGGTCGATAACCGCTTAGCGGCGTCACAGCTCGTAGCCGCCCTCGTCGAAATCGGCGCGCGCACCATCGCCGTCGCCGGCGGCCCGATCGGTACATGGACCGGCTCGGAGCGTATGGAAGGCTTTCGGGCGGGCATTGCGGACGCCCACCTCCCGGTGATAGAAGATCTGATCGAAACCGGCCCCTATAGCATCGAGGCGGGACGGCTGGCCGCCGAGAAATTCATGAAGTCAAAGACCGCGCCGGACGCCATCGTCGCGGCGAACAACCGCATCCTGTTGGGCGTCATCGAGGTCCTGATGGAAATCGGGCGGCCCGCCGCCCACGTCGCCGTCGCAGGATTTGACGGCATCCCCTTCGCGGGCCTTCTGGGCCGTCCGGTCGTTATCGCCCAGCAGCCCCGGCGCGAAATCGGACGGGTGGCCACGCGGATGTTGATCGATCGCGTTGAGGGCTCGTGGCGCGGAGGACCCCGGGAATCGGTCCTCCCGGTCCACATCGAGACGCTCGGGCCGGAGTCCGGGCCCTTCGACCTCGGCTCATAAAGATTACTGCGGACAATAAGAAAGGGAGAAAGCAGAGATGACCACTAAGATCGGCATATTCTGGCCCGGCGATTACCGCCCGAAGCCGAACCAGGACGCCGTACCCGAAATCACAGAGGCGACCCGGCGGCTCGAGGCGGCGCTGGATCGTCTCGGTAAACGTCATTACCGGATCGAGGGATTCCTGACCAGGCCCCACGAGTCGATAGAAAAACTCGGGCCCGTTGACGATCCGCTCATCGGTCTCTTCGTCCACTGGGTCTACGGCCCCCACACGACCGACGGCACCATCGGAAAGGAGACACCCCTCCTTTTGGCCAGCAACTTCTCCGGCACCTGGCCAGGGCTGGTGGGCCTTCTCAACACCTCCGCCTGTCTGGACACCATCGGTCGGAGACACTCCCGCATATGGACGGACAACGCCGACTGGAGTGCGGACGAGGCCTTTATGGCGCGTTTGGAAGAGTGGTGCGATACGGGGGCGATCGTCTATCCGACAGATGAGATCGGCCACAGCGCAGCCGTCGACGATCGGGCATTATCGATCGCCCGAGCGGTCGCAGACGATATCACCAGGCGCCGGATACTCGTGCTGATGCTCGGCGATACGAGCATGGGCATGATAAACGGCTACTTTGGACCGCGGCTCCTGGGCAGGATCGGTTTTGCCGAGCACAAGGTCGACCAGGCATGGCTCATCGATCGGGGAAAAAGGATAGATAAGAAGCGCATCGATGACGCGTACCGGTTTGTGGTAGACGCCGGCGTCGTTTTCCACTACGGTGAGAAAGGTGCGGAGGATTTCGACGAGAACGCCACCAAGGAGCAACTCAGGGACTACCTGACGATCCTTGACCTCACCCGTGAGTTTAAGACGGACTGCATCGGCTGGCAATACCAGCTGGGTCTGCTGCCGCTGAGGCCCCCTTCCGACTTTGCCGAGGGGCTGCTCAACAGCAACTGCCGCCCCGAGGGCAACGGAAGTACCATCGTGGATTCCACCGAGGCCGACCAGGGCAATGTTATACCGATGGAGCTGATGAAACGGATCCTGCTCAAGAAGGGGATGCCCGAGGGCGTCATGTTCCATGACGTGAGGTGGGGCGCCGAGCATAACGGCCGCTTCCTCTGGGTATTGCTCAACAGCGGCTCATGCTCCGCCTACGCCTTCAACCATGACGTGAGCACTCTTTCGGGAGTCCACTCCTATCGGCAGCCGTCCGGCTATTTCCCGATTCCGGGCGGCACTTTCGCCGGAGAGAGCCTGCCGGGCCGCGTCACCTGGGCCCGGGCCTATCTCAAGGATAATGAGTTCTGGATGGACGTGGGAAAAGGAGAGGTGGTGAAGCTCCCCGAGAACGTCAGGGACAACTGGTGGGAGTCGACGACGCGCCAGTGGCCCTTCATGGCAGCGGATATGGGCATCTCCCGCGACACCCTCATGGCCCACTATCCGAGCAACCACGCCGCCGTGGCCTATGGGGATATTTTCGGCGAGATGGTTGCGCTCTCCCTCGAGCTCGGTTTCAGGGTGCGAGTTCTCGGAGCACGATGATGGCCGACAACCTCTATATCGGCGTCGACGTGGGGACCGGGAGCGCCCGTGCCGGGGTCTTCAACGGATCGGGAAAGCTCCTCGGGTCGGCCGAACACCCGATTCGGATATGGAGGCCGATGCCTGACTTCGTCGAGCAAAGCTCCGAAGATATCTGGGCCGCGGTCTGCCGGTCCGTGCGCGCCGCGCTTGCCCGGGCCGACGCGCCGGCCGCCGCGGTGAAAGGGATTGGATTTGACGCCACCTGTTCGCTCGTCGCACTTGACAAAGGGGACCGGCCGGTCAGCGTCTCTCCCACGGGTAGTCGGCGTCAAAACGTTATCGTCTGGATGGATCACCGGGCACTAATGGAGGCCGCCGAGATCAACGCGCTTGGGCACCGGGTGCTCGACTACGTGGGCGGCGTCATTTCTCCTGAGATGGAGACGCCCAAGCTTCTCTGGCTCAAGAAGCACCTCCCCCGGACGTGGGAGAGCGCGGCCCGGTTCTTCGATCTGCCGGACTTTCTCACTTATCGGGCCACCGGTGACGAGACGCGGTCGCTCTGCAGCACGGTGTGCAAATGGACGTACCTCGGACACGAAGAGCGGTGGGACGAAAGCTATTTTGTGAAGGTGGGGCTCGGTGATCTGGCAGGCGAACGGTTTGAGCGTATCGGCAGGCGCGTCCGGCCCATGGGAGAGCCCGTCGGGAATGGGATCTCCGAGAGAGCCGCGCGCGAGCTGGGTCTCATGCCGCAGACGGCCGTGGGCGTATCCATCATCGATGCCCATGCCGGGGGCCTGGGCCTTTTGGGGATGTCGAAAGACGGACGAACGCCGGACCCAAAGCTATTGGAAAGCAGGCTTGCGCTGATAGGCGGTACCAGCAGTTGTCATATGGCCGTAAGCCAGGCCCCGCTCTTCGTCCCGGGCATCTGGGGACCCTACCGGTCGGCCATGATCCCGGGGATGTGGCTTACCGAAGGGGGGCAGAGCGCCACGGGCTCCCTGATCGATCACGTCATCTATTCCCGCGCCATTGGCCAAAAGCTCAAAACGGACGCGCTGCGGAAAGGCTCCGGCGTTCACAAGCTTCTCAACGATCGTCTCGAGGATCTCGCTCGCGATGCGGATTTCCCGGCGCTCCTGACGAGGGACATCCACGTGTTGCCCTATTTTCACGGGAACCGCTCCCCTCGGGCGGATGCGACCCTCCGGGGCGCGGTCAGCGGGTTGTCGCTTTCCGACACGGCCGACGATCTGGCGCTGCTGTATCTTGCAACCGTACAGGCCGTCGCGTACGGCACACGACATATCATCGAAGAGATGAACGCCGGGGGTTTTTCCATCGATACGATTGTGGCCTGCGGGGGTGGCACGAAAAATCCGGTCTTCGTCCGGGAGCATGCCGACATCACCGGATGCCCGGTGCTATCGGGCGCCGAGCCCGAGGCGGTTTTGCTGGGCTCGGCGATCCTCGGAGCCGTGGCGAGCGGGGATTTCGCCTCGGTCATGGAGGCGATGGCGGCCATGGAGAGGCCCGGGGCGATCGTCGAGCCCGCCGCCGGGCCGGTCAAAGACTACCATGAGAAGAAATATCAGGTGTTCCGTCGGATGTACGACGACTTCATCGCCTATCGAGAGATCATGAGGCCGTAACGTCTCCTACCGCTGCAGGAGCTCCCGAGCCCAAGGCCTGAGCACGCATACACGGATAGCGGGAACCCTTACACCTAAAGCTCTCGGTATAAGAGCGTCCGGCCCGGCTTTCTTTCGTGAAAGCCGTCATAACGAGCGATGCCGAATGTGCGTCGTCAGTTCTCAGGCTCCGCGCCCTTACCCGTCACCGCGACCTTATCACCAGCGCGGCCCGCCGTTGTATCCCCGGTTGTACGGCCCGTTGTACCGGTAATCATAACCCCGATCTCTGTAGCGGTCTTGGTAGTGGCGATCCCGATCCTGGTACTGGTTGTTTATGATAACCGTGCCCAGAAAGCTGCCGAGGAAGGAGCCTATGAGGTTGGCCGTCCCCGGATCGTTTAGATTGGGCATCGGTATGCCGGGGAGAAAACTGTTACCCGGTATGCCCGGCAGAGGTATCCCGGGCCCCTGTGCGTAGGCAGAGCCGGGAATGAAGGCCGCCAGCAACGCGGCCGCCGTGATCGCGATAATCGTGCTCTTTAATATCCTTGGTGCATCCATCTTTTATCCTCCCTGTCCACTTTCCCTATATATCCATGTACTTTAGATGCTTCTCATACTAAATAGAACCATAAAAACATCAAAAACCTTCGTATTCACCATCCCGCGACCAAACGATCTTTATGCTCCGCAGGATCTATCGTAGGTAGTATCCAACCCTCGGGAATACGTAAAAGATAGAGACCTTCGAAATCCGTAAACAAAATTCGAAAAATCCGTTGATGTTTATGATTGTAATTATCTAAGAACTCTGATATATATAGATATCATAGTCCTCGAACATCTTACCGGCGGCATCCGCCCACGTTCAACCGGCGAGAGTGATGCGCATGCAACGAATGCCATCGGTCAGCTCTGCAAATTTTCCGGAATGGCAATCCGCCTCGGCCTCGGGATGAGCGTTCCCGAGCCGCTCCCTCACCGTGTCGCCGAGAGGATCTTTTGCTCGCCGACGAGAAAGGGACGCCGGGACAATCGATAAGAGTCCATTTCTTAGCAGGCACGATCGCCTATTCGGTAATAGTCAATTGACACGAAAGGAGGACGAGAATGAAAAGCCCACGTAAGAGCCTCGGTGAATCAGGCCCCGCACCTGAGCCGCACCTCAGAAACTCGGACGATTGCGTCACGCGTATCGCGCATGACCGCACTGTTTCGGACATCGACCTGCTGAGCCCTCTCACGGTCCGGGGCGCCGCGCTCCGCAATCGAATCGTCGTTTCCCCCATGTGCCAATATTGCGCCGTCGATGGAATGGCCGACGATTGGCACCTCGTTCACCTCGGCAGCCGGGCGGTCGGCGGAGCCGGCCTCGTATTCACCGAGGCGACCGCCGTGGCGGCCGAGGGCCGCATCACCCCCGGTGATCTGGGCATCTGGGATGATCGACACATCGAGCCTCTGGCCCGGGTGGCCCGCTTCATCCACCGAATGGGTGCGGTGGCGGGGATTCAGCTTGCCCATGCCGGCCGTAAGGCAAGCCGTAATCGGCCATGGGAGGGCGGCGCCCGCCTTAAAACCGAGAAAGAAGGGGCTTGGGAGGTGGTCGGGCCCAGTCCAGTCCCCTTTGACGAGGGTGATCCCGTCCCCCGAGAGTTGAGCGAGACGGACATCGCGCACGTGGTCGCCGCATTCACGGCCGCCGGACAACGGGCGATCGAGGCGGGATTCAAGGTCGTCGAGCTGCATTCGGCCCACGGCTATCTGCTTCACGAATTTCTCTCTCCGTTGAGCAATCACCGCTCCGACCACTACGGCGGCAGCCCGGCCAACCGCATGCGCCTGACGCTGGAGATTGCCGCCGCCCTGCGGGATGCGCTGCCCGAGGATGTGCCTCTTTTCGTGCGTATTTCCGCCACGGATTGGGTCGAGGGAGGCTGGGATCTCGAGCAGTCGGTTGCCCTGGCCCGGAAGCTTGTGCCCCTCTGCGTGGATCTTGTCGACGCGTCCAGCGGCGCCCTGGTCCCCCGGGCGAATATCCCGGTGGAACGGAACTACCAGGTTCCGTTCGCCGCCGCCATCCGCAGACGGGCAGACATCATGACCGGTGCGGTCGGACTGATCACGGATCCGGACCAGGCCAACGAGATCATCACGTCGGGATCGGCGGACCTGGTGTTTATCGCGCGCGGCATGCTGAGGGACCCGTACTGGGCCCTCAGGGCCCAGCAGGCGCTGGGAGAGGATCCGAACTGGCCGCTTCAGTACGGCTACGCGGTTCGTCGGAGACCGGCGTAGGCGTCCCGCAGCAGTCATGTACCGCTCTCTGCTAACCGTCGGTCTCCGGCGGGGCGATGTTTCCTATTCTTTATACCGGGCCAACTTCTTTGAATACCCGAGGGAGGCGGCGTTGTTGAGGGCCTCGGAGCTGAACAGGATATCGGGGGTGCCGCTACCGAATCGTTTTACGTCGATCGTGCTGAGCGACACAACGGCACCGATGATCTTGGGCGAGCCGCTGATCGCGTTAATTACGTCACGTCGGCGAGGATCATCCTTGGAAAACGGTGCTTCGATTTAAGAGCGGCGCCGATATCCATGGGGGCGCTCCTTTTTCGTTACGGCGATGGGGAAGGCACTAAAAGAAACTCGACGCTCGGCGAGAAGGGAGAGCGAAGCGTGCCCATTATGTTGCCGTCCTTCCTGACGACTGCCTGCAGGGAGATGAGGGGGGTGTCCTGTCCTTTCGTCAAGAAGCGACCGGGTATCGTGCCCGTCGCCATCCTGAGATTCCGGGGAGTGACGAAGACGAACAATTGGTTTTTCTCGTTGGTCGAAAAGATGCTGCCTTCTCCAAGATTTACGACATCAGTCGAATTAACGGTCGGTGTGCCGCCCTCCAGCATGCTTATGCTGTAGTGGTCGGGCACGATCGAGAAGTCAAATTCAGAGGGAGGGGCGTCCGTATACGTCCCGTTCTGTGAGACTTTTCCGTCAAGCTTCAGCAACTTATCCCCGGCAATTTCGAGGGATATGGCCCAGACGAGCGCTGGGTCGTCCGCGGGTTCCGCCCCTTCCCCATGATAGGTCCGCATTTCCGTCGTTTTGTCTTCGGGGCCGGTCGCCTCAGTCGGAGGAGGCGGCGGCGCTGCGCCCTCCGGACGGGGCGTATCTGTCGGCCGGCCTTCCGGGTTGGGGATTTTCGTTTTCTCGGATGGGAAGATGATTCTCAGCAGAACCAGACCAAGGACGAACACAACGCCGATGGTGAGCAAGAACACGACAAGCTTACCGAGGTTCTGCGCCGACGACCCGCTTCTCTCCGACCCCCTGCGCGTCCTCATGGCGGCTCGCGGTCGAGGTGCTCCCAACGCTCTTTTCAAGGCTCTTTAACCTAATAGATTATGTATACATTATTACCAAATATTGGCTCGGTAGGCAAGCAAAAACTGGGAAAACGAATCGTCGCCGGCCGTTCCCAGTTATAGAGGGCTCGGGTATCGCCGAGATCTTCAGGAGTCTAATTTTCTATCACGTTCTTAACTAAGAAGGGGCCACGAGAAAACCTCGTGACCCCTTGATGTCTTTGGTCGGGACGAGAGGATTTGAACCTCCGACCCCATGACCCCCAGTAAGATGGTCAAGACGATAAAGTATTGACGTCATTGTATTTTCAATTCCCTACTATTCCCTATAATGCCTTAGAATGCCCTCCAATTCCCCTATCTATGTGACACTTTCTGTAACAACTTAGCGGCCGATGACTATTACATATATATAATAAGTCTCAATGGCCGCTTTTGACTAAAAGCACTAACTATTTTACATAAACTCCTTTTCGGAGGGCAGATTAGTCAAGTACTCGACGATTTTGCGGCTGTCCTTTTTGCCGATGACGTGATACGATCTCTTCATGGCGGTTCCTCTCGCAGAGGTTTACCAACCCGATTCTAACGAGTCGGCAGGAGAATCGCCACCCTCTTATTAAGTTTCAACTATGCCTGGGACAACCGTAGAACTATTCCGGACGGTAGTATTCAGACTCGTATAAAGGGTAATACAAGATGAAGGCTCAACAGGTCGATCGAAACAGGATAAAGAGTGCATGGGAGGGAAGAATCTCTGGCTGCCAACTGGGTAAACCGGTTGAAATCATGTCCAACTTCCTTGGGCTGGATGCAATGAGGGCCTTCCTGAAGGACACGGGCGCTTTACCTCTGAGAGACTATATTCCATATACCGCCAATCCATTTGTTGATATTATGGGCAAGCTGTCATGCAAGGAGTATATCACCCGCAGTGAGCCGGATGATGATATTAATTATACCGTGCTTGCTCTCATCATGCTTGAAAAGTATGGACTCGGCCTCACAACGCAGAACGTTGCATCATCATGGCTGAGCTATATTCCGGCCGGCAAAACCTTCACGGCAGAAAAGGCTGCTTATAAAATTCTTCTTTCACTCACCGACGATGCTACCGCCTATTTAGGGCTGCCGCCGGGTTTCGACCTTTCAACGTGCTCAATGAACGAATGGGCAGACTGGATAGGAGCCATGATAAGGGCCGACATGTATGGCTGGGTCTGTCCGGGAAGACCTGACCTGGCTACACACCTGGCACGTCAGGATGCAATGCTTTCGCATAGGGATGATGGGATTGAAGGTGCGGCTTTCATCGCCGCGCTTGGTGCGCTTATACCAGCCACTGGTTCAATCCCCGGTGCAATTGAATCAGCCATAAAAGAAATCCCTGAAAATAGTGGAGCGTTTGAAGCGGTAAAATTCGGGATATCCATCGCCGGAAAAGACGATGCGGTAATACTTCTTCACGATAAGTATAAGGATTACCCGGCAGTTCACGTGCTCAACAACCTCGCTCTTGTGGTCTGGGCAATTCTGACATATGAAGACGACTTTTCAGCCGCGATCGGCGAGACAGTTGCAGCAGGGCTTGATACCGACTGCAATGGTGCAACAGTAGGCGGCATCTTGGGACTGGCAGGTAAACCGATCCCGGAACACTGGACAAAGCCATGGAAAAACAAGGTGGCGGTTGACTTAGCGGGAGTCGGAGAACTTGACCTTAATGAGCTTGTTGACAGGACGGTCGCCGTCGCGGAAAAGATATATTCATCGGCTAATAAATCATGAACCATTATTGATCCGCTGGCTGTAGAGGCATGTCCGTCCCATAACACTTTTTGTAACAGTATTACCGTATGAATACTTGGCGCCTATAACTGGTTGAAATTAGGAAAGGGCGCAGATATTGGCCGCCCTTCACTTTATAATCACCCGGATGGTGATCAAGGCAGTTAGAATTCCTTAAGAAGCCAGGTATTCTTTCTTTATGGTTTAATCCAGAAATAGCCACGAAAGCAATCGGTAATTCCCTTTCTATTTTTAGTACTTTTTCTTCTCCTTAGGTCTCAATCGTGGACGGGTCGACCTCACGTTTCTCGCGACTCGATATCTCCGGTGCCAAGGAGAATTGAAGAACCTTAAGACCAACCTCGCCTGACAGCTTAGGATTCCGGTTGTCCTTGATGCACTGGAAGAAGTCGCGGCCGGAATCGATAAAAGACTCCCCCCAATCGTCCCTCAGCCCATGAAACGACCTGGTCTCACCCTCACGATAGAGGACGACCGACGGCTCCTGGAGCATATTGCCATGGTGCCGATTGACCCATATGATCCCCTCGGTCCCGACGAGTTCCATCCGGTCGTCGGCGGCGTAGTATCTTGAATTTATGTACAAGTCGCGAGCAAACGTCATGTCGTACTGTCCGTAACGTGCCGCCGCCCCTTCCTTATACTTCCACAGGACGAAGGAAGGTGCATCAACCACCGTGTCGGTATGATCGATCCAGGCAATCACCTTTTCGACCTCCCCACCGATGTCGTAGGCCTGAGAGAACTTATGATAGCCATCGTCGAAGACGATAAGTCCCCCGCCCGACTTCGCCTCGTCCAGCCGCCAGAGCCACGACTCCCCCGGGACCTCCCATCCACCACGCCCGGCGGAGATCATTTTCATCCTCACCGTAATGAGCTTTCCGATGGCGCCTGCGACGACAAGCTCTTTTGCCTTCACATAGGGCGGGTAGAAAACGAAGTTCTCAAAGACTTTGAGGAGAACGCCGCTTTTTTTGGCGGCCTTAATCATCGATCTTGCCTCGGACACTGAGGTCGCCATCGGCTTTTGGACGCTTACGTGTTTTTTTGACTCGGCCGCTGCAATCGTCATGTCGGCATGGAGGTTGTGGGGGACCAGCAGCTCCACGGCCTCGATTTCAGGATCGCGCAGTAGCTTCTCGTAATCGGAATAAACCTTGGCGGCGCCCCACTCCTCCTTCTTTTGACGCGCCCGATCCTCGTTTACGTCGCACACGGCGAAGATCTCGGCGTCCTGACATCCCCGGTAGGCCCTGGCGTGGAGGTCACTGATTCGGCCGCACCCGACGAGGGCGAATTTGATCTTTTCGATCTTGCTCATGGGAGTCCTCACGAAAGGTATGAGAATATTGAATCGAGATTCCCCCTATCAACCACTGACATGGGGTCGTTTGGTTCCATATCCTCGAAAGACCCGCGCCTATTTACTCAACTGCAGTCAAGTCGCTATCTCGATGGAAGATTCTATCCTCGTAGCTTGCAGAAATCAACCGTAAATGCTATGAAAAGCGACCTTTAGGCTTTCACCCTGCGGATAAGACATTTCCGGCATCGCTCACTCTTTAGCTGGTTAGTAATTATAGACATTACAGCATGACCTTGGTCATGTGGTCTTTACGAAGAATTGTATATCTTTTCAACGACACCTATAACTACCTATTTTGATACCATTTTTACCGTTTAGCACCGATTCTGCTACTGTTTTCTGCTATCATAGCAAAAAGGGGCTACGAGAAAACCTCGTAACCCCTTGATATCCTTGGTCGGAACGAGAGGATTTGAACCTCCGACCCAATGACCTCCGGTCATGTGAGGGGTTAGGCCAGCCTGTCGTTATCAGAGCAAAATCGGCCTAACCTTTCGTTCTTCTTCAATGACCGGCTCTGTCAATTTCAAAGCGTGTGGCACCATTTGGACATAACCTATACAATGCGGATGGAGGCAACTGTTGTCTTACGTCAAATCGAGGAGGTAAGAATTTATTTTAATGGTATAATAGTAATAATAAAAGAGAGGAGGCACTATGTATACTAACATCGCACTTGTTCTCGTACCCTGCTTTTCTGGAGCACCATGGAATACTGATTCATTTCCAATGTGGAAGAACAGAAGACTAATAACCGGTCAACTACATGACGCCGGGAGTATCGACAATTATGCCGATCTCGTTGCCGGCTGGGCCAACGGGCTTGATGAATATATTCTGGTTGGTGATTCTTTCGGCGCAAGTGTCGCCCTGGCGTTGGCCGAGCGTCAGCCGAAAAATCTGCGCGCACTGGTCATGTCCGGAGGTTTTGCAAAGGTCGACGTCTCTCTCTTTACTAAGTTCCGGGTGGTCGCAGGAAAGGTCCTTGGACAAACCGGCTATCCAATATCCGTCTATTTTCACGTACAGAGTCTCGGATCGAAATTTGACCCGCCCGATACAGCCGCCGAGCTCCGCGATCTTTTCCTCAACCACAGTGATGCAAGGACATTCATTCGGCGTGGGGAAATGATCCTCAAAGCCGACCTGCGTCCGGGTCTGACGCGTGTACAGGTTCCTACTCTCATTCTGACCCCCGAGGACGATCGTTTGATCGGTCCTCTTGCCGCAAAAGAATTGACTGAGGGTATTCCCGGCGCGGAAGAACACATTTTGCCGCACACAGGGCATCTGTTGCGTTTCACCCACGAAAACGAATATGCCGCCGCCGTCGACGAATTTCTCGCCAGAAAACTGAAGGGATAACGACACGAATATAGCGACAAATACGATCTCGTGAGACAGATCGATAGTGACAGGCGTTATCTTTAACGGGCCGTTATTTTTGCCGACGGGCACAAAAAAGGGCCACGAGAAACCTCGTGACCCCTTGATATCATTGGTCGGGACGAGAGGATTTGAACCTCCGACCCCATGACCCCCAGTCATGTGCGCTAACCAGTCTGCGCTACGTCCCGATTATTTCCTGGAGATGATTGCCTTGCCTGCCCACGCTCCCTATCCCGCACCCTGATCGAATTAAGAAAGTATATCGAAAAACGCTTAATAAATCAAGACAAATCTATTCGTTGAGGGCCCTCTTCAGGACATGGCTCGGCTTAAAGGTGACGACCCGTCGCGCGTCGATTTCCAGCTCATCGCCGGTCTGGGGGTTGCGTCCCTTCCTCGGCTCCTTCTGTCGAACCACGAAATTACCGAATCCGGATATTTTCACCTTCTCACCGCTCTCGAGGGTCTCCTTTATGATCTCAAAAAGCTCGTCGACAATGACTGCGGACTCCTTCTTTGACAACCCCAGGTTCTTATAAATGGAATTTATCAAATCGGTCTTCGTCATAACATATACCCCCCAAAAAGGTGCTATCTGATCTGAACACCAAGTCTCTTCTTTAAGAGGTCGATGACGCGGCCGTGCATCACATTCACCTCCTCATCGGTCAGCGTTCGATCTTCGGACTGGTATCGTACCGTCAGTGCAAGGCTCTTCTTCCCTTCCTGGATCTGTTTTCCCATATACATATCGAATATGGTAACATCCTTGATCATGGAATCACCCGCACCTTTTATTGCGTCGACGATCTCTTTGGCCTTGACATCACTGCCCACCATGAGGGAGATATCCCGCAGGACCGATGGATATCGGGGTATCGGTCTGAACGAGGCCTCATGATCGGTCCCACCGACGAGACCCGTGACGGTCACCTCCAACAGGTAAGCGTCCCGAACGAGATCGAAGTTTTTCATCACGTCCCGGTCGATTTTCCCGACGCGGCCGATGGTGTCACCCCTATAGGAGATGACACATGACTCGACCGGGTCCAGATATAGATACTCGGTATTGTCCGCATATTCTATGTCCGTAAGCCCCAGCTTGTCAACAATCGTCTCCCATATTCCTTTCACGTCGTAAAAATCGACATCAAGCGCCGGCATCCCCCACTGCCTCGGTGAGCGCTTTCCGGAGATCAGCGCGCACAGCGTTTCCTCTTCGTCCGGGAGCCCCTTTGCCCGTGGGAGAAAGACCCGGGCAACCTCGAAGAGCCTCAGGTCGTAGTTCAGGTAATTGATATTTGTGACCGCCGTCTTGATGATCCCCGGAATCAGCGTCGTCCGCATAACCGCCATGTCTTCGTTCATCGGGTTTTTGAGGGGGATCGTTGACCGCTTCGGATCTTTCGGGGCAAGCCCCATTTTGTCAAAGGAGTCGGCTCCGATAAAGCTGTAGGTAATCACCTCGTTAAAGCCCAACGAAAGCATAATGTCCGAGATCTCTTCACGGAGCGAGCGGATGGGCGATCTCGAGGTATAGTCCATCCGAATCTCCGGGAGGGTTTCGGGGATCTCGCTAAACCCTTTAAGCCGGGCCACCTCCTCGATCAGGTCGATCTCCCGTTCGAGATCCATGCGGAACGTGGGGGGCTGTGCGGTGACCGCATCGGCTTTCTCGTCTTTCACGTCGATAAAAAGCCGCTCGAGGTAGTTCCTGATCTCGGGGGTGGTCACGTCAAACCCCATGATCTTCTTTGTGCGCGCCGTGCGGATGGTGATCGGCTTGGGTCGGGGCACCTCACCCTGTATGTCGATGATCCCCTTGGCGATAACGCCCCCCGCAAGCTCTTGCATCAGCTGGGCCGCCCGGTTTCCGGCGGCTATCACCCCGTCGGGATCCACGCCCCGCTCAAACCGGAAGGCCGCCTCCGTGGAGAGCCCGAGCTTCTTTGACGTCCTGCGGATTGAGGGCGGGTGAAAATAGGCGCTCTCAAGGAGGACTGTGTCGGTATCGTCCTGTATCTCGGAGTTGGCTCCCCCCATGACGCCGCCGATCGCCACCGGCTTCTCTCCGTCGCATATCATGAGGATGTCTTCGTCGAGCTTCCTCTCGACGGTGTCGAGAGTGAAGAAGCCCCCACCGCGCGCGGCACGCTTGACGACGATCCGGTTTTGCGCCAGCAACCGGTAATCAAAGGCGTGCAGGGGCTGACCGTATTCGAGCATGACGTAGTTGGTGATATCGACGATATTGCTGATGTCTCTCACGTCCAGCTGCTTGAGGCGAAGGCGCATCCAGAAGGGGGACTTCCCGATCGTGACGTGCTGAATGACCCGCGCGGTATACCGCGGGCAGAGGTCCTTGTCGATGACCTCCACCGAGCTGAGGCTATGGACGTCGGGGCCGTCTTCTCTGATTGGAATCGCCAACGGCCGAAAGGGCACATTTGTTAGTGCGGAGATTTCCCGCGCCAGGCCCACGATCGACAGGCAGTCGGCCCGGTTGGGGGTGACCCCGATGTCGAGCAGCCAGTCGGAAAGATTCAAGAGTTTCGAGAGCGGCGATCCGACTCGTGCCGTCTGTGGCAGCTCCATGACCCCCGTGTGGTCGGCGGTAAGTCCCATTTCATCCTCCGCCAACAACACTCCCACCGATTCGATACCGCCGAACGCGCGCTTCTCGACGGTGATACCTCCCGGAAGCCGGGTCCCGGGGAGCGCGAGGGCGCTGTTGAGCCCCACGGCGATATTCGGCGCCGAGGAAACGACGCTGACCGTCCCCTTTCCCATATCAACCGTCGCCACGGAGAGTTTTTCGTTCTCGGGGTGAACGGCGGTCTTTACGATCTTGCCGACGATGACCTTATCGAGTCCCTCGCCCAGTTGCTGGACCGCCTCCACCTCGAGGCCGGACATGGTAAGGAGATCGGTAAGTCGATGGACGTCCAGATCGATATCGACGAAGTCCCTGAGCCACTGTATGGTCGCTTTCATCTGTTAAGAAGCTTTCTCTATCCGCGTGTGTCGTCCGTATGCTGAGAGTTCTACCCGCATCTCGAAACGGCGACCTGCCCCTTGCCGCAGAGGCCCCGTCGGATGAATTGTACGGAAAGGCACCTCCCGTCCGGCCCCGAGAAGAAAAGACCGACCGGTCGAGGGGAATATTAAAACTGATTGAGGAATCTCAGGTCGTTTTCAAAAAAGAGCCGAATGTCATCGACGCCGTACTTCAGCATGGCGATCCGCTCGATCCCCATGCCGAAGGCAAATCCCGTATACTGCTCGGGATCGTAGCCGACCTTGCTGAAGAGCGCCGGGTCGACCATTCCGCTTCCGAGTATTTCAAGCCACCCCGTCTGGGAGCAAACCCGGCAGCCGGCGCCTTTGCAGATGACGCACATGATATCGACCTCGGCCGAAGGCTCAGTAAAAGGGAAGAAGCTCGGCCGGAAGCGTAGGCCGATGTCCTTGCCGAACATGGCGTGGACAAATACCGTAAGCACCCCCTTGAGATCGGCCATGCTGATGTCGTCACCTACCATTAACCCCTCGACCTGGTGGAACATCGGCGAGTGTGTCACGTCATAATCGGGCCGGTAGGCCTTACCGGGCGCAATGATCTTGACGGGAGGACGCTGATTCTCCATCGTCCTGATCTGCACCGGAGAAGTGTGGGTGCGCAAGAGCACGTCATCGTCGATGTAGAAGGTGTCCTGCATATCCCGGGCGGGGTGATGCCGGGGCATGTTGAGCGCCTCGAAGTTGTAATAGTCAAGCTCGATCTCCGGACCCTCCGCAAGATCGAATCCCATCGAAAGGAAGATATCGACGATTCGCTGATACACCTGGGTGATGGGATGAGTCCTGCCCGAGTATCCCCTCCTTCCGGGCAGGGTATAATCGATCGGGATCCTCTTGGACTCGAGGCCCTTTTTCTTGAGGAGCACTATAGCGTCATCTATCGACCGTTCAAGCGAGTTCTTCACCTCGTTGGCGAGCTTGCCGACCTTCGGACGCTCTTCGGCGGGCAGTCCCCCCATGTCGCGGAGGATGGTGGTGAGCTCCCCTTTCCTGCCGAGGTATTTTACCCTGAGCGCCTCAAGTGTGGGAAGGTCTCGCGCCGCCTTGATGAGCGAAGTCGCCGAAGACTCCAACGATTTTATTCTATCCAGCATGTCACTGCAGGCTCTTCTTGGCCAGATCAACGAGTTTTGTGAAGCCCCCGGGATCACGGACGGCGAGGTCCGCCAGGACCTTCCGGTCGATCTGGACCCCCGCCTTCGTCAGGCCGTCCACGAACTTGCTGTAGGACATGTCGTTCTCTCTGACGGCGGCGTTTATCCGCACGATCCAGAGGCTTCTCATATCACGTTTTCGGGTCCTTCGGTCCCGGTAGGCATACATAAGGGCGCGCTCAACGGTCTCCTTTGCCGCCCGAAAGCCGCGCGAGCGTCCGCCGACATACCCTTTTGCCGCCTTGAGGACCTTCTTGCGCCGCTTCCTGGCCTTGGTTCCTCTTACAACTCTTGACATTCTATCGATCCTCCGATGTGTCTGAAGTCAAAAAAGAGCGGCCCCGGCATTCTTCGGGACCGCCGCGGGAGAGCGGTTAGATGCCTGAATTAGGCAAGAGCCGCTTCACCTCACGGAAATTATCTCTCGCAATCAGAGCCGACGCCCTGAGCTGCCGCTTGCGTTTTGTCGTCTTCTTGGTCAGGATATGGTTTGAAAAGGCCTTGTTCCGTCTGATCTTCCCCGTGGCGGTCCGCTTGAACCGTTTGGCCGCGGCCCTGTTTGTCTTTATCTTGGGCATATATCCACCTCTTTGTCACTTATCGGTCTTGATTAGTAAGAAAAGCGCGCTCCTATTCCGCTCGCACCACATATCCCTTGCCGCTCCCTGTCCATCTATTCCAATCTCTTCCAATCTATTCTAACGGCGCCGCACCTCTATCTATTCTATCCCCCCGTGTCGCCCCGTCCCCATCTCATTTCCCTCATCTGCGCCTCACCTACTTATGCGGGGCGACGATCATGATCATATTTCTTCCCTCGAGCGTCGGCTGCTGCTCGATCGTGCCGATATCCTCGATCCCCTTGACAATTGTGTCGAGAATCGCCCTACCGATCTCGGTGTAAGTGATCTCCCTCCCGCGGAAGATCATCGTCACTTTCGTTTTGTCGCCGCCCTCGAGGAAGCGCCGGATGTTCTTGATCTTGTTCTGGACATCGTGATCCTGTGTTTTGGGGCTGACCTTGACCTCTTTGATCCGCACGACGGTCTGTTTCTTGCGCGCGTCGTGAGCCTTCTTGCTCTGCTCGTACTTAAATTTGCCGTAATCCATTATCCGGCAGACCGGCGGGTCGGCGGTCGGGGCCACCTCAACGAGATCGAGGCCAAAATCATCGGCCTTCCTCAAAGCCTCGACGGTGAGGAGAATACCCAGCTGCGCGCCGTCGGGCGCGATTACCCGAACTTTTTCGGTCCTGATCATTCTGTTAATTCTGAGGTCTTTGGATTTTTCTTTTATTTCTTACCCCCTCCAAAAGACGGAACTTTCTTTCTTAATTTGCTCAATAAAGAGATCGATCTTCATCGGCTCGAGGCTTTTGCCGGAAAGCAGCCGCGGCGTGATCGTCCGTTCCCGCACCTCGTTATCCCCGATGATGAGGGCGTAGGGGATCTTTTCCATCTGCGCCTCCCGCACCTTGAGCCCCAATTTCTCGTTACGAAAATCGGTCTTGATACGCACCCCGGCCGATCTGAGCTCTTTTGTCGCCTCTTCCCCAAAGGGAACGTGAGCGTCGGTGATGGTCAATACGACCGCCTGTATCGGGGAAATCCCAACCGGGAAGGCGCCCGCGAAATGTTCGATGAGCACGCCTAAGAAACGATCGACCGACCCGAGAATCACCCGATGCAACATCACCGGACGCTTTTTCTCCCCATTGGAGTCGATAAAGGTAAGGTCGAATCTCTCCGGGAGCGTGAAATCACATTGGATCGTCGCGCATTGCCACTGTCTTCCAATGGCGTCAGAGAGTTTGAAGTCTATCTTGGGCCCGTAGAATGCACCGTCACCCTCGTTGACGGCAAATTCTTTCCCCTGTTTCTCCAGCGCGTATGTGAGGGCCTTTGTCGCCCGCTCCCAGTCCTCGTCGGATCCGATGGATTTGTCAGGCCGCGTCGAGAGCTCCATCGTGTAGGGAAACCCGAAGATCCCCATCGTATAGGCCACGAAGTCCATCACGCCGACGATCTCGTCGATGAGCTGGTCGGGCGTGCAGATGATGTGGGCGTCGTCCTGGGTAAACGCGCGGGCCCTGAGCATGCCGTGCAGGACTCCCGACTTCTCGTGGCGATGTACCGTGCCGAGCTCGAAATACCTGAGCGGGAGGTCCCGGTAGCTGCGCAGGCGCGACTTATAGATGAGCATATGCGCCAGGCAATTCATCGGCTTGATGCCGTAGCGCTGTCCCTCCACCTCGGTGAAGTACATGTTCTCCCGGTAGTTGTCGAAGTGTCCCGATCGTTCCCACAGCTCCTGCTTGAGGATCATCGGCCCCATGACGATGTCGTAGCCGCGCTTGAGGTGTTCCCGCTTCACAAAGTCTTCGATGATGAGCCTGAGCATCGCACCCTTGGGGTGGTAGATCGGGAGCCCCGCGCCGGCGTCGTCATTGAATTGAAAGAGGTCAAGGGCAACCCCGAGCTTTCGATGGTCACGACGCTTGGCCTCCTCCTGCAGCGTGAGGTATCGGTCGAGCGACTCCGAGCTTTCGAAAGCGGTGCCGTATATCCGCTGCAGCATCTTGTTCTTTTCGTCGCCGCGCCAATACGCGCCCGCGATCGAGGTCAGCTTATAGGCTGCGACAAACCCGGTCGACGGGACGTGCGGTCCCCGGCAAAGATCGGTAAAATCACCCTGCGCGTAGAGCGAGACCGAATCGTCCTGAATGCCGTCAAGGAGCTCGAGCTTATACGTCTCACCTTTTTTTCTGAAGAACTCGACGGCTTCTTTGACCGGGACGACCTTCCTGACAAAAGGACGATCGGCCTTGATTATCCGTGCCATCTCCTTCTCTATCTTATCGAGATCTTCGGGCTCAAATGTTTTCGGCGCATCGAAATCATAATAGAACCCGTTCTCGACGGCGGGGCCGATGGCCACCTTCACGCCGGGGAAAAGAGCTCTCACCGCCTCGGCCATGATGTGAGACGTGCTGTGCCGGAGGATCTGTTCCCCCTCTGGGCTGTCGATGGTGACAAAGCCGATCTCGCCGCTTGGCGGAACCTTCTCGGACAGGTCAACGGCCGTGCCGTCGACCGTCGCGGCAATCACTTTACCCCTCAGTTCCTTGGGCACAAGATCACTGATCGCCATTCCTTCCTTCGGAAGGGGCGTCTTATATCCCCTGCTCTGTATCGTTATAGTACCCATGGCTAAAAGCAAAAAGGCATCAAGAAACCGATGTCATTGATGCCCTTTTATGTGCTCAAAATGTTTCGATCTCTCTCTGTCCCGCGCAGGTTGTGAGTAGGTAAATTTCCATGGTAGGCACGGGCGGGATTGAACCGCCGACATCTACCGCGTCAGGATAGCGCTCTACCACTGAGCTACGTGCCTAAATTCTTAGAATTAATAGCAATTTCTCTCATAAATGTCAAGTAAATTTTATCCCCGTCACGGCTTTGTGTTATTTAATTCCATCTTCCTGAGCTCGCGCTCGGCGTCTCGTTTGTGCCTCCCCTCAAGCTCCACCACCCTCTTTAATTTCTCCTGGGCCCCCTTCATATCCCCCCCCTTGATGAGCGAGACCCCCAT
This sequence comes from uncultured delta proteobacterium, assembly GCA_963792965.1. Classification (GTDB taxonomy): domain Bacteria; phylum Desulfobacterota; class Zymogenia; order Zymogenales; family Zymogenaceae; genus CAWBYW01. The sequence goes on along the minus strand of CAWBYW010000012.1, from coordinate 18,942 downwards.
CCAGTAGAGAGCCTCGTCATTATTGGGATTGACGGCCGCGATCTCGTCAAAGTCTCGTGAGACCCGCTCAAGCCATCCGTCCCCGCCGAGGATCAACGACACCCGCATCGACATCACGAGGGCGAAGCTTTTTTCGTCCGGCGTGGACGCGTATCGCTTGGCCAGCGCGATGTACCCGTTGGCGACGTCCGGGACATCTTCAAGTGCCCAGTAGATCCCCTTGCCGGCGAGCGCCGGTGAAAAATAGGGGTTTTCGGCGAGGGCCGTCTTGAACTCCCTCATCGCGTCCTCGGGGAGCCCCATGTCGATGAATTCGACGCCGTTATTGGCATGGTGTATGGGCGAGCCGAACGGGTAGTGCTGCACATCGATTCGGTGGGCGCAACCGGACACATACAATGAGAGGATGAGCGCTATGAACGAGAGGTGTCGCTTCATCCGATCCTTATGGAAATATCCGAGACCGCATGTTTATAGATCAGGTACGGTTTGTCGGCATCGATTAAGAGACAGAAGTTGTCGAAACTCCTGACCATGCCGACCACTTCCCGTCCATCGAGGAGGTGAATGACGATCGAGGACTTATCCTTCCTGACCTGATTGAGGAACTGATCCTGAATATTAATGCTGTTCTTCGTCATGCCGCTCAACTGTATTCCGTAACCTGCCTATGACGTGCACATACACGATATATGACCCGACTCTATCCCCTCTTACGTACCCGGCATCTTTTCGGAGCGTATATCATTTTTATCATTAAAATCAGACTCTGTCCAGCGATATTTTAGCGGACCGACCCCAGTAGAAAAGAGGAACCCTCTTTGCACGAAGGTCCCTCCTTCTCGGTTGCTTTACGTCTATTCTTATTCGCTCGTCACTTCCCTGGAGCCGACTACCCGGCCGCCCGCTTACTCCTCTTCTCTATCTTGACGGCGCAGACCTTGTACTCGGGAATTTTCCCGATCGGATCCAGGGCATTGTTCGTCAGGACATTGGCGGACGCCTCCGCAAAGTGGAACGGCATAAAGAGCGTTCCGTCCTCAACCCGGTCGGTTACCCATGCCTTGAGCTCCACGTGACCTCGGCGCGAGGTGACGACGACCTCGTCGATCGTCTGACCGGCCCGGCCCTGTAGCTCCTTTCCGTCTATCGTAAGCTTCATCGTCTTCCTTTATGGCGCGTTAGTCGGCCGCGATGTCGCACCTCAGACAACGGCTCGCCTCAAGTTTTGCGTTCTTCCGCGAAAATCCCTTGTCTACTTCCTCGAAGCTGCCGACAAGATCCTTGATCTTGACGTGCTCCTTGGCGTAACGCGGGGTCTCGACGATCTCTTCTTCCATGTCCATCGGGATCTCGATCCGCTCTTCCTCAGGCTCCTGCCATGCGGGCTCGTTATTCGTGGCGCGGATATACCCGTCGATCTCGCGGGCCGCATCGTGTCCGGCCTCGATGGCCGTTACGACGAAGGCCGGCCCCGTCAGCGCATCGCCGCCGGTGAATACGCCCGGTGCCTTCATGCGCGTCTTGAAGCGTCCGATTGTCTTGAAGGTGTCGCCCTTAGCAACTTCGATATCTCCCCTCTCCTTGGGAAGGAACGAGACGTCGGGCTGCTGGCCGATGGCGGAGATGACGGTGTCGACCTCAACGGTGAACGTGCCGTCGGCCCGGGGCACCGGGCGCTTCCTCCCGGAGGAGTCAAAGTCGCCGAGCTTCATCCGGACCACTTCCATCGCCGTAACCTTGCCGCCCTTGCCGGTGAGCTTGCCCGGTGCCGTGAGGAGCTCAAGCTTGATCCCCTCACCCAGCGCCTCATCGATCTCTTCGGCCTGGGCCGGCATATCTTCCCGAAGCCTTCGGTAGAAGATCGTTACGTCCTTCGCGCCGAGCCTCAGGGCCGTCCGGGCGGCGTCGATGGCGGAGTTGCCGCCGCCGACAACGGCGACCTTGTTTCCGACATTAACTTTCTTTCCAAGGTTCACGTCTCTCAGGAACTCGACGCCGCCGTAGACACCCTTGAGGTCCTCGCCCTCCACGCCGAGCTTGTAGCTCTTGTGGGCGCCGACGGAGAGAAAGACGATGTCGTACTCTTTCTTCACCTTGTCAAAAGAGATGTCCTTACCGACCCTCGTGTTGAGTCTCAGGTCAATCCCGTGGGCGATGATCTGGTCGATCTCCTCCTTGAGCGTCTCGCGCGACAGGCGATAGGCGGGGATGCCCTAGCGGAGCATGCCGCCCGGCCTCGGGGAGTTCCTCGAAGACCGTGACCGCGTAGCCGCGTCTCGCCAGATCCCGCGCCGCCGTCAGGCCCGCGGGACCGGCGCCGATCACGGCGATCTTTTCCTTGCGGGTCGCGGGCGGCCTTCTTCACCACGGGCGCCTGCCGTTGTCGGTGATGAAGCGCTTGAGGACCTTGATGGCGATCGGCTCGTCCGTCTGGCCGCGTCGGCACCTGGTGGTGCAGGCCTGGTCGCAGACCCGGCCGCAGACGCTCGGGAAGGGGTTGGTCTTCAGGCAGCACCTTGTACGCGTCGTCCAGCCGGTCGGCCCGGATCAGCGCGATGTAGGACGGGATGTCCATCTCGATGGGGCACGTGTGCTGGCAGGGCGACCGAAGAGCGCCGAGCAGACCGCCGCCGGGCACTTCTTGTCGTAGATGTGCTCCTCGTATTCGTTGCGGAAATAGCGGATGGTCGACAGCACCGGGTTGGGGGCCGTCTGGCCGAGGCCGCACAGCGACGCGTCCTTGATATTGGCTGCCATCTCCTCCAACAGCTCGATGTCGCCGTCCTTGCCCTTGCCCTCGGTGATGTTGGTCAGGATCTCGAGCATTCGCTTCGTCCCCTCACGGCACGGGATGCACTTGCCGCACGACTCGTCCTGGCAGAAGTCCATGAAGAACCGCGCCACGTCCACCATGCACTACTCCTTATTCATGACGATCAGGCCGCCGGAGCCCATGATGGCGCCGATCTTCGTGATCGCCTCGTAGTCCGTGGGGGTGTTGAGGTGCTGCGACGGAATGCATCCGCCGGAGGGACCGCCGAGCTGGGCGGCCTTGAAGCGTCTTGCCGTCCTGGATGCCGCCGCCGATGTCGTAGATGATCGTGCCGACGGACGTTCCCATGGGGACCTCCACCAGGCCGATGTTGTTCACGTCGCCCGTCAGGGCAAACACCTTCGTGCCCTTGCTCCCCTCGGTCCCGATGGAGGCGTACCACTCTCCGCCCCTCAACATAATCTGGCCGATGTTGGCAAAAGTCTCGACGTTATTGAGGATCGTGGGCTTCTCCCACAGGCCCTGAGAGGCCGGGAACGGCGGCCGCGGCCGCGGCATGCCCCGGTGTCCCTCGATCGAGCGCATGAGGGCCGTCTCCTCGCCGCATACGAAGGCCCCGGCGCCCTGGTAGATCTCGAGGTCGAAATTGAACCCCGTGCCGAGGATGTCCTTACCCAGAAGGCCGTAATCCCGCGCCTGGGCGATGGCAAGGTTCATGCGATGGATTGCCAGTGGGTACTCGGCCCGGCAGTAGATATAGCCCTGGTGAGAGCCGATGGCCTTGGCGGCCACGACCATACCCTCGATGACGGCATGGGGATCTGCCTCCAGCACGCTCCGGTCCATGAACGCCCCGGGGTCCCCCTCATCGGCGTTACACAGGACGTATTTGACATCGTTCTGGGAGCGACTGGCGAAGTCCCACTTCGTTCCGGTGGGGAATCCCGCGCCACCCCGTCCCCTGAGGCCCGATTTCTTCACCTCGGCGATGATCTGCTCCGAGGCCATCTCGGTGAGCGCCTTGGCCATGCCGAGATACCCGTCCCGCGCGATATACTCGTCGATCCTCTCGGGATCGATGAGGCCCCGGTTTCTGAGGACCCTGAGCTCCTGATGGGCGAAGAAGGGGATCTCCTGCATCGTGGGGATTTCCGCCTTGGAGATGGGCTCCTTGTAGACGAGCCTCTTCAACACCCGGCCCTTGACCAGGTGCTCCCGGACAAGCTCCGGGACGTCTTCGGGCTTGATCAGGACGTACATGACGCCGTCCGGCTGGACCACCATAAGGGGCCCCATGGCGCAAAAACCATTGCAGCCGGTTTCGACAATCTTGATCTCATCGGAGAGGTTATTCTTTTCGAGCTCCTGGGTCAGGGCCTCTTTAACGGCGAGGCTCCCCGAAGCATGACAACCCGTTCCGCCACATATCATCAAATGCGAGCGATACACCTTCATGGGTAATCTTCCTCCTCATGCCGGACGCATCACACCTTTGAAGTGGTGCGCCGGAGAGCTTTGTTATTTTACTATTTCCGCGCCCCTGGCCAGGACGAACGGGGTTTGCACCTCTCCCTTCACGATGTGTCTCTTGAAGACCTGTCTCATCTTGTTGGGGTTCATATATTCGTACTTGATCGGTTCTTTCCCGATGATCTCCACGGTCACGAGGGGCTCCCTGCTGCACAGCCCCATGCAGCCCGAGGTTGTCACCATGACGTCGGAGACACCCTCCTCAGCAATCACGTTCATGAGCGCGTCCAGGACTTCCCGGGCGCCTGAGGCAATCCCGCAGGTTCCCATGTGGACCGTCACCTTCACCCGACGCGCCCCTTCGCGGAGCGAGGTCTCCGAGTGGACTTTATCCTTGATCTTCTTGAGATCGTCTATCGTCAGCTTAGCCATCGCACTGTCCTTTTATATAGTTTTTTTTATTTGTAGTGACTGAGCACCTCGGCGACCTTCGCCGGCTTCATTCTGCCGTGGACCTCATCGTCGACCACAACCACCGGCCCCAGTCCACAGGCGCCGAGGCACCGGACCGACTCCAGCGAGAAGAGGCGATCCGTGGTCGTCTCGCCCTCGCTGATCCCGAGGTTGTGCCTGAGTGTCTCGGCGATCGCCCTCCCTCCGCGCACGTAACAGGCCGTGCCGAGGCAGACGCGGCAGGTGTGTTTCCCCCGGGGAACCATGGTAAAGAACGAGTAGAAGGTCACAACTCCGAAAACCTGGGCCTTGGGAAGTCCCAGACCCTCGGCGATGACCTCCTGGATGGGGATCGGGAGGAATCCAAGCACTCCCTGTGCCTCTTCAAGGACGGGGATGAGTCCGCCCGGCTTGCCTTTGTGGCGCGCGATGATCTCGCCGACCTTTCCCATTTGCTCCGCGGTGAATTCCTTGGCTATGTCGATCTCTTGGCCCTTCTTCTTCATGAAAACTCTCCTTTTTATCAAGCCACCGTTTTATATAGATGCCTCAATTTCTTCCAGTCCTTCACGGACATTTCTGCGTATCAGCGCCAGTACCTCCACGTGATGAATCGGAACATCCCCGAGGTCTCGTCTGATATCCCGTGTGTCAAGGCGGTACTCGCAACCGTTTCTTTCGTGGATATAGACGAAATCGACCTCGGGGCTTCCCGCGATCAGGGTAACCATGGTCAGCCCCACGTCGCCGAGGGGCTGCCGGTCGATGTGCGAAAGCCCGAACGTCACGAGGACCCGTGTGCCCGTGCCCTCTCTCGACTCGATCGCGAGACTCCCACCCGTCCGCTCGGCCGCCTCCTTCAGCATCGGTAGGCCCAGCCCGACCCTCCTCACCTTCTTGGTCGTATAGAACGGGTCCAGCGCCTTCTCGAGCGCCCCCGTGCTCATTCCCGTCCCGTCATCCTGTATCTCCAGGGACAACAGGTCTTTCTTTCTCTCCTCACGGACCGCTATCGTGACCGTCCGGGCACCCGCCCTGACGGAGTTCTCGGCGATGTCCAGCATGTGCAGGGACAGCTCCAGCATCTCCTACCCGCAAATAAACCGTCCGTTCCGTCCCTCACAGGCCATTTTCACCTCGTCGATCGTCGTCCCGGCGAGATACATCCGGGTCACCCCCGTCCCGATGTCGTCGATGAAGTGGGCGTCCGACGAAGTTACGAAGGGGTAACCGGAAAGCTCCGGATACGTGAGCCGGCCTCCGGCAATTCCGAGCGCCCGGGAAATTTCCAGGGCGTCAAAGCCGCTCTCGCTCTCGATGAAGCCGAGCTGGCTGAGGACCGAGAAGCTTCCCCGATCGATGTGGGAGGCGATGGCGAGCCCGCCGAATTCATGTATCCGCTCAACTATGTCGGAAAGCGGAATCCGGGTCGCCCCGATGAGGAGCCGCTCGTTGAACCCCTCGACCTCACCATTTTCATTTACGATCGCCTGCGTGCCAAAGAGCTTCTCGTTGTTTTGACCCGGAAGCTGATCATAGACAACGTCCTGAATCTTTTCGAGGTCCTCGATCTTCTCGAAGAGCGCCACCACGTGGACCTCCTCCTGGCTTGTGATCTCCATCCCCGGGACGACCGTGAGCGCCTTCCCCTTGGCCGCGCTGATCACGTAGCCGACGTTCTCGGAGGCGTTATGATCGCAAACGGCGATGATATCAAGTCCCCGCGCCACCGCCCGCTCGACGAGCGACCTCGGGTGCATGTCGAGATCGGCACAGGGAGAGAGACACGTGTGGATGTGGAGATCACAGCGATACTCCCTCATCATCCTCACCACCGGCGGCGCCAAACCCTGAGCTCGCGTGGCCCGCACGGTCCCGGGCGAGCATCCGACCCTGCGGTCCCTCCGCCCGTCCGGGTCCCTTTACCCCGCGGACGACGACAGGGAGGCTCGGCCCCGTTCAGTCGTTGGCCCCCGCGATAAGCCGGTAAATCCTGCCCGCGGTCTCGAAAGCGGGGAGGCTTGAGACCAGGATCGGGACGCCCTCAGCCGACGCCTTCTGCTGAGTGTCCTGGGCCGGCTCGCATCCGGAAACCAGGACGATAGCGGCCAGCTCCTTGAGGGTCGCCACCGCGACGATATTTTGGTGGACCTGGCGGGTGATCCAGATATCCCCCTCCTTGCTGTTGGCGATGACATCGGACAACAGATCGCCGACATACCCGCCCTTCACCTCGGTCTCGAGCTTATCAGTCCCGGACCTGACCTTCAGGTTCAATGTCTTGACGATCGACTCCAGATTCACCGGGTTGTTTCCTCACTCCTTACGGCTGTCGTCAGTGTCAATATTGACGGTCATCACCAGGCGTGTCCCCTTGCCAACCTCGGACGTAATGTCAAAATTATCGGCGAACCGGTCGATGTTGGCCAGCCCCATGCCGGCCCCGAAGCCCATCTCCCGGATCTTGGCGGTCGCGGTCGAATAGCCCGTCTGCATGGCCAACCCGATATCGGGGATACCCTGGCCCTCATCGACGACTTCGATGACGACATGCTTGTCATCGACGGAAAGGATGATGTTTCCCCGCCGGGCGTAGCAGACCAGGTTCATCTCAGCCTCGTAGGTAATCACCGCGGCCTTCCGCACCACGTCCGGGGGAAGGCACATCTTCTTCAGTATCGACTTGATGCGGCTTGAGACCTTGCCGGCCTCCTCGAAGTTTCCGCCGGCCACCGTATAACTGTTTTCAAAGAGCGATTTCTTACCCGCGCGCATGATCGGTACCAACCTTCTCCACGCATCCGACGATACCCTTTGCGTAGAGACGGCCGGCGGTCTCAAAGAGTATATAGCGCGTCCTAAGGATCGGGATCCTCAGCTCTTCGGCCAACTTAACGGTCTCAGGCGGCGGGATTTTTCCCCGCACGATGATAATCCCGGCGATATCGAGGATCTCGGAAGTCCTGATAACCTGGGGATTTGTCAACCCGGTTATAAGGAGACTCCCCTGCTTGGCGAACGCCAATACGTCGCTCATCAGGTCGGCGCCGAAGGCGGTCTTTACTTCCATATCCAGCAACTCCTGACCGACAATGACCTCGGCATCGAGTATCTCTCTTACCTCTCTGAGTTTCATCACTCCTCTCTCACGATTCCCGGGTAACAGAGCGTGCTCCAGACCGCGCCGCAAATGGCAACCTTTCGCGCCAGCATATGGAAAGAACAGCCCCTGTATCTCGTGCCCGTACCTTCCCGATAACGCGCCCGTCCCTTCTTTTCGTCTATTTTCCGTTCATCACGTAGTTATGGATTGCCCGCGCCGCCTTCCTTCCCGCTCCCATCGCCAGGATGACGGTCGCGGCACCGGTAACGATATCGCCACCGGCGAAGACCCCCTGGCGCGACGTGGCCCCGGTCTCATCGTCGGCCACCACGTTTCCCTTCCTTCCGGTGTCCAACCCCGGCGTCGTTGCGGGAACGAGGGGGTTGGGGCTGTTGCCGACGGCCACCACCACCGTATCGACCGGGATCTTGAACTCGGAGCCCTTGATCGGGACGGGACGCCGCCTGCCGGAGTCATCCGGCTCACCGAGCTCCTGTTTCTGACACTCGATCTGGACCACCCAGTTGTTCTCGTCCCCGATAAAGGCGATCGGGTTGGTGAGGAGGTGAAACTGGATCCCTTCCTGCTCGGCATGGTGAACCTCTTCCTTACGGGCCGGCATCTCTTCTCGCGAGCGTCGGTAGATGATGTAGACGTTATCGGCCCCGAGCCTCAGCGCCGTCCGGGCGCTGTCCATGGCTACGTTGCCGCCGCCGATGACCGCCACGTTCTTGCCCAACACGATGGGCGTGTCGTACTTCGGGAAGAGATAGGCCTTCATCAGATTGGAGCGGGTGAGGTACTCGTTGGCCGAGTAGACCCCGTTGAGGTTCTCGCCGGGAACCCCGAGGAAAAGGGGCAGACCCGCGCCGGTGCCGAGAAAGACGGCATTGTATTCCGACAGCAGCTTATCCACCGTCCGGATCTTGCCGATGACGTAGTTGCCGACGAACTTCACCCCCATCTTCTTGAGGTAGTCCACCTCGGCCTCGACGATCGCCTTCGGGAGCCTGAACTCCGGGATGCCGTAGACAAGGACGCCCCCGGTCTTGTGGAGGGCCTCAAAGACGGTCACCTCGTGGCCCAACAATCTCAGCGTTCCCGGCTACCGTCAGGCCGGCGGGACCCGACCCCACGACCGCGATCTTCTTGCCCGTCGACGGGGCGAGCTTCGGGATCTCGACCGTTCCGCTCTTTCGCTCGTAGTCCGCCGCAAAGCGTTCGAGCCGCCCGATAGCGACCGCCTCGCCCTTCTTGGCCAGGATACATTTCGCCTCGCACTGCTCTTCCTGTGGACAGACACGGCCGCAGACGGCGGGCAGCGCGTTGGTCTGTTTGATCTTCTTGGCGGCACCGACGAAATCCCCCTCCTCGATCAGGGAGATAAAGCCGGGGATATCGACCTCGACCGGACAGCCCGTCACGCAGCCGGGCTTCTTGCACTTCAGGCAGCGCTGGGCCTCACGGATCGCGATCTCTTTATCGTATCCATAGGGGACCTCGTCGAAGTTCCTCGCCCGAACCTTCGGGTCCTGCTCCGGCATTTTCTGCCGTGGAATCTGCATTCGTTCCTTGGTTTCCATCTGGGCTCCTCTATTTCTTGAGCGCCTGGTTGAGGAAGCACTCCAGCGACTCGTGCTCCTGCTTCATGTATGTCTTCTGGCGCATCATCAGTTCCTTAAAATCGACCTGGTGTCCGTCAAACTCGGGCCCTTCCACGCAGGCGAACTTCGACTTTCCGCCGACCGAGACCCGACAGCCGCCGCACATCCCGGTGGCGTCCACCATGATGGAGTTCAGCGAGACCACGGTCGGGATCTTATAAGGCCGCGTCACCTCGCTGACCGCCCTCATCATGACGACGGGACCGATGGCGACCACGATGTCGATCTTCTCACCCGACTTGATGAGCTCCTCGAGGGCCTGCGTGACAAATCCCTTCGTGCCGTATGACCCGTCGTCGGTCATGACCATGAGGCGGTCGGACACCGCCCTCATCTCGTCCTCGAGGATAAGGAGGTCCTTGGTCCGGGAGCCGATGATCGTAATTACCTTATTGCCCGCTTGCTTCAGCGCCTCGGTGATGGGATACATCGGGGCGACCCCGACGCCCCCGCCGACGCAGACGACGGTCCCGAACTTCTCGATATGCGTGGGCTTGCCGAGCGGCCCCGCGAGATCAAGGATATCGTCTCCCTCACCGAGCGTCCCCAAGAGCTTCGTGCTCTTACCCACTTCCTGGAAGATGATGGTGACCGTGCCGGCCTTTTCGTCGGCATCCGCGATCGTCAGCGGGATGCGCTCCCCCTGCTCGTTGATCCTCAGCACGATGAACTGGCCCGCTTGCCTCTCTCGTGCGATTTCCGGGGCCTCGAGGATCATCCTGACGAGATCCGGTGTTAACCGCTCTTTTTTCAGAATCTTTGCCACTGTCGGCTCGCTCCTTTGTGCAGAGATAATATATAGTAGACGAGATTCGCTCTTGTTTTCAAATTCATGGGCGCCGTGAGAAGAAGTTCCGTTTCACGTTAACCGTTCACACGACTGGTAACGGCGCCCTTGGATCACTTTATGCGATACGCGGGGCCGGTCTCTGAGGGACCGACCCCGCTCTCTTACCTGTAGAGACGTCGTCGCTCGGGTGCGCATGCGCACACCTGCCCGGCACGCTTCCCTTAGGCCGCCTTCTTGTGGGCGGGCTGCTTGTAGAGGAGCGCGAGGAAGAAACCGACGACCAGAAACGCCGCCGCTACGTAGAGGGCCACGCCCTTAAACTGAGCGAAAACCCACGGCCCGACGATGCCGGCGGTGGCCCAGGCGGTCAGCATGAAGCCGTAGACCCTGCCGATATACGTCGGCCCGAAGGAGTCGGCCGCAAAGGCGGGCATCGTGGCAAACCCACCCCCGTAGCACGCCAGGAGGTAACACGCAAAAACGTAAACAGGACGGAGCTCCCGATCTTCGGTAAGATGACGTAGAGGACCGCCTGGCTGGCGAACATGATCATGAACACGGCTTTCCGGCCGATGGCATCCGACGTCCATGCCCAGAAGAGCCGTCCAAGTCCGTTGAAGATCGAGGCAATGGCCAGGATCGTGCCGCCGGCAACCGCAAGGGCCGCCGCGAGTTTTGCCGGATCGGTCTCGACCATGGTCTTCTTCAGGACCTCTTGCGCCAAGGGTGAGAGCTGGGAGATGAGCCCCAGTCCCGCGGAGACGTTCAGGAAGAGCATTCCCCAGAGCATCCACCATTGTATCTTTCTCTGCGCCTCCGGAGCGGTAAACGAATTGGCGGCCGACGCCGCCGTCTTAGGCGGGGTGAATCCCTTCGGCAGCCACCCCTTCGGCGGGTTCTTGTAGAGCTGGGCCGCGGCGACGGTGAGGACTAAGAAGATCGCGCCGAGGACATACCAGGTCATGGCGACCCCCATCTTGATGATCATCACCGGGGCGATCTGACCGATGAAGAATGCGCCGCCGCCGTATCCCATGACCGCCAGGCCCGTCACGAGCCCGCGCTTGTCGGGGAACCAGCGGATGAGCGTGGCGATCGGGGTGACATATGCAGCGCCGCCGCCCAGGCCGGCAAGCACGCCGAAGCTGAGATACAACAGGACGATGCTCCCCGTATGATCCGCAAGGCCCGCGAGCATGGTGCCGATACCAAACAGTACGCCCCCGATCGTGGCTACGAAGCGGGGACCCTTCTTATCGAGGACTCCGCCGCCGAAGGCGGCAGAAAGGCCGGTGAACGCCATCAGGATCATGAAGGTGATCTGCACGCCGACCTCCGGCCAGTTGTGGTTATCCATGAGCGGTTTCTTGAAGACCGACCAGGCGTAAACAGAGCCGAGGCATAACTGCATGATGACGGCCGCTACGGCGATCCACCATCGTTTGCTCTCCAAATTCTCTTTACTCATTGCTCACTTTCCTTTAATAAATGTTGGGACAATAACGTAAAATCAGTCTATGTACTATTCCGATCTTTTCCCTTCACTTTTCAATGCTCTATATAATCTCGGCCTCTTCCCCCTGCGCCCTGCGTGGCGGCATAAAAAAAGAGAGTAGTCCGTTTTGCGCGGTGAGCACCCGCGTTCGCCTTATCCTCGGAATAATTCAGCCTTCCCTCGCTCGCGGGCAAATGAATGAGTATTCATTCACGCCGTGAAATGTATCACAAGCCCTTCTTTTCTGTCAAGGGAATTTGTCGTTGTAAGATTTCGCTATTTCTTATTACTTCCGGCGCTCCAAGCCATCCCGTGGCTTTAAAAGTCGATTTCTCAAGAACATCCATGTCCGTATCATTCATGACATATAGACTGGACTCATGTCTTTGGCCGCGATCTGACAAGACCCCCCGGTAAAAAACCCTATAATACCGCTCGACATTAACATTACAGTATATCAAATCCACGTTTTCTCGTCAACAATTTTATCAAATGAGCCAAGGTATGGGGCAATCGTCCGCGGATTTGCCGCGCACATCTATAAGCAGTAAATAGGGATAAATAGGGTCTGGCCGCACCGGGTGGGCGGCTAATTTACGATACCGGCCTTCGATCGGGCCCCTGCCGAGACGGCCTGACCGAGGGCGATTCCGCCGTCGTTGGTGGGAACGTGGTGATGAGAATAGACCTCGAAGCCCGCACCTGCCAGTTCATCGGTAACGCCCTCCAGGAGGATCCTGTTCTGGAAGCACCCGCCGCTCAGGACGGCGCGCCCAATCCCGGTCCTTTCGCGGATCGTGGCCGTCGTCCGCACGATCGCGCGCACGACCGTCGCATGAAAAGCAGCAGCGAGGATGTCGGCCGCCTTTCCCGAGAGCCTTTCCTGCGCGATTTCCCGGATAGCGGGGAAGAGATCGAGGATTACAACGCCGTTTTCTTCCTCGACGGCAAAGGGGAGGATACGTCCGACGGTGCCCGTGGCAGAGGTCTCAAGCTCCATGGCGGCCTGGCCCTCGAAGTTCACGGTGCCCCTGACGTCGAGGATCGCCGCCACACCATCGAAGACCCTGCCGAGGCTCGTCGTGACGGGACAGTTGAGCCCTTTCTCCACGACCACTCTGAACGGCCCCCGGAAAGCATCATCCGGTATGACGCCGAGTCTTCCGGCGATTGTCCACCATTCTTCCCCGAAGGCGCCCCTCAAGAGATCGGCCGCGCTCCTCCACGGCTCGTGAACGGCGGCCTCGCCACCCGGAAGGCGGAACGGGGAAAGGTGGCCGGCCCGCTCAAAGGAGATCTCATCGGCCACGAGAAACTCTCCCCCCAGATTGTGCCGTCGGTCCCGTAGCCGGTCCCATCCAGCGCCACCCCGATAACGCGACCCGCTATCCCATTTTCGGCCATGCACGAGACAACGTGCGCATGGTGGTGTTGAACGGCCACCGTTTTTATGCCATGCATCTTGTGCGCGGCGGCCACCGTAAAGTAGCCGGGATGAAGGTCACATGCGACGACCGACGGCTCGCACTCGGTGATACGTTTCATGACGGATGCGGCCTCAAAGAAGAATTCGCGAGCCGCGGGGGTATCCATATCCCCGACGTACGGGCTCATGAAGGCCGACCTCCCTTTCAGGAGACAGAGGGTCGTCTTGAGGTGTCCTCCGACGGCCAGCACGTCCGGGTAGGAGTCGGAAAGCGCTATAGGTTTCGGCGCATAGCCCCGCGACCTGCGCAGGATCGAGCCTTTGTTGCCAGCCACCATTGCGATGGAATCGTCGCAACGGACCAGGATCTCGCGGTTATGGACAAGGAAATAGTCGGCGATCCCCGAGAGACTTGCGAGCGCGTCCTCTATGCCGATGGCGATCGGCTCACCGGACCGGTTACCGCTCGTCATGACGAGGGGCCCTATGCCGTCGGCGTCAAAGAGAAGGTGGTGGAGTGGGGTATAGGGGAGCATGACGCCGAAAGTCCCCATCCCCGGCGCGACGAGCGGCGAGACAACCGCCCCCGCCCGTTTTCTGAGCAGGACGATGGGCCTCTGGGGGGACGTGAGCAGCCGCTCTTCCTCCGGGGAGATATCTGCGATCGTCCGCGCGGCGCGGATGTCCTTCACCATCACGGCAAAGGGTTTTTCCTCACGGCACTTGTTGGTCCTCAGGCGCCGGATCGCCTCGTCGTTTGTCGCATCGGCCGCGAGGTGAAAGCCCCCGAGCCCCCGGATCGCAACGGTCATACCCGCCTTGAGGAGGCAAGCCGTCTCCGCAACAGGGTCGGCAGTGCCCATCGATTCTCCCTGCCCCCCCAAGAGCGTCAGCCTCGGTCCGCAGGCGGGGCAGGCGTTCGGTTCGGCGTGGAAACGACGATCGGCCGGGTCTTCGTACTCGCGCCGGCACTCCGGACAAAGACCGAACACCGACATGGACGTGTTTCTTCTATCATAGGGGATATCGCCGATGATAGTGAGGCGGGGGCCGCAGTCGGTGCAGTTGATGAAGGGGTAGCGGTATCGCCGGTCGGCCGCGTCTAAAAGCTCGCCGCGGCACGCGTCACAGGTGGCGATGTCCGGCGTGATATGGACCGCCGAGGGGCCGGTACGCTCGCTCGTGATGATGGTGAAATCACTTTCGCCCGCATGCGGCACGATCTCGGTAACGAGACCCGTTATATCCGCCAGCGGAGGAAGCTCCTCCCGCGCCGCCCTCAGGAACCGATCGACGGAGGCGTTGTTGCCCTCCACCTCCACCGTCACGCCGTCCGAGGTGTTCTTAACAAAGCCGGTCAACCCGTTTCGGGTGGCGATCCGCCAGATGAAGGGGCGAAAGCCGACGCCCTGTACGATGCCCGAGAAGAGGCAGCGCAGGCGCACGGTGTCGGTCGGGTGTGGCGCAGTGTCCGTCATTGATATTTATAGTATGAGGCGCACGTTCCCTCGGTCGAAACCATGCACGGGCCGAGGGGATTCCTCGGCGAGCAGCTTTTCCGGAAGTGGGGGCATTCGGGCGGGGCAAGGATCCCCTTGAGCACGTCGCCACAGCGGCACCCCGCGATCTCTTGCGAGTCAATGGGCCCAACCTCGAACCGCGCCAGAGCGTCAAACTCACGAAATCCTTCCCGAAATACGAGGCCGCTCTCCGGGATCACCCCGAGACCCCGCCAGGGCGAATCGGCGCTGTCAAATACCTCGGCCAGTATCGCACGGGCGGTCGCGTTTCCCTCTTCCTTGACGCCGCGGCTGTACTGGATCTCAATGCGTTTGGAATCGTCGATGATCTGGCCCAGGATCATGAATATCCCCTCCAGGATATCCACCGGCTCAAAGCCGGTGATGACGCCGGCGCGATCGTGCGCGGGGATCAGGGCGTACGCGGCGCTTCCGAGGATCGTGCTCACGTGTCCCGGCAGCATAAACCCGTCGACGGAGAGACTCGGGTCAGCGATGAGCGCCTCGAGCGCCGGCGGAATGACCTTGTGGACGGAGAGGATAGAGAAATTATCCAGCCCCTGCTTCCGGGCGGCCTTGACGACGGCCGCGGCGGCGGGCGACGTAGTCTCAAAGCCGATTCCCATGAAGACAACCTCTCGTCCGGGGTTCTCGCGTGCGATAGCGAGGCACTCGGCCGACGAATCGACCACCCTGACGTCGGCGCCGGCCGCCCGCTCCTTCTCCAGTGACCGCCTTCCCGTCCCGGGGACGCGCAGCATGTCGCCGAAGGTGGCAAAGATGACGCCGGGCATCCCGGCCAGAAAGAGCGCCGTATCCACATCCTGAATCGAGGTAACGCAGACCGGACATCCGGGCCCGGAGATGAGGCGGACGTTCTCGGGGAGCACCTTCCGTATCCCGAACCGTCCAATGGCGTTGGTGTGGCTCCCGCAGACCTCCATGACGGTCACGGTCTTGCCCACCCTTTCGGCCCTCTTCCTAAGGCCCGCAAGCACCCCCTCGAAGAGACCCGGATCCCTGTACTCGTCAATATGCTTCATGCGCGATGACCCGCGAATGTTCGATTCCATATTGGAAGTTGCCCTTTATCAGTAGGCGTTGCCCGGGACCACCTCTGCCGCCCGCGATGGTGCTGATGCGCCTGGTACGTTTTCATGTCGATCGTGTCGTTGACAAAGCCTACATGCGCGTCGGCGAGAAGCCCGTGCGCCCGCCGGCGTGGTAGCTGCCAAAGGGGGGGTAATTGGACGTAGTCGGGGTCCAAGACCCCAGGAGGTTCGTGTTGATCGGATAATAGGTGCTGCGAAAACTCCGGGCGTTGCTCCAGCCGCTCGGGTCGCTTGGATTGTGGCCGCTGGCGCAATTGGTGCCGATCCACCACGGGACCGGCCCGCCCTGATCGAGGACGCCATAACCCGGCCCCAACCCCCACAAGGCCACATGGACGCTTTCGCCCACGGCAAACGTGTTGGAAGTGCCGTCGCGGACGTTGGCGTTTTAGTCCAACGGGTTGACCAGGAACAGGCCGTCGGTGTGGCGCGGCCCGAGATGGCGGTGGCCGCCACCGTCTTGCCGCCGGTGCAGCCGAAGTAATCGCGCGCTGGCGGGTACCCTCGCCAGGCGATCGTCGCTCGGGCACTGGTACACCGGGATCCGCATCGTCTGATATTCCGGGTGGGCGTTGATCCAAAAACTCTCCTGCAAAAGCTATAATCGGCCAGGAAGAGACTCTTACGGCCAGGGTAGCAAATACAAGCGATGTCCAGGGTGTGTATACGGCAATACTGAGCATCGACGGCAATGAAGCGGACAGGAAAGACTTGACGATGGCTGCCGGCAGTACGCAGACGGTCGTGTTCGAATTTACCCCCTCTGCAAATGGCAGCCACACCGTCAGAATGGGTGATCTTCAGCTAAACCTCGCCGTAAAAAAGATGGTGCAAAAGGGGATTCAATTGAAATATGACAGCGGCACTCCGCGTGATGCTTTGTCCGTTGACGGCGGGTACGCAGTTAATTTCTCTCCGCCGGCCGCTCCCATGATAATAAAACAGGTCAACATTGCGGCTATGTTCTCTCCCAAGGCGGACAAGAGCCCGGTAAATAACTCATTTGATTTGGAGATATTGGATAAAGGATTGAAACCCGTTTATGCAGCTACATACCCGTATAACCAGTTTTCATCCACGGCCGTCGATTGGGTTAATTTTGATATCCCGGATGTACAGGTCGATGACCAGTTCTATGTAATAGTCTATACAAAGAGCCCCCTTTATGCGTTGTACATGGGAGCTGATGACAGCGCACTGAATGAGCATTCTGATCTGGCCAGCAGGGATACTGCCGGCAATGTTCAAATAGCCAGCCAGTGGATTATCGGGGCGGGCCGCCAGAACTGGTTTGCCGATAAAAGCAAAGTTAATTGGATGATCCGGGTGGTTGGCGTCGCCCAGGTCCCGGAAGATTAGGTCTGGAAACGGGGGAATTCCAAAATCCAAATACCAAACAATAGAAGAAAATTCTAAACTAAACAACGTTTTAATAACCATATAGCGCTTGGCGCTCCGGCTGAATTTCTCAATGGTAGAAAGCGACCTCTCCGGGTGTTTTAACACGACCCGTAATTTCTTCGGCAAATCCGCCGCCTCCAGAAGGATGAAAACGACCGTGAGCAGGATCAGAAACGCATTGTGTGAGGACACTGCTCAGGGCTGAGAATATACCCCCTGCCAAGCTCATCACCCATCCCGGATGTAAAGCTCCGGACACCTCTTCTGTTGGAATGTTAATGCCCTTTTCGCGCAGCCAGCTTATTAAAGCAGCAATATGGGTCCACAATTCTTACTGATAGCCGGGAAGGGGGTCTCAAACGATCCCGCAGCGGAAGAGTCAATCAATGCTCCAAAGAGTACTCCTACGAACAGGATGGCGACCAGTATGAGAACAAGTGCGATGACCTTCGGCACGCCCTTCCGTTGTAGCCAGAACAACGGCGGAGCGCAAATAACCGCAATGAACACCGCCAGAAAAAAAGGAACGAGGATGGAACTGGCCGCCTTCATCCCCGCCACCACGATGATAAAGCTGGCCAGGATCATATTGCGGGCGCCTTTGCCTGGCGTTTCCCGTTATCATCCATGGGGCCTCCTAAGCTTTTCTTTTAATTAGAAAATTCAAGACTGTACGCTATAAAAACAATCTTACCTTGCTCATTGCACGGAGCAGGGTTCTAGTCATCCTGCGAAAAAATTACCACTGTGTATGGCCCGATGCCGATTTCGCCTGAGCAGGGCAACCCATCGGCGCCTTCCCCACGGGTTCCGACGTCAGTGGTGAGATATTATCAAAATTTGGGCCGTAGTTGTGGGAGTCACTGTTAAAGCGCGTTTTCCACAATCCGGCTCGCGGAAAACCGATGACGTAACCATCGCGATTTTGATTCGTCATATTAACCACCACAACGACGCTGTCAGTGGTCCTGATACTCCCATCGATGGAAAGCGATAAGCTTGGCCTCATGGTCAACATGATAGATTTGAAATTCTGTCCGCATAACCCTCTCGTCATGCCCGATAGATTACGACGCAGGGCGATCAGATCCCGATACATGTAGAGGATACCGTTTTCGTCACCCGTTCGAACCAATCATCGGGACTTTATCCTGGAACCAGCGATCTTCCAGTAACTCTTGCCCCGAAATAGCATTGGGACACCGGGTGAAGTAAGAACAAGAGCAGCGCCCAACGTGGAGCGCTTCTCTTGGAAAACCAGCTATCCACCTTACCCGGCCAGATCTCCTCCGGCACGCGGGCTCGACCATTGGCAATCTCATCGTGTGATTCGGTAAAAATAACCCGGCGGAAGGCATCTTCATCGTAGCGATGTTCGATAGCTCTGCAGACTGCCCCTACATCGCGTAAGTTCGTCATCACGGGCGATGACGGCCTGCCGAACCGGATGAACAAATTCGGCTATCCCATTGCGCATTGAAGCCGGCGCCGCCCGCTCCAGCGTCTTTAGTGACCCAGGCGTTAACCTTGCATACCTTCGGCGATGCTGATCTTGCCGGGAAACCGTTGTTGGATTTCCATCATTGATCCACTGCATCAAACTCCAGCCATCGGGAATGTCATTAGCCGGATCTTCGATCATTACCGTCAATACTTTTGATATAAGGTTATCATGTCCCAACGCAGGCCGTCGACATGGTACTCCTCAAGCCACATCAGGGCGTTGTCGCGC
>CAWBYW010000011.1:0-158943 GCA_963792965.1 uncultured delta proteobacterium | reverse complement strand
CAATATTTTGCTTATCGTATGATATCACCGACCGGGTCAACGGGATCGTCCGGGAGTCGGGCGTCGAGCACGGGATCTGCGTCGTCTTTTTCGTTCCCCATACGACGGCGGCCGTCACCATCAACGAGAACGCAGACCCCGACGTGCCGGCCGACATCATCGCCACGCTCGGCGGGCTGAGAGCCCAGCGAGGACAATACCGACATGCCGAGGGGAACTCGGACGCTCATCTGAAGTCAAGCCTCGTAGGCGCCTCCGAGACCGTCATCGTCGAGGGGGGGAGGCTCAGTGCTCGGGACGTGGCAGTCGCTCTTTTTCTGTGAGTTCGACGGGCCGCGAAGAAGGAAAGTACACGTAACCGTAATCCCGGGGCGATAAAGGAATTATGGTGACACCATAATTTCCAAAATCATGTATCTAATAAGGAAACTCCCATGCGCATCCTTTCCGGCATTCAGCCATCGGGCACGCTGCACATCGGCAACTACTTCGGCGCGATGGGCAGCTCCGCGATCTGCAGGCACAAACAATGTTGGTTTTCATCGTTGACTACCACGCGATGACGTCCGTTCGGACGGCGGACGCCCTGCGCGCGAACCCTGTCGGCCGCGGCGGATTTCCTGGCGCTCGGGCTCGACCCCGAGAAATGCTCTTTCTGGCCCAGGGGGACATGCCGGAGGTAGCGGAGCTGACCTGGATGCTCAGCACGTCACGCCGATGGGCCTCTTGGAGCGCGCCCACAGCTACAAGGACAAGCTCGCCAAGGGTATCGCCCCCAACCACGGGCTCTTTGCCTACCCGGTGCTGATGGCCGCCGATATTCTCCTTTACCAGGCCGATCGCGTTCCCGTGGGGAAGGACCAGAAGCAGCACCTCGAGATGACGCGGGATATCGCGATGCGTTTCAACTTCACCTACGGCGACACCTTCGTCGTGCCGGAGGCGGAGATCGACGAGGGGATGGCGGTGATCCCCGGCGTCGACGGCCAGAAGATGAGCAAGTCCTACGGCAACACGATCGACATCTTCGAGGACGAGGCCGAGCTGAAAAAGAAGGTCATGAGCGTCGTCACCGACTCAAAGGGGGTGGCCGAGATCAAGGACCCCGACCACGACAACCTCTTTGCCCTGATCAGCCTCTTCATGACGAAAGAGGAGAGGGAGGCGCTGCGGGCACGGTATCTTGCCCCGGGGCTCAAGTATTCGGAGGTGAAGAAGGAGCTTGCCGCCAGGATCTGGGACTTCTTTGCGCCCTATCGCGCCAAGCGCGCCGAATTGATGAAACGCCCAGACGACATCCGCGACATCCTCAAGAAGGGCGCCGCAAAGACACGGGCGGAAGGGGTCAAGACGCTCGAGGTGGTGAGGCAGAAGGTGGGGCTGGTCTACTGATTACTTCATCGGGAGTTTTTTGTTCTGAGTCAGCAGATCGATCGCCTCTCTAAGCCGCTTCATTTGGGTTTCTTGTTTCCTTGCGGCGGTTATCCATTTCACGTAGAGCCTTCTCTGAGAATCGGAAAGCCTGTTGAAATTCCCCCATGCCGGTTCGCTTGCCCTCATAATCTCGGCTAGATGCGGGGGCAGGGTGATGTTTTCATCTTGTGGTTTTTCGCTTGAGTCATCCGTATCACTGCCGAGGCTCGCCGGTAATTTCTTGAGCCCCGCGTCCGTCATCCTTCCCTCGTTAATCATCTTGAGGGCTCGTTTTCTGTTGGCATTGGACCATTTCTCTGTATCGGTGCGGGGGGTAAATTTCTGGGCGTAGGTCTCATCGTCGATCCTCCTGACAATGCTGTCTATCCACCCGAAACAGATGGCCTCCTGGACGGCGTCCTCATACAGGATCGTCGGCTTTCGCGTATGCTTTTTGTAGAAAACCAGCCAAATCTCCTTTTCCTTCAGATGGTTAGCTTCAAGCCACTCGCGCCACTCGTCGGACCCCGTTGCATATATTGTCTTCACGTTTGCCCCGTTACCCGGTTAGTTCGAGATTCATCCTACTATACCATATTTCCGACAGGAGGGAGTCTCTCCGAAAAGGGATAGGGGCATATTATTCCCTGGCCTTTCCTCTTGACGTTTTCCCAAAAATATGCGATAGTTATCAAGTCTATTTTTTCTCATGTGGAAAAACCTTTCTCAAAATGTAGGAGGGACGGATGAAAAGAAGATATCTTGCGGTCGTACCGCTGGTCATTCTCGGCATCATGGCGATGGCGACGATTGCCGCCGCCCAGGAGCTGACCTTCGACAACGCCTGGAGCTTCTCCGAGGGCCTCGCGCGGGTCGAGGTCAATAAACAGATCGGCTACATCGATAAGACCGGAAAATTTGTCATCTCTCCGTCGTTCACGCGCGAGTCGATCTTCTACGCCCCCGCGTACGACTTCCATAACGGTCTCGCCCGCTTCATCATGTCCGACAAGCCCGGTTTCATCGATAAAACGGGCAAGACCGTGATCCTGGCGAACCTGGACGACGCATGGGATTTCTCCGAGGGCCTGGCCCGATTCAAGTCCGGGAAAAAGATCGGCTTCATCGATCCGAAGGGTACCGTCGTTATTCCGGCGACCTTCGATGACGCCCGGCCTTTCTCCGGGGGCCTGGCGGCGGTACAGATCGGGGACAAGTACGGATTTGTCGATAAGAAGGGAGCCATGGTCATCCCGGCGACATATGACGACGCGGGTGACTTTTCCGAGGGCCTGTGCGTGGTGAAGCCGGACGACAAGTGGGGCTTTATCGACGCCAAGGGGACGATGGTCGTCGCGCCGGCGTACGGCGACGCCAAGGCATTCTCCGAGGGTCTTGCCGCGGTCGAGGTCGGCAGGAAGTGGGGATACATCGACAAGACCGGTGCGATGACTATCGCGCCCACCTTCAAGGATCCCGGCCCCTTCTCAGGGGGACTGGCGGCGGTGGAGTCCGAGGGAAATAACGGCTATATCGACAAGACCGGTAAGCTCGTGATCCCGGCGACCTTTGACAATATCGACACCTTCAAGGAAGGACTCGCCGCAGTGGAGAAAGGCGGCAAGTGGGGCTATATCGATAAGACTGGCAAATTCATCATCGAGCCGCGTTTTGATCGCGCAAACGAATTTTCGCAGGGGCTTGCCGCGGATCAAGATAGGGGTCGCTGGGGCTTCGTCGATAAGATGGGGAAGATGCTCGGGGGGAAATAGGCACTCCAGAATGGATCTATACTGCCGCGGCCGGATATCCGGCCGCGGTTTTTTGTGTCATAACCATGATAGAAAAGGACAGCCGCTCATATACGTCTATTATGCCGCCGGGAAGACATCAACAGGGCGTGAAAAATGACCACGGTTGCCCCTTGCCGAGGAGATATATCTGACGTATAATAAAACAAATCAGAAAAATGAGGAGGGGCAGATGGATCCGAAAGTCAGGGACGAATTCACCAGAAAGTGGAAGAAATATTTCAACAAGGCCGAGCTTCCCATTGCTTTCTACTATACCGATACCGTGGACGAGGCGGCCATGCTACAGCCCACGACCGCGCACCGTTTCGTGATCGCCAACGTCGTCGGCGTCCGCAAGGGAAAGACGGTGGCGTTTGACAACGACACGATCGGCTGTTTCGGGGGCAGGCGCTACCTCGGGTATTCGCAGACCATCCGGCCCGAGTTTGAATATTTCCTATCCTGCGGCATACCCGGGAAACTGGAAGGAGGGCGCTACAAGAAATCTCCCGAGCTGGTCAAGAAGCTGATGGAGAGCGCCCCCCCGTTTACCCCCCCAAACCGCTACGTCGTCTTTAAACCGTGGGACAAGCTCGATAGGGCCAACAAGCCCGAGGTCGTCGTCTTCTTTGCCCCTCCGGACGTCCTCTCCGGCCTCTTTACGCTGGCGGGCTTCGATGAGTCCGATGTCAACGGCGTCACCTGTCCCTTCGGCGCGGGGTGCGCATCCATCGTACAGTACCCGATGCTGGAAGCCAAGAAGGAGCGCCCAAAGGCGGTGCTTGGGATGTTTGATGTCTCGGCCAGGCCCTTTGTCCCCGAGGGCCTCCAACATGCAGGACTACAAGACCGCTTTCGCCGAGAAAGGTGTGGTCGGAATCCATCGTCGAGTTCGGCGGCTCCAGCTACGTCCTGTACCGCACCATCGACAAGGTCTCCGACAAGATCAAGGACCATCACAAGCACCACAGCAATAATAACAGCAGCAACAATAACGGCAACAGCGGCAACAGCGGCGGCTCCGGAAACAGCGGAGGCTCGGGAGGCAACGGAGTTCGGGAAGCGGCGGATCGGTCACGCCCGGCTCGGATGATGCCGTGATCTGGATCGGCGATCTGTGGTCTTGGTGGCCGCCCAGTTAGTCGGTGAGACCTCAAGCACGCCCTTGCCGGCCCGAAACCTGACGGGCCGGCTTACGGCCGGGGAGAACCTTGACAGGGGGCGAGGCGGATGGATAACGTGTATTGTGTGCTTCGTCTATCGTATATCACGCTAATGATCGCACTCGTCGGCGGCGCCGGCTGCGGATACCGAAACCGCCCGCGGAAGGAGCCCGTCGCCAGGCCCCATCAAAGATCGGAGACGATATCCTCACCAAGCGCCGACGAGTGCGATCATTAGCGTGATATACGATAGACGAAGCACACAATACACGTTATCCATCCGCCTCGCCCCCTGTCAAGGTTCTCCCCGGCCGTAAGCCGGCCCGTCAGGTTTCGGGCCGGCAAGGGTGTGCTTGAGGTCTCACCGACTAACTGGGCGGCCACCAAGACCACAGATCGCCGATGGAGATCACGGCATCATCGGCAAAGCCGGGCGTGACCCAATTGCACGGCTTCCCCGAACCTCCGTTGCCTGCTGCCGGAGCCCCCGCTCCTCTCGCTGTTGCCGTTATTGTTGCTGCTGTTATTATTGCTGTGGTGCCTGTGATGGTCCTTGATCTTGTCGGAGACCTTGTCGATGGCGAGCGGTACAGGACGTAGCTGGAGCCGCCGAATGTGGAAGATACTATCCGACCACACCTTTCTCACGAGAAAGCGGGTCTTGTAGTCCTGTTAGTGGGAGGCCCTCGGGGACAAAGGGCCTGGCCGAGACATCAAACATCCCAAGCACCGCCTTTGGGCCTTCTTTTTAGCTTCCAGCATGGGTACTGTACGATGGATGCGCACCCCGCGCCGAGGGACAGGTGACGCCGTTGACATCGGACTCATCGAAGCCCGCCAGAGTAAAGAGGCCGGAAAGGACATCCGGAGGGGCAAAGAAGACGACGACCTCGGGCTCGTCGGCCCTATCGAGCTTGTCCCACGGTTTAAAGACGACGTATTTCTTTGGGGCGGTAAACGGGGGGGCGCTCTCCATCAGCTTCTTGACCAGCTCGGGAGATTTCTTGTAGCGCTCTCCTTCCAGTTTCCCGGGTATGCCGCAGGATAGGAAATATTCAAACTCGGGCCGGATGGTCTGCGAATACCCGAGGTAGCGCCTGCCCCCGAAACAGCCGATCGTGTCGTTGTCAAACGCCACCGTCTTTCCCTTGCGGACGCCGACGACGTTGGCGATCACGCAACGGTGCGCGGTCGTGGGCTGTAGCATGGCCGTTTTATCCGCGGTATCGGTATAGTAGAAGGCAATGGGAAGCTCGGCCTTGTTGAAATATTTCTTCCACTTTCTGGTGAATTCGTCCCTGACTTTCGGATCCATCTGCCCCTCCTCGTTTTCCTGATTTGTTTTATTATACGTCAGATATATCTTCTCGGCAAGGGGCAACCGTGGTCATTTTTCACGCCCTGTTGATGCTTCCCGGCGGCATAATAGACGTATATGAGCGGCTGTCCTCTTCTATCATGGTTATGACACAAAAAACCGCGGCCGGATATCCGGCCGCGGCAGTATAGATCCATTCTGGAGTGCCTATTTACCCCCGAGCATCTTCCCCATCTTGTCGACGAAGCCCCAGCGATCCCCTATCTCGACCGCGGCAAGCCCCTGCGAAAATTCGTTTGCGCGGTCAAAACGCGGCTCGATGATCAATTTGCCGGTCTTATCGATATAGCCCCACTTGCCGCCTTTCTCCACTGCGGCGAGTCCTTCCTTGAAGGTGTCGATATTGTCAAAGGTCGCCGGGATCACGAGCTTACCGGTCTTGTCGATATAGCCGTTATTTCCCTCGGACTCCACCGCCGCCAGTCCCCCTGAGAAGGGGCCGGGATCCTTGAAGGCGGGCGCGATAGTCATCGCACCGGTCTTGTCGATGTATCCCCACTTCCTGCCGACCTCGACCGCGGCAAGACCCTCGGAGAATGCCTTGGCGTCGCCGTACGCCGGCGCGACGACCATCGTCCCCTTGGCGTCGATAAAGCCCCACGTGTCGTCCGGCTTCACCGCGCACAGGCCCTCGGAAAAGTCACCCGCGTCGTCATATGTCGCCGGGATGACCATGGCTCCCTTCTTATCGACAAATCCGTACTTGTCCCCGATCTGTACCGCCGCCAGGCCCCCGGAGAAAGGCCGGGCGTCATCGAAGGTCGCCGGAATAACGACGGTACCCTTCGGATCGATGAAGCCGATCTTTTTCCCGGACTTGAATCGGGCCAGGCCCTCGGAGAAATCCCATGCGTCGTCCAGGTTTGCCAGGATCACGGTCTTGCCCGTTTTATCGATGAAACCGGGCTTGTCGGACATGATGAAGCGGGCGAGACCGTTATGGAAGTCGTACGCGGGGGCGTAGAAGATCGACTCGCGCGTGAACGACGGAGAGATGACAAATTTTCCGGTCTTATCGATGTAGCCGATCTGTTTATTGACCTCGACCCGCGCGAGGCCCTCGGAGAAGCTCCAGGCGTTGTCGAAGGTCAGCTCCTGGGCGGCGGCAATCGTCGCCATCGCCATGATACCGAGAATGACCAGCGGTATGACCGCAAATGATTTTCTTTTCATCCGTCCCTCCTGTTAGTACGGAAAGGTTTTTCCACATGAGAAAAAATAGACTTGATAACTATCGCATATTTTTGGGAAAACGTCAAGAGGAAAGGCCAGGGAATAATATGCCCCTATCCCTTTTCGGAGAGACTCCCTCCTGTCGGAAATATGGTATAGTAGGATGAATCTCGAACTAACCGGGTAACGGGGCAAACGTGAAGACAATATATGCAACGGGGTCGGACGAGTGGCGCGAGTGGCTTGAAGCTAACCATCTGAAGGAAAAGGAGATTTGGCTGGTTTTCTACAAAAAGCATACGCGAAAGCCGACGATCCTGTATGAGGACGCCGTCCAGGAGGCCATCTGTTTCGGGTGGATAGACAGCATTGTCAGGAGGATCGACGATGAGACCTACGCCCAGAAATTTACCCCCCGCACCGATACA
Source organism: uncultured delta proteobacterium (assembly GCA_963792965.1). Taxonomy (GTDB): domain Bacteria; phylum Desulfobacterota; class Zymogenia; order Zymogenales; family Zymogenaceae; genus CAWBYW01. The sequence goes on along the minus strand of CAWBYW010000011.1, from coordinate 151,595 downwards.
GAGAAATGGTCCAATGCCAACAGAAAACGAGCCCTCAAGATGATTAACGAGGGAAGGATGACGGACGCGGGGCTCAAGAAATTACCGGCGAGCCTCGGCAGTGATACGGATGACTCAAGCGAAAAACCACAAGATGACAACATCACCCTGCCCCCGCATCTAGCCGAGATTATGAGGGCAAGCGAACCGGCATGGGGGAATTTCAACAGGCTTTCCGATTCTCAGAGAAGGCTCTACGTGAAATGGATAACCGCCGCAAGGAAACAAGAAACCCAAATGAAGCGGCTTAGAGAGGCGATCGATCTGCTGACTCAGAACAAAAAACTCCCGATGAAGTAATCAGTAGACCAGCCCCACCTTCTGCCTCACCACCTCGAGCGTCTTGACCCCTTCCGCCCGTGTCTTTGCGGCGCCCTTCTTGAGGATGTCGCGGATGTCGTCTGGGCGTTTCATCAATTCGGCGCGCTTGGCGCGATAGGGCGCAAAGAAGTCCCAGATCCTGGCGGCAAGCTCCTTCTTCACCTCCGAATACTTGAGCCCCGGGGCAAGATACCGTGCCCGCAGCGCCTCCCTCTCCTCTTTCGTCATGAAGAGGCTGATCAGGGCAAAGAGGTTGTCGTGGTCGGGGTCCTTGATCTCGGCCACCCCCTTTGAGTCGGTGACGACGCTCATGACCTTCTTTTTCAGCTCGGCCTCGTCCTCGAAGATGTCGATCGTGTTGCCGTAGGACTTGCTCATCTTCTGGCCGTCGACGCCGGGGATCACCGCCATCCCCTCGTCGATCTCCGCCTCCGGCACGACGAAGGTGTCGCCGTAGGTGAAGTTGAAACGCATCGCGATATCCCGCGTCATCTCGAGGTGCTGCTTCTGGTCCTTCCCCACGGGAACGCGATCGGCCTGATACAGCAGGATATCGGCGGCCATCAGCACCGGGTAGGCAAAGAGCCCGTGGTTGGGGGCGATACCCTTGGCGAGCTTGTCCTTGTAGCTGTGGGCGCGCTCCAAGAGCCCCATCGGCGTGACGTTGCTGAGGATCCAGGTCAGCTCCGTTACCTCCGGCACGTCTCCCTGCACCCAGAAATAGCATTTCTCAGGATCGAGCCCGAGCGCCAGGAAATCCGCCGCCGCCGACAGTGTATCGCGCGCAAGGCGTCCGCCGTCCGAAACGGACGTCAGCGCGTGGTAGTTAACGATGAAAACGAACAGCGTATGTTCCTGCTGATAGCGGATCATTTGCCGCATCATGCCGAAGTAGTTGCCGATGTGCAGCGTGCCCGAGGGCTGAATGCCGGAGAGAATGCGCATGGGAGTTTCCTTATTAGATAGATGATTTTGGAATTATGGTGTCACCATAATTCCTTTATCGCCCCGGGATTACGGTTACGTGTACTTTCCTTCTTCGCGGCCCGTCGAACTCACAGAAAAAGAGCGACTGCCACGTCCCGAGCACGAGCCTCCCCCCCTCGACGATGACGGTCTCGGAGGCGCCTACGAGGCTTGACTTCAGATGAGCGTCCGAGTTCCCCTCGGCATGTCGGTATTGTCCTCGCTGGGGGATGAGCCCGCCGAGCGTGGCGATGATGTCGGCCGGCACGTCGGGGTCTGCGTTCTCGTTGATGGTGACGGCCGCCGTCGTATGGGGAACGAAGACGACGCAGATCCCGTGCTCGACGCCCGACTCCCGGACGATCCCGTTGACCCGGTCGGTGATATCGATCATCTCCATGCGCCGTTTCGTCTCAACGGTAAACTCGTCCATCATTCCCTCCAAAGACAATGAGGAAAATTATCACCGTTGCCCTCTTTTTTCAAGGTATTTTATCATAATTTCCTCAATTGGCCTTTCGACTTTTTTGACAAAGGCCGGTCATCTGTGATACAAGAGAGTTGATCATGTACAAGACCGTCGGAAAGATCGTGTTGGCGTCCCATTCGCCGAGGAGACGCGAGTTCCTGAAAAACCTCGGGATCGAGTTTTCCGTCCTCGGGACCGATGTTGACGAGACGATCGGCCCGGATGAACCGATACCCGATCACGTCGTCAGGCTCTCGCGCCAAAAGGCCCACGCTGCGGCAGTCGCCGCAGCGACAGGCCGCCTTTGTCCTCGGCGCGGACACCCTCGTCGTCGTGGACGGCGCCGCCCTCGGAAAGCCGACCGACAGAGCCGATGCCGTCCGGATGCTTGGGCTCATCTCGGGCAGGACACACCGGGTGATCTCGGGCTTTTGCGTCGTCGCACAGGATAGCAATCGGGAGATCACCGGCGCCGTCGAGACCCTCGTCACGATGAAGCGACTCTCCGAAAAGGAGATCGGCGCCTACATCCAAACGGGTGAGCCGATGGACAAGGCCGGGGCCTACGCCGTGCAGGGATATGCATCGGCCTTTATTACGAAAATCGAGGGCTCCTACACGAACGTGGTGGGGCTCCCGATATCCGAGGTGGTCGACGCCCTGATGCGGCTGGGGGCCGTCGAGGTCGCGTAAGCGAGAGGTGATCGTCATGGAGTCGGGAGATATCAGGCAAAACCTGAAACGGATCATCGATGAGATCGGGCGCGCCTGTCTCGATGTTGGAAGGGACCCCTCGGAGGTGACCCTGATCGCCGTGACGAAAACCTTCGGGACGGGTCACGTGCGCGCGGCGATCGACGCGGGAGCCACCGACATCGGGGAAAACTACGTCCAGGAGGCGCGTACCAAGATCGAAGAGGTGGGAAGAGACAGGGCCCGCTGGCACTTTATCGGCGGCCTCCAGGCCAACAAGGCAAAATACGTCGTACGGCTCTTTGACCTGATCCACTCGGTGGATAGCGAAGGGCTCGCCGTCGAGATCGCCAGGCGCGCCGAGCAACAAAACCGGGTCATGGACATTCTCGTCCAGGTCGATATCTCGCGAGAGGAGCAGAAGTCAGGCGTCATGGAGGAGAACCTGGTTGCCCTCTTAGAGAAGATAGCCCCCCTGAAGGGCCTGAGGATCCGGGGCCTCATGGGCATGCCGCCATTCGGCCGGGAGCCGGAGGCGTCCCGGCCCTATTTCCGACGGATGAAGGAGCTCCTTGGCGAGGTCAACGCACGGAAAATCCCCGGGGCCAAGCTGACCGAGCTTTCCATGGGGATGTCGGACGATTTCGCGATCGCCGTTCAGGAGGGGGCGACAATGGTCCGCGTGGGCACGGCGATCTTCGGACACAGGGCCTGAGATAAACCGGAAACGCCGCCCGGAGTGGGCGGCGACACTACTCAGATAATACAATAACGTGAGGAGGAACAATTGGCACATTCAAAGAGGTCATCGGGAACCAGGAACAAGAAAAAGGGATTGATGACCCCGGTAATCATTATCCTGGCGGTCGCCCTACTTGCCGCCGTCGCAATGAACTATCACTTCATGCTCACAAAAAACGGCCTCAAGGTAATCAAGAAGGCCTCATGGGGCGTGACCGACACGTTCGTGGACACCCGTAATTGGGGGCCCGTTGACTGGATGAAACACGCTGATATTCTCGACGCAATGGTTAACGACACGCTCAAAGACCTTAAGAAGGACCTCGGCAAATAAGTCGATAACTATTTTCTATCGATGATCGCAAGGAGCTTTTTGGTCGCGGGCACGTCGGCGACGTTTTTACCGTAGTACACGTAGTCGACCTTCCTGCCTGCGCCGATGATGAAGACGGCGGGAAGCTGCTTTTCGTTTCCCTCGTATGTGCCGTGCTTAAAGCCGCGCCGGGTCGATTGTATCGCCTTTATGATCGTGGTCGGCGTGATGTAGCCGAAGATCGTTCCGGGCTTCACGCCATAGAGGGAAAAGAGCTTTTCCTTAGGATCGCAGACGATCTCGAAAGGGATATCTTTCTTTTCGACGACCTTCGTAATGTTTTCGGGGGTGCTCTGGAGGACGACGAGGAGATTCACCTTCCGTTTCTTGAACTCCTCAAAGCCACCTCTCAGCTCGGCGATCTTCATCTGGCAAAGGGGGCAGCCCGCGTAGCGCAGGAACATGAGGACCGTCTTCCCTTTTCGGGCGATGTCGGAGAGTTTCTGCGACTTTTTCCACGGCGTATCGAACGTGAAGTCAGGGGCGGTCTTTCCCGCGGCGATTCTTTCGTTCATCGGATATCTCCTCTCTATGTCAGTTTGTCTGTATGCATATCCTGAAGTAGTTCGACGATGGGGCGAGCTGCGGTCGTCTCACGGGCCGGAGGGCGGACATCCCTGCTGCTCTTTTTCCACGACCGGCCACCCTCAAGCTTACCCCTCGATCACCTTCTCGATCTGCGGCTCCTTTCTCTCCGGCGCCTGCGGAATACCGTTGGGCCACCCGAGGATGATCGGGGCAACGATTACGTGAGCGTCGGGCAGGCCGATCTCCTTCTTCATCCCTTCTTCCCTGATCTGAGAGCCGAGGTTGACCCAGCAGGTCCCGAGCCCCCGATTTGCCGCCGCAAGCATCAGATAGCCGGCGGCAAGGGCGCAGTCGATATAGGTCGAATAGAGCTTGACGGGCCCGACGATGATCACCAGGCACGGGGCATTATAGAAGACGTTGAAGGCGGCGTTCTTCAGGGTCTCTTCGTAACGCTTGCTGGACGATGCGGGATTCTTGGCGATATCGGCAAGGAGGTTCTTCTTGCTCTCGTCGGAGAGTCGCTTGATGAGGCCCCTGTTGTTGACGATGATGAACTTCCAGGGTTGCCCGTTGCCGGAGCTCGGGGCAAGCGTGGTCTCCTTGATGAGCTCTTTGACGAGATCCGTCGAAACCGGCTTATCCAAGAAGTCACGGATCGACCGTCTTTTCGTAAGTAAGTCACTAAAATCGGCCATGGACTCCTCCTCTCCTCAGTGACGCGCGACTCGGCGCGGCATCAATTACATTTGTTTTGTATCATATCATACCTCGGTGCGTCGCACAAGGACACTTTTCGTCCCTGACGTGCGGGCGGCGTCTTTTGGGCGGCATCGGAAGCGGCGGATGGATATAATCAACACATCCGGCCATGACTCGTTTACATTTATCTTGATAATAATTGTACTATTTGATACATTTTCAATGCCGGCAGGCAAGAGTCTGCCGCGTGTCCCCTCGGATAACATGCAGGCACGCCGTTTTCTTATTTCGGCAATCAAAGGTCTTCCCTCACAAGGAGGTATCCATGAAAGTAAAGACGTTCATTGCCCTCGCGATATGCTTCATTTTTATCGCCTCGGCCGGCGTTACCGCCGACGAGAAGACGTTGACCATCATCCATACCAACGACCTTCACTCGAAGCTCCTCGGCTTTTCCCCCAATATCGACTACACGCCCATGACCGTCGGGGACGACGAAACCATCGGCGGGTGGGCGAGGCTCGCCACCGAGATCAAAAAGCAGAAGGACGCCCGCACCAACCCCGTGCTTGTGCTTGACGCGGGCGATTTTATGATGGGGTCTCTCTTCCACATGATCGCCCGGGACGAGGCAACGGAGCTGGTCCTCATGAAGGAGATGGGCTACGACATGATCACGCTGGGCAACCATTCGTTTGACCTGAAGCCCAAGGGGCTGGCACGGATACTCGAATCGGCCGAGAGAAGGGGCAAGATCCCCCCCATAGTCCTCTCCAACATTGCGTTCTCCAAGGAGTCAACCGAGGACGACACGCTCGAGAAAGACTTCGAGAAAGGCCTCGTCAAACCGTACGCCGTTATGGAAAAGGGAGGCATGAAGATCGGGTTCTTCGGCCTCATGGGCAAGGAGGCCGCCGTGGACTCGCCCTTTGCCGACCCGCTGACGTTCCCGGACTATATCGACGCCGCGCGGAAAATGGTGAAGGTGTTGCGCGAGACCGAAAAGGTCGACCTCGTCATCTGTTTATCGCATTGCGGCATTTGGGATAACAAGGGGATGTCGGAGGACGAGATTTTAGCGAAGAAAGTCCCCGGCATCGACGTCATCGTCTCCGGCCATACGCACACGTATCTTCCCAAGCCCATCGTCATCGGAAAGACGGTTATCGTCCAGGCCTGGGAGTATGGCAAGGTGCTCGGGGTCCTCGACCTCGCGGTCGGGCCGGACGGCGTATCAGTAAAAAAATACTCCTACATCCCCATCGACGACACGATCATGGGGGACGCGGCGATCAACAACGAGATCATTGGCTACGAGAAAATCGTAGACGAGAAGGTTCTCGCCCCCTATCATCTCACCTTCTTCCAGAGGCTTGCCAAGACCAGCTTTAACATGATTCTGAAGGCAGAGGAAGTGGGGGTGGGTAACATGGCTACCGACGCCCTCCGCTGGGCGGTGGACAGGGTCCAGTACGATGCGAAAGATCCCACGAGCCGCGTGCGGGTATCCATCCAGTCCAACGGCCTCATGTGGAGCGACATCATGGTGGGCAAGACCGGCGACGTGTCCGTCACGGATCTTTTCAACGTCGAGCCCATGGGCATCGGGGTTGACGACACGATGGCCTATCCCCTCGTCACTTTCTACCTCTACGGCTCGGAGCTCAAAAAGGCTATGGAGGTCCCGACCTCCATATATCCGATCAAGGGGAGCGACTATTTCCTCCAGTTGTCGGGCCTGAAGGTTACCTATAACCCGCACCGTATGATCTTTGACCGGGTGACGAAGATCCTCATAGAGGACGATAACGGCAACTATGTCCCCCTGGACTGGTCGTCCGGCAACAAGACCCTCTACAAGATTACCTGCAACTACTATAACGCCGCCTTCATCAAGATCGTCGGGAGTTTCACGAACGGAATCCTCACCATGGTCCCCAAGGATAAAGACGGGAAGGCGATCGATGATCTTTCCGCTTACCGGGTGGACGCCGATCCGAACACCCCGGGCATACAGGAGATGAAAGACTGGACGGCGCTGTTGGAATACGTCAAGACCTTTCCCGACACGAACGGTGACGGCATCCCCGACATCCCCGAGCGCTACAACGGCACCGAGGGTCGCTACGTGAGCGCCCCGAGCTGGAACCCCATCAAGCTGTTAGCCGGCGGGAACTACCTCACCTGGATCGCGCTGGGCGCCATCATCCTTGCCATCGTGATCGTGGTCCTGATCATCTATATTCCCGTCAGAATCGTCAAGAAAAGAAGAGCGAAGCGGACCAAAATAGCACCCAAGAAGACCCGCAGATAGACGCACCGGTCAGAACATGCTCACCCCGGGCGAGCCCTTTTTGGGCTCGCCCTTTTTCATTTTTCCCCACTCGCTATCATCGAGCCGTCCTTGCGCGGTACGCCCCTGGATGTTATAATAAGACGCTGTAACGGGTGAATCCCGCGTCGGCGCGCACATTACCGACCTCCCTTGAAACATACCGCACCGGTGTTTATATTAACGGTAGGATTGATGGATAAGGAGGAAAGGCTATGCTGAAAGCAAAAAGCATTCTGGTCCCAACCGACTTTTCGAAGTTCTCAAGCAGTGCGTTGGAGCTGGCGGTGGACATCGCCAAGCACAACAACGCGAAGATTCACCTCCTTCACGTGGTGGATATTATACAGCAGTGTGTGGCCGATTACTGCCTCTCAAATTCGGACGTTTCTATGATCAACGGGCAGATCAAGGCGACCAGCAACGCCAATCTCAAGAAGATGATAGACAAGCACAAAAAGGACGGCGTGCAGATCCTCGGAGACATCAAGGAAGGAACACCTTACGAACAGATCCTGAAGGAGCAGAAGGCGAAAAAAGCCGACCTGATCGTGATCTCATCGCACGGAAAAACCGGACTGAAGAAGTACCTGATGGGTTCCGTGGCGGACAAGGTTGTGAAGGGAGCACCGTGCAATGTCGTGCTGGTTAAGTCGTGACGATTGGACGTTGAACGTACATCGGAGCCTATATAACTTTCTATTGCGGCGGCCATAGTGCGAACGGAGATTATGACCGCCTGTCATTTATGACGTACTAAATTGAGGAAGCGTTTACGCGGGCGGGGAAGACTGCACGTGTAGAGCCATCGCGGCCGGTCGACAGGAAATCACGTTAGCTGTGTAAACAGTCTATTCTTATCATGACGCGCGGCGCGAAACCGCGCGACGACTCTTGCCGACAGTCTATTCTATTTGCATGACCTGTCCGATATCGTTGATTATAACCACTCGTAAGGGAGATAGCCATGAAACCGATAGGCCCTCTGATGCATGAACACCGTCTCATCGAGAGAATGATAAAGATCATCCAAAGAGAAAAAGAGAATATGCTCAAGGTCAACAAGGTAAATACCGTATTCATCGATACCGCGGTCGATTTCATCAGGATATACGCCGACATGACCCATCACGGTAAGGAAGAAGACATTCTGTTTCGGGACCTGGCCAAAAAACGGATGACCCCGAATCACACTAAGATCATGCAGGAGCTGATCGAGGAGCACATGTTCGCCAGAAAAGTGGTCAGAGAGCTGGTGGAGGCAAAAGAGAACTACCTGAAAGGCGAGGGAAGGTCATTGGGGATAATCGCGGATCGGATCGAGACGCTGGTCACCTTTTATCCGAAGCACATACTGAAAGAGGACAAGGGTTTCTTCTTTCCCATACTCGACTACTTTTCCAAAGAAGAACAGGACGCCATGCTCGCCGAGTTCTACGACTTCGACCGGAAAATGGTCCACATCAAATATACATCGTTGGTCGAAAATCTGGAGAAGTAATCTTGCAAGGCCTGTTTAGCGCGGCGATGACCGTGCCGCCGCATTGCGACAGTATAGAGGGGCCGACGGTCAACGCGGCTTTCAGCAAGAAGGCAACAGCCCAAAAAGCCGGAGGCCGAAAAGCGGGCCGAGTTGATGCCGGGCGTTCAGGCATATTTGTAGAGGCCCCGTACTAAAATAAAAGCCGAGCCGATGTGCCGAGGGATTGTCACCTCGGATGGCAGTCGGGTGTCGTCTCACGTTCACCCAAAAATCTGTACGATCGAGTTGCTGTAGTAGGTCAATACCTCTTTTCTCTCCGGGTTGATCACGATGTCTTCCTTCTTCCTTCGGGCGATCTTCCTGAGGCTCAGAACCTCCATCGCGATCTCGATCGTCTTTTCTATCTCCTCCATTTCGATGACCCCGTGCTCGAAGGCGACCAGCTCCGCCGTCCGATCTTCCTCCTCGAACGAAAGCCTCCGTTTCTCGACCATTAGATCGACAAACTCGTGCCCCTGTACGATCCTGGCGTCCCTTCTCACGAGCTCCTTCTTGAGGTTTATCATCTTGGCCATCAATTCCGTGCGCGGGATGACGTTTCGCCCGTCGGCGAGCATCGCGTAGGCGACCATCGGCACCGGCGTAACGGGGATGACGCGGCCGACCCGGTAGAGAATATGGTCGGTAAAGCGCTTGACCTCGGCTATTTTTTGGTCGGCCCCAAGCGAAAAGATATCCCTGCCCAGCGTGGAGAGGTACTCCCTCAGCGATATATGCTCCCCCACGGCGACCGAGGTGTAGCCGTACTTCCGGATCCCCTTGAATAGATAATAGAAGCCGTTCCTCGCGATCACCCGCGGGATCGTGATAAAGAGCCCGGCGGCCGCCGCCACCCTCTCGATCCCCCGCTTCTCCGGCGGGGCCCCGTGGGCCTCCTTGATGAGGCTGGTATCTTCCAGCACCCGGTCGTAGTTGATCCCCACGGGGACGAAGACAAGGTCCTTGCTGAACTCGGGATCGGCAATCGTCTCGACGATATAGTCCAGAAGCCCGATCTTCCCCTGCTGCAGACGTCCGTCACGGGAGAGGCCTCCCTCGACAAATATCCCCTGGGTGATCCCATTCTTGCTGATGAGCTGGACGTATTTTCTTAACACGGTGTGGTAGAGCGGCTCCCGGTATTTGCGGCGGATGAAGTATGAGCCGAAGCTCTTGAAGATATACTCGAGCGGCCAGACCCGCGCCCATTCCCCCACGGCGTAGGAGAGCGATATCCTTTCGGCCAGCATGTAGGCGACCAAAATGTAGTCGACGTTACTCCGGTGGTTCATGATGTAGATGACAACGCTCTCCTTGGGGATCTTCTGAAGTTCCTCGAAGTTCTTCTTGTCTATGACCACATTATATACGAGATTCAGCAACAAGTGGGCGGCCCTGTATCCGAAGGCGTAATAGGACAGGATATTGAACTGCGGAACGATTTCGTCGATATACCCCTCGACGCGAGCAAGGGTCTCTTCGGGCGAGATCCGGTTCTGGGCGGTGTGGAGTTCCATGGCGTCCCAGATCTCCTTTTCCTTCATGAGCTGATACTTGATGTATTTCTTTTGGGTCAGTTTGAAGCGCTCGATGCGAGCCCTGAAGTGATGCAGAACCCTGAGGCTCCTTCTCTTGAGGATTCTCCGGAAGTATCGCCTTATGCTCTTTTGGAGGATCAGGATGACAATCAGCAGGACCAGGAGGACGACAAGGGCAACGTCGGGCCGCATAGCTCCCCCGAAAAAGGGTATGGCACGTATGATAGCAGATTTCTTGCTGAAAGATGAGAAAATTATTCACGAGGGAAGGGGAAGCCGCGGGAAGACCGGGGTCTTCCCGCGGAAGCACTTAATCGGCGGGCACCTCGGCCTTACACGTGCGGCACCTCTTCGATCCCCTGAAGAGCGGATTACCGCACTCGGCGCACGTGTAGCGTTTCTTCTCCGCCTCGACCCATTTCTCGGTGCCGAGTTTCTTCCACTCGGGGACCGCGCGCAGGATCACCGATTTTCCTGCGGGAAACGGGAAGCTTTCGACGCGGGAACAGGGAAAGTCACCACACTGGTAACATCCCTCGTACCCCTTTTCTTTCACGCAGGACTTGATGGCGCAACTCCGGCAGTAAACGAACGGGGTTTCTGATAGGCACCCCTCGCACCGGAGGTCCTCTACCTTGACCCCATAGCCGGCCGCGACTTTTTCCTTGAACGCAGGCTCGTCGGAAAGGTACGCCCCCCGGATGGCGCAGGCCCCGCAGTAAAGGCCGCAGGGGGCCAGAAGTTCACGCTGGATTGCCATATCTCGCTCCAAAAACGTTTGGCTCTAAAAGGAGCCCCGGTCATTGCCTGGATCTGTGGGCTACGAAGATTATACGCCTTTATTCATCTTACGCAACCCGTTTTTTTCTGGACCCTATGAAGAGGCGGCCTCTCCTACAGGCTGACCCCGGTGATCTTCAGCTTCCCTTCCCGCGCCATCTTACCGACGAAGAAGAGAACGCTTTCCTCGGAGATCTTGAGCTTCGCCGCGATCTCGGAGGGCGTGCAGGACGCCTTCCCCTTTATGAACGCGATGATCTCGTCCTCGAGGGCCTTGGCCCATTCCTCGAAAAGCCCCCTCACCTCGGGCGTGGCGAAAGAGGCCATTGTCGCAGGTCCCGAGCCACTCCCCGCCATCTGCTGAAACATCTGCATGCACTTGCCCATCATGTCGGGCATGCCCCCCTTTGCTCCCATCATCTCCTTCATCATTCCCATGTCCATACCCTGCGCGTTCGCGCCCTTTTTGTCTTCCATGTTACACCTCATATTAGTTCTCTTTTCTGATCTTTGCGATCTCGTCCCTCAATTCCCGTATTTCCCTGCGGAGGCTGTCCGTTTCATTGTCTCTCCTCCATCCGCACATTCCACCCCGCCCGCCACGGCGATGGAAAACGACCGACATGATGATCATAAAGGCGACACACATAAGCGGAAAGATCCACCAGATGGCCCATATCGAAGGCACACTATTCCACCACGGCATTTTAATTACCTCCTTTCATCCACCTCATCATGAACGACATCGGTGGATATCTAAGATTTCTTTCTTCCACGCTCTCTCCCTTCGGAGAAACGCCGCAGAGCGATATCAAGAGATCTATCAACGTCGGCTCCGAAAGGCGATAGTAGATGAATGGTCCCTTTCTCTCCGTCAGCAGAATCCCGCTTTCCCTCAACGGCCTGAGATGAAAAGAGACAAGTGTCTGGGGAAGCGAGGTCTCCTCCATGATTTCCGATACGTGCTTCTTTTCCTTCCCGATGACGAAGATAATCTTCAGGCGGTTGGCGTCGCGCAAAATTCCGAAAAGCCTCGACAGGGATTCCAGTACCCTTTCTTCCATTATCATATGAGTTCCTTCTTATATGAGTCGCTGCTTATATAATATACTCACGGCAACATTGGTTGTCAAGGATAATTCGACGCGTCCATTTCAGATTTAATAAAGGGGAAAATAGAGGCGTCCCGACGCCGCCGCGTCTCTTCAACGCCGCGCGGCGGGCATTCGGGAGAAGTTGTCAGGCGCCGCGATATCGATCGGAGACAGGCCTCTTCACTTCCCGTCTCCAAAGAAGCGCGCCGTGATGGCCGCAAGCCCCACCGTGTGTCTCCTGATATCGTCAAGAGACCTCCCCGGGTATTTGGCGTAGCTGATCATGATCCCGTTGAGTGCGCTGAAAAGGGCGTGGGAGATCAGCCGGGTGTCGCCCTTGATTCCCGCCCTGATCACGACCCCCTCGACGAGGTCGATGAGCCCCCTCATGACCGGATTGAGGCGTCCCGTCGCCGTGTCGGAGAGCCTCCCGCCGAGCATGAAATGGCTCATCATTTGATAGTAGGTCATGTTGTCGTTGAGGAAGGTGACGTAAAGCTCGCAGAGCCGCCCGATGGAGCACCCCCCCGGCCTGCCTGACTCGGTCTCGACGATGGAGGCGATCTGCCGTGCCCCGATGAAGAAGACGTCCAGAAACAGGTCGTCCATACTCTCATAGTAGCGGTAGATCGTCCCGGGGCTCATCCCCGCCTCTCTGGCGATTTCACGTGCGGTGACGCTTTTGAAGTCACGCTCGGCAAAGAGCTTCTGGGCGCAGTCCAACAGCAGCGCCCGGCGCGCTTCCCGCTCCTTACCTTTCAGGTCGTTGAACGTAACGACGGACATGATGCATCCCTTTCCGGCTACCCGTTCTTCTTGTGCTCGGGTATCCCGGCGATCTCGCGGGCGATCTGTTTGGCGCCTTCAAGATCGTAGAGGTTCCTCACGACTATCCTATTGGTGACGGGCGAGCCCGCCGCGTTGATCGTAAAGCCCAACAGCGTCCCCGTGAGACGTGACGCCGCCAGGTCCTGGGCCAGGCCCATCACACGCAGCCGCTCCTCGGTGGTATAGTCGGTACTGCCGGCAAGCGCCGCATCGATGTACGGCCTCAGCTCCGGGTTATTCCAGTCGGCCTCGGTCGGCATCGTCGCGATGAGGCCCCCTCCGATGTCGTGGATATGGGCCAGGTGATCCGGGAGGCGGGAGCGGATGTAGGCCAGCCCGGAATTCGCGATGACCGGGTCGGGGAGAAAGACCCCGCTCTCGTGGACCTTTCCCTGGGCGGCCGCCCCGAGCGCGCAGCCGAAGGCGACCGATGCGGCCATCATCATGTCGGTGATCTTCTCCCTGATGTGGCCCACCTTCATACCCAGGCCGTTCACCTCGGCAAGGAGCGCGGCCGTCCCGATCAGGAGGTCGGTGTGCCCCGCGCTGCAGGCGCATTTCGACTGCCGGTGCAGGCAGGCGAAATAGAACGGGAGGTTCATCGCCTTGTCATACTCCCCGCACATGAATATCCGCTCTTCCGGCACGAAGACATCGTCGAAGATAGACAGGCACTCGACCCCGAGATACCGGGAGCTCAAGGGGCTCTCGATGGCGACGTCGTGTGAGGGTCCGGGGGAAGGACGGGCGATCAGCTTCAGTCCCTTCGTGTCGATGGGAACGGCAAAAGAGACGGCAAAGTCCTTGTCGTCCGGCCCGAGGGCGCGGCAGGGGACGACAACCATTTCGTGCGCGGCCGCCCCGTAGGTCGTGTGGAGCTTCGTACCGGATACAACGATGCCGTCCGCGCGCCTCTTTACGACCCTGAGGTCCGCCGCCCTCTTCTGCGCGGAGGGAGGCAGCGAGCGATCCCCCTTTGGATCCATCATGCCCCAGGCGATCGCATGCCCACTTTTCTGGAGCTGTTTGACGAACTCCCGATACCGCGTGAAATAGTCCGTCCCGTGTTCGTGATCGATGTCGTAAATCATCGCCCACGTCACGGACAGCATGTTGGACATGCACCCGGCGCAGATCCTTCTGCCGCTCACCTCCCTTGTGAGCCGCGCCTTGATGATCACGTCATCCAGGCTCGTCTGGATGTGATGTGATATCCTTGGTACCGCCTCATTGGTCAGGGGCGAAAGGGTGGTGAATTTCTCCGGCTGGTGGTATGCGGTATCGTAGTGCGCGGCCAGGTGATTGACGGTCTGTTTGAGGAGAGGATGTTCCCACACCTTCTCAACGCGCTGTCCCCTCATGTAGATTTCGGGGGAGAATGCTCTCAGGCTCTCGCGGTATTCATCTCCGGTTAGGATTGCCATATACGCCTCTTCTTGGACATGACATCTAACGGTGCTTTTGACGATTCCCAGACAGGAGTTCTCCCTGTCTGGGAATCGAAGGAGTCCCCAAGAAATCGAAGATTTCTTGGGGTGGTTAGTCCGCGACCTTGTTGTGGACTTCCCACATATCGTCGTCCGTAAAGCAGCGCTCGCTCTCGTCCGGGTTCATAGCGTCGCGCTCCATCTCCCGCCGGTTGTAGGGCTGGTTGAGGACCTCATCGTAATACTCGTGCTGGATGAGGAGGCTCATGATCTCGCTGGTGCCGGTCCAGATCAGCGCCAGCCTCATGTCTCTCAGCGCCCGCTCGATCGGATAGACGTCGGTGTATCCGATGCCGCCCATGATCTGCATGGCGTTATTGACCACGTCCCACGAGGTCTTGGTCGCAAACTTCTTTGCCTCGCTCACGATCCTGCGGACGTTGGGGTAGTTCTCGTCCACGGCGCGTGCCGCCATATAGGTGAGCCCCCGCGCGGCGTCCAGCTGTGTGATCGAATCGGCCACCATGAAGTTGACCGCCTGGAACTTGCGGATCAGCTTGCCGAAGGCCGCCCGCTTGTTGGAGTACCTGACCGCCACGTCGAGCGCCCCCCAGGCCCCGAGGCAGCCCGCCGCCGAGGTAAGCCGCTCGGGGATCATCATCTGGTTGAAACAGAGCGCCCCGCCGTGCAGTTCGCCGAGGATGTTTTCCTTGGGGACCTTGACGTTCCTGAAGACGAGCCTTCCCGTCCCTCCGCCTTTGCACCCCATTAATCCATAATGGTATTCTGTTTCGACCCCCGGCCCCTTATCGACGATCAAAAGGCTGATCCTCCCATACTTGTGGGCGTTTGGATCGAAATTGGTCTTACAGTAGACCACGAAGAAGTCCGCGCCGTCGGCGCCCACGACGAAGCGCTTCTGGCCGTTGAGGATAAAATGATCGCCTTTGAGCTCCGCCTTTGTGGTGGCGCCGAAGAAGTCCGATCCGCCGCGGGGCTCGGTAAGGGCCTCGGCGGCGACGAGCTTACCCTCAAGCAGGGGCTTGAGGTATTTTTCTTTCTGGGCGTCGGTCCCGAATTTGTTCAGCGCCTCTCCCACGATGGACGGCATGACAAAGGCGCACCCGAGCGCGATGCCCAGGCACCCGATCTCTTCGATAGCCGCGACGTCCGCCACCCAGCTCATCCCCCTGCCCCCCCACTTCTTGGGGAACCGGATGCCGCGCAGGTTGTATTTCGCCAGCTTCTCCACGAACTCGCGCGGGTAGACAATCTCATCCTTGTCCATCGCCCTCAGGAAGTCGGGCGTGACCTCCTCCCTGACGAAGCGTCTCACTTCGTCCCGGAGCTCTCGCTCCTCGGGCTTGAGTAAAAAATCATACATCGGCATGGTATCCTCCTCACTTTGACGTGGTATAATGAACGGTGTTTACGATACTAAACGCAGTTCATTTTGTCAAGGGAAATCCGGGCGCTTTTCGATTTCCCCTTGACAGCGTCGCTTCGAGAGGTATATAGATAAAATGTATATCTATTGTATATACATACGAGGGTACCTATGGAAGATCGATTCATTGAGAACAAAGCATTCAGGGTTATCCTCCTGGGAGTGAGAGAAATCGTCGGGGAAAACGGGCTAAAATCGGTCCTCAACTACTCCGGCCTCACGAAATACATAGGCAACGTCCCACCGAACGACAGTGAGAAGAATGGTCCCTGTATCTCCGAGGTAACGAGGCTGGATGTGGCCATTGAAGAGATCTTCGGGAAGAAGGGCGCCCGGGCGATACTCTTCCAGGTGGGCAGGATGCAGGCCAAATGGGGGCTCGATGAAAATCCCGATATCGCGGCCGCGGCCAAGTCCGCCATGTCGACGATGAGCGAGCACGATCGGGCAAAAACCATCCTCACCTATACGGCCGATACGGTAGCCAAGCAGCTCGACACCGAGACCTGGGTTGACGAGGTGGGGGACGATTTTCTCTATAAGGACAAGGCGGCGACCCATTGCTTTAATCGGAAGAGCGATGTGCCCGTGTGTCATCCGGTGGACGGTTTTCTGGTCGGACTGGTCGCCTGGGCGGTCGGCAATAACGGGTGGAAGGTCCAAGAGACGACGTGCATGGCGATGGGCGAGCCCTACTGTACGTATCGGATCAGCAGGAAATCATAAGACGCCGCGAAGTGACAGCCGGAAGACCACCGGGCTCTCGTCGCTCGACCTGTTCCCGTCTCTCCCCAAGACTCTCCACCGCTCATTGTCAAGAAGCTCTCACCCGCTACGCCGTCTTACGCCCGGCGGGAACCCACATCACATACTTTCTCATGGCGGCCGGCACCGCAGCACCCCCCTCCGTCATGGAGTAGACGGCTGTCTGAGCCTCCAACAATTCTTCCTTGACAAGGCCGCGGTGAAGAATATACTCTACGCACACAATATGCAGTTACCTAGACAGGGGGTATTCATGGAAGACCGGCCCATTGAGAACAAAGCGTTTCGGGTCATCCTCATGAGTGTCATAGAGATCATCGGTGAAAACGGGCTTAAATCGGTCCTCAACTACTCCGGCCTCACCAAATACATCGATACCCTCCCGCCGAATGACAGCGAGAAGACGGGTTGCCACATCTCCGAGGTTACCAGGATGGACGAGGCGATTGAAGAGATCTTTGGGCAGCATGGCGCTCGGGCGATACTCTTGCGGGTGGGCAGAATGCAGGCCAAACGGGGGCTCGATGAGAATCCCGATATCGCGCAGGCGGCGCTGAAAGGCATGTCGGGGATGAGCGAAAGCGACCGGGCAAAGGTTATCCTTAATTACACGGCCGATACGTTATCAAAACAGCTCAACACCGAATGTTGGATCGAACAGGAAGGGGACGATTTTCTCTATAAGGATAAGGCGGCAACCCACTGCTTCAACCGGAAGAGCGACGTCCCCGTATGCCACACGGGGGTCGGGTTCTTGGCCGGACTGGTCGACTGGGCGGTCGGAAGCGACGGCTGGAAGGTTGAAGAGACGCAATGCGGGGCGATGGGCGAGCCTTTCTGTACCTACCGGATCTCGCCGAAATCGGCGACTTAGGGGCCGTCGGGCGTCCGGAAGCTCGAATCGGGGGCGCACGGGATCTCCAGGCCGCTCGTCAGACGACGGCCCGGGGCCCGAAGGGCTCACGGGCCCTGCTTACCTGCCGCTGCGCCACCCGGCGTAGCGCGCCATGGCGGCCAGCGCCGCCGCCGCCCGCTCCGGGGTCGGGTAGACGGGTATCCCTGCCTCCATCATCTTCTTTATCGGCTCATCGTCACTTCCCGTAAACGAGGCAGAGAGCACCGGCACCCCCGCGTCCCGGAGCCTCGATGCAAACCGATCGATAAACCCCATGATGTAGTTATCGTACTGTTCAAAGGATCCGGGCTGGACAGAGCCGATTTTCCCGAATTTCTTCTTGGCGTGGGTCGCGCCGAAGATACCGTAAAAGAGGACCGCGTCGACCTCACCGCTCTTGATGACGAGATCCGCCACGTCGACAAAGAGACGCTTGAGGTCAAAGTCCATCGTCAGGTCGACGGGGTTGGCCACCTGGGCGGTGGGGATAACGATCTGGCGGAGCTCCTTCTGGAGGCGCGCCGAGAATTCGGGGACCGAAAGTCCCAGGCGCGCCGCGGCGTCGGCCATCGAAGTGCCGGGCCCGCCCGAGTTGGTGATGACGGCGACCCTGTCCCCCTTCGGCAGCGGCTGGACGGCAAAGGCATGGGCGACGTCGAACAGCGCCCCCACCGAATCTACCCTGATCACCCCGCTTTGCGCAAAGACCGCCTCGACGATACGATCGGTCGTCGCCACAGCTCCTGTGTGCGACCTTCCCGCCCGGGAGCCCGCCTCCGTCCCCCCGACGTAGAGCGCCACCACCGGCTTTTTGGCCGTCGTCCTTCGTGCCGCCTCCATGAATTTCTTCCCATCGGCGATCCCTTCGATGTAGGCCGCCACGGACTTCGTCGTCGGGTCTTGGCCGAAATACTCGATACAATCGGCGATGTCGATGTCGGCCTGGTTTCCGACGGAGACGGCCGAGCTGAGGTTCATCCCAAGCTTCTTGAAATACGGAAGCGGTTGGGTGATATAGCTCCCGCTCTGGGAGACCAGCGCCATTCCTCCGGGGCTCCCCTCATAGAGGAACATCGAGACGTCGAGCTTCTTATGGGCGTTGATGATCCCGATGCAGTTGGGCCCGATGAAGCGAATGTCATATTTTCGGGCGGCCTCCAACAGCTGTCGCTCAAGGAGTGCCCCCTCTTCACCCATTTCCTTATATCCGGCGGTGATAACGACCGCGTAATGGATACCCTTCTTGCCGCACTGCTCAAGTACGGCCGGGACGAGCCGCGCGGACACCACAACGATCGCAAGGTCGATTTCACCCGGGACCTCCAGGACCGTCGGGTATGCCGTCAGTCCCAGCGCACTTTTCTCCCTCGGGTGAATCGGGTAGATCTTTCCCTCAAAGCCGCCCGAGATAATCGTGGCCATCAGGTTTGTCGCGGGGCTCGTGAAGCTGTTGGATGCGCCGAAAACGGCGATTGAGGCGGGGTTGAGGATCCGGTAGAGTGCGTGCGTCGTGTCTTCCATGATGGTCTTTGCCTTGTGTTGGAGGTTGAGTCGGGATATCGCCTTTTTTTCGCATTATATGATTGACGAGTCAATCTGTCAACCTCACGATGATAATAAAGACGACGTCGGCCAAATCAAAATTGACACGGGCCTCGAAATGCCGTATGCTCTCTCTATCCCGCGTTTTATAGCCATCAGGCAAACGATATACCGATCGTTTATAGGGGGAAAGAGCATGGCGCAGCATACCCTGTTATGGCATTATCTCAAAAAATGGGCTAATCAGTCGCCGGACCAGGAGGCGCTTGTCTTTGGGGACAAACGGATCACGTTCAGGGAGTTTTATGAGCGGACCGTCCGAACCGCAAAGCTTCTCATCTCCCTCGGAGTTAAAAAGGGAGACCGGGTTTTCACCCTCTCGGCCGCGCGGGACGAGTGGCTCTATCACTATATGGCCGCCGGCATGATCGGGGCGATCTGGTACGGCCTCAACCCCCGCTATACGAAGGACGAGTTTCTCTATCAGGTCGGCGACGCCCAGCCTTCCGTGGGCTTCGTCGTGCGCCAGTACGATCTCCTCCAGCGCGACTATAAGGACGATATGATCGCGGTCAAGGAGGCGACCCCCTCTCTCAAAAAGCTCGTCGTCATCGGCGATGCCTGGGAGGGAACACTCTCCTGGGACGAGGAAATCAAAAAGGAGCGCCCGGAGCTCGATGCCGACCTCAAAGAGCGGATGGCTGAGGCGAACGGCAGCGACCCCACCCTCATCATCTACACCTCCGGCACAACCGGGAAACCGAAGGGGTCGCTCTTGACCCACCGGAACATCATCGCCGCCATCGAGGTCGAGACAAAACATTTTCTGGTCAACCACAAGCCCGGCGAGGGGAAATTTCTCCTCCACTTTCCGATCAATCACGTGGCCGGAGCCGTGGAGATCGCGTTTGCCGGCATTTATGCCGGGCTCACGCTCATCCTCATGGACCGATTCGACCCCGTCGCCACCCTCAAAACCGTCGAAAAGGAAAAAATCACGCTGCTCGGCCAGGTGCCGGCGATGTTTCTGTTGGAGTTCAGGCTCCCTGACTTCGATAGCTTCAACCTCTCGTCCATCAGAAACTACCTCTGGGCCGGCTCCGCCGCGCCCGAGGGGATGGTCAAGAGGCTGGCGGCAACGGGGGCGACCCTGATCACCGGCTACGGCCAGACGGAGAACGCCGGCTTCATCACCTACAGCAAGCCGGGCGATTCCATCGACGACCTGGTCAATACCGTGGGTAAATGCGACCCGGCCTTCGAGATCAAGATCATGGATAATGACGGGAAAGAGGTGAAGATGGGGGAGGTGGGGGAAATCTGGATGAAGGGCGATCTCGTGATGAAGGGCTACTGGAACCGCCCCGAGGCGACCGCCGAGACGATCGTCAAGGGCGGGTGGCTCCGCTCGGGAGATCTGGCCACCATCGATAAGCGGGGCTACATCACCATCGTCGGGCGGACCAAGGAGATGTTCAAGTCCGGCGGCTACAACGTGTACCCGCGGGAGATCGAGGCCGTCATCGAGAAGCACCCCGGCGTGGCTTTCGTGACCATCGTCCCCATTCCCGACGAGACCTGGCAGGAGGTGGGCAAAGCCTTCATCATGCCCGTTCCCGGCGCTGAGGTAAAACAGGAGGAGCTCAGAGAGCTCTGCAAGAAGCACCTGGCCAACTACAAGGTCCCCAAGGAATTTGAGATCAGGCCCTTCCTGCCGCTGCTTCCGACCGGGAAGATAAACCGGCTCGCCCTCGTAGAGGAGGAAAAAAGGAAACGAACGGGGAAAGCCTAAAAGGATGTATCTCGCCGCCGGCTCCATCCCGAGGAGAGGCGGACGCAAAACTCTTTCTAAAGGTGTTCGTATGAGACGTACCGCGTTGTTGGTTCTGGCCGTTTCCATGCTTTCCATGGTCGGCCTTCCCCTCTCCGCGCCGGCCGCCGACACAATGAGACTTGCCACCACGCCCGCCGGGACATTCTTCTGGGTCATGGGGAAAGAACTTTCCACCCTCTGGGGCGAGACTGGGCTCCCGACGGAGATAGTGGAGTCGGCAACCGACCACGAGAATCTCGATCTCCTTTCGTCGAGAAAGGTCGACGTCGCCCTCGTCTCCGGGCCTGCCCTCAAGAAATACCTCGGCGAGCATCCCGACGCCCCCATCGTCACGCTCGCGGCCGTCTGGCCCTCCGGCGTTCACCTCATTCTGAGGGACAAATTCGTCAAGACAAACAGCCCCAACGATCTCAACGGCAGGAAGATCTACCTCGGTCCGGCGCGTAGCACCGAGCGCGAGACCGCCGTTTTTATCCTGAAGGCGCTCGGCGTCGCTACGAACAGATATACGCCCGAGGTCCCGGACACCTCTCTTTTGTCGGTCATGACCGATTTCGTGAAAATGGAGCTTGACGGCGCGCTGATCGTCGGCCCGGTCCCCGTGCCGATAGTGCGCGACATCATCGACGGCACCGGCGACAATATGCGGCTCATCCCGGCGACGGAGGATACGGCTCGGGCGATCGATACGGCGGGACTGCCCGCCTTCCTGTTAACGATTCCTAAAGACACCTACCCCTTCCAGTCCGATGACCTCACCATCCCCGCCGTGGGAAATTACCTCGTTGCGCGGCCCGACCTGCCGGACGGGGCGGCCGGCCTTCTTGTCCGCTCGATCTTTGAAAACGTGGGAAGGATCGCCCGCTACTTTCCTCAGGGGGGATTCCTGAGCGCGGACGAAGGGGACGCCCACCTCATCGTGCCACTGCACCCGGGGGCGAAGGGCTACTTCGATGCGAGGCGGGGGAAGAACAGATAGACTCGTGTTTAAGGAATCTACGGCCTCACTTTGAGGTGGGATGTTACAGGGGCGGCCCATGGGCCGCCCTTGTGATTCGTGGTGCAGGCTATTGCTGGTGGGACGCTTCCGGAGCGTCCTCCTTTTTCACTCGAAAAGACCCTACGCCCCCTCCGCCTCCTTGATCACCTCGATGCAGATCTTCATCGCCCTCTGCAGCGTGTTTTCCTCGACGTTGTCGAGATTATCCTTGGGCGAGTGCCAGAGGGAGAAAAGTCGCGTCTCGTCCATCCCAAACAGGCAGGCCGATGTGCCGCCGGCCTTGATGATCGAGTAGGAATCGGTGCCGCCGTAGGTTATAGCGATCTTCGGCAGCTCGATGCCCGCCTTTTTCCCCGCCCGCTCGATGAGCCCGATAGCCTCAGGCGAGTAGGCGTTCATGTACATCTTTTCCTTCACGATGATGCCGAGCTTACCGGCACCCACCGTCTCCATGTTGACGTTCAGCGCCTTCTTGATCAGATCGAGGTTCCCCCGGGCGAATCCGTCCGACCCGTACATGAAGGGCTCCTCGGACCCGAAGGAGACCAGGTAGATCTCCGTATTCTTCGGGGGCGTCGCCTTCAGATAGTCCGCGATCCCCACGAGCACCGCCACTGCGGAGAGGTTGTCGTTGGCGCCGAGATTATGCACGCCCGTGATCATGCGAGACCGGTAGTAGATGCCGAGCATAAGGCCCGCAAGCGAGATCACCCAGAGGATGTCGTACCAGGCAAGATGCACCGGGAGCCAAAGGACGGGGCCGGCAAGGATCGCGCGAAGGATCCCCGCGGGTATCAAGAGCGCCATCCCGAGGACAACCCCATTCTCGATCAGGTGGACGAAACGTTTGGTTGGCGGCGAAAGGAGCGGCATCATGTCCGGGCTGTCGTGGTGGCCCGAGAAGATCAGGACCTGTTTTGCCTCACCTTTCGGCTCGTATCTGCCGATGATGTTTCTGGTGGTGGTCTTGGAGAAGAGCCAGTCGATGACGCCGTTCCCGAACTGTCGCGAGAACAGGAGCATGGCTAACAGGGCAGCCACGAGCACCGCCGACGCGATGGGGACGAAAAAATAGACGAGCATCGAGATCAGGTACGTCGCGGTCATGAGGTTAATGAGCCCGGTGATGATGCCGGGACAGACCTTGACGTCCTGACTGGTAACCTCTGCCCCTCGTTTCTTCAGCTCGTCGGAGACAATCCTCCCAGCCTTGAACTCCGCCTCGGTCCCGGCCGGCCGGGGCCCGATCTCCTTTATGATGCGCTCGATGAACGGCTTGAGCTTCATGATTCTCTCCTTCTATAGGTATCGAGAAATTAGTATCACGTATGACAAGGCGATGTCAACCCGGATCCGGGTCGGCAATAAAATACTTTGACAACACGGGGCTCTTTGGATAGAGTTGAGCCATCCATCGCTTTTTCGGGAGAAAAACATGCGAAAACCCCACGCAAACGGCGCGCTTTATACCGGCCCGCTCACCATGACCGAGATCATCCTCTATAGCATGGCGGGCCTGGCGTTCAACGTCTACGATACCGTCCTCTATACCTGGGTGAACTATTTCTATAACCCGCCGTCCTCTTCGGCGGCCATCCGTTACCTGCCGGCCGCGGCGTTCACGATCGCCGCCGTCCTCTTCGGCGGCCGGATACTCGATGCCCTTACCGACCCCCTCGTCGGTTACTGGAGCGACCACACGAAGAGCCGCTGGGGGCGGAGGAAACCGTACATTTTCCTGGCAACCCCGATCCTGTTCATCTCGTTTCTCCTGGTCTGGACGCCGCCAATGGCCGCCGCCAGCTCGATCAATATCCTCTATATCGCGGTCGTCTTTTTCTTTTACTACTGGGCCTATACGCTCGTGCTCATCCCCTGGTTTGCGGTGCTGCCGGAGATGAGCCCCAAGAAGGACGACCGCGCCAAGATAGCTTCTGTTGGGGTGGCGCTCGGCATCCTCGGCGCGCTCGTCGCCGGCGGCCTCTCGGGCCCCCTGATGGCGAAGTACGGAATCTTCGTGATGGCGCTGATCCTCGGCGTCGTCGGGTTCATCGCCGGGGAGCTGACGCTGTTTGGCATCAAGCAGCGTCACAAGATCGACGAGGCCGAAAAGATGTCCGGGTTCTTCAAGGCGATGAAGGAGGCCTTTGCAGACCGGCAGATATTCTCCTTTGCCGCGATGATCACGCTCGTGCAGCTCACCTACCAGCTCATGCTCATGAACACGCCCTACCTAACCGAGCTCATCCTCAAGAGAAACAAGGCCGACTCGTCGATCCTGATCGGTGAGGTGATCATCGCCATGGCGATATCGGTTCCCCTCTGGTACTGGCTCGTCAAGAAATACCCGAAGCGGCACGTCTTCCGTGGAGTGATCGCCGCCATGATCGGTGGTTTTGGGCTGAGTTTTTTCATCGGCTGGTATCCGGTCCTTTCGCCCTTCGTCCAGGCGATGATCGTCTTTCCGCTGGCGGCCGTGCCCCTCGGCGGGGTCTTTCTGCTGTCGCTCCTCATCATCGCCGACCTCACCGATTACGGAGAGCTAAAGACGGGAAAGAGGAAAGAGGCGATCTATTTCGGCATATACGGCTTTGTCCGCAAGACCGGTTGGGCCTTCTCGGCTGTGATACTCAACGGGGTGCTGGCGCTTTTCGGCTACAGCGTGGAGAACGCCCTCGGCGTCAGGATGGTGTGGGCCTTCTGCGCGGCCTCGTGCCTCGTGGGACTCCTCTTCTTCATCCCGTATAAGCTCGGCGATACGAAGGAAGAGACAAAGAAGATCATGGGGCTGTGACACCCCACGACAGCCGCGTTTTGCAGGGACCCCGTCTTCAGGTTCGATCTAAATTGGGGTTCGTAGGGGCGGCATATATGCCGCCCTTTGGCTCTTCTGTTCCACCCGGTCATCTCGAGCCAAACCGCATACCTTATATTATCGGATACAATCGATGGAAAAAGTAAATCTTAAACACAAATTCTCCCTCTTCTCCGACCTCTGGAGCCCAAAGGTGGTCGGAGAGATCGGCGACTACTACCTTAAGCTCGCCAAACTCAAGGGCGAGTTTATGTGGCACACCCATGACGTGGAGGACGAGATGTTCTTCGTCGTGAAGGGCGCGCTCACGATCCGGTTTCGCGACCGGGACATCCGGATCTCCGAGGGCGAGTTCCTCATCATCCCCCACGGCGTCGAGCATATGCCGGTGGCTCCGGAAGAAGTAGACGTGATGCTTTTTGAGCCGAAGACCACGGTGAACACCGGCGAGGTGCAAAACGAGCGGACGAAGACGGAGGTGGAGCGGATTTAGATGATTGATGATAAGATCGTTAAGGAATTGGCTGAAAAGGTAGAGAAATACTATGAGCACAATCCTATAATACGTGGGCTTATTCAATTAGTTCCAAAGGGAATTGGCTCTGCACTTGATGTGTTTCTGGTAGAGACAATAAGAGGTATCCGCGAAAAACGCCTTCGGACATTTTTTAATAATTTGGAGAGGAGAAAGATAGAGCTTACCCCGGAGGATGTTAAAAATAATGATTTCCTGCATGCTTACTTTTGTACGGTGCATTACGTCCTAAATACTAAGCGTGAAGAGAAAATTAGGCTCTTTTCCTCTCTTTTTTCAGGCTATTGTGAAAGGAAGCAATTCGAGCAAACGGATGAGTATGAGGAATTTCTGTCCATTCTAGATGACCTAGGTTACCGTGAGTTTGAAATACTCAGGTTAATTTACAGGTACGAATTAGAAAATCCTCAACCAAAAGAGGGGATAGACTACGAATTAATAGAAAAGTACTGGGAGAACCTTCTTGACGAAATAGAAGGATCCATAGGAATATCAAGAGAATTAATACCAGGTTTTCTAACGCGGTTGAACAGGACAGGACTTTATAAGACTCTGGTAGGTGGACATTTAGGTTACGAAAGCGATCAAGGTATACTCACCGCAAGCTTCCAACGTTTCATTAATGCTTTGGGATTAAGTCAGGATGCTGGTTAGGCCCGTCCCATACTACTCGAAATTAACATACGCGCCGATCTTCTCCGCCTTCTTCTCCCCTATCCCCTCGACCTTTTCGAGATCGGCGATGCTCTTGAGTGGGCCGTTCTTCGTCCGGTAGTTGATGATCCGCTGTGCCGTCACCTCCCCCACGCCGGGGATGCGCATCAGCTCGTCGAGGGAAGCCCCGTTGATGTCGATGGGCCGATCGGACTGCGTCAGCTTATCGTTTGACGGGGCCTCTTTTTCCTCCCCGCCCGCACCAAGGGAGGCGGTGTCCCCTCGGTCCGCATCCGTCTTCGGCTCCTCCCCGAAGGTGACGTAGGCGGCGATCTCGCGGGCCTTCTTTGTGCCGAGCTCGGGCACCCTTTCGAGGTCCGCGGCAGATTCAAACGGCCCGTGCGCCGTGCGGTAGGAGACAATCAGGCGCGCCGTCGCCTCCCCAACGTTCGGGATCAGGTCAAGCTCGGGCGCGGTCGCCTCGTTGACGTCGAAGGGAAGTCCCGCCGCGATGCGCTCCGCCGGCTGCATCTCACCGATTTTCACCTCACGCGTGCCGTGTGTCTCGACGATTGTGATGCACGTGCCGTCCGAGAGCCTTGTCTTCAATACCTTTTTGTCCAGCCCCACCGTATCCACGTCCCATGTCCCGAGCGCCTCCCCGACGGTCGTCCCTTTCGGCAGGATCTCAGCTCTCCCCTCCGGTCCCCGGACGACGACGCCGGATATCGGTTTTTCGGGGCCGGCCCGCTCGTCCATCCACCGGGCAAGAGAGGACGCAAGCGTAACGGTGACGAGAAGCGCCGCGATCAAGACGATCGCCGGCCTAAAACGCAGCATCCCGGGGTCGGGCGGCGGTGGTGCTTCGGCTTTGGCGTGATGATCATCTTCGGGACAAGGCGTTCCCTCGTTTTGGGGAAGGTCCTGGGGGGTATCCGGGAAATCCTTAAATGAATCGTTCATTCACTGCGAGGAGATGGTGATAGGGTATTTATTGGACACGACGTGACCCGTCCAAACGTCGCTCGGATCGGTCGGGGCCGCCGGCGCAAATCCTGTAAACGGGGCCGTGTATCCCGCCCCTGCGACCGCGCCCGGCAGTTCCTGGTCCACTATGCTATTCGCCCCGTGCCCGTCGCTTCTTCTCGTCCTTGTAGAGCTTATACTCGATGCTGTCCACCAGCGCGCTCCAGCTGGCCTGGATGATGTTCTGGTCGACCCCTACCGTCTCCCAGGTGTCCTCCTTGTCGCCCGACTCGATGAGGACCCGGACCGTGGCCCCCGTCCCGTCCTCGGTGGTGAGGACCCGCACCTTATAGTCCAGAAGCCTCATCTCGGAAAGCTCGGGGTAGAACTTTTCCAGCGCCTTTCTGATGGCATTATCCAGCGCGTTGACCGGCCCGTTGCCCGTAGCGGCGGTGTGCTCGACGCGGCCGTCCACGTCGATCATGATGGTGGCCTCGGCCAGCGGCTCCTTGTCGCCGGTGCGCCGCTCCGCGATGATCCGAAAGCCCCGCAGCGTGAAGTAGGGCTTGTACTTGCCGAGGGCGCGGTTCATGAGGAGCTCAAAGGAGGCGTCGGCCCCCTCGAACTGGTAGCCCTTTCCCTCCAGCTCCTTGACCTGTTTGACGAGCCCCCTGGTCTTTTCGTCCTCGGAGGAAAGATCGATGCCGAACTGCCGCGCCTTCAGCCGGATGCTGGACAGCCCCGACTGGTCGGAGACGAGGATGCGCTGCTCGTTGCCGACGAGCCGCGGGTCGACATGCTCATAGGTGAGGGGGTTTTTCATGACGGCGGAGGCGTGGATGCCCCCCTTGTGGGCAAAGGCGCTCTCCCCCACGTAGGGCCGGTGCTTGTCGGGCACGCGGTTCGCCATCTCGTCCACGAACCGGGAGACCTCTTTGAGCCGCTCGAGCTGCTTGTCGGAGATACACTCGATGCCCATCTTGATCTTGAGGTTGGGGATGATCGTGCAGAGGTTTGCGTTGCCGCACCGCTCCCCATAGCCGTTGACGGTCCCCTGCACCTGGTCGACCCCCATCTCCACCGCGATGAGCGAGTTTGCCGTGGCAAGGCCGTTGTCCTCGTGGCAGTGGATGCCCAGCGGCGTCGATACCTCGCTCTTGACGCGGCCGACAATCTCCCTGATCTCCCAGGGCATCATGCCGCCGTTGGTGTCGCACAACACGATACAATCGACACCGGCGGCCTCGGCCCGCTTGATGGTCGACAGGGCGTAGTCCGGGTCCGCCTTGAATCCGCTGAAGAAATGCTCGGCGTCAAAGAAGAGCTCCTTGGTCTTCGGGCGGAGATAGGCGAGCGTATCGCCGATCATGGCGAGGTTTTCTTCAAGCGTCACGCCGAGCGCCGCCGTCACGTGGATGTCCCACGATTTACCGACGATCGTCACGACGTCCGTGCCCGCGGCAATCAACAGCCCAAGCATCTCGTCATTTTCCGGGGCGGTAGCCTTCTTGCGGGTGCTTCCGAAGGCCGCGATCTTGGCGATGTTGAACCGCATCGTCCTGACGGCGGCAAAGAACTTGTCGTCCTTCGGGTTGGCCCCGGGCCACCCGCCCTCAATATAGTGGACACCCAGCTCGTCGAGCTTCTTGGCGATGCGCAGCTTATCGTCCAGGACAAACGAGATATCTTCGGCCTGGGCGCCGTCCCTGAGCGTCGTGTCATAGATCTTGACAAACCGCATAGGCTGTTCCCTACAATTCTTCCTTGGAGACTTTGGGCTCCTCCGCGCCGAGCTCGAACGTGTCGTGCAGCACCCTGACGGCGAGCTCCGTATACTTGCGCTCGATGGCGCAGGAGACCTTGATCTCGGAGGTGCTGATCATCAGGATATTGATCCCCTCCGACGCCAGCGCCTTGAACATCTGCGACGCCACCCCGGCGTGGCTTCGCATG
Source organism: uncultured delta proteobacterium (assembly GCA_963792965.1). GTDB lineage: Bacteria > Desulfobacterota > Zymogenia > Zymogenales > Zymogenaceae > CAWBYW01. The sequence goes on along the minus strand of CAWBYW010000011.1, from coordinate 122,836 downwards.
CCGACGCCGACGATCGAGACCTTGGAGATATTCTCGTCGGCGATGATCTCCCGGGCCGCGAGCTCCCCCCTGAGGCCGTCAAGGATCTCCCGGGCCTTCGCCAGGTCGCTCTTCGGCACGGTAAAGGTGATATCGGCGCTGTTGTCCGCGCTCACGTTCTGGATGATCATGTCCACGATGATGTCGGCCCCGGCGATGGCGCCGAAGAGTCGCGAGGCGATCCCCGGCCTGTCGGCGACACCCCGTATGGTCAGCTTTGCCTCATTGACGTTGTAGGCGATCCCCGAAACGACGACCTGTTCCATATCCCTATCCTCTTCCGTAACGATTGTCCCGGCCCCGTCGGTGAAGCTCGACTTCACCACCACGGGGACGTTATATTTCTTGGCAAACTCCACCGACCGCGTGTGAAGGACTTTGGCCCCAAGGCTTGCCATCTCGAGCATCTCGTCATATGAGATCTTCGCAAGCTTCCTCGCGTTGGGGCAGATGTTCGGGTCGGTGGTGTAGACCCCGTCCACGTCGGTGTAGATCTCGCAGAGGTCGGCCTTGAGCGCCGCCGCCAGCGCAACCGCCGTGGTGTCCGATCCTCCGCGCCCGAGCGTGGTGATGTTGCCGTCGTTATCCACCCCCTGGAACCCCGCCACGACCACCACCGTCCCCCTCTTGAGCTCGTCGCGGATGACCTTTTCCTCGATGTCGGTGATGCGGGCCCTCGTGAACGAGTTGTCGGTCAGTATCTTCACCTGGTAGCCCAGAAACGATCGCGCGGGCACGCCCATGTCGGAAAGCATCATAGACAACAGCGCCACCGTCACCTGCTCTCCCGTGGAGACCAGCACGTCAAGTTCCCGCTCGTTGGGGCGGGGATTGATCTTCTTGGCCAGGTCGAGGAGTCGATCGGTCTCGCCGGACATCGCCGACAGGACGACCACCGTGTCGTTTCCGGCCTCTCTCGTCTTAATGACCCGCTTTGCCACGTTGGCGATACGATCCAAGTTTCCTACCGAGGTTCCACCGTATTTCTGAACGATCAGTGCCACAGGATTTCTCTAACCTCCTTCATGCGTGTGTGTATGGTCAATCAGCATATCCTTCAGTGTTCCGTCGATGCCGATGAAGTCGAATTTGAATCTGCGCCCCGTTTCCGAAAGGATCGTAATGGCCACGTCTATCCGGCGCGACGGCAAAAGTCGCCCCGCCCGCTCCGCCCACTCGATCACCACGACCCCGTTTCCGTCCACGTATTCCTCAAAACCGAGGTCGGAAAGCTCCTCGGGCGACGAGATACGGTAAAGGTCGATGTGGTAGAGGGGGAGCCTCCCCGGGTATTCGTTGACAAAGGTGAAGGTCGGGCTCGTCACCACGTATGTCTTAGGAACGCCGAGCCCCCCCGCGATCCCCTGGGCCAGCTTCGTCTTACCCGCTCCGAGATCGCCAAACAGGCACAGCACCGTGCCGGGACGGGCGTGCTTGCCGAGGGCGCGGCCAAGCGAGAGCGTCTCGTCGGCGGATCCGGTGAAGACCTCAATCTCTGTGTGCCCCTGCCCCATAAGTGTGACACCGCGCTTCGCCCTGCGTTTCCCGGCTCGACCGGGCCGTCCCTAAAAGATGCGTTCAATACCGCACCCGATGGCCCGACCTTCCCCGCATGAGAGCGCATTGATTACCCCCGGCACGTCACTGGATGAGGTCTCCGGCGACAAGGGAAATCTCCCCCACCCGCCGCGCCGCCCGATCTCCGGCGGCGGCGTGGATGAATACGCCCGCCCGTGCCGAGACAGACGCATCACCCGAGGCCGCCAGGAAGCCCCCGACGAGCCCCGTTAAGCACGTCTCCCATCCCCCCGGAGGCCATTCCGGGGTTGCCGCCCATGGAGATATATACGTCTCCGGACGGCTCGGCGATGATCGTCCGTGCACCCTTCAGCACCACATAGATGCCGAAATCGGCCGCGAACCTCCGCGAAATCCCGATCCTGTCCTCCTGAACTTCCCCGGCCGACTTCCCGACGAGCCTGCCCATCTCTCCCGGGTGCGGCGTCAGGATGATCGAGCCCTTCTTCCGCTTGAGGATCGTCGTATCGGTCGCGATCGCGTTGATCCCATCGGCGTCTATCACCAGCGGGAGAGCGACCTTTTCGATGAGCCTCCGCACCGCCGCAACAGCTCCCGCACCGGTCCCGAGCCCGGGCCCGAGCGCCACGGCGCTCTTTCCAAGGGTGACCGCTTCGATCCTCTCGAAAGCCGAGCGGCCCAGCGCCCCCACGTCATCGGGCAGCGGCTCGGTCATCGCCTCCGTCAGCCTCACAGCAATGTTGTCAAGTTGAGACTGGGGCGCACCGATCGTCACCAGCCCCGCACCCGCGAGTAACGCCCCCGTCCCGCACAGGACGGCGGCGCCGGATTTGCCGCGTGAGCCGGCCACGATCAACAGATGGCCGAAATCCCCTTTGTGGCTGTCCGCATGCCTCCCGGCCGTGATGGGGGCAAAATCCCCCGGCTCGAGGACGTAGTCTCTGATCGGGGAGGCCTCGACGAGTTTCGCCGGAATCGAGATATCAAGGACGACCAGCTCCCCGACGTAGTCGGCGGCGGGGTAGATGAGGCTTCCCACCTTCGGCAGCGCAAACGTTACCGTCACGTCCGCCTTGACGGCGCATCCGAGCACCCTTCCCGTGTCCGACGAGATCCCCGAAGGGACGTCCACGGCGAGAATCGGGCGCCCTTCGTTCATGACCGCCACTACACGGGCGAAGATCCCCGTCACCTCCCGCTCGAGCCCCGTGCCGAAAAGCGCGTCCACGACGATACCCCGCGTTCGGACCGACTCGACAAGCGCCGCCACGTCCTCGTCGCGTCCGACAGGTACCACCGCGACCCCCATCTTCTTGAGGACCGCCAGGTTATTGGCCGATTCCCCGGCGCGTACCTTCGTCTCGTCGCCGACCAGAAAGACGTCCGCCTCAACCCCCCGGTTGGCAAGATGCCGGGCGATGACGAAACCGTCCCCCCCGTTGTTGCCGGTGCCGGCCACGATCGTCGCACCTCTTCGGTAGACCTCGGGAAAACGATCCAGGAGGATGCGTGCCGTCCCCCCGCCGGCGTTTTCCATGAGGACCGAGCCGGAGATACCGTACTCCTCGATGGCGCGCCGGTCGAGCTCGCGGATGATCTGTGCGGTCACGGCTTTCATATCGTTATCCGAGCCCTCTGTACATCTCCAGGATACTCCGCACGACACGGGTGACACCTTTCTCAAAAAGTGCCGTCCAGTTTTCTTCTCTCTGCCGCCGGGCTTCCGCGGATGCCGGCCTATGGCACGCCTACCCCTCGAAAATCACCACCGCAAAGGAGATGTCCCGCGAATGGGTCAGTGAGAGGTGGATCGTCTTTCCGCCTAGTTCCTCGAAAATCCTCAGCGCCCCACCGTGAAGGCGAATCGACGGTTTCCCCCGCGGCCCCCTGACCACCTCGATGTCCCTCATCGCCGCCCCCTGGAAAAGCCCCCGGCCAAGCGCCTTGAGGGTCGCCTCCTTGGCGGAAAAACGGGCGGCGTACGATGAGGCGGGGTTTTTCTTTCGCCGCAGTACGCGTTCTCCGCCTCGGTGAAGATCCGCCGCTCAAATCCCTTCCCCTGACGCCTGAGGGCAAGCGCCATCCGTCCGATCTCAAGGGCGTCGGTCCCGACGGAAAGGATCATGCGAGCTCCCTCTCGATCGCGTCCGCAATCCCGGAGGCAAGATCTGCGATAAGCGTCTCGTCCTGACCCTCGAGCATCACCCGCACCTTGTTTTCCGTCCCCGAGAAACGCACGAGGACCCTTCCCCTATCGCCCAGCCGGCTCTCCGCCTGCGAAATCGCCTCGGCGACGGTCGGTATCTCCGACAGATTTGCCCTGCGCTTCACCTGGACGTTTTTGAGGACCTGGGGGAAATCCGTGATGATGCCGGCCAGCTCCGAGAGGCGCTTCTGCTTCCTGACCATAACCGAAAGGAGCATGAGGGCCGAAAGGATGCCGTCCCCGGTGGTGTTATAGTCCAGGAAGATGATGTGCCCGGATTGCTCTCCCCCGAGGTTATAGCGACCCTTGATCATCTTCTCCACCACGTATCGGTCACCCACCTGGGTGCGGATGAGCCGCCCGCCCATCTCTTTCATGAAGAGCTCAAGACCCATGTTGCTCATGACGGTGGCCACGAGCACGCCGTCGACGAGCTCACGGTTTTCCATCATCTGGCGGGCGCAGACGGCCATGATCTTGTCGCCGTTGAACTCCGTGCCCTTCTCGTCGACAACGATGACCCGATCGGCGTCACCGTCGAGCGCAATCCCGATGTCGGCCCCCGACTCCTTGACGAGCCCTCTGACCACCTCGGGATAGAGGGAGCCGCAGCCGGCATTGATGTTTTCGCCGTCGGGATCATGTCCGCAGGTGACCACGTGCGCCCCGAGTTCCTCGAAGACGGCGGGCGCCACCTTGTAGGCGGCCCCGTGCGCGCAGTCCACCGCGATCTTCATGCCCGACAGGTCCAGGTCTTTCGGAAAGGCGCCCTTGAGGAACACGACGTATCTCCCCACCGCGTCTTCCACCCGGAAGGCCTTACCGACCTCGGATGCGGTGGGGCGAAGTTTATCCAGCTCTTCGGAGAAGATGAGCCGCTCGATCTGGCTTTCCTTCTCGTCCGGGAGCTTAAATCCGTCGCCGGAGAATATCTTGATGCCGTTGTCCTGAAACGGGTTATGGGAGGCCGAGATAACGACCCCAGCGTCGGCCCGCATGCTCGAGGTTATAAAGGCGATGCCCGGCGTCGGGAGCGGTCCAACGAGGAGCACGTCGGCCCCCATTGAGCAGATGCCGGAGGCCAGCGCCGTCTCGAGCATGTAACCGGAAAGCCGCGTGTCCTTGCCGATAACGATGCGATGGCGCTTTGTGCCCCCCTTGAAGATGTAGGCGGTGGCCCTGCCCACCTTCATGGCGGTCTCGGTAGTCATCGGCTCTTCATTGGCGACGCCGCGGATTCCGTCGGTCCCGAAGAGTTTTTTCATGGTCTATCCCGTCCTTTCAGTCACGAAGGATTATAGCACCTTTGGCCTGTGAGTTGCCACTAAAGAGAGAAAGCCGCTTATCTTTCCCGTCCTTATGTGTCCATTTCCCCGCGCAGTCTTCCGCGCTTGATCGCATCGACGACCATAAGCGCGTCCCTGGTCTCGGCCACGTCGTGCACCCGCACCATGTGTGCGCCCAACAGCGCCGCCGCCGCGGCCGCACCAATGCTCCCCCAGAGCCGATCGGTCACGGGTTTCCCGGTGACGCGGCCGATGAAGTACTTTCGCGAGGCGCCGATCAGCACCGGCCGGCCGAGGTCATAGAAGTCCCTGATATGCTTGATGAGCCTGAGATTATCCTCGGCGGTCTTGCCGAACCCGATGCCGGGGTCGATAATGATATGCTCGGGGTCGATCCCCGCATCAAGGGCACGCAGGATCGATTCATGCAGGGCGTCCCTTACCTCGCCGACCACGTCTTCGTATACCGGGTTTTTCTGCATATCCCGCGGCGTCCCCTTGATGTGCATGAGGACCACCGGGACACTGAAGCTCGGCGGCAAGCGGCGCCATGTCCGGGTCGAGGGCCAGTGCGCTGATGTCGTTGATCATCGCCGCGCCTGCGTCAAGGGCCTTTCGGGCCACCGACGCCTTACAGGTGTCGATGCTGACGGGCACGTCGGTCCTTTCACGGATCATTTCGATGACGGGAAGGACGCGCTGACACTCTTCGTCCGCCGAGATGGGTTGTGCTCCCGGGCGCGATGATTCGCCGCCGATGTCGATAATATGAGCCCCCTGCTCGGCCATTTTCACGGCATGGCTGGCCGCCTCGTCCCGGGCGAGATACTTCCCGCCGTCGGAAAATGAGTCCGGCGTAATATTGAGGACGCCCATAATGAGGGTTTCTCGGGAGAGGTCAAAGCTCCGGCGGCCGATTTTGAGAGTGAAATCGGCCGTCTCGCAACGGGACCGGTTTTCCTCGATTCTCTCCGAATCGGCCGGGAGATCGTGGATGTATGTGGGTGGATGGATCATGGCGCGGTTTTATCACGCTTCCCGGGCGACCTTCTTACCCTCCGCCTTCGATATCCTCTTCTTCTCCAATATCTGTTTGATCTCATCCCCGGTGAGCACCTCCTTTTCGAGGAGGCTCTCGGCAAGCAGGTGGAGCTTATCGAGGTTCTTTTCGAGGATTTCGCGCGCCTTTTCGTGGCATCCGTGGACGATGCGCTTCACTTCGCTGTCGATCTCTTCGGCGGTTTTCTCGCTGTAGTCCTTATGCTGGGCGATCTCCCTGCCGAGGAAGACCAGCTCCTCACGCTTGCCGAAGGTCAGGGGGCCGAGCGTTTCGCTCATTCCCCATTCGCACACCATCTTTCGAGCGAGACTGGTTGCCACCTCGAGGTCCTGCCCCGCGCCGGTGGATATCTCGTCCAGAATCAGCTCCTCGGCGGCACGCCCGCCCATCAGAATCTCGATCTTCTTTTCAAGGAAGTCTCTCTTGTAGCTGTGGCGATCGTCGATCGGGAGCTGCTGTGTGACGCCCATTGCCGTCCCCCGCGGGATGATCGTCACCTTGTGGATCGGATCGGTACCCTCCAAGAGGGAAGCCACCAGCGTATGGCCCGATTCATGATATGCCGTAAGTCGCTTTTCCTCGTCGTTGATGATCATCGATTTTCGCTCGGAGCCCATGAGGAGCTTGTCCTTGGCCTCCTCGAAGTCGATCATCTCGACGCTGGACTTGCCTCTCTTGGCGGCGACGAGGGCGGCCTCGTTGACCATGTTCTCGAGGTCGGCGCCGGAGAACCCCGGCGTCCCGCGCGCAAGGATGGATAACTCGACATCGTCGGCCATGGGGACCTTCCTCGTATGGACGCCGAGGATCTTCTCCCTGCCGATATAGTCAGGGATCGGGATGACCACCTGGCGATCAAACCTTCCGGGACGGAGGAGCGCCGGGTCAAGGACGTCCGGCCGGTTGGTGGCCGCAATCAGGATGACACCCTGGTTGGACTCAAAACCGTCCATTTCGACGAGAAGCTGGTTCAGGGTCTGCTCTCTCTCGTCGTGTCCTCCGCCGAGGCCCGCCCCGCGGTGCCGGCCCACGGCGTCGATCTCGTCGACAAAAACGATACAGGGGGAGCGTCGCTTTGCCTGTTCGAAGAGGTCCCGCACCCGCGCCGCACCTACTCCCACGAACATTTCCACGAAGTCCGATCCGGAGATCGTGAAGAACGGGACGTCGGCCTCGCCGGCGATCGCCCGGGCAAGCAGCGTTTTTCCCGTTCCCGGGGGGCCCATGAGGAGAATCCCTTTGGGGATCCGGCCGCCGAGTCGGGTAAATTTATTGGGATCCTTGAGGAACTGGACGATCTCGTTGAGATCCTCCTTGGCCTCATCGACGCCGGCCACGTCCTCGAATGTCACCTTCTGATGGGACTCCGACAACAGCTTCGCGCGGCTCTTGCCGAAGGAAAGCGCCTTGCCGGGTCCTCCCGAATTGACCTGTCGCATGAAGAAGACCCAGAAAAGGACCAGCATCCCTACAAGGATGAGCATCTGGGCCATGCCGGTCTCGTACCAGGGGACGCTCTCGGGCTTGGCCTCGACGGTCACCTTGTTGTCCAGCAGGGTCTGGACGAAGGTCGGGTCTTCAGGGATGTAGGTCTTATATTTGATGCCTTTCGCGGTTTCGCCGGTGACCTCCTTGCCCGCGATCGTCACTTTGTCGATCTTCTTATCGCCGGAAGCACCGACCAGCGTGAGGAATTCGGTATAGGTGACGTCTTTGACGTTCTCCTTTGGCGGGGCAAGCAGGCTCACGGCGATGATCACCACCAGGATGATCACAAGCCAGAGGGTCAGGTTTTTTGCGGATTGATTCATGGGCGATTCGTGTTAACCACAAGACGGGGCACAGCCCTGTTTTGGAGCATGTCTCCTATAAAATAATCTTGTAATGCTATCATCTTTCGTATATATTGTCAAACAATGTTTTGTTCTTGGGCATTCCTTCTCTTTTGGCTCCCGGAGGAACAAACGTATGTTTTCCGCCCAACGTCTCGGCTTCATCGGATCCGGTAACATGGCCGAGGCCCTGATCAAGGGGATCACCGCCAAAAACCTCTGGCCGAAAGATAGCATCACCGTTTCCGATATCTCAAAGGAGCGGCTCACTCATATTTCAACGACACTCGGCGTCACCGTCACCCCCGATAACCGGGAGGTCGCACGGTCTTCAGACGTCATCTTCATAGCCACCAAGCCCGCCCAGGTGCCCGGGGCGCTGGACGGGATCGCCGACATCATCACGAAGCAAAAACTGGTCGTCTCCATCGCCGCGGGCGTCACCATCGGCGCGATAGAGTCGCGGCTGAAAAAGGGGACGCCCGTCGTCAGAGTTATGCCCAATGCCCCGGCGCTGGTCCTCGCGGGGATGTCGTGCCTCTCGGCGGGGAGTGCCGCCGAAAAGATGCACCTCGACGTGGCCCTGAAGGTTTTCAGCGGAGTGGGTGAGGCGCTCGTGGTGGACGAGGCGCACCTCGACGCCGTCACGGCCCTCTCGGGGAGCGGCCCGGCATATCTGTTCCTCGTCATCGAGGCCCTTTCCGACGCGGGGGTGCGGGCGGGGCTGCCCCGTAAGACCGCCGAGAGGCTTTCCGCCCAGACGGTGCTCGGCGCGGCGCGGATGGTGCTCGAGACCGGCAGGCACCCCGGCGAGCTCAAGGACATGGTTGCTTCTCCGGCAGGCACGACGATAGAGGGGCTGGCCGTGCTGGAAAAAGATGGGGTGCGCGGCTCTTTCATCGAGGCTGTCGACGCGGCCCATCGGCGCGCAAAGGAGATGGGGAGAAAATAGCCGAGGACCAGTCTCCCGAATGACTCGGAGTTTACGTCTCGCCGCCCCACTCGCGATCGAGAGCTTGGGGCCGTGCTTATTCTAAGATAAAACGGGATGCGGATGAACCACCGACGTTTCTCTTACGCGTGCCGACCTTCTCTCTCATCATCCCGTTTAGATATCTTCTCTGAAACCATTTCACACCATTGTGGGGAGTAGAATCATGCCAGAAAAAGCATTCAAGGTCTACGGCTATCGGTGGGTGGTGCTCGGGCTCTTTTTCATCATCAACCTCGTCATGCAGGCAAACTGGATTACCTTTGCCCCCATCACCGGGGACGCCGCGAAGTTCTTCGGCGTCTCGGAGCTGTCAATCGCCGTGTTGTCGATGATCTTCATGATCGTCTACCTCGCGGTATCCGTCCCCGCTTCCTACGTGATCGATACTTACGGCGTCCGCATCGGCGTCGGCATCGGGGCGGCGCTGACGGGCGTCTTCGGGCTGATGAGGGGATTTTCCGGTAGCAGCTACGCAATGGTCTTTGCCGCCCAGTTCGGCCTTGCTGTCGCTCAGCCTTTCATCCTCAACGCGGTGACGGCGGTGGCGGCCCGATGGTTTCCGCTCCAGGAGCGGGCAACGGCGGCGGGCATTTCGGTGCTTGCGCAGTTCGTGGGGATCATCCTGGCCATGGCGCTTACCCCCATGCTCTTCGTTAACCTTGGGATGGGGCGGATGCTGATGGGCTACGGGGTTGTCTCGGCCGTCGGCGCCGTGCTCTTCCTCATCTTTATGCGCGAGAAGCCTCCGACACTTCCGGGGCTGGTCGGCAGCGACGAGCGCCATACGGTATTCGAGGGCCTCAAGCATATCTTCAGGCAGCGCGACATGATCATCCTCATCGTTATCTTCTTCATTGGACTGGGGATGTTCAACGCGGTGACGACCTGGATAGAACAGATCCTTGCTCCGCGGGGATTTACCATCGAGCAGGCAGGGTACGCCGGGGCGATCATGCTGGTGGGTGGCATTTTCGGGGCCATCGTCTTTCCGATCCTGTCGGACGTTTTCAGGAAGCGCAAGCTCTTCATCGTTATCACGGTGATTCTCACCATCCCGGGCCTCGTCGGTCTCACCTTCGCGACGTCGTTCTGGCTCCTCATGGTCTCGTCCTTCTTCCTCGGCTTCTTCTTCATGGCCGGCGGGCCCATCGGGTACCAGTACAGCGCCGAGATGACGCACCCCGCTCCGGAGGCCACCTCCCAGGGGCTTTTGGTGCTGGCGGGCCAGATCTCGGGGATCATCTTTATATTCGGGATGGACGCGCTCAGGACCCCGGACCGCGCCATGACGCCGTTCATGCTGATCTTCGTGGGGATGTTGCTGATCAACGTGATCCTGAGCCTCATGCTCAAGGAATCGAAGATGATGAAAGCCCACAAGAAATAGTGGTGCACACCCGTGGGCCGTTGTGCGGTTTTGGACCCGCAAGGGCCTCGGTGGGATATCACGGGAAAATGTCAATGCGCCCGTAGCTCAGTGGACAGAGCAACGGACTTCGGATCCGTTGGCCGCACGTTCGAATCGTGCCGGGCGCGAAAATACTATGGTGATCTCGATGGGTTGACAGCCATGCCAACCCATTTTTTCTTTTATATAGGTCTAAGACGCGCCATGTGTCAAATGAGTATTCTTTTTGGGCAACTCTCTAACCTGTCCGGCACCGATCTCAGAAGAACGATCTTCAATTGATGCAAAAGGTTACTTAAAAAACATAGCTAAACCAAAGCCGATGACCAGTAGTATAAAGAAAACACCGTAAAGCTTCTCCAATTTCTGGACATTGAGCATCGGTAGTATTCTCGGCCCGATGAATCCACCAATCACTGATCCGCTCCCGAGAAATAGAAGCAGCGTTAGATCGAAATGGCCGACTATCAGATGCCCGGCAAAACCGGAAAGAGCGTTGAATAGCACTACCAATACTGATGTCCCTATGACAAGAGTTACCGGCAAACCCAAGATATATAACCCCGCAACGATCGATGCGGTGCCACTCGTTCCAAAAAGCCCGGCCATGATTCCCGAAAGGAATCCGAAGGATACGCTCAAAACGACTCTTGTAACCGTAAATGGCTGAGACGAGTTCTTCTCATTGTTCAGGTTCTTGAGTCTATTCTTGCTTGTGAGCACCATCGGGACAATCAACGCGAGCGAATAAACTCCAAAGAGCTTCCTCAAGAGAGCCGACGAAACAAGATTCGATACATAAGCACCGCCGAGCGCGCCGACAATACCCGCTACGCCGAAAACAACACCAACCTTTAGGTCTATGTTGCCCTTTCGATAATGTTCGATGGACCCTACCATTACCGTCGGAATAGTCACCGCCAACGAGGTGGCGGCTGCAATCTGAGTGGGCACATGGAATAGCAGTGTCAATATCGGCACATAAAAAAAGCCTCCACCGCCGCCGAATAGGGTTACGAGCAAACCAACGGCGCAGCCGATCAATGGTAACCAGAGAAAACTTGGATCAAACGCGGAACTAATTATCATAGTCGAGAATCCTACTGATCTTCTTCAGATGCTCTATTGTCGTTTGTCGTCCTGGCCTTGTAACGTGATCATGAGCTCGTTCAAACCATGTCGAAAAGAGGAAAGGTCCTTTTGTGGAATTTTACTTAACCATCCACCGAGGAGCTCTTCCCAACCGAGCAGCCGTTCGATAAGTTCCTCTCCCGCAGCTGTTAGTCGAATCGTTGCACGGCGTCGATCCTCTGGATCTTCGCTTCGATCGACGAGGCCCGCCCGTACCAATCTCTCGATCAGATGGCTCGCCGTAGATTTGCCAATCCCAAGATAAAGCGCGATTTGCATAACTGAAGAAGATTCATTATGGGCTATTGCAAAAATAGTCCTTAATTGAGGCAGTGTCAGCTTAAGATCTATCCAGACCGGGACCGACGACATAAGAAGACGGTGGAGCAACTCTCGGAGGATCTCAACAACTTCACGCACCAAGGCGTCATCGATCGGGGGCGCATCAGACTTTCCCATAAGCTGAATTCTCCACAAAGATGGTACGATATCATCGATATATTTTATCGTATCGAACTATTTATTCAAAGTCAAGGACTTTCGCGGGTGATGCCAATAGCTTATCGTCCCCAATAGGGCGCTGAAAATCCACGTATCCGGATTCGATTCCGGGATGGGGCACCGGCCTGTCCCCTGAAAAGAGCCCATGCAAAAAGTTAGAATATAATATATAATAGATTGATAAGGGCGGACAAGGAAATGCCAAACGAGCGAGTTACCGCAGAATAGGTCATCAACAGACCGGGAAGTTCGGGGATGGGTCACTTAACGGTGAAAGCTATGGTACGCTGACAGAAGCTCGGGTCTTGAAGGAGAGGTGGGCTTGGACGGGACCACCAGGCCACACACTTCTCTTCGCCACAACCGCCTGGCTCTCAAAGCCTTACTTGCCGCGTCTTCGAAAGGCGGTCACGAAACATAGGGCGTTTTGCCTGACCCTTAAGATGGTATCGTCAATGGGGACAGGTCAGACGATCATTTCATTGAAAACCGACTGCTTTTGAGTCTTAGCGATGACAGTACGACAGGCTGTGGAATTGAAAATACTCTTTAGCCAGAAGTTGTAAGAATGGAAAGAAAACTCCCGTTTCAAGAAATGATCGATTACTCCGTCGATGCGATCATCGTCGTTGATGATTCCTTTAAAACTGTCTTGTGGAATGCTGCCGCCGAAACGATGTTCGGCTATTCATCTCAGGAGGTCGTTGATAAGCCGCTTATAGATCTTATCGTCCCGGATCAATATAGAAAGGCCATGAAAAAGGGACTGAAGATTTTCGGCAAGACCGGAAACGGCCCCGTTATCGGTAAGGCGGCGCAACTGGAGGCACAAAGGAAAGACGGGTCGGTGTTTGATATCGAACTTTCTGTGTCGCGCGTTGAAAAAAATGGGTCGTACTATGCGATCGGGATCTGCCGTGACATTTCCGGAAGAAAAAAGATAGAGAGAGATGTAAGAGAATCGGAAGAAAGACTGAGAATATTGTTCGACTATGCGCCCGACGCATATTACCTCACTGATCTGAAGGGAAGGCTTATCGACGCCAATAAAGCAGCGGAGGCTATGATCGGCCTCGACAAGGCTGGTCTGGTCGGTAAGAACTTGCTGGACCTTAACATACTTCCAGAAGATCAGATACAGAAAGCCGCTGCAATTCTCGCGAGAAATGTCGAAGGCACTCCCACAGGTCCCGACGAGCTGATACTAAAAAGGAGAACTGGGACTAAGATTTACGCAGAGATAAGGACGTATCCGGTAGTAATCCACGATGAAGATCTGGTGCTGGGCATTGCCCGGGATGTCTCGTCAAGAAAAAACGCTGAGGAAGAAATACTCAAAGAGAAGAACTTTTTTGAGTCAATCGTCAACAGCCTGCCCGGAGTTTTCTATATTCTCGATGATAAACTACATATTCTCCGATGGAACAAAAACCTGGAAAAAGTAACGGGTTATTCAGAAGCAGAAATATCGAACATGGGCCCCTTTGACTTCTTTGATAAGGAGAAGCTTAATGATATTGCGAAATGGATTAATCGGGTTTTTGCAAAAGGGCAATCCAGCTTCGAGACTGATCTAATCTCACGAGATGGGAGTAAGACCCCATTTTTCCTGTCCGCGATGGACGTACAGATCGGAGATAGCCACTTCCTGGCGGGTGTGGGCATCGACATCACGGAAAGAAAAGAAGCAGAGAAGAAAGCAGAGGAATTAACCGAAATTCTTTTCGATCGCACAGTCGAGCTGAAGAGATCCGAGGCCAAGTGGCTGAGCATTTTTGAAACCTCGAAAGATGCCCTTTACATATCCACCATTGATGGGAAGATCACCGATCTCAATCCCGCGGGAATCGCGTTATTTGGATACTCAATGGATGCTCTTACTTCTCTCGATACAAATGATCTGTACCAAAGTCCGGATGACAGAAGGACATTCGGAAAAGAGATTCAGGCCAAAGGGTATGTACAAGACTTCGAAATAATTTATAAGAGAGCAGATGGGACCCTGGTTGAATGTCTCGAGACCGCGGTGGTGAGAAGGGATGAGGCAGGGAATATTGTTGGATACCAGGGAATCATCAGGGACGTATCGGAGAAGAAGAAGTTACAGGAGGAGCTCAAGGAAGCCAAGATCAATGCCGAGCAGGCCAATCAGGCCAAAAGCCAGTTTCTCGCGAACATGTCACATGAAATCAGGACGCCGATGAACGGCATACTCGGCTTTTCGGAGCTCCTCATGGAAGAGAATCTCACCGAGGAGCAGAGAGAATACGTCAAGACGATTTACGAAAGCGGCCAGACCCTTCTTACCCTGATTAATGAGATCCTGGACCTGTCGAAGGTCGAATCAGGGGCGGCATCGGTCAGCGGCGAGGAATTTTTCCTCTTCGAGCTCCTGAACGGCATTGTTGCCATAACGCGCCTGAAGGCCCGGGAAAGGGGGATAGAGCTCGATCTCGCTATTGACCCCGGATACCGCGCCCAAGGTCATCACCGATCCCGACAAGCTCAGGCAGATACTCGTTAACCTGGTCTCCAACGCCGTGAAATTTACCGATGAAGGGGGCGTGTTTATATCGGCCCGCGTCCGATAAGGTGGATGAAGAAAACGCGCGGTTATCCGTTTCGGTCAGAGATACCGGATGCGGAATACCCTCGGACAAACTCGACCTGATTTTTGATCCCTTCATGCAGGTGGACGCCCTCACTACGCGGAAGTACGGCGGGACTGGCCTGGGGCTTTCCATACGAAAAAGCTGGTCGAGCTGCTCGGCGGGAAGATCGAGGTGACTTCCGAGCTTGGGAAAGGCAGTGTCTTTACGTTTTGGGTGCCAGTACAGATACCGCGGTCACGATATGTCCGGGTTGCCCAGGAACGGACGAACACGATGGTCATCGTCGAGGACGATCCACTCACCCTGAAGCTCTACAGGCACCTGTTCGAGGGCAAAGGCTTTACCGTCGTCACCACAACGCACGGCGGCCAGGCCCTGCCCCTCGTTTTGAAGCACAACCCGGCCCTCGTCATTCTGGATATCCTCCTGCCGGATATTTCCGGATGGGAAGTCCTCCGGCAGCTGAAGAAAAACGAAAAAACGGCAGATATACCGGTGGTCGTTATTTCCGTATTGTCGGAAAAAGAAAAGGCGATCTCGCTGGGGGCCATCGACTACCTTGAAAAGCCGATCATGGGAAACGCCCTTATCAACAAAATAGAGATGTTGACAAGGATCAAGGGCACGGAAAAAGGCGTAACGGTTCTCATCGTCGATGACGATAAGCCGGTCCTCGATTTCCTGAGCGAGATGTTGGGCGAAGAGGGCTTTGCCGCCGTGCCCTTTTTGGACCCGAAAGATGCGCTGGCCTATCTGAAAGACGGGCACGAAGTCGATATCATCATTCTGGATGTATTTCTGAGGGAGACGACCGGTTTCGATCTCCTGTTGTCGCTCAAGCAGGAATCGACCATGAAAGATACCCCGATAATCTTCATCACCGGAAAATCGATGACCGAACAGGATACCGCCAAGCTGGAGGGGATCACGCACACGCTCCTGGATGAAAGCCTGCTCAGCTCCCGGATGGTGTTGACCCAGATACAGCAGATGATGGACGAATTCAAGCCGTCGGCCGTCACGTGCGAAGGGCCGGCTATCGAGAAGCGCGAAGGACGCCCGGTCATCCTGCTGGCTGAAGACAACGAGATAAACCGAAAGCTGATAGTGAAGATCCTCTCCAAGGAGGATTACGAGGTTAAGACCGCCGTAAACGGCCGGGAGGCGATAGAGACACTCGGGTCCGGATCGTTTGACCTCGTCCTCATGGATATCCAGATGCCCGTCATGGACGGCTACGAGGCGACGCGCCTGATCAAATCCGATAAGCGCACCTGCGCCATCCCAGTCATAGCCCTCACGGCCCACGCCATGAAAGGGGAAAAGGAAAAGATCCTCGGCGCGGGGTTCGACGGGTACCTCGCAAAGCCCGTGCGCAGGGAAGAGCTCATAAGACAGATCGCCGCCCACCTCCAAAAGACAGCCGCACCTCCCATGCCTCCCGCCCCGCAACACATAGAGCCAACACCCGACGAAGAGCTCATGGAGATATACCGCGAATTCGATAAGAGCCTCACGGACAGGCATCAGAAACTGCTGGAGGCCATTGAGAAGCACGACTACGAAACGCTCTACAGGATCGGGCATGATCTGAAAGGATCCGGAGGAGCCTTTGGGAGGGAAAAGATCAGTATGATCGGCAGACAGATTGAAACGGCAGCAAAAGAGAAAAACGACGAGGTCGTCCGGTTTCTCCTCGGCTCGCTGGCTGACGAAATCGAACGGATCGGTAATGACAAACGATAACCGATAGTGACTGATAGGTGATTTTTATGACGGCAAAGAAGATCCTTGTGGCGGAAGACGACGCGATATTCCAGAAACTGCTCCTCTTCAAGCTTAAGGCGACGGGTTACGAGACCCTCGGGCTTTCCCGAGGCGATGAGGTCATGAAAGCTTTCGAGGAGTTCAAGCCCGACCTGATAATCTTCGACGGCCTTCTCCCGGTGGTGAACGGATTTGAGCTCGCCAAGCAAATCCGCGCCCTCCCTTCCGGCAAGACAATTCCTATCGTTTTGTTGACCGGTGTCTACAAGGAACCCGAATTCTTCCGGTACGCAAAGGAAATCGGTATCAACCTCCATTATGACAAATCGACGTTTAAAGACACCGAATTCCTGGCCGAGATAAAGAAACTCCTTTCTTAGCGGGAGATCCCTATGATCATCGACAAGAATATCGAGAGCGTCCCGACTCCCTTTTTTCCACCGTTGCATGACGTTTCTGATACAGATGAAATATAGAATGAATCGTAGAGAATCACAGGGAATCTAAGGGGACTTCAGGAACATATGATATTGTTTATATACGTCGCGACCTGTATAAATGTAGTCAGTTGGCCATGTGAAAAAAGTTGAGTCAATTTTAAATAGATTTGTAAGAAGTCCGTTGGCCTTAACGTCAGTCCGCACATACTCAGACGTTTCTTCGCCCCCGCTTTCACAACAGCACCAACAGTCTCGCGAAGTCTGAACAACTACCGGGGTATTCCGCTATTAGGAGCGCAGGGCACCATCTGAAATATACCGCCAAGGATATCCAGGAGGAGTATGCCGACGCGTTTCGGCGGAAACGATTTAGGTATAGCTGTTTGAGAAATGCTCTCTTTTTTGGCCAACTATCTTCCTAAACCCGCCCATAACTCAGCCTTGTTTCCGGAGGTGAGGTCAAAGTCGTGTTTCTTGGGGGGTCGTCTGCTTCATTGCTACACCTTGTATTCGCTATTTAAATATGATAATTTGTAATATGGGAGTTTTTGGAGTGCCTTGAAAATGATATGCCCCTCGGAATATGAGGAGGTTCAATATGGCGAAAGATGAAAAGGTAATCGAATGGGGACATGGAAAAGGCGATATTAACCTTGTTTGCCAAGGGAAAAAAGAAAGAATTGTGCTTTTTAGAAAGGGCTTTCTGCAGGCATTCTTCGATGAGATAGAAATGGTGGCGGGGAAGGATACCCTTACAATACTATTAAGGGCTCTACTGTCACGACTACAGGCACCCAACGATCTCAGAGAAAGAGCGCTCATCGAATCTTTATATAAATTGAACGATGCTGAAATCCTTCCCATCTCGTTGAGCGAAAGTAATATCCCCAGCGTTTTTACTTATGATGGAAGGTCGCGAGAAATGACGGCCTACGGTAATACTCTGTTTGAGATTGAAACAATACTCTATCTACAGAAACTGAAGGAGGTCATGGTCGACGTCCTGACTGAAAATGGCGCCAATGCAATACTTCGGAGGGTATCGAAAAAGGGAGGAATGGCGGTCGGGAATAAGGCCTGTATTGACTACGGCTGGCACGAGCTTGATAGTGCAATGGCTTCGATGGACCAGGTTCTGTCGTACGTATTCCCGTTGTATGGTTGGGGCAAGTCGCGGACCGTTACCAAAAAGGCAAAAGACCAAAATTATATATTCTTCCTGAAATGCTGGAACGCCTATGAAATGGACGGCGTTTCTTCGTCAAGACCGATCTGCATAATACTTCAAAGCTATCTTGAAGGCATCGGTGAGAGTCTTTCCTATAACCTTACCGGAAAGTCGACTGAGTCCAGGGAGGTAAAATGCCTTGCAAAGGGAGATGAATGTTGCGCCTTTTTCATAAAACAGAAAGACATCGGGGTCCAATCCCTGGATTGGAATAAATTAGAATCGGAGTGGAAGGAATTGGATGCCATACCCCTACGTCCCGATCAATAGGGGTATTCTGTTTCGTCTAAACTCACCTGAAGAGGTGGCTATACTAATGGAAGCTGAAAAGACAGTAACAAACATCGCGATCAGAGCCATATACGATTCGGTTGACGAAATCCTGGGTACCTGGGCACGAGACATGATCTTCAGAAATGTGGGGCTAATTCGCGTTATCGAGTCTCCGCCGGAGTACACATGGGATAAGAATTTCACGAACGCGGAGCAGCTTTCGCTCTTTGTTGAGGTCGTCAACCTTGTCGGAGCCGTGGGCGCCCAGGGGATCCTAAGGCAGATCGGCTATAAGAATACAGAGACATCTGTCTTAAAATTCGGGGTCCTTAACCATCTTGCCGACCTTCGCCCCCACGAGAAAATCACGAAATGCTTCGAGTTTCTTCGCATCGCTGTCAATAAGGGGAAGGCCGTTTCGGATGGTGAGGGAATGCCGAAGTTCGACGTCTTTGATTGCCTGATGTGCGACGGAATTACCAGCAAGAAGCCCTATTGTTCCCAGTACGCGGGGGCGCTCTCGTTCCTTACCGATTGGACCTTTGGAAAGGGAATCTATATCGTCAAAGAAACTAAGTGCAAGGCCCTCGGCGACGATACCTGTTTATTTGAGATCGAGGAGCGTCCGTAATCATCGATTGAACCGGTTATCGCACCATCCCCCGCGGAGAACCCTCTTACCGTATCTTACCGATAAGACGTCTCTCGATGTGGGCGCCTAAAACTTCGTCCTCCAAAGAATCCTTCACGAACAGAAAAATACGGTATATAATATGGGCCACGGTGGTCTCCGATGTCTTATGGCAGCCTCCACGCAAAGGGCGTATCATGAGAGACATCGGCAATAGGGCATCTTTCTTGGGTATCAGTCAGGAGCACGACGATGGGAGAAAAGACGGTAGACAGAAGGACGATGTTGAAAACGGGTGTCGCTCTCGGGGCCGCGGCGTTGGGCTACACCGCGTTGCACCGGTTTCCCGGTGTTCTCGACGGCGTTGGGGTTGGGCCCGCCCACGCCTCGGACGCGCCCCGGATAATACCTATCATAAGAAACAAGGAATTCACAGGCACGCCCCCGAACATCGTTTTGATACTCTGCGACGACCTCGGATACGGTGATCCCGGCTGCTACGGTGACAGGACCGTGAGGACTCCTAACATCGATTCACTTGCTCGGGCGGGCATTCGGTTTACCGACTCATACGCGTCGGCCTCCCTATGCACGCCGTCCCGGATCGGCCTCTTGACCGGAAGATATGCGATACGGACGGGACTCACCTTTCCCCTGCAGTCAGGCGGGACCCCCTTTATCAAGAGGATCTTCATAAAAACGGGCCGAGCGATGGGCAGGCTCGGCGCGCTGGACCTTTCCCGGGGAAGCTCGGTGGACGGCATACCCCGATCCGAGATCACGATTGCAGACGCGCTGAAGGTAGCGGGCTACAGGACCGGAATGATCGGCAAGTGGCACCTCGGAGACTTCAGCGTGGACCCGCAGTATCACCCGATGAGACACGGATTTGACGAGTTTTTCGGCACGCCCATGACGAACGATGAGCTTCCCAATCCGCTCTATCGAAACGAGACGATGCTCGAAAAAGACATCGGCCTCAATCAGGCGCGGCTGAGCTCCCTTTCCACGAAGGAGGCGATAGGCTTTATTGAGAGGTCGAAAGGCAAGCAGCCGTTCTTCCTTTACATGGCCTACCACGCACCGCACCTGCCCCTTTATGCGACCAAAGAGTTCAAGGATAAGTCGCGGGCGGGCATCTACGGAGACGTCGTGGAAGAGCTTGACTCCAACATTGGCAAGATACTGAGATATCTGAAGGAAAACGGGCTTGAGCAAAACACCGTCGTAATATTCACCAGTGACAACGGCCCCTGGTATAACGGCAATCCCGGCGACGCATTCCGGGGGAGGAAGGGGCAGAGCTACGAAGGGGGATTCCGGGTGCCGCTGATCGTCAGGTGGCCGGGTCATATAAAGCCGGGCGCCGTCTGTAGCGAGCCGACGATGAATATCGACCACTTCCCCACGCTGCTGGCGCTGGCGGGGCTCGAGCTCCCGACGGACAGGATCATCGACGGCAAGAGCATCGCCGGTCTCCTGACGGGTAATGACAAGAAATCACCCCACGATGCGTTCTTCTTCTATCACCACGAACAGCTGGAGGGAGTGCGGGCGGGTGACTGGAAATACTTCAGGTACATTAACCACTACACATGGCCCATACCGATGGACAAACCGACCACCTTCCTCGGTAAGCGCTCGGGAGGGGACTTCCTCGGGGTATGGCCGAACCTCTATAATCTCGAGACCGATGTGGGAGAAAACTACGATCTCGCCTCGCGGTACCCCGACGTCTGTAAGAAGCTCGATGCCGTGATGACCCAATGGGAGAAATCAATAGAAAAGAACCCGGGGGGATGGACAAAGAAGTAGTATGGCGGCAAGAAGGATTCTACGGGATATCCTCGTAAAACCGGCGGGACCCGACTGTAATATGGCGTGCGCCTACTGTTTCTACAGCGGCAAGCGCTCCCTCTTCGGCGGAACAAAGACCCACCGGATGAGCGAGGCGGTGCTGGACGAGATGATACGTCAGCTCATGGATCAATCGGGCGCGCAGGTATCGATCGGCTGGCAGGGTGGAGAGCCCACGCTCATGGGAGTGGCTTTCTTCGAAAAAGCGGTCGAGTGTGAAAAACGGTACGGGCATACGAAGGTCGTCGGCAACGGACTTCAGACCAACGGTATCCTCATCGACGGGAAATGGGCGCGGCTTTTCGCCCAATACCAGTTCCTCATCGGGCTCTCCATCGATGGACCTGAGCATGTCCACGACCACTACCGCCGCATCACAGGTGACCGGGGCTCATGGTCACACGTTACCGACAGCGCCAGGCTTATGCTCGACGCGGGGGTGTCCGTCAACGCCCTGACGGTCGTTAATGATTACTCGGTCCGTTTCCCCGAGGAGATCTACGAGTCTCACAAGGGCCTCGGACTTACGTTCATGCAGTTTATCCCCTGCGTCGAGATCGATCCCGAAAATCCCGAGACCGCTGCGCCGTTTTCGGTTTCCGCAGATGAATACGGCGCATTTCTCTGCAAGATATTCGACCTGTGGCGAAGGGATTTTATTGATGGGGTCCCCACGACCTCCGTGAGGTTTTTCGAGTCGCTTCTGTTTGCCTATGCCGGGTTCCCGGCGCCGGAGTGCACGCTGGACAAGGAATGTGGCTCATACGTCGTGGTGGAACATAACGGAGACGTCTATTCATGCGATTTCTTCGTCGAGCCGCGCTGGAGGCTCGGCAACATCACGAGCGACAGCCTCACGGCGATGCTCAATTCGCCCCGGCAGATCGAGTTCGGGAAGCTGAAATCGGATATTGATGCGTCGTGCAGAGAATGCGGCTACCTCTCCGTCTGTCGAGGCGGATGCACAAAAGACCGCGTCCATAACCCGACGGACCCAAGGGTCAATCACCTCTGCGACGCCTATAAGATCTTCTTCGGTCACGCCGACGACCAGATCAGGCAATTGGTATTGGAGTGGCGAAAAAAGCAGGAGACCCAGGAGCAAGCCCGAATCTTGCGCGGCACGGCCGGACGAAACGATCCATGTCCCTGCGGGAGCGGCCTGAAATATAAGAAGTGCTGCGGCGCAAAATAAACGTGCCGTCGAGGGCGGTTCCGAACTCGGGGACATTCACGTAAGGCGAATCATTAGAAAAATCCGGAGAATACGCCGGCATCCCAAAAAGAGATATGTGATCAGCCCTTCGGCGGACCTGTCGAGTTCCGTCTCAGGATACCGTCCTGGCTTCACCCTCACGACCGTTCAGAATCGCTTATGTCGGGACGCGGGTGATCTACTTGAACCCGACCGTCCCGTCGTCCTTTCGGACGAACGCCCGTCCTCCGAGGAAGACGATATGGTATCCGAGGCTTTCGGCAAACGGACCGAACGTCACCACGATGTCGTTTTTCAAGTCGGCATTCTCGTCCTCGGCGGCCACGAGGCGTTCCGCCAGTACCTTATTGACGGACTTCAGTTGGTCGATATAGTCGCACTGGGTTTTGATGAGCTCTTCCTGCTTCTGGATGACGACCCTCGTGATCACCGTCCCCTTGTATGCCCCATCTACCAGCTCGTAATTATAGGACGTAAAGAAGTAAAGCTCGGCAAAGAAAACGAGCGAAATGAAGCAAAAGACCGTCCATACACCCCATCCGGGTAAGTGGAGCTTCAGAATTTCTCGGATTGTCTTTCTGTTCATCATGACCTCCCATTGTCATTTTAAACTCTCAGACAAGCCACGAGACCATAAAAATAGCTCATTCGATCGGTAGTCTCATCTGTCTGGGCACCCGCGTTTCCTCCGGGCCGGTCGGTCTCTCTTCCCGACGTAACGGCCCGATCGACTTCCGAAGGCAGCCCATCGCGAGCCGACCTTTTTTGCCACCTCTGGACTCATATTGATCGGCGGGCTCCCTCGTTGAAGCCTTCTGAAGGTGCCTGAAAAGAAAATTCTCAATAGTATTATAGTACAAAAACAGCACATGTGATAAAAAAGTTACCTTTTTTGTTACTTCAGTCGGTAGTTTTTTACATTTTTAACAGCTACCATGCCTATGACGGGAAGCCGGGCCCGCAAACGGCCTTCGGATCTCTCTTTTTTGCTTCTTCCCGCCCTTAAAGAGAGGTTTTAACTTGACAGGGGTGCGAGCGACGTTGTAAGTATATTGGTAATACCAATTTGCCATTTAGCCTTGCGAAACCGCGTTCGTTCCGGAGGAGGCGCGATGACACCCGTAAAATTTCAGTCTCTCGGGTTCGATAAATCAGGGCTCATGCGTCTCATGAAAGAAAGAGGGATCGACGCGGTGCTCTTTTCCACTCCGGAAAACGTATTCTACACAACCGGATACCCCTGCATACCCGGCGCCGGGAACCCCATACTCTACGCACTGAAAAATCAACTGCCCTTCTTCTCGTTCATCGAGGCCGACGGGCGCGTAACGCTTTTCGCGTGGATCGGCGCCGTGCTCGGGGGCGTTGAGTATGCCGTCGACCACGTTGAAATGTATATCGACCGCACGGGAAGCATTGAGTCCTTGAAGAACTTCCTCGCGGCGCGTGATCTCGGTGGGAAAACGATTGGCATAGAATCCGACTGTCCCTATTTCGCCACCCGGCTCATCCAGTCCGGCGCCGGGCTGAAGGACCCCGTCGTGATTGACGATATCATCCAGTCGCTCAGGCTCATCAAGTCCGCCGAAGAAATAGAGATGATGAGGAAGAGCACCGCCGTTGCGGAGGCGACGATCAGCCAGCTCATAGAGATCATCCGGCCCGGTATCAGCCGCCCCGAGCTCATCGGTGAGGCCAAGCACCGAATGATCAAGAACGGAGCCACCGGGATCGGCCACGTGACCATCTCATTCGGCACCTCCAATCCCGAGGTGTCCGTAGAGGAGAGCCTGGGAAAGAACAGGCTCGTGGCGCTCGACCTCGGGGCAAGCTACTATGGCTACCTATCGGATATACGCAGACACGTTTACACCGGTGTTGTGCCGGCGCGTCTGGCCAAGCTTCACTCCATCATGTGCGATATCGTCACCGAAATAGGAAAATCACTGGTTCCCGGCGTGACCGCCAAAGAGCTGCATGACCGGGTCCTTGAGCTCTACAAAAAGAACGATCTCCCGCCCTTTATCATCAACGTCGGCCATTCAATCGGCCTCCAGACGGAAGAAGTCTGGGTATATGGCACGACCGACCTGACCTTACGGCCCGGGATGGTCATCAACATCGAGCTCTACACGAACTATGAGGAAGGGGTCGAGATCGGCGATGAGGAGACCTTTCTCATAACCGACAGGGAAACGGTGCGTCTCAACACACGTGCCGCCGACATCATCTCGGTATGAGAGAACGGGCGGCCCGGCGAGGAGGCGCGTGAGTGGATACCTACCCGGTACGGTGTGAGCGAAATGTCTCTCTATCGCACAGGATACAAAAAGCACGGAGGTACACCTAACCATGGGATGGAAAGTAGACAGTACTCAGGCGGTTGATGAGGGCCTCAGGCAGAGGCTGACGGAAAAGATCGAAAGAGGGGCCTTCGAGGCGGAAGATCTACAGGATTTCTTCACCCTGTTCACCCAGCTCGCCAACGATATGGACGAAACCAGAGACGAAGTAGATGGGTTTGACCGGAAGTTTCAGTTCAAGCTCGAAGGTTACGGCAATGTCTATTTGGCGATCAAGGACGGAAAATTCGAGATGGGGCTCGGGGATATCGGGGCGCCCGACATAACGCTGGAAATGAGCGCAAAGCTTGCCGCCGGGATGTTCACGGGACTTCTCGATGCGACCGCCGCCTATATGAACGGAGAATTTAAGATCGACGGGAATCTTCCCGACGCCATTAAGTTCGGTGCGCTCATCGAGCTGGTGTATACCGAGCTCGATCTATCGCCGTCCGAATCACCCTTTTCCTCGGGTCAAACCACCGCAACAAGCCCTCGGGCGGACGGACTGCCCGCGCCGCGCAAAGGGACCAAGCAGGTTAAATTCGGCGTGATCGGCGCGGGATCGGTGTGGGATTTCCACAGGGCCGCGTGTGCGGGCTCGCCCTTATCTGAAATTTGTGGCGGTATATGATAAGAACCAGCAGGCACGCCGAAAAGATCGCCAGGCGATACAGGGCCAATGAGATGCAGGCCTATAGCGATCTCGGTGAATTCCTTAAAGCGAAATCGATGCCGTCCTGATCATGGTGCCGCATGTCTATCATGCCGGACCTCGTGATCGCGGGCCGCCGCGGCGGGCAAGCACATTCTGTGCGAAAAACCCATGGCGACGACGCTCGAAGACTGCGACCGGATGATAAAGGCGGCAAAGGAAGCCGGGGTAAAATTCATGATCGCGGAAAACCACCGCTTTCTTGCCTGCACACCAGTATATTCATGATGCCATCAAGCAGGGTCTGATCGGCGACGTGCATCTGGTCAGGGCCTATGAAGGGGTAAATGAAATCGAGGGCCTGAGCCAGCCGGATTTCTGGAAGGGAGATCCCGATCAAGGCGGGCGGCGGGTCGTTTATGGATATGGGGGCGCATAAATTTGCGGCCCTGCAATGGATTCTGGAGGATGAGGTCGAATCCATCTATGTGACGCTCTCTCCAAGCAGGCGATAAATCTGCCCGAGAAAGCCGAGGACAACGCCCTGGCGATGGTCCGGTTCTCAAAGGGAGTCGTCGGCGAGGTCGTCGTCAGCTTTACGCAGATAACGCCTCGCTTTTAACAGCCTGGAGATCTATGGGAGCAAGGGAACGATCCTCGAAAACCACATGTGGGAGAAGGCCGTCCGCATTTTTTCGAACCACGATGCAGATGGGGGAAAACAAGAATCAATGGTACGAGCCCGAGATCGAGCATGCCCCGTTTCCGCTCTACTACAACATTTCGATGCGCGTAGCGAGGACGAATATTTTGCGCAGTGCATCCTGGAAAACAAGGAGCCCGAGTTCACTCCCGAGCAGGCAAAAAGCGCCATCGCCGCGGTCCTGATGGGGTATCTATCGGCCCAGACCGGGAAAGCCGTCACCCGCGGAGGATTTGACGGCGATGGAGCAAACCAGGGGCACGAAAAGCATCTTACACAAACTTGCCGAGCATATCCCCATCAATAAACAGCTGCCGGAGGTGAAACGTATGAAACCGATCGGTTTTAACCGCAAACGGATGCAGGAAATGCTCGATAAGCACAACCTGGATCTCATGATCGTGACCACTCCCGTCAATGTTTTTTACACCAGCGGCATGCCGACGCTGCACGCCAGCCCGAACCCGATCCTTTTTGCGCTTGAGTAATCAATATCCCAACGTGGCGATGATCAACCGTGACGGCGACTCGGCCCTGTTTAACTGGGACCTCTTTCAGAGCGTGGATAAGTTCTCCTGGATAGCCGATCACAAGGGGACTATCGGGCAGAAAGAGACCGTCCGGGCGATAGCGGCCAAGATAAAGAAATGGGGAATGGAAGGAAAGCGTATCGGCGTGGAATCTTTTGCCCCGAAATACCTGCTCGATCTATCTTGCTCGGCAAAAGTCCCGCCTCCGAAATCGTAACGGCCGATGAGGTCCTGCTGGAGATGCGACTGATCAAGAGCGAAGAGGAGATCCGGCGCATCGAAAAAGCCACGCAGATCACGGAGAAGGCCATCACGGCCTGCATCAATGCCACTCAAAGAGGGCATGACCGATAACGATTTCCTGATGCTGGCGCGAAAAACCATGATCGAGGAAGGCGCCGAGGTATGGGACCATCTGACGCTGAGCATCGGCGAATCCGACCCTGAGGCCCCCGGCATCGGGACAGTCTTAAAGAAGGGCGACATCGCCCGTTTCGATTTCGGCGCGGTATATAAGGGATATGTGGCCGATGTCAACCGTCATGTCGTTTTGGGTCCCGTTCCGAAAGAGGCGGCGGAGATTATCGACCGGCTTATCCTGCTGCAGGAATATTACGAAAAGCGCGTCAAGCCCGGGGTGAATATCAAGCAGCTCAACGCGGAGGCCACCGCTTTCTATAAAACGAAGAAGCCGGACGGAATGACCTTTGCCATCGGGCACAGCATCGGGCTGGAATGCGAGGAGCAGCACCTTTTCGGCCCCCTGCAGGTGATGGACCGCCCCTTTGAACAAAACATGGTATTCGAAATCGAGGCGTGGGAGTCTTTCGGCAAGATGCTTATCGGCGTGGAGGACTGCTATGTAGTCACGCGAGTCGGGGTGCCGCAAGATCACGACGCTCGATAAGCATATAATCGAGCCTCTGATGCCACGGCTGCTGAAACACGCTACAGGGAGATAGATCAATGGACCCTCTCATCATCGTCGCCACGCCCAACACATGCTGGCTGCACCCCCAAATCGACTATCCAACCACGCCGGACAGCGATCGCCATGGAGGCCAGACGCTGCATGGAGCACGGCGCCGCGGTGCTCCACACCCACGCCGAGGGGCAGTGGATCGAGGTGATCCGCGCGGTTCGCGCATCGTGCGAGATCATCGTCCAGAGCGGGATGTCCAGCCTCGAGATTGAAGAGCGCATGGACGTCTTCAGGGAAAAATCGGACATGATCTCCATCATCCTGAACCACCACGACGAGGCCTTCGCCGAGCTTGACTGCCTCAAGCTCCACTCGCGGCAGGAGCTCGAGAAATATGCGAAGCTCTGCGCGAAATACGGCGTCGCGCCCGAGTTCGAGGTATGGCACGCGGGGTCCGTATGGAACCTGAACTATCTCATCAACAAGAAGCTGCTTCGGCCGCCCTATATCACCACGCTCTTTTTCGGCTGGCCGGGGGGCACCTGGTCGCCTCCCACCGTGGAGGAATACCTCTACCGGAGAAGGCTCCTCCCCGAGGGCTGCGCGGCTGTGGTGAGCATCATGCATGAGGACCAGATGAAGATACTGGCGGCCGCCGTCCTGCAGGGAGATCACGTGCGCGTGGGCACCGAGGATTACCCGTATACCCGATCGGGCAAGCAGGCCCAGACGCACGAGCTGGTTGAGGAAATCGCGTCGATCTCGCGGTCGCTCGGAAGGCCCGTCGCGACCGTGCGCCAGGCGCGCGAAATCTTGGGACTTACGGGAGTGAAATGATGAACGCTCAAGAAAGGTCGCGCTTATCACCGGGGCGGCAACGGCATAGGGGAGGCAACCGCGCGCCTGTTCGCGCATCGGGGGTATGCCGTCTCCATGGTCGATATCGCTCAGAGGGGCACGGCAGGTCAGAGACGAGATAGAGTCAGGCGGGCGGCGTCTCTTCCTTCACCGAATGCGATGTCGCCGCGAAACCGAGGTCGCGTCGGCCGTCGAAGGGACAATGCGGATGTATGGCCGTATCGACGTGCTGATCAACGACGCGGGAATTGTGTTGGTCCGCCCTCTGGATAAGATCGCCTGGGACGAATACCGAAGGGTTGTGGACGTGAACCTCGGCGGCATTTTCCTCTTCTGCAAACACGTCATTCCCGTCATGAAAGACCAAAAGGGCGGGCTCCATCGTGAACATGGGCTCGGTCTCGGGCCACGTCGGGCAGATCGATCACTCGCTCTACGGCGCAACGAAGGGCGCCATCATCGCCCTCACCAGGGCCCTTGCGTGGGAGCTGGCCCCGCACAACATCCGCGTCAATTCCGTAAGCCCCGGCTCCGTCGACACGCCGATGCTGCGGGGCGATATTCAGATCGAATCGGAAAAGACCGGGAAGCCCTACGACGAAGTAAAGAAGATCAGGGAGGCCGAGCAGGCGTTCAGGCGCTGGGCCGATCCCGCCGAGATCGCCGAGTCGATCTATTTCCTGGCGGGCGACACGGCATCCTTCATCACCGGCACCGACCTTTTGGTCGACTGCGGATGGGTGGCCAAATGAGCAAGAAGACGGCCGAGATACCCTTCGAGACATTGAAGCGGGACGTCCTGTCCGAGAAGATCGCGCACGCATTGCTGAACCTTATCAAGGAAAAGCAGCTGCGTCCGGGTGATCGGCTCCCACCCGAGCGGGAGCTGGCGGCGATGATGAACGTGAGCCGGCCGTCGTTGCGCGAGGCGCTTAGGGCACTCCAGATCATGAATATCATCGACAACCGCCAGGGATCCGGCACGTACGTCGCCTCGCTTGAACCCGAGCGTCTCGTCGAGCACCTCGACATTATCTTCACACTCAACGATTCAACCTATATCGAGCTCTTCGAGGCAAGAAAGATATTGGAGGTGGGGATCGCGGAGCTCGCCGCGCACACCATCACGGCCGACGAGATAGCCGGGCTGGAGACCTGCCTCGAGAGGGCCCAGGAGGCGCTGAATGATCCCGAGGCCTTCCTCGAAATCGACCTTGAGCTCCACAGGAGCATCCTGGAGGCCACAGGGAATACGATCCTGAGCCTTTTCATGAGGTCGATAAGTCAGCTCAGTATCTTCAGCCGCCGACGCACCGCCGAGCACTTCGATGTACGGCGCCAGACCATCGATGACCACCGCGCCATCGTCCAGGCGTTGAAGTCGCGTGACCCGATGGCGGCCCGGCAGGCGATGCTGGACCACCTCTCGCATGTAGAGGTGCGGATGAAACAGATTAAGCAGATGAAAGGCGACTGAAGGGAGTCGTAGATATGGAAGAGAGATTTCTTGTCACAGGGGCGACGGGGTGTATCGGGGCGTGGACGGTGAAAAACCTCGTCCGGGAGGGAGTTTTTACCAGTGTGCTTGTAAGGGGAGGATCCATCCATCGCCTCCGGCTCATCATGGAGGATGACGAGATCAAGCGTGTTCGGTTCGTCACGGGCGACATTACCGATATCGCGATGATACGCGATGCCCTCGTCGAGCACGGCATCACGCATATCATCCATCTTGCTGCCATGCAGCTGCCATTCTGTAAGGCCGATCCGCCGCTCGGCGCCGCGGTGAACGTGGGTGGCACGGTGAACATATTTGAGGCGGCAAAGACATGTGGGATTCGGCACGTGGTCTATGCAAGCAGCACCGCCGTCTATGGGCCCCGCCAGGAGTATCCCCCGGGCCGCTGGCGCATGACGCCGTTCTCCGGCCCCGCTCGCACTACGGCGTCTTTAAGCAGGCCAACGAAGGGACGGCGCGCGTCTACTGGATGGAGGACGGCATCTCGAGCATCGGCATCAGGCCCTACGTCGTCTACGGCCCCGGCAGGGACCAGGGGCTCACCTCCACGCCTACCAAGGCGATGCTTGCGGCGGCGGCCGCGTACCGTATCACATCACGTTCGGGGGACGCTTCGGCTTCCAGTACGCCGACGATGCGGCCGGGGCCTTCATCAATGCTTCTCGGGTGAGCTTTAAGGGAGCCGAGGTCTTCAACCTCGGCGGCCGTACCGTCTCCACAGAGGACATCATCGCCGAGATCGAGGCCGCCGAACCGTCTGCCGGGGAACGATCACTCACGACGAGAACCCCCTCCCCTTTCCCGAAGAGATCGATAATGCCCCGCTCGTCGCCGTGCTCGGGCATCTCAAGGTCACGCCCTTGCGCGAGGGCGTGAGGGAGACGATCCGTATCTTTAAGAAGGCCCTGCTGGATGGGCGTATCACCCCGGAACGGACCGACCCCGGTGACATCGGGCCGGCGGCGTCAGCCCGGTGAGATCAGATGTGGATGCGGCGGCAGCACCGCCCTCACCGTACCGCGGCAAAAAACGAGGAAACGAATGGACCCGACGCAGTTACTGTCGGCTCCGAGACGGGCGGAAGGCCTATGATGGCGCGTTTTTTCAGACACGAGACCCTATCCGCGATGAGGCGGGTCGGCATGGTGGCGGTCTTCTATCATCCCGACGTTGAGATCGGGAAGAAGATCATCGCGGCCTGCGCCGAGGGCGGGGCCACCGTCGTTGAGTTCACCAACCGGGGCGACGGGGCCGTCTCCGTCTTCGCGGAGCTTGAGGCATATTGCAGAGAAGAGCTGCCGGAACTGATCCTCGGGGTGGGGTCGATCGTCGATGCCCCGACGGCGGCGCTCTATATCAGCGCGGGGGCAAATTTCGTCGTGGGGCCCGTGCTCGACGACGGAGACGGCGTACCTCTGCAACGCCCGGAAGATCCCGTACTGCCCTGGGTGCGGGAGCGCGACTGAGATTCATATGGCCCACCGGCTCGGCGTGGAGATCTGCAAGATATTCCCGGGGGGCGAGGTCGGCGGCCCCGCCTTCGCGCAGTGCGGTGCGGGGCCCCATGCCGTTCGCCGAGATCATGCCGACTGGCGGCGTGGAGCCGACGGAGGCGTCGCTCACCGCCTGGTTTGACTCAGGCGTGGCCTGTGTGGGGATGGGCTCGGCGCTCATCACCGCGGACCTCGTGAAGAAAGGCGATTTTGACGGGCTGACCAAGAAAATTGGGGAGACCGTCGGGATGATAGAGAAGATCAGAGAGAACAAGGATACCAACAAGGCGATGAAGTAGTCCTGTTTCGAGGAGACATGCTATGAAAAAAACGGAAATCTCTGCGGGTGGGGGGCTTTCGACGGGGACGAGGATCGGTTTCGGCGTCGGTGATTTCGGCGCCAACCTGATATTTCAATCTACCTTCATTTTCCTGATCTTCTTTTTTACCGACGTTTTCGGGATCGCCGCCCCCGTAGCCGGGACGATCTTCCTGATCGCCAAGGCGTGGGACGGCGTCAGCGACCCTATCGTGGGGTATCTCTCCGACCGCACCCGCACCCGGTGGGGGAAGAAACGGCCGTACCTGCTGTTCGGGGCCATCCCCCTCGGCGTCTTTTCTTCCTCCTGTTCGCGTCGCCGCCCATACCCCAGGAATTCAAGGTCGCCTATGGACTGGTCTTTTTCCTCTTGGTATGCAGCTTTTACGCCATCGTTAACGTCCCCTACGGAGCGCTGGCCGCCAGCATGACCCTCGATTTCACGAGCGGTCCAAGCTCTCGGGCGTTCGGACGTTCTTCGCGTTGATGGGGGCGCTGGTTGTCGCAGGCTCGATGAAGCCGCTGGTGGCCCTGTTCCCGAACCAGGTCATCGGTTTCAGGATGACCGCCGCCATCTTTGGGGTAATCGCCGTGGCGGTCACGTACGTGACCTTCTTCTCGGTGAGGGAGACGGTGCAGGAGACGGACGGCGAGCATTACAACATCAAGGATATCCTGACAACCATCTTCGGCAACGGGCCGTTTCTGATCTTGTCGCTGGGGACGATCATGCATCTGACCGCCCTGGGGATGCTGGCCGCCATGGTCAATTACTATTTCAAATACACCATGGGCCACGATTCCTTTGCAACGGTGGCGTTTTTATGCATCTTCGTGCCCGCCGCCCTTGCCCTGCCGCTCTGGGTGATGGTCTCCAAAAAGGTGAGCAAGAAAGCGACCTTCAATATGGGCATGGGGCTTTTAGCCGGGCGCTGTGTATCATCTATTTTATCAGGGATTTCAACGTGCCGCTGTTAGTCGCGGCATTCTGCCTGGGGGGCATAGGCATCTCGACCAGTTTCTTGAGCCCCTGGGCGATGATCCCGGACACCGTCGAATACGGCGAGCTTTCTACCGGCCTACGGAGGGAGGGTGTCCTCTACGGCATCTTCTTCTTCGGGCAGAAGCTGGCCTCCGCCTTGGCGGGTTTCATAGCCGGGCACGGACTGGGGCTCATCGGCTTTGAGGCGAACAAGGTTCAGAGCCCCGGGACACTGGACGGCATTCGGTCATTGATGATCTTTGTGCCTATTGTCCTTATCGTGGCGGGGATTATCGTTATCAGTTTCTACCCGATCAGCGAGAGCATGCACCACGAAATCGTGGGCAAGATTCAAAAGAAGATAGAGAGAGCGAAAACGTCGTAGGACGTTAGACGGGGGTATGGACCCGTTAGGAGCACGTAAAACACGAATCCAGGAAAGGAGTCGGGATATATCTCAACTCCTTTCTTTTTGCAGCGTGTACCTTACGGGCTCGTGAATCCAAGGCGGTCACCTTGGGCTTGACTCTTTGTCCGTCTGCTGTTACCATACGAAAATATTGTTTGATATCTGGTGCAGATGTAAAGGAGGTTTCCGATGAGAAAGGGAACGACCGGGAATCTGGGCAGAAGAGAGTTCCTTGAGCTTTTGGCGGTGGTCGGGGCGACCACGGCACTCTCACCCGCCCTGGTTTCCTGCTCTTCGGCCGACTACGTAGATGAGGCAACCGCGATCAGGGCCGTGCCGTTTACGAAGGAGCCGACGATCTCGGTGCAGTCGCGGGAGCTGATCCGTTATACGATCCTCGCACCCAGCGGTCACAATACCCAGCCGTGGAAGTTTTCCATCAATGGAAACATCGTCCGCATCTTCCCCGACTATTCACGGCGGCTTCCGGCCGTCGACCCCGATGATCGCGAGCTCTTCATCAGCCTCGGCTGCGCGCTGGAAAACCTTGTTGTCTCCGCTCGATACGCGGGATTTGACCCCGAGATAGACTATTTTCCCACGGCCGACGAGGAATCTATTGTCATTCGACTGAAGGCATCGTCCGCAAGACCCAACGAGACCCTTTTCAGGGCAATTCCCGTCCGTCAGTGCACCCGAAATGAATACAACGGACGGCCCCTTCCCTCTGAAGATATGAAGAAGATTGAAGCACTTCAAAAAGAGGCGGGGGTCGGCACGATGATCTTTACCGATCGAAAAGAGATCGAAAAACTGATCGAGATCGTGAAGGAAGGCGACAACATCCAGATGAACGACAAGGCCTTCGTCAAGGAGCTCAAGTCGTGGATTCGATTCAGCGATAAAGAGGCGTTGAAGACGCGCGACGGCCTTTCGTCCCGCGCGGGCGGAAATCCCGTGGTGCCGCAATGGCTCGGAAATATCCTGATGGATTTCTTTGCCGGAGGCAAGAGCCAGGGGGACAAGGACCAGAAGATGGCCCTGAGCTCCTCGGGGATGATCCTGTTCGTGTCGGAGAAAAATGACAAGAGGGCGTGGGTCGCCGTCGGCCGTACCTGGGAGCGGTATGCGCTCATCTCGACGGCTCTCACGGTTAAGTCGGCATTCCTTAACCAGCCGGCGGAGATTGGCAGCCTCGTGCCCCAGCTCCAGAGAGCCATCTAAGCCTCGGCTCGTCCCGGCCCCAGCTGTTGGCCCGGTTCGGCTATTCCGAGTTTATGCCCACTCTCTCCGTCGGCCGGTGGAGGACGTCTTGGTGTAACCGTAACGTTGGCATGGCGGGCAGCAGTGCCCGGTCGTAAGCCGCTCGCCGTCCCTGGACGTGCAGAAGGTAGCCCCACAAGGTGGCCAATACCATATCGGGGAATATCGCGTAGGCCGAGGGATTCGAACATTTCGGCATACTGCCGGGAATCATTAGGTGTCAAAATTAGCCTGAGCTCGGCCCCGCATGCATACCATATACGAGTTCTCGTCTCAGAGGTCATCTCCCTATTCCGAGCCGATCCTCTTCACCTTTTTTGGCTGCGGCACCCATTTCATCCCAAATCCTATATAGTTAGTAACTCATTCTCCCGCCTGACACCCGGGTCTTCGATGAAACATGCCATACGCCGGATGCGGGAAGAATATTTCGACGGGTCTCCATAATAGATCGCGCTCACGACTCTTCGCGCTTTTCTATTTTTGCATTGACCCTCCTCAATGTGTGCTATCATAATAGTTGGCAACAGATATCGAATAAACAGCAAATAGTCCCGAGGGACTTCGGCACAATGATCTCATGGGAGCCAAGCCGCATCGTCGATAACTCACGATGAAATTCTATTATACCCAATAATAGAAAAATGACCGATAACCAGAGCCCACCAACATCTCTCAAGATCCTTATCATTGATGACGAGGCCAATATCCGCAGGACCATGTCCCTCTGCCTTGAAACCGAGGGACACTCCGTTGTTGCCGTCGGCAGTTTCGACGACGCCGTGGCCGAGGTCTCGAGAGGCTATTTCGATCTCGCCTTTGTGGACCTCCGGCTCGGCACCACCGATGGCCTGGATCTCATCCCGCTGTTCCACACGAAGTGTCCGTGGCTCAAGATCATCGTCATTACCGCGTATGCTTCCATCGACTCCGCCGTCGAGGCGATGCGTCGGGGGGCCGACGATTATATCCCTAAGCCCTTCACGCCGGCCCAGCTGAATATTGTCATCAGAAAGATCTCTGAAATCCGCTGCCTGGAGCGCCGCGTGGAAGAGCTC
This sequence comes from uncultured delta proteobacterium, assembly GCA_963792965.1. Lineage (GTDB taxonomy): Bacteria > Desulfobacterota > Zymogenia > Zymogenales > Zymogenaceae > CAWBYW01. The sequence goes on along the minus strand of CAWBYW010000011.1, from coordinate 87,763 downwards.
ACCGAAGACCTCGATAAATTCAATCCCGCCGTCGACTTTTCCAGCACGAATTCCGCCATGCGGGGCGCGATAGCCATGGCACGAAAGGTGGCCGTATCCGACGCGAGCATACTCCTTCTCGGTGAAAGCGGGACGGGGAAAGGCTTGCTTGCGCGCTCCATACATTCGTGGAGCAGACGCGCAGATAAGCCCCTCGGGACTATTTCGTGTCCCGCCCTCTCACCCGAGCTCCTCCAGAGCGAGCTCTTCGGACATGTAAAAGGGGCCTTTACCGGTGCGGTCAGCGAAAGGCGCGGGCGGATAGCCGCGTGCGAGGGGGGGACCCTCTTCCTCGATGAGATCGGAGATCTCCCCCCGTCCATCCAGCCGAAGCTCCTGCGCGTCATGCAGGATCGTGAGTACGAGAGGGTGGGAGACCAGATGACGTTCAAATCCGACGTCCGCTTCATATCCGCCACGAACATCGATCTCGAGAGGGCGGTCCAGGAAGGCCTGTTCAGAGATGATCTCTACTATCGCCTCAACGTAATCCAGATTGAGATACCTCCTCTTCGCAAGAGAACGGAAGACATCGTGGCGCTTGCCGGGAATTTCTTAGAGTTCTTCGGAAGAAGCAACCACCGCCTGTTCAAGGGATTCACAGATGAGGCCCTCGAGGCCTTACGGTCTCACCCATGGCCCGGGAACGTCCGCGAGCTCAGAAACGTCATCGAACGGGCCTCTATCCTCTGCACGTCCGAGTTGGTCGGCGCCCGGTATCTCCCTACCTCATCGCCCATAGACCGATCGCTCCCCGCAGTCGGTGATCCAGTCACGCTTCAGCGGATGAGTGAGCTCCACATCCGCCGCATACTCGAAACGACAAAAACACTCCGCGAAGCGGCCGATATCCTCGGCGTGGATCAGGCGACCCTCTGGCGCCGCCGAAAGCGCTATGATATCTGACACGACGCACAAGATCATCCGTCTAAGAAACGGCGTTTCGCGCAAAGTGCACGGAAATATGGCCTCCATATATTGCAAAATGCAATTCCGCCGAGCGTTGCCGTCGGCAAGTCATTGGAATTCTTGTATGGGGAGTCTGGTACGCATCTTGCTGACAGGAACGGTAACCGGATAAGGATCTGCGATTCATGTTTGGACTTCGCCGTAAATTATCGCTCGGGTTCATCGGCCTCTTGCTGATCATGGTTGCCATCGGCCTTAAGAGTGTGCAGCAGATTGACGAGCTTGGAAAGGGGATCGACGTCATTCTGAAGGAAAACTATCGCAGCGTGACCGCGTGCCAGCAGATGAAAAAGGCCCTCGAGCGAATCGACAGCGGTGTCCTCCTGACGTTGTTGGGATATAGACACGAGGGGGACATTGAGATCGACAACAGCATCGCCCTTTTCCGCGAGGAGCTTTCTGCCGAAAAGGGCAACATCACCATCCCCGGCGAGGGCGAAAAGGTGGGCGAGGTCGAACAGCTCTTCGAGCGATATATGACGACCCTGAAAATCGTCGGCGATTCGCGGATTTCGGCAAATGAGAGACGCAACGTCTATTTCAGGGAGCTCTCCCCGATCTTTAAGGAGATCAACGAGTCTGCCGACGAAATCATAAAGATGAACCAGGAGAACATGATCTACGAAAAGACGCTGGCGCAGCATCGGGCCGAAGAGGCCGAGCAGCAAATGTACACATATCTCTTCGTCGGCGCGTTGGTCGCCTGTCTGCTCATTTTCTTCACCCGAAAATGGATCCTCCAGCCGATCAATCAGCTCATCGCCGTTACCGACGAGATCCGCAGGGGCAACCTCGATCTCGTCGTCAAGAGCGATTCGAGAGACGAGATCGGGCGTCTCTCCGACGCCTTTAACAGCATGGCCGTGGGCCTCCGTGAATTCCGGCGGACCAATCGGGCAAAGCTGATGCGCACACAGCGCAGCGTCCAGGAGGCCTTCAACAACCTCACCGAGGCGGTGTGCATCCTGAACCCTCAGGGCATCGTGGAGCTGTCAACCATTGTGGCGCAGGAGACCTTCGGACTCAGGCCGAACGTCTCCATACGCGATCTCCACTTCCCCTGGCTGATCGATCTCTTTGAAGAGGTGACAAAGCAGGGACGGGCCGTGGACCTGCCCGAGGATCGGGCGGTCATTCAGCACTTCGTGAACAACGAGGAACGCTATTATCGTCCCCGGGCGCGTTCCCGATCACGACCCTTGATAACGAAATGACCGGCGCGATCTTCATCATCGAGGATGTTACGAAGCTCCGCTACAACGACGAGATGAAACGGGGAGTGATCTCCACCGTGTCCCACCAGCTGAAGACTCCTCTGACCTCCATACGCATGGCGATTCACCTGTTGCTGGACGAAAAAATCGGGCCCCTCACGCCGAAACAGGAAGAGCTCATCATCGCCGCCCGGGAAGACAGCGACCGCCTCAATAACATCATCGAGGACCTCCTGAACGTTGGCAGAATTCAGTCGGGGAGGGTGCAGATGGAATTCACGGCGGTCTCTCCCCGAGACGTCGTCATGGAATCTGCCGAAGAATTTCGCACGGCCGCAGTTGACTCCGGCGTTCTTGTCCAGACCGAGCTCCCCGAGGACCTGCCCGACGCCTTTGCCGATCTTCCGCAAATCAGGCACGTGCTCAATAACCTCCTGTCAAACGCCCTCAAGTTTACGCCCGCCGGCGGGACCGTCACAATTTCGGCAAGGTCGGATGAAAGCTTTGTCTACATCACGGTTTCCGATACAGGGACAGGGATCACCCCCGAGTCACTGGTCCATGTCTTCGACCAGTTTTTCACCGCGTCGGGGGGGAAGGAAAAGACGAAGGGCGCCGGTCTCGGCCTCTATATCGCAAAGGAGATCGTCGAGGCCCACGGAGGTACGATCGAGGCGAAAAGCCGGCCGGGCCGGGGAAGCGCCTTTACCTTCAGCCTCAGACGCGCGGACAGCAAAAAGGGGGACTCACGCCGAATGATCGATATTATCTATATCTGCCTGATCCTTCTTTTCTTCTCTTTCTGCGTACTATTCATTCGCATGTTCGAGAGGTTATAGATCATGTTTGACACGATTGTCGGCATCATCGGGGTCGGGCTCATCATCTTCTTACTTTTCGTCATCGCGCGCCCCGAGCGATTCTAAGGGCAGGGAGACAGGCATGGATATCTATAGTTTGTGCGAGCTGGCGCTCTTTGTGATCCTGCTTATTGTCCTCACCAAACCGATGGGAGCCTATCTCCGACGTGTCCTGGATCCGTCGGGCGAAGACGTTCCTCGATTTTCTTTTGCGGACCCATCGAGCGGGCGATTTATCGGGTGGTGGGGATAGATCCCGGAAAGGAACAGGACTGGAAGCAGTACGCCTTTTCGCTGATCGCCTTCAGCCTCGTATCCCTTTTGTTTACCTACGCGATCCTCCGCCTTCAGCATATTCTGCCCCTGAACCCCGAGGGGTTTGGTCCGGTTGAGCCGGGCCTTGCCTTCAACACCGCAGCGAGCTTCACGACCAATACGAATTGGCAGAACTATTCCGGGGAATCGACCCTCTCCTATTTTTCCCAGATGGTGGGGCTGGTCCTCCATAATTTCACGTCGGCGGCGGTAGGTCTCGGGGTTGCCGCCGCGCTGGCCAGGGGCATAAGCCGTCAGACCACACAGATGATCGGCAACTTCTGGATCGATCTCGTGCGGAGCACCCTGTTCCTGTTGCTCCCCCTCTCGCTCATCCTGGCCGTTTTTCTCGTCTCCCAGGGGGTGATTCAGAATTTCAGCTCATATATTAAGATAACGGCCGTTGGGGACCCGTCAACGACCTACGCAATCGCCGAGGGCCCGCTCGCGTCTCAGGACGCCATCAAGATGCTCGGCACCAACGGCGGGGGGTTCATGAACGCCAATGCCGCCCACCCCCTCGAAAACCCGACCCCCCTGTCGAATTTCGTCATGATGTTGGCCATTTTCCTCATACCGAGCGGCCTGACCTACTATTTCGGTCTTATGGTAAATAGCAAGAGACACGGATGGGCCGTCTGGAAGTCCATGCTGATCCTGTTCCTGTTGGGCCTCTCCATCTGCTGGTGGGCGGAGTCCGCCGGCAACCCACGCATCACCGCCTTAGGGGTCGATCCCGCGGGCGGAAACATGGAGGGGAAAGAGGTCAGGTTCGGGATCTTCGATTCCGCCCTGTTTGCGACCGTCACGACGGACGCTTCCTGCGGCGCGGTTAATGCCATGCACGATTCCTTCACTCCCCTCGGCGGCCTCGTCCCGCTGCTCAACATTGAGCTGGGCGAAGTGATTTTCGGCGGCGTGGGCTCGGGGCTTTACGGGATGCTCGTCTTCGTCGTCCTGACCGTGTTCCTCGCCGGCCTGATGGTCGGCCGGACACCCGAATATCTCGGCAAAAAGATCGAGGCCTACGACGTCAAGGCCGCCGTTATCGCGATTCTGATCCTGACGTTGTCGATACTTGGGTTTTCCGCATGGGCCGTCGTAACCGACTGGGGCAAGAGCGGCGTGAGTAATGCCGGCCCCCACGGCTTTTCGGAGATACTCTACGCCTTTTCCTCGTGCACGGGAAACAACGGGAGCGCCTTTGCCGGTATCAACGGCGATACCCCCTGGTATAACATCACCCTCGGGCTTGCCATGCTCTCCGGGCGGATTCTGTTTATTATTCCGGTCCTGGCGCTTGCGGGAAATCTCGCGAAGAAGCGGCTGATCCCACCCAGCAGCGGTAGTTTCCCCGTCTGGGGCATCACCTTTGTCTGTCTCCTGACGGGCGTGGTGCTGATAGTCGGCGCCCTCACGTTCCTGCCGGCGCTCTCTCTGGGACCGATACTTGAGCACTTTTTGATGAAGTTCTCCACTATACTCTTTTAGAGGATTGGGGCAGTGGCCAAGATTGAGTTCTCCATCTTCGACCGGGCGATTCTGGGGCGGGCGACCGTCGATGCCGTCGCCAAGCTCAACCCCCGGCACATGGCGAAAAACCCGGTCATGTTCGTCACCGAGATAGGCGCGCTGATCGTCACCATCGGTCTCTTTATCCCCGGCGGTAGGGAGTCATTTTCGTTCGTACTCCAGATTGCGCTCTGGCTCTGGTTTACGGTGCTCTTTGCCAACTTCGCCGAGGCGATGGCCGAGGGCCGAGGAAAGGCGCAGGCCAGCGCGCTGAGAAAAACACGATCGAGAACGACGGCGACCTGTGTGCGGTCCGACGGCGCCACCGAGGAGATCCCCGCCGAGAAGCTACGGAAGGGCGACCTCGTGATCGTTTCCGCGGGCGGGATCATCCCGGCCGACGGCGACGTCATCGAGGGTGCCGCAACGGTCGACGAATCCGCGATTACGGGGGAATCGGCCCCGGTCATCCGGGAGGCGGGCGGGGATAGGAGCGCCGTCACCGGGGGGACACGGGTGCTGTCGGACATGATTAAGGTTAGCGTGACGTCAAACCCCGGGGAGAGCTTCCTGGATCGGATGATTCTCCTGGTCGAGGCCGCCCAGCGCCAGAAGACTCCCAACGAAATCGCCCTGACGATCCTCCTTGCGGCCCTGACGATAATATTTTTGATCGCGGTGATCACGCTGAAATTCTTCGGGGTCTATCTGGCCGTTCCACTCTCGGTGACGATCCTCGTGTCGCTCCTCGTCTGCCTCATTCCCACCACGATCGGCGGGCTCCTCTCGGCGATCGGGATCGCCGGCATAGACCGGTTATTCCAAAAAAACGTGTTGGCCATGAGCGGACGAGCGGTGGAGGCGGCAGGAGATGTGGACGTATTGCTCCTGGACAAAACCGGGACCATCACGCTCGGCAACCGGCAGGCCGTCGAGCTCACTCCGGCCCCGGGTGTCTCCATTGAACGGCTCGCGGAGGCGGCGCAGCTTGCCTCCCTGGCCGACGAAACGCCCGAGGGGAGGAGCATTGTCGTTTTGGCCAAGCAATACGGCCTCAGGGGCAGATCGATCGCGGAGCTGCCGGGCGCCGTTTTCATCGGGTTCTCGGCGCAGACCAGGATGAGCGGTGTGGACATGGGCGGGGAAATCATCCGAAAGGGAGCGGCCGACGCTGTTCGCACTTTTATTGGCGCCGACTTCCCTCCCGAGACCGAGCGGTGCGTGGCCGCAATCGCCGGCTCCGGCGGGACACCCCTCGTCGTGGCACGAAACAATGAATGCCTCGGCGTCATTCACCTCAAGGACATCGTCAAGGGGGGAATCAGCGACCGGTTCATGCGCCTTCGCGCCATGGGGATAAAGACCGTAATGATTACCGGAGACAACCGGCTTACCGCACAGGCCATCGCGAAAGAATCGGGCGTGGATGAATTTCTTGCGGAGGCAAGGCCCGAGGATAAGCTCTCTCTTATCCGCAACGAGCAGGGCGTCGGGCATCTCGTCGCCATGACCGGAGACGGCACCAACGATGCGCCCGCCTTGGCCCAGGCCGACGTGGGTGTTGCCATGAATACGGGCACGCAGGCCGCCAAGGAAGCGGGGAACATGGTGGACCTCGATTCAAACCCGACCAAGCTCATCGAGATTATCGAGACCGGCAAACAGATGTTGATGACGCGCGGGGCGCTGACTACTTTTTCGGTCGCCAACGACGTGGCAAAATATTTCGCCATCATCCCGGCAATGCTCGTCGGATCGTTCCCGGTGATCGCCCCTTTTAACATCATGGGTCTCACCTCGCCTCAAAGCGCTGTGCTGAGCGCGGTCATCTTCAACGCCCTGATCATCGTCGCCCTGATACCCCTCGCGCTCAAAGGGGTTAGGTTTCGGCCGTTGAGCGCCGAGAGTCTCCTCCGGCGCAACCTTCTCATATACGGAATGGGCGGCATCGTCGCCCCATTCGTGGGGATCAAGTTGATCGATCTCTGTATCACTTTTCTTTCTCATCTGTAAGGGAGAAAGACGGCAATGAAGAGCCTGCTTGTGGAGATTAAGAGGGCCTGTATCATCACGGCCATTATCGCTGTAGTGACGTGTGGGGTCTACCCGCTCGTCGTGTGGGGGGTTGCCCACGTCTTGTTCCCCGCCAAGGCGGAGGGATCGTTGATTACCGCTGGAGGTAAGACCATCGCCAGCGAGTTGCTCGCCCAGCCTTTTAAGGGAGAGAACTACTTCCATCCCCGCCCCTCCGCCGTGGAGTATAACCCATCCGGCTCGGGGGGAAGTAATCTCGGCCCGTTGTCGAAAAAACTCATCGATTCGATCGGCGAGCGCGCGTCACTCTACCGGCAGGAAAACGGACTCGCCCCCGACAGTCCGATACCTGTCGATGCCGTCACCGCCTCGGGCAGCGGCCTTGATCCGCATATCAGCGTCGAAAACGCCCTGCTTCAGGCAAAGAGGGTCGCCAAGGCGCGCGGGCTCACCGAGCTCTTCGTCCGTGAGATGATCACGGCCCATATCGAAGGTCGCGGCCTTTGGATACTCGGACGGCCGCGCGTCAATATCGTAAAACTCAATCTGGCTCTTGACGAGCTTAACTAAAGAAATATGTTTGAAAGCAGAGCGGATAATTTCCTGCGGATGATCAGGCGCTCGCAGCGCGGAAGGCTCAAGATCTATCTGGGCTACTGCGCCGGGGTGGGAAAGACGTACCAGATGCTCCAGGAAGGCCACCAGCTCCTCAAGGAGGGGCTGGACGTGGTCGTGGGCCTCGTGGAAAGCCATGGGCGGCCGGAAACGGCCCGGCTCGTCGAAGGACTGGAGGTAGTTCCACGGCGCGCCATAGAATACCGGGGAATAAGAGTCGAGGAGATGGACTGTGACGCAGTCATCGCGCGGAAGCCCGAGATTGCGCTCATCGACGAGATTGCCCATACCAACGTTCCGGGGAGCAGAAACACGAAACGATATCAGGATGTTCAGGACATCCTCGCCTCCGGGATCCATGTCGTCAGCACCCTCAACGTCCAGCATATCGAAAGCCTCTACGATACTGTCGAGCGGCTCGTGGGCGTGAAGGTGCGCGAGCGAATCCCCGACACCGTACTTGCCGAAGCCGACCAGATTGTCAATATCGACCTGACCGCGGAAGATTTGATCAAGCGTCTGAGGGAGGGGAAAATCTATCCGAAGGATCGAATCCAGACGGCCTCTGAAAACTTCTTTACTCGGCCCAACCTCGACCAGCTCAGAGAGCTGACCCTCAGGGAGCTTGCCTCCCAGATCGACATTAGACAGCGCGAGCCCTTCGAGGAGGAGGCGCCCGCCGCGCCGGATCAGGTCATGGTATGCCTGAGCTCTCGAAGCCCCAAGAGTGAGAAGCTCCTCCGCTACGCGTCGCGCCTGGCGGGAAGACTCAACCGCAACTGGTATGCCCTCTACGTCCAGGCCCCGCATGAGGAACCGACCGCGATTGACGCCCATACTCAGCGAGTGCTCTCCGATACACTCACGCTGGCAAAGCAGCTTGGGGCGATCGTTTTCACCTTCAAAGGTACCGATATCTCCGGGACGATCCTCCAGTTCGCCAGGGAGTATCGGGTGGGACATATTGTTGTGGGCACACCCACCGTACTCCCCTTCTATGAGAGGCTCATGGGAAAAGAGTCCGTCGTGGGAAGGCTCATCCAAAATGCTCAGGACATCACGATCATCGTGCTTGATACTCACGACGAGAATCTGCCGTCCGGGACGAAAAGAGTGTTGAGCATCTTCAGCAAGAAGCCGCCACTCGTCCCCGAACAAAGAGATACGGGGACGTCGCTCAGCGCCCTCTTGACGACCGGGCGGATCGTCATCTGGAAAAAGCCCGTAAAGAAGGACGACGCATTGCGCGAGCTGGTCAAGAAATCATGCGAAGATGCCGGACTAAAGGAAGAATGGAAGAACGTGCTCGATGCACTTCTCGTCCGGGAGCAACAGGGGTCGACCTTCTTCAACGAGGGTACCGCCTTCCCCCACGTGCGGCTGAGCGGGCTTGACCGTGCCGTCCTCGCCCTCGGGATCGCCCAGTGGGGGGTGGAAGGGGTCGAGGTCGAAAAGCCGATCGAGCTCATTTTCCTGATCCTGACCCCGGCCCACATGCCGGACTTGCAGGTGAGGGTCCTGAGCGTGGCCAGCGGCGCCGCACGGCAGCGCTACCTTGTCGATCTCCTCAGGACCGCCGAGACACCGCAGGAGGTGATGGAGATATTGAAGAAATGGGAATCGACCTGAGATGACCCTGTGCCGACGCGCACGCCGCCTGTAACGTATCTTTTCTTATATACACAATTTCATATCGGGGGTGAAGATGCTATCCAAGGTACCTATTGATCTGGAAAAAATAAAGAGAGAGGATATCGATAACGAGATCCTCCGAGCCGGGATTATCGCCGAGCTTGACGCGATAAACCTCTACGAGCAGATGGCGGCGCTTTCGGGCGACAAGCGGATCAGGCGCGTCCTCCTTGACGTCGCCAAGGAAGAAAAGGAGCACGTCGGCGAATTTCTTACCCTCCTCTTGGAATCGGATAAGGAGCAACAAAGAGAGCTCGACGAAGGGAAACAGGAGGTAAAAGAGCTGCTGTCACGGTGACTCCTTTTCGTATGCCTTTCGATCGGGACATGCGGCACAGTAAATATTAAACCGAGCACGAACGGCTGACTGCGATGCGTATGGGATGGTAAGATATCCCTGAATGCCGGTTGCACAACGAATGAAGCGAGACTAAACGGAGAGGCCGGGACGAAATCGTCCCGGCCTTCTTTTTTCCCCTTATCGAGTCCTATTTCTCCCCTCCGGGCATCCCCTCGATCACGATCCTCCCGTCCGTCACCGGGTTGACGGGACTCCTCTTTTTGATGTACGCGGACAGGACATCGACGATATCTACCTTCGTGTCCTTTTTCTTGGCGGTCATGAAGGGAAAGTACCCATCGCCACCCCCCGCGGTCCATGAGGTGACCAGGACCGTATAGGTCCTGTCTCCCCTGACCGGCACCCACTTCCCGTTCTCCATGACCTCGGCCCGGACGAGCCGCTCTCCCGGGAAGATGATCTGCTTCAGGTCTTTCCCCTCGAACTCGGCGCAGAACGGCCGACCCACCGAATTGATCACCATCCTGAGGCCGCTCACCTGCAGAAAACCGCCCGTGGGGACACGCTCCCCCTCGAGGCAGCCGTCGCCCGCAACGCGGATTGCCGATGCGCTCATCTCGAGCACGGAAAGGAGGGTCTTGCCCGTGAGGCTGACCTCATAGATCGTATTGGCGATGGAATGGATCGTTAGAAGGTCCCCGTAGGTTATGGGCCCCTTCTTGAAGGTCGTGTCGCCTCGGATCGCGCCCCCGTTGATCAGGACGATGGGATGTGGTTGCCCTTTCTTGCGAACCGGTCCGCCCACGCATCAGCGACGAGATCGCCGAGGTTGTTTTCCTTCGATCGAACGTCGGCGGACATGGCGTCGAGGTCCACAAGCGTCTCGCCGACGGGCCGTTTCAGGCTCTCCTCCATCTTGGCTTTATAGGGTGACAGGTACGCGGCCACGGTCGGATCACTGCCCGCCTCCGCATCCATGAGAACCAACTCCCAGCGGGACCTGGTCACCCGTCCGCCGGCGACGTCAAACGAGAGGACCCCCGCCTCCCTGCCGTATACCCCCGCCTGGACGATGACCGTCTTCCAGCCGTTGGGGCCCTTGATCTTCTCGTAAAAGGTGTCATGGCTGTGGCCACCGACAATGATGTCTATGCCCGCGACCTCCCGCGCGAGGTCTTCGTCCAGGAGCTTGCCCGTGTGGGTAAGCGCGACGACGATATCGGCGCCCTTCTCCCTGAGCGTCCTGACCATCTCGATCGAGACCGACGTCAGGTCGGGATCGACGGTGACGGTCGGTCCCACGGACGACACCCGGACAAGGTCCGGCGTCATGAGCCCGAAGATGCCGACTTTTATCCCTCCAACCTCCTTAATGATGTAGGGGACCACTCGGGAGGAAAGCTCCTTGTCCTCAAAAGTAATGTTCGAGCAGACTATGGGAAACGCGGCGTTCTTCATGGCCTTTTTGTAGAAGTCGACCCCGAAGTCGAAGTCGTGGTTGCCGGGCGTCACCACGTCGTAGCCGGACAGGTTCATGGAGGTGATCTCGGGAACGCCGCCGAATATCCGGTAGAAATTACCCATGAGAATGTCGCCGGAGGCGACCAGAAGCGTCCCGTCTGTTACTTCCCGTTCCCGCTTTGCGACGGCGGCGATATGGTCCATCCCGCCGATGAGCATTTTCACCTGGGTACCGTCGTCCTTGATAACGGTCGCCTCATAGGGGAGCACGAAGCTGTGGATGTCGGACGTATCGACGATGGCCAGGTGCTTTGCCCCGACCGGTACGGGCGTGATGATTGCACAGGACGCCGCGAAGAATGCAACGACGAGCAGCAAGGGAACTAACGCTATAAACCTCTTGCGATTCATGGCACACCTCATGAATGAAAAATCTGTTCATTTCTGTATAGCACGGGACGCTGGAATATGCAACCCGAGTCCTTGCCGATTTCAGCCGCTTCCCCCTTTTTTCGTCTCCCCTATCTTGCTTCATTGACCCCGCCACAAAAACGGCGTATTATTTTAATATCGGAATTCACACAGGAGGGAACGACCATGGCGGACCGAATAAAAGTCTCTGATGTGCTGCCGGCAAAGCCGAAAGTGATCTATGAGGCCTGGCTCGACAGCGAAAAACACAGCGCCTTCACGGGGTCAAAGGCCGTCGTCGACGGTCGGGTCGGCGGAAAGTTCACCGCCTGGGACGACTATATCTCGGGGACGACGATCCTTGTTGAGCCGTTCACGCGTATCGTCCAGGCGTGGCGCACCACCGAGTTCCCGGACGATGCCCCCGACTCGGAGATAGAGGTGATCCTTGAAGAAGTCAAGGAGGGCACGAAAATCACCCTCGTCCATACGAACATCCCGGACGGCCAGGGTGAGAACTACAAGCAGGGGTGGATCGATTTCTACTTCACCCCGATGAAGGCCTACTTCTCACAGAAGAAGAAGTAAGGCACATATAGTCGATTTCGTTCACCTGATTAATAGGAGGTATTATCGTGAAAATTCTGTTCTTGGGCGGTGCTGGGGACATGGCCGCGACCATGCTCGAGTTGATGGAAAAGGATGCCGACGTCACGTCGGTCGTCGTTGCCGACCTCGACGAGCAAAAGGCAAAAGAGAAAGGCGGCGGCCCACGGCAAGAAGTTCTCGGCCGCTAAAGCCGACGTCACGGACCGTGAGGGTCTGGTGAAGCTTATGAAGGGAAACGACGTCGTTATCAGCTACGTCGGCCCTTTCTACCGGTTCGAGGCGCCCGTGGCCGACGCCGCCATCGACGCCGGCGTAGACTACATCTCGATCGCCGACGATTACGACGCCTACCTTGCCGTCGAGAAGCTCGACGGAAGGGCGAAGAAGAAGGGCGTCAAGATACTCAGCGGCTTCGGCAACTCCCCGGGCCTCACCCAGATCCTGTCGAAGAAGGGTTACCTGACGATGGACGCCCCCGAGGGGATATCGGTCAACTGGGCGGCCGGGTCAAACGAGCCGGTGGGGCCTGCCAACATCCTGCACCTGTTTCACCTCCTATCGGGGAAGACGCTCCAGTGGCGCGACGGGCACGAACAATATGTCCCGTGCGGCAAGGGCAAGAAGATCGTTGACTTTCCGCCGCCTATCGGGAGGCTCCCCGTTTTTTACACCGGCCACGCCGAGTCGGTGAGCCTGCCGAAAAACCTCAAGGGTCTGAAATACGTCAGCGTCCACGGCGGGGTAAGGCCGGTCTTCGACGTCATGACCGTCCGCTTCCTGGCGGCGCTGCGCCTCACCCAGACCGACGTACGCCGGCGGCGCCTCTTTGCCGTCGTCAAGCCGATCCTCCCGCTGTTCCAGAGCGACAGCGCGCCGGACAAATCCGTGGGGTATGTCGAGGTGTGGGGAACGCACAAGGGGAAGGAGAAGCGGGTCCACTACACCTACGTCGGCCACATCGCGCACATCACCTCGGCGCCGTGCCTACAGGCGGCCGTGTGGCTCACGAAAGGGAAGTTCAAGGACCTGCCCGGCGGCGTCTACGCCCCCGAGCGTCTCCTCAAGGACCCGGAGCCCTTCCTGAAGGGGCTGCGCGATCGCGGGGTGGAGATGGCGTATTTCGAGTAGAGGGGATCGATGAGACACGACCCCCTATTTTGAGGTCTCCTCTTGGCTCTGTCCAGCCTTCCGACTCGTGCGGAGAGAGACGAGAGGAGACCTCCCTCTCTGATTTGATTCTCACCTTGCCGTTCCCACTGTGCGTCAGTCAATACACGGGAGAAGATAGAATGCCGAGGCAGAGCGCCGGGATCCTGCTGTTTCGCTTCAACGGAGCGATCCTCGAGCTGTTTCTGGTTCACCCGGGAGGGCCTTTTTGGGCGAAGAAAGACGACGGCGCATGGTCGATCCCCAAGGGCGAATTCACGGAGGACGAAGACGCATTGAGCGCGGCAAAGCGCGAGTTCTTCGAGGAGACAGGAGTTCACGTCGACGGGACATTCACCCCGCTCGGCAGCGTCAAGCAGCCCGGCGGTAAGGTAGTACACGTATGGGCGCACCAGCGAGACTGCGACCCTTCCACGATCAAGAGCAACACCTTCGTACTCGAATGGCCGCCCGGATCGGGCAAGGAGCAGGAGTTCCCCGAGGTAGACAGGGCCGCGTGGTTTGGGATACCCGCGGCCAGAGAGAAGCTCCTCAAGGGACAGATGGTATTCATCGACCGGCTTGTCGATATAATTTCCGGAGAGGCGGAGCCTGAGAAGGACCCCACGGGGTAGGCGAGAGGTGAATTTCCGCTCCCTGAGATCTATGTCCGGCGTTTTCAGACAAGAGTAAAAAACGGGGTGGATTTCTCCACCCCGTTTCCATTCCGATATTTCTATTACTTTCTCAGCTTCTTCTTGTCGAGCTTGCCAACGGGAGTGAGCGGCAGCGCGTCCATGAACTCAATGACCTTGGGCACCTCGTAGGGCGTGAGCTTTTCTTTTGCGAAGGCCGTGATGTCCTTCTTGAGGGCTTCCTTGTCCGCTTGCGCATACTCCGGCTTGAGCTGTACGAACGCCTTGACGATCTCGGAGCCGGGCCGCTCGGGGTTAGGCACGCCGACAGTGGCGATCATATCGATTGCCGGATGCTCGGTGAGCGCACCCTCCACCTTCACGGAGAAGACCTTGTATCCGGATACGATGATCATATCCTTGGTACGGTCCACGACCCTCAGATATCCCTCGTCGTCCATGACCGCGACGTCGCCCGTGCGAAAGTAGCCGTCCTTGTCAAACGCGATCTTATTCTCCTCGGGCTTCTTGTAGTATCCGGACATCACCTCGGGTCCCTTCACCCACATCTCTCCCGGCTTCCCGATGCCCACCTCGGCACCGGTTGCAGGCTCGACGAGCTTGACGTCGGTGTTCAGGAGCGGGAGCCCAATCGAGCCGAGCTTTTTCTTCCCCTTGTAGGGATTAAGGAAGAGCAGCGGGGAGGTCTCGGACATCCCGAAGGTCTCGATCAGCTTTCCCTTGCCGACAATGGCCTCCAGCTCCTTCTGTGACTCCTCGGGGAAGGGGGACGCGCCCGATATGCAGACTTCGAGGCTCGAATGATCGAGCTTCTTGAATTTCGGGTCCGCCATGAGGAGCTGGTAGAGGGCGGGCACGTTAAGCATCAGCCTTGGCCGGTACTTGGCGATCTCCTGCGCGATGTGGCCGGTATTTCGAGGGTTTGGGATCAAGGGTTGTGTAAGCCCGAGTTGGAGACAAATTGCATTGACAAAGATCCCGGCAATGTGAAAGAATGGAAACCCGTTAACCGCCACCCCGGCTCCCGGCTCCCATCCGAACCATTTGGACACACACAGGATGTCAGAGACGATGTTGCGGTGAGAGAGCATCGCCCCCTTGGGGATCCCGGTGGTACCGCCGGTATACTGAACGTAGGCGAGGTCGCCGGGTGCGAGCTTTACGCCGGGATCCTTTTCGGAGAATGCGTCGTTGTTGACGACCTCCTCCATCCGGTAGACTTGCTTTCCTGAAAGGGGCGTGACCTCACCGGTTGGGAACTTCTTGAGGAGCTTACCGAGCACGCGCTTGACCGATGGTAGGAAGTCGCCGATGCTCACTGCCACGACGACCTTCAGTCTTGGCAGCCTGTCGGCGATCTTGGTTACCCTGGCGGCGAAGATCGCGTCCAGCGTGACCAACCCCTTTGCATCGGAATCTAAAAGCTGGTACTCCATTTCCTCAGTCGAGAGAAGGGGCGAGACGCCGGAGACGACGCACCCGGCCTTGAGTATCCCGAGCCACGCGATGACATACGCGGGGATATTGGGGAGGTTGATCCCCACCACGTCGCCCTTTTTAAGCCCGTTCTTGATGAGCATGTCCGCGAATCGGTTGGCGTAGCGGTCGAGGTCCCGGAAGGAAATCTCGGTCCCCATGTAGGCAAGGGCGGCCCTGTTAGGGAGCCGCTCGAAGGACGGCCTTACGGCGTCGACGATGCTCTTCTCGAACAGCTGTGGGTCAAGATCGGTCAGCCCCTTGTCCCATGATTTCCTCCAGATCTGCTCCCTTTTTGACATGCGATGCCTCCCTTTAGGTCAAACGATAAACGTGAGCGTGAAATCGCCATGGGTAAGCCGGCTCTCTGAACGGGAGATAGAGATAAGCGGAAATAAGGGTCGGTTCCATGGGTCCGAAACCCTGTAAAGGACAGGGTGGATATCTCCACCCCGTTTCTTTTTGTCTGTGTTTACTTGCGCAGCTTCTTTTTATCGAGCTTGCCCACGGCTGTCAGCGGCAGCGCATCCATGAACTCGATGACCTTGGGCACCTCATACGGAGTGAGCTTCGCCTTGGCGAAGCTCGTGATGTCTTTCTTAAGCTCCTCTTTATCCTTCTGGGCGTACTCCGGTTTCAGCTGGACGAACGCCTTGACGATCTCGGAGCCGGGCCGCTCGGGATTGGGCACGCCGATTGTCGCGATCATGTCGATGGCGGGGTGCTTGGTCAGCACATCCTCGACCTTCACCGAGAAGACCTTGAACCCGGAAACGATGATCATGTCTTTCGTGCGGTCCACGATCTTCAGATATCCCTCGTCGTCCATGATCGCCACGTCGCCGGTGTGCATGTAGCCGTCCTTGTCGATGGCGTTTTTCGTCTCGTCGGGCTTCTTGTAGTACCCCACCATCACCTGAGGACCTTTGACGCAGATCTCACCTGGTTGGCCGAGCTCGGCCTCCTTGCCCGTTTGGGGGTCCACCAGCCTAACGTCGGTATTGAGGATCGGGACACCGATTGAGCCGAGCTTCTTCTTACCCTTGGAGGGATTGCTGGCGATCAGCGGTGAGGTCTCCGACATCCCGTAGTTCTCTATGAGTTTCCCCTTTCCCACGATCTCCTCCAGCTCCTTTTGGGATTCCTTCGGAAACGGTGAGGCCGACGAAACGCAGGCGGCCAGTTTCGAGTGATCCAGCGCCTTGAACTTCGGCTCCGCCATGAGGAGCTGGTAAAGAGAGGGAACATTGATGAGGGCGGTCGGCCGGTACTTAACGATCTCGTCCGTGATATGCTTGGTGTCCCGCGGGTTGGGGATCAATACCTGCGTCCAGCCGAGGTAGTTACCCATCTCGTTAATGAAAAGTCCCGCGATATGAAAGAAGGGATAACCCGAAAGCGCCGGGCCCTTGCCTCTCTCCCAGCCGAGCCATTTATAGACGACTATCAGGTTTGACACCGCGTTTCGGTGGGAGAGCATCGCCCCCTTTGGGGCGCCGGTGGTGCCGCCGGTATACTGGATATAGGCGATGTCGTCGGGCGAGATTTTCACGCCGGGGTTCTTGTCCGAATATTTCTTGGTCTTGATGACTTCCTCGATCAGGTAAACGGTCTTACCGGGAAGTGGCGTCACCTTGCCCGTTGGGATCTTCTTGAGGAGCTTTGCCAGGACTCGCTTAACGGGAGGCAAGAATCCACCGATGCTTGCCACCACCACGAGCTTGAGCTTGGGGAGGTCCTGCGCGATCTTTGTAAGCCGGCCGGCAAAGATCGCGTCCAGCGTCACCAGTCCCTTTGCGTCGGAGTCTCTGAGCTGATAGGCCGTCTCTTCCGTCGAGAGGAGCGGGGAGACACCGGAAACGGCGCACCCGACCCGGAGCGCCCCGAGCCACGCGATGACATACTCGGGGATGTTCGGGAGGTTGATCCCGACGAGGTCACCTTTCTTGAACCCGCTTTCGATAAGCATATTCGCAAACCGATTGGCCATAACGTCGAGCTCATGGAAGGTAATCTCCGTCCCCATGAATGCAAGTGCCGCCTTATCCGGGAAGTCCCTGAAGGTCGGCGCAAACGCCTCCACCAGGCTCGTTTCCCATATTTTTGGATCCAGGTCCGACAGCCCTGGATCCCATGATTTCTTCCAGATTTGCTCCCTTTTCGACATACGATGCCTCCCTCGAGTTAAAAAACCAATATGCATGTGAAGTCCCCGCAGACAGGCCGACCCCTTCTCGGGGGGTGAGCAGAAAGCGCTGCGGGGTTGGTCTCCTGTATCGATGAATCCGATCGTGCATCGGGGACAATACGTCCACCCTGATTACCGATAGTCCGTCTATTTTCTCAGTTTCTTCTTGTCGAGCTTCCCCACGGCCGTCAGCGGCAGTGCGTCCATGAACTCGATGACCTTCGGCACCTCGTAGGGTGAAAGCTTCTCCTTGGCGTAGCTGAAGATCTCCTTCTTGAGCGCATCTTTGTCGCCCGCGGCATATTCCGGCTTGAGCTGGATAAACGCCTTGACGACCTCCGAGCCGGGCCGCTCGGGGTTGGGCACGCCCACCATCGCGCTTATGTCTACGGCCGGATGTCTGGACAGGACATCCTCCACCTTCACCGAGAAGACCTTGAACCCTCCGACGATGATCATGTCCTTGGTACGATCCACGATCCTCAGGTACCCTTCGTTGTCCATGACGGCCACGTCACCGGTGTGCATATATCCTTCCTTGTCGACGGCGTTTTTCGTCTCCTCGGGCTTCCTGTAGTAGCCGATCATGACATGGGGCCCCTTGATCCACATCTCGCCCGGCTGCCCCGATCCGACCTCTTTGCCCGTGGCGTGATCCACCAGTTTGATGTCCGTGTTGAGAATCGGAAGCCCGATAGTGCCCAGTTTTTTCTTTCCTTTGGAGGGGTTCATGACCGTGAGCGGAGAGGTCTCCGACATCCCGTAGACCTCCAACAACTTCTCCTTGCCGACGATCGCCTCCAACTCCTTCTGGGATTCCTCGGGGAACGGAGAAGCCGCCGAAATACAGACCTCGAGGTTCGAGTGATCCAGCGTCTTGAACTTCGGCTCGGCGATGAGAAGCTGGAAGAGCGACGGCACGTTGACGAGGGTCGTCGGCCGGTATTTGGCAAGCTCGCTCGTGATATGCTTCGTGTCCCGCGGGTTGGGGATCAGCACCTGGGTCCAGCCGAGGTATATACAGTTTTCATTGAAGAAGAGTCCCGCGATGTGAAAGAAGGGAAATCCCGAGAGCGCCGGCCCCTTACCCGGCTCCCAGGCCAGCCACCTCTGGACAATCAGAAGGTCGGAGACGACGTTGCGGTGCGAGAGCATCGCTCCCTTGGGCGCGCCGGTCGTGCCGCCGGTGTACTGGACGAGGGCAATATCGTCGGGTGTGATCTTGACGCCGGACGCCTTATCCGAAAACTTCGCGGTCTTGATGACCTCTTCCATCCGATAGACGGTCTTTCCGGGAAGCGGCGTCACCTCCCCCATCGGGATCTTCTTAAGGAGTTTTGCCAACACCCGCTTAACGGGAGGCAAAAACCCGCCGACGCTCGCCGCAACCACGACCTTGAGCTTTGGCAGGTTTGCCGCGATTTTGGTAACCCGGGCGGCGAAGATCGCATCGAGCGTCACCAGGCCCTTTGCGTCCGCGTCCATAAGCTGGTATTCCATCTCCTCAGTCGAGAGGAGGGGTGACACCCCGGAGACGACGCACCCCGCCTTGAGGGTTCCCAGCCACGCGATGACATATTCGGGGATATTCGGGAGGTTAATGCCGACGAGGTCTCCTTTCTTGAACCCGTTCTTGATCAGCATGTCGGCAAACCGGTTGGACAGCTTATCGAGTTCTCTGAACGTGATCTCCGTCCCCATGAAGGCGAGGGCCGCCCTGTCGGAGAAGCGCTCGAAGGCCGGCTTTACGGCATCGACGAAATTGACTTCCCACGACCTTGGATCCAGGTCCGTAAGCCCCGGGTCCCATGATTTCCTCCAGATCTGTTCATTTTTGGCCATTGGCTACCTCACGATACGAAAGATGTTGGTTTATTACCCTTTATAAAACGAGTTGTTATTAGTAGGACCGGACGTAACGATGACGCGTCTGGGCACCACGGGGCTCCCGTCTGGCTGCTCACAGAAGGGCCGTCGGGCGGCAGGCATGGAAAGGGGAAGGGAAGACAGCAGGAGGTAAGAACAGATGAAGCCCATATGAGACTAAGACCCTCGACCTCCCACCCCGCCGCAAGAAAGATAGCGCAGTTACCGGTTCGAGTCAAGGCTTTTGTGTATCAGGCGTCGAGGTCCAGTCCGAGGCCGGGCCTGCCTGTGGGAGACAGGGAGCCGGAGCTCAGGATTACCGCGCCGGACGACGGGTCCCCCTCGAGCGGAAGATTGCCGTCGAGATCTGCACGCTGGACGGCGGGATCGGCCAACGCGACGGCAAGCCCCGCCGCGATCCCGAGGGCCGCCTCGTCCGTAGACCCCACCATGACACCGATCCCGAACGCACGCGCCACCGCCGCGATCTGCTGCGCCTCGATGATGCCGCCGACCTTCATGACCTTGACGTTGAAGAGGTCCACGACCCCCCGCCGGGCGAGGGTTACGGCGTCATCAAGGGTGAGGAGAGACTCATCGGCCATCACTGGAAGGTCCGTCATCGAGCTTACGTATCCGAGAAGCTCCAGGTCACGCCGGGGGGTGGGCTGTTCCAGAAAGACAAGGCGTGCGGCCTTTGTTCCCCGTATGAATCTCAGGCTTTCTTCCGCCGCGTACCCCTGGTTTGCGTCAAGGGAAAGCTCGACGCCGTCCCCGACCGCCTCTCGTACCTTAAGAAACCGCTCGATATCGGACTCGACATCGACTCCCCCCTTGAGCTTGAGCGACGTGAACCCCTGTCCGATCAGGTCTCGGGCCTTCTTTACGGTCTGATCGGGGGGAAGGATCCCGACGGTTGCGCTCGTCCGGATCTGATCTCTCATCCCGCCGAGGAGCACAAAGAGAGGGAGTCCGGCAACCTTTCCGAGGATGTCTAACAGCGCCATATCGAGGGCCGCCAGGGCCTCGGGGGAGACCGGGCCGGCGCGCCTTACCGCCTCCAGCGCGAGCCGAATGCGCAGCGGATCGGATCCAACCACCGCCGGACGAATGGCATCGTCGATGTATCTGAGGCCGAATCCGGGGTTTCTCCCGTCACCTCGAGGTCCGGGGCGGCGCATCCGTACCCGACGATCCCGCCGTTCGTCTTGACCCGCAAAAAGATATTGGTTGCCGCCTCAATCGATTCATAGGCGATGGTATAGGGCTCGGAGAGCCTCATGGTAGCCGACCATGCCTCAAGACCGGTGATCTTCATCCCGCTAACCCTTTTTTAAGTGGCCGCCGGCCGACGCGACCGTGTGCGAAGGTCCCTGATCGACCCACGCCGAGCCGTCCCACATAACCGTCCCCCGGGCATAACGGCCCAAGATGTCATAGACCCGGTCCGAGAGATCGGAGGGTATCGCGTCGACCGGGGATACCCGCGCATCGAACCTGAGCTTTTCCACCTCAGGGTGCGGCCGCACCGTACGCGAGCCCCCCGAAGTCTTCCCGAGCCCCTTCAGGAGGAAATAGAGATGCTCGGCTCCTTCACCCTCCTGGTCCACCCCCATCTTGTCGATCTTCCTCAGGCACTGCTCAACCTGTGTCCCCGAATAGCCGAGAACGGACGGGTCGGCTCCGAACGTCGTCATCATGCCGACGATTCTGCCGGCACTTCTCGCACCTCCCGCACGGGTAGACGCGCCCCCCCCTGATGTGGGCCGCGTGGCATGAGACCTGTACGGAAAGGAGCTCGGGATACCGCAGGGAGAGGATCTTCTGGATGAGGAGCTCGGAAAGCGGCCGCAGCAGCGAGAACTGGTCGATCCCCCACCCCTTGCTCCTATAATAGGCAGTCAGGGCGCGGTCGAAGACGAGGCTCTGGTCAAAGAGGCCGTCGAAGTGGGGGATCCCGTGATGGAGGGCAAAGCGTGTCGTATCAAACTCGTCGCCGAGCGAAAGCCTTCCGATACCCCTCTTCCTGATCAAGGGGAGCGCCCCGAAGAGGAAGACCGCCACCGTCCAGAGGCGGATTGGGTATTCGTCCGACCGCAACCGGCCAAAATCGGGGCGGACGAAGGGGAGGCGCCGTGTCATCCAGCAGAAGAGCCGGTCCGCGTTTGTCCAGACCCGGGCGGCGCGAGGGACGCGCTCTGTAAAAGACCGGTATGCGTTGAGGGCGGTAAACCAGTGCCGCCCCGATTCGTTGATGAAGATCGGGGATACCTCCTGTCCCAGTTCGTCAAGGATCCCGAAGGTGAGGAGGCTATCCTTCCCGCCGCTGGAGAGGACGGCGTGTTTTCTTGGGTCCGTCCTCCATCCGCTGGTTTTGCGGGTCGTTCGGATGTTGCGTGGCGACATGTCCTCAAACGAAAGGCGGGCACGGAGGTAGCTCGGCCGCCTTATCACGGGAAGCGACGCCGCCGCCCCGAAGAGGAAGGGATTGGGCTGGAGGAACTTCTTGACATAGATCTCGCACGAGGTGTTCTCGGCCATCTCGGCGAGGAAGCGGCGGTCGTGCTCGTCAAAGGGACCGCAAAACCGAATCTCATCGCAGAAGAGTCCGTAGTTAAGCGCGACCTGGGCCGCGATCATTCCGGCGAGGTTCCGGTCGGCAGTCTCCGAGGGATCGAAGACGTCCTCTCCCCACCGGTAGATGAGCCGGAAGGTATCGGTCGACTCTCCCTGGAAAACGGTATACGGGCAGATGAGGCGGCGCTTCTCGACCCTGACGGGCCCCACCTCGAGGCGGTCGATGACCGAAAGACAACGGAAGGGGTCGGTATCGGGATGGGAATCACCGTTCATTGGGTCTTCCCGCCGCGCGGTCTGCCCGGTAGAGACGATCTCGGGCCTCATCTCGCGCCCGCCTTTTTCCGCTGGAGGTAGGGCACAAGGGCGTCGGCCACCGACCCGGCGCCGGAAATCAGGACGTCGGAAGCGCCAAGACCCGTCTTTTTCGTGATCTCGGCGCAGGCGGCCGGCACGTCCGCCGGTCTCATCCCTTCGTGGTTAACCGTCACACAGATAACCTTCCGCCCGGAGAGGAATTCGACGGCCTTGACCTGCTTTTCTATAGGGTGCAGCGGATAGCCGGGGAAGCCGTCGTATTCGGCGCGGGCCGGGGCGTGCTGGAGGATGACCGCGTCCGGCCTTGCCGCGGCCAGGATCTCGAACCCGCCGGGGTATGCCGGATTCATGAGGCTTCCCTGTCCCTCGATAATGATGACGTCCGGCCGTTTCTCGCTCCAGGCCCTCCAGACGGCATGCTCGATCTCCCCGGCAACGAAGTCGTTGACCAGCGAGTCCAGCATGATCCCGTACGCGACCCCCTGCATCCACGCGGTCTGCCCCGTGCCGATAAGCTCGGCGCTATACCCCCGCTCCCTCAGGGCATCGGTCACCAGCCAGGCCGTCGTCCGCTTCCCGACGGCCGAATCGGTGCCGAGGACGGCGACGATCAGAGAGGTCACATCTGAGATCTTGCCCGAAAAAAAGTGGAGCTCCTTTCGCGGCGGCGGTTTTCGGATGTCCCTCAGCGTGACGCCATACTGCCGCGCCAGGCCCACGAGAGTATCGTCCTCGGTCATAAATTCGTGCAGTCCCGAATCGACGGAAAGCCCGAGGGTTATCGCATGGGCTATGTCCACTCTGACGTTGTTGGGGATGTAACCGCCGTCGGTGGCAAGGCCGATGACGAGGTGGGTGGCGGGATCGGCGGTGTTTCGGGATGCCGCCACGGCCTCGGGTATATCGGCAAAGATCGGGATACCCGCGCTTTTCCCGTCGATAAGTCGCCCCGCGTCCCTTCCGGAAAGCGTGCTGTCCACCACCGAGATGACGTGATACCGGAGAGTGCGACGGACCAGACCGTGCGCCGTCTTTCCGTATGTCGTCCCGAAGGCCCCCTCGCAATAGACGATCGCGTTCCCCTCGGGCAGCCCCGTCATGATCTCCTCCCGGTGAGGATGACCACGTATCGGTCCCCCGGCATCGGCTCCCTCTTATGCTGCTCCAGGAGCACCACAAGCCCCGCCGTCGAAGCCGGCAGGATGTTGAGCCCCTCCCGATCTTTCATGAGCCTCGCGTAGGAGATCATGCTCTTGTCACTCGCATACTGGGCCCAGCCGGAGGTTACCCTGATGGCGTCCAGCGCCAGGTCTCCGTCGATCGAGTGCCAGTTGATGAGCGGCTCGTTGACGGCGGTCTCCCGAATCCTTTTGGGCTCGATGTCCTCACAGTGAGGGACGTTCTTGATGAAGGCCCTGATGATCGGGTTCTTGCCATGAGATGAGCCCGCTACCATACGGGGTATCCGCGAGGTCTTGCCCCTGCGGTAGAGGCTCAGGAAGCCTTTATAGATTCCTGCAAGTGTCGACCCGTTGGATACCGGCGCCGCCACGACGGCGGGGGCGTCCCGGAGCTCGTCGTAGATTTCGTAAGCGATCGAGCCATAGGCGGAAAGCTGGAGAGGGGTGTTCTCTCCCCCGGGGTTGGCGTCGTAAATCTCGTCTTTCATGGCGCGCTCTCGGGATACCTCCACGGAGGTCTCGTAGTCTCCCCGGACCCGGATGATCTCGGCCTTGTAGTCCTGCATCTCCCGGACGCGCTTTGCCTTGTATCCCTCGGGAATGTAGACGTAGCACTTAAGCCCCGCCATGGAGGCGGCAAGCGCCACCGCCACGCCGTAGTTACCACACGTCGCCACGGTGATGGCGTCAAATCCCCGGCGCATGGCGTCCATCGCCTGGGCAAAGGCGATGCGATCCTTCTGGGTGCCGGTGGGGTTTCCTCCCTCGAATTTGAAATAGATCTGCCGAAGCCCCACCTCCCGCTCGAGATTACGCGCTCGGGACAGTGTCGTATCGCCTACCTCGGAATCGATGATATCCTCGAAGGCCTCGATGCGTTCATGGAGGGGATAGCTCCGGTCCGCGGCGATCCTCTGGCGACTCAACAGCTCCGGGGCGATGATCGGCGCCTGAGACGTTGCGCCGTCGGCGCCCTCGATGAAGGTGAAACCGTTTCCGTTTGTAAGTGAATTCTGTGAGATCGTCGAGAAAAGCTCCGGCTGGCTCTCTTCGGCGGATAATAGAGGGGATTGGCCCGAAGGGGGTTCTTCTTTCGGGGGCGACGGAGGCTCTTCTTTCAGACGGGTGATCTCGTCCACGGCAATTCCTCCCAGAAGGTGCGATGCCTTCTTTTAGCACGATGGGGACGATAAATCAAATCAAAAAGTCGCGTTCTTGGGAAGGGATACTGTGCCTTTTACGAGCGTTTAAAGATTGGCGAGTTACAAGAAGGACGCCTCATTACGGACGTCTCGGAGCGGACTGCGGGCATGGTACCGGGAAGAGGGGGTTCGTGCGGCCGCGGCGCTTTCGGCGGCCCGTGCTCTGTCGGGGCATTTCCAAGGAGGCCTGTAACCGTTATCGTACTGCGTGAGCGGAGGCTGATTCCCCAACGGCGGTAACGTCTCAGATTCTTAAGGGGAAGAAGCCTGGTTATACCTCGTGGAGTCTTTGATGGGTTACCCGCACTACAGACTTCCCATCGCCTTGCAGGCGTCATCGATCTTCAGGTCGCACGCAGACTTGAAATCTTTTTTTGCCTCATCTTTTTTGTTCAGCTTCAAGTAATTAACGGCCCGATTCCAATACGATTGGGCGAATTTCGGATTGAGGCCGATGGCTTTGTTATAATCGGCCAGTGCATCGGTATAGTTTTTCATCTCGAAGTTGACGACGCCCCGATTGTTATAGACGATATAGTCGTTCGGAGCAAGGGATATCGTTTTATTATAATCGGACAGCGCCTCCTTGAATTTCCCCTGCCTCCAGTAGGCGACGCCCCTGTTATTGTATGCAGCCGCCGAATTTGGGTCAATGGAGAGGATCTTATTATAATCGTCCATGGCCTCTTTATAATCTTCCAGGTTTCGGTAAGCGAGCCCACGGAGGAGATAGGCATTGGTCATCTTGGGGTCCAGCTCGATGACCCGACCAAAAAAGCTGACGGCGTTCTCGTAATCTCCCTTATCGAGGAAATCGGATGCGATCTTGAACCAATCCGCCGCGCTCCGATTCTGGGTGTCCTCCGTCAAGAGCCCTCCCCCGACCGATCCGGTGATGTGATTGCACGCCTTGTCGTACCCGAATTCGCATGCCTTCTTGAAATCACCTTCGGCCTCCTTCACCTTCCCGAGATTTTCGTAGGCCAGCCCGCGCTGATAATAGATGTTCCGGTTCGTCGAGTCTTTCTCCAGGTAGGAGGTAAAATCTTTGATGGACCCCTCATACTGCTTAGTGCTATAGTAAGACATCCCCCTCATCCTGATGGCCTCGGAATCGGGGTTGGTCTTTATATATTCATTGAAGCAGCTTATGCATGCGTCATAGTTCTTATTGTCAAAGAGAAACTTGCACTCCTCAAAGGATTTGGCCTTTCCCGAAGGGGCATAACTGATATAGAGGAAGAACGACACTGAGGCTATCGCGACGGCGGTGAGAATTACCAAGAGCCGTACCTTCTTCTTGTCATCTTTTTTTGCCATTTCTCAATCCTTCATGGAAGAGGTGTATGTTTCACATCTTACACTGATGCAGGATATTTCTTGCGAAATCCCGTGTCGAAAGTCGATTTTGTGGTATAATGATTATAGTTTCTTTATAGCCCAAGGTCAAATATATATTTTATAGAGCTGAAAAAGTGCCTGAAAATGTCTCTTATGAGGGCAAGGGAAGCTCGCCGGAAGATTTGTAAATTCGCACGGAGAGTTGCAGATACACAATTCACTATCACAAGCGACGCAAACATCATCAAAGCCGTGTCGTGTTTGCGAATAATGACAATAATATCATTTAGTTATAGAGAACGTAATGAATAGTTTGGGGCCGCCATGTGGCATGAACTTTGCAGTAAGTTAATCGGAGACAATGATCTATGAATACGAACGATAAAATCAAGACAATAATCAGATCACGGAGAGGGTTTACCCTCATCGAGTTGATGATCGTCGTCATGATCCTGGCGATCCTCGCGTCCTTTGCGATCCCGCTCTACGTCCATTACAAGGCCGGCGCCATGCAGTCGGAGGCACGGGTGCTCTTGGGCGGCATCTGGACCAACGAAATGTCCTATTATGCCGACAAGAGCGTCTACACCGCCGACTATCGCATCCTCGGGATCGATCCGCCCGCCGAGGCGAAATTCTACAAGAGCTGGGAGCTGGTTCCCTATCCGCCGGCGAATCCTCAGAATTTCTTCGCGACGTGCTCCGCAAATCTCGATATGGATGCGTTTAGGGACACGTGGAAAGTGGTTTCCGATCCCTCGCTTCCGGGGATGGGCGGGAATAAAATCCTCAATACCTTCAACGATGTAGAGAACTAGGTGACGATACCTGCCACTGCGCAGTGGATACCCGAACAAGCCCCCTTTTCCGTCGTTACGGAAAGGGGGTTTTACTTTTCTCTTCATCGCGCGGCCCCGACCGGCCCACACATTGAAGCCTTCTATTCTTCCCCCTCGCTCCACGCCCGGCAAGGCCCGAGAGACGGACCACCGCCCGAGGGCAAGAGCGTCCCTCCCGACGTTTCGGTGCCTACCTATACACCCCAAAGGCCGCGCACATAACTGGATCGGGAGCCAGCGGTCCAGGAGCCCGGAAACGGCACCCGCCCCCGCACTCTTCCAGATGAGGACATCCACGGCATTCGAGCTCATCGATCCGGACATGCTTCATGGAGCGCCAGCACCCGCCCAGCGACTTGGCGGCGTCCCCAAGGATATCGTCGGCGTAGAATCCACACTTTACACCGCCACCCGTCGGAAGCACCGTCATCAGATGGTGCCCGCAGGCAAAGCCGGGCGTGGCATGGTTTCCCCCCCCGAAGGCGTACCGCATGAGGGGGCCCGCGATCTGCGGTGATACTACAATCCCGGAGTGTGCATCAAACCTCCCCGTAGGGCACGGAAGATCGATCCCCCATCCCACGGCGCCGATCTTTTCGATGAAGGCGTTCATTCGATCAAATTCATCGAGATTACCCCGATGGACCATTGTCGCCGCCGAGACGGCGATTCCCGCGCTCAGCGCCGCCTCGATTCCCCGCATAACCTTCGAAAAGCTTCCCCTCCCCCTGATCCGTTCGTGTCCCCGTTCCCATCCATCGAGGGAAAACTGGATCTCGTCCGCTTTGAGTCTTCGGACGTTCCTCACATTAATCAGCGTCCCGTTGGTGATGAGGATCTTCCGCAACGCGAGGTCCTCCGTCTCGTCCAGGAAGTCGAAGAGACCGGGATAGAGCAACGGCTCCCCGCCCGATATGAGGAGTCGGAGCCCGGCCATTGCCTCAAACTCTCGAGCAATCCTCAGGGCAGTGTCCAGCGGAAGGTCAATCGCCGTCCGATCACCCTGATAGCAGTGCAGGCAGGCAAGATTACAGCGGGAGGTAAGCTGGAGCTCAAGGTAGCGAAGAGACGGCACGGGCGACGCCGCAAATACGACCCGTCGCCCGGCGGGTTTCGGACGGGTCAGGAGGATCCCCTCGGCAAGGCAGAACGTCACAAATCCATCGTCGTCAGTCAGGTCGCCCCCACGCATAGTCCCGTCGCAACGGGACAGGAACGCAAACGCCTCGTCGTTCACCTCATAGAGCTCGTCCTGATCTGTGATATAGACCGTGGGCTCCTCCAGCCGTTTGAGGGCGGCTTTCCGGGATAGCAAGAGATAGCCCCTTTTCCAGTCGGCATCACCCACGGCCGAGGTCCTCGATATCTTGGCGGGTTATGACGCCGCGCGAAAGGAGCAACTCGAGCAGGATGTATCCTCCACACGGAACGGCATCAGGCGGGGGCTTTAGCGAACGGAAGTCGCACCCATCGATAACGAAGGGGCAATATCTGCAGACCAGCGAGTCGAGGAGGTCACCGTCTTTTCCCGTGGCGGCTTGTGCGCCGACAGGCGAGACGATCTCTCCCGTCCGGATATTCCTCAACCTTATTATCCGCGCGGCCGTCACGGCCGCGCCGCAGGCCATTTCTTCTTTCTGACCTTCCTTGAAGAAGACGCAAAACGGCCTGCAAATGTAGTCCGAAAATGTCTTCTTATCGATCGACAAAGGCCGGCCTCCCCGTAATGAATGACGCCGGGCCACCCCTCTCCACCTGAGGCGGGCGGCCCAAAAGCAACGGGCCGAAGCGATTTCGGCCCGTTATGGTTTGTGATGTGCGAATGTTCAGCAGGAACGACCGCACTTGCACAGTCCCTTGACGGTTTTTTCCAGCTTCTTGATCTTCATGGCCTCCTCCTTTGCCGGTACGGCAAAACGATTAGTTCGGTAAGCTCTCCGGGGGGCGATCCTCCCCGAAGAAACCTCTTGTATATAATTATACCAAAGAGAAGGGCCGAGTCAAGAAAAATGTAATGATATCGGTGTGTTATGAATATTCAATTCGTAACACGTCTCACGGCCGAATCGGCCGCACATGGAAACGAGCATGGACCTCGAGGCATGGCTCCGTATTGAAACCGCCCGCGCATCGACTGCCCGTCGTTCCAAAATCGAGAGCTTTCTCTATTGACTTTGCCGATGCGATCCGATTAGAATAAAGAAAGAGTTATCTCGGCTCTTGTTCTTTCTCTCGGGGGTTTTATGAAGATCTGTATGATCGGGGCAGGTTACGTGGGCCTCGTTTCCGGGAGCTGTCTTGCCGATATGGGCAACGACGTCATCTGTGTGGACAGCGATGAAAAGAAGGTCAAGCTTCTCAACGATGGGGAAATCGGCATATTCGAGCCGGGGCTTTCCGACCTGATTCATCGGAACACCTCCCGGGGAAGGCTCTCGTTTACGACCGAGGTTTCTCACGGTGTCAAAAACTCGCTGTTGATATTCATCGCCGTGGGGACTCCTCCGGGCGGTGACGGAAACGCGGACCTCACCCAGGTTGAGCAGGCGGCGCGCTCAATCGGGGAGGCGATGAACGACTACAAGATTATCATCACCAAGAGCACCGTCCCCGTAGGCACGACCGAGGTGATTGCCGATATCATCAGAAAGGAAACAAGCCATCCCTTTGACATCGTCTCCAATCCCGAGTTTCTGAAAGAAGGGACCGCGGTGGATGACTTTATGAAACCCGAGCGCGTCGTCATCGGGACGGAAAATGACCGGGCGGCCGAGGTCATGAAAGAGCTCTACGCACCCTACACCCGCACGGGCAATCCCATCCTGATCATGGATATTCGCTCCGCCGAGCTTTCCAAGTACGCCGCCAACTCCTTTTTGGGCGCCAAGATTTCCTTCATGAACGAGATGGCGAACCTCTGCGACCGCCTTGGGGCGGACATCGACTCGGTTCGGCGGGCGATCGGCTCCGATTCGCGGATCGGGCCCAAGTTCCTCTTCCCGGGCCTGGGGTTCGGCGGGTCTTGCCTGCCGAAAGATATCTCCGCCGTCATAAGGACGGCCGACGGCATTAGATGCCCTGTGGATTTCGTCCGGGCGGTTAAGTCGGTCAACGACCGCCAGCGGGATGTTTTCGTTGAGAAGATCGTTACGCATTTCGGGGGGAATATCGGGGAGCTCTCCCTCGCGCTCTGGGGAGTCTCGTTTAAGCCCAACACCGATGACATCCGGGAGGCGCCGGCCCTCTTCATCGTCGAGCGGCTGCTCGGCCTCGGAGCGCATGTTGTCGTTTTCGATCCCGCGGCGATGGATCGGTTCAGGGCGCATTTCAAGAATCGAATTGATTATGCCTCAGACGCATACGGGGCCTTGGAGGGCGCCGATGCCCTTTGTCTCATCACCGAGTGGAACGAGTTTCGAAACCCCGATTTTGACCGTATGAAGAGACTGATGAAGCGGCCCATCATCTTCGACGGGAGAAACCAGTACCATCGCGAAGAGTTGGAGCGACTGGGCTTCACCTACCACTGCTTCGGCAGGCCGGAGAACAGAACAAAGAAGTGACCAGGCGGATTCTCGTCACCGGCGGCGCCGGGTTCATCGGCTGCCACCTGTCAAAGCAACTCCTTGACGCGCAAAACGAGGTCGTCTGCCTCGATAATTTCTACACGGGCAGCCGGGAGAATATCGGCCGGCTTCTGAAAAACCCTCGGTTTTCGTTAATAGAGGGCGACGTGTGTGATCCGATCGATCTTCGAATCGACGAGATCTTCCACCTGGCCTGCCCCGCCTCCCCCGTGCACTACCAGCGGGACCGCGTCATGACGACACTCACGAGCGTTATCGGGACCGACACGGCGCTGCGGCTTGCCGAAAAGACGGGCGCGCGGATCCTTTTTACCTCCACCTCGGAAGTGTACGGTGACCCGCCTTTTTGCCCCCAGTCGGAATCATATTGGGGCAACGTAAATCCCAACGGGATCCGAAGCTGCTACGATGAGGGGAAACGAACGGCCGAAAGCCTCATGATATCTTATCACGAGCAGCGCGGCGTCAATATCCGGATCGCCCGGATCTTCAATACGTATGGACCGAGGATGGATAAAGACGATGGGAGGGCGGTGAGTAATTTCGTCGTTCAGGCCCTCGGGGGGCAACCCATCACGGTGTACGGGGACGGTAGTCAGACCCGGTCGTTCTGCTATGTCTCCGACATGGTCGACGGTCTCATTGCTCTCATGGCATCCCCCGTCTATACAGGCCCGATGAATCTCGGTAACCCCGAGGAGAAGGCCGTCCTTGAGATCGCCCGCATCATAAAGGAGCTGACGGGAAGCGTTTCCTCCATCGTCTTCAAGGAGCTTCCCGCCGATGACCCGAAGGTGAGGTGCCCCGACATCACAAAGGCGAAAGAGGAGCTTGGCTGGGAGCCAACCGTTTCCTTCGAGCGGGGTGTGGAACAGACCATTGCCTATTTTAGAGAGCTTCTCCCCGGCAAGTAGCCGCGCACTGTTGTAAGCGGCACGATCTTTTTCGCTGTCTCCTTTATCTCCCGCCCACGAATTCTCTGTAGTCCACCACCTTCCTGAGCGCCCACATCGCCCTCGCCGACGAGGGGAAGACCGGGATGCCGGCCTCAACAAAGCGCCTGCCAAGGTCCTTTTCTTTGAGGGCAAAGTAGAACTCGGGTATCTCCACGACGATGAGCGTCTTTCTTGTCTCTCTTTGCGCGGCGACCAGCGCGTCCATGTACGTGCGGTTCATCTCTTCGCTGAAGGTCCCCCCGATGATGACCAGCGCGTCCACGCCTCCGTCCTTGAGCACAAGCCGCGCGGGCTCCGTGTAGAGCGCCGCGTTACCCGAGGCGCCGAGCCCCACGTCCACCGGGTTGGCGGCCGAGACGCCGGTCTTGGGCAGGAGGGCCGCGATCTCTTCCCGTGTCTCAAGGGAAAGCTCGGCAAGCCTCAGGCCGCACCTCTCCAGCTCATCGGCCGCCGCGACCGCAAAGCCGCCCGGCCCGGACAGGATCGCCACCCTGTCCCCGACACTGGGCGGGATATATTTGAGACCCATGACGGCGTCCAGCAGCTCGTCCATCCCCGAGACCTGCACCGCCCCCGCCTGGGAAAGCGCCCCCTCCCAGAGCGCCGCGTCCCCCGCCAGCGCCCCGGTATGGGAGTGGGCGGCCTTCCCCCCGTATCCGGTCAGCCCCGCCTTCCAGATGACCAGCGGCTTTACGCGCGCGACCTCCGAGATCGTGTCGAAGAACCGCCTCCCCTCGGGAATGCCCTCGATATACGCGGTGATCACCGCCGTCGCCGGGTCCCGGGAGAGATGTGAGAAGAAATCGGACGGTACGAGGTCCGCGCCGTTGCCGAAGCTGACGGCCTTGGAAAACCCGAGCCCCCGCCCGACGCCCCTGAGCACCACGAACGAGGTCAGTGATCCGCTGCCGGAGACAAACGCGGTGTCCCCAGCATTCATCGGCATGAAGGGAAAAAACGAGAGGCGCGCGCCGGGCGAGTAGACCCCCATGCAGTTGGGGCCGATGAGCCGGACGCCGTTTTTGTGGGCGTGGGCGACGAGCCGCCTTTCTTCCTCGGTCCCGTCGGCGCCCAACTCCCCGAATCCCGCCGTGAAGACGACCGCTGCCTTTGTCCCTATCTGCCCGAGCTCCTCGATTACGGGGAAGATCTCCTCCTTCGGCACAAGGATCACGGCAAGGTCTATGGGCCCGGGGATATCCCGTGTTCTCCGATAGACCGCAAGGCCGTCGATGGTGGAAAGCCGCGGATTGACGGGATAGAGCTTCCCCCGGTAGCCCGCGGAGAGGAGGCCCATCAAAAACAGCCTCCCCATCTTCATCCCCTCCGGCACCCCGACCACGGCGACGCTTGCGGGATTGAAGACAGCCTCCATCAGATCGTCAAGCTGAGCCTTCTCCGTAGGTAACATGGCGGCACCTCCGCCGCAGACGGTACCACACCTGGTCCGCTTTGTAAAGGGAGAGATGTCATGAGCCCGGTTGACAGGAAAGGCGAGGGGGATTAGAATAAATAGCAAGCGCTCGCTTTCCGGGGCGTCATTCTTTCACAAATCATACATGGACAGGCTGTCGTCATGCAGTTAAGGACGCTTTGCTTGGTGCTCGCCTTCACTATCCTGGTGTCATCCGACGCGCTCGCTTTGGAGACCAAAACCATCACCGTGGGCGGCGTTCACCTCACCGTCGAGATCGCCGACGATATGTACGAGCGCGCCACCGGCCTCATGTACCGGGACTATTTACCCCAGGACCGGGGCATGCTCTTTGTCTATCCCGACGAGCGTCCGCTCTCGTTCTGGATGAAGAACACACTCATCCCGCTTTCCATCGCGTTTATCGACGGCAACGAAAAGATCATTGTGATCCTCGATATGTTCCCGGACGACGGGTCGATGCACTACAAATCACCGAAACCGGCGCGGTACGCCCTAGAGGTAAATCTCGGATGGTTTAAGGCCAACGGGGTGAAGGTGGGGGACGACCTGACCCTTCCTGCGAGGTAGCTATTGTGTCCAATAATGAGCGTCTGACAAAAAAGGAACATCTTACCCTGATCGTCAAGAGCGTCGCATATCTTCTGGTGATGATGGCGGCAGTCTTTCTCTGCGCGGGGAGGCTCTCTTACTGGCAGGGATGGGCCTTATTCGGCTTTATCGGGGCTTACGTCGCCGTCTCGTTCTTTCTCCTCAGCAGGATGCCCGGGCTCATCCGTGAGCGGATGCGGCCGGGACCCGGGATCAAGCGGTGGGATAAGGTCTTGCTGGCGATGTACGCCCCCCTCACGTTTGGTCTCATAATCTTTGCGGCCTTGGACGCCGGGCGCTTCGGCTGGACGGGATCGCTCCCCGTCTGGGCCTACGTCGTCGGCTGGGCGGTGTTTATGGTCTCGTACGGGTTGCTCACCTGGGCAATGGCGGTTAACCGCTGGTTCTCGAGCGTCGTGCGCATCCAGGCCGACCGGGGCCAGAAGGTCGTGAAGGACGGCCCCTACTGCTTCGTCCGACATCCGGGCTACCTCGGCGGGATCGTCGGGTTCTTCGCCACATCGGTCGTCCTCGGCTCGCTGTGGGGCCTTGTCCCGGCGGGGCTGATCGCGATCCTCCTGATCGCCCGGACGTATCTGGAAGACCGGATGTTGATAGCGGAACTCTCGGGCTACGCCGAGTACGCCAGAGAAGTAAAATGGCGCCTCGTGCCGGGGGTATGGTAAGCGCACAGGGCGAGGGGGTCGCATGAAGTGACCGGGGGAACCCGTCTGTCAGCGACTCCGCATTCCGGTGAGTAATCCGACCAGAGATGGAATATCCTCCTCGGTGGTGGCGTCGGCCGCACGTCGTACCTCCTCGGTCACCCTCCCAAACCCCACCGCGTATCCGGCTTCTCGAAACATCGGGATATCGGACGCGCCATCGCCCACGGCGATGACCTCATCCGGCCTCATCCCAAACGTCCGGGCAAACTTTACCAGCTCCTTACCCTTGCCGTCGTGGGGGACGAGGACTTCGACCGCGCCCGTAAAGACGCCGTCGGCCGTCACGAGCCGGTTGGCGGCGGAAAAGTCGACCTTGAAGTCTTCCGCGATCCGGTCGGTCAGGAGCGTCAAACCTGTGGAGATGAGGCCGGTCCTGAGGCCCAGTCGGCCCGCCGTCTCGAAGAGCTCCCCGATCCCCTCCCGGTAGGGCAACCGCTTCACGATCTCGGTCAGCTCACCGACGGGTCTGTTCGCCCAGAGCGCCGCATCTTTTTCGCAGAACTCCCGGTAGGTGATTGTGCCGGCCAGGAACTGTTCCTGGAAGCGGACGGCCCGCGTCTCCCAGATGCCGAGCTCTTCGTGGATGAACTGCCAGACGCTCCTGTGCGTCGTGAGCACACCGCAGACATCCAGCGCGAGCCCCCGATAGATAGTTTCCTTCATGCTCATCAGTATAGGGCGACAGACACCCGTCGTCAAGGCGGCGATTGATTATTTTGCTTTTCGGCCCTCCTCGATCCTGCTATAATGGAATTGTAGGTAACGCGGGGGGAGAAAATGAAAACTAAAGCCCTTTTTCTGGCTCTCGTGTTGCTGCTGGCCTTTCCGTTGATCGGCGTGACGGCAACGGCGCCGACAGGTGGGGCAGCAACCGGGGCCGGCGCGCCCGGCTCGGTGCTCGGATGGGGTCGGGAGCTCGGCCTCCTCGTCGCGGGTATCGGATGGGAGGCGGTCAGGATCGTCCTTCCCGAATCGTGTCCGGCAAAGCATAAGGATATCGACCAGCTCATCCATAACGACACGAACCCGGCGAACACGACGTCGTCTCCGAATAAGGTACAGTAAGCAACGTACGTGGCTGTCGCGCGCAGCTCCGCCCTCCGACCGGCTGACGTCGAGTGGCGGACCATGATGAGACGTATCTATTTATTTTAGTCAACAATTTATTTCCGACGATGGGGGAAAGGTCATCGAGTCCCGCGCCGATTTCCCCCGGTTCTATTTCTACCTCATGGCGGGCCTATAAGGAGGCATAGTGCTGTACCAGATCACGGAAGAACAGAGGATCATGCTCAACACCGTACGGGAGTTTTGCGAGAAGAACGTGAAGCCCGTCGAGGAAGAAAACGACAAAAAGGGCGGCTGTCCCCAAGGGCTCCTGACGCAGATGAAAGAGCTCGGACTCTTCGGCATCGGGATCCCCGAGGCCTACGGCGGCAGCTTCAAAGACTTCCTCACGATCGCGATGGTCTCGGAGGAGCTTTCCCGCTACTCCCCGTCGCTTGCCACCGTCATGGGAGCCTCATCGCTCCTCTTCGGTAATAACCTGTCCCGGAACGGAACGGACGCGCAGAAAAAGAAGTACCTCCCCGAGATCGCCTCGGGCCGGTTTATCGGCTGCATGGGCCTCACCGAGCCCGGCGCCGGCTCCGATGCCGTCAGCGTGTCAACCAGGGCGACGAAGGACGGAGACTCGTATATCCTCAACGGGACGAAAACCTTTATCTCCAACGCCCCCATCGCCGACGTTGCCTACGTCTACGCGACGCTCGATAAGAGCCGGGGCCCCAAGGGGGTCTCTACGTTCGTCGTCGAGCGCGATTTTCCCGGTTTTTCCGTCGGAAAGGAATTTGACAAGATGGGCCTGCGCTCGTCTCCCACCGGCGAGCTGGTCTTCGAGGATTGCCGGGTCCCCGCCGAGAACCTCGTCGGCGGAGTCGAGGGGATCGGCGTCAAACAGATGATGGGCGGGCTGGACACGGAGCGGGTCTGCTGGAGCGCGCTTGCGCTCGGGCTCGCCCAGGGCGCGTTCGAGGAGGCGCTCAAATATTCCCAGCAGCGCGAGCAGTTCGGCACGGCCATCTTCAACTTCCAGATGGTACAAAAGCTCTTGGCCGACATGGCCACCGAGATCGAGGCGGCGCGGCTCTTGATCTACAATGCCGCCGCGATCCTCGACCAGGGCGGGGACGCGCGGCTCTCCGCGTCCTACGCGAAGCTCTTTGCCTGCGACATGGTCATGCGGGTAACCACCGACGCCGTCCAGGTGCACGGCGGCTATGGCTACACCAAGGAATACCGGGTGGAGCGGATGATGCGCGACGCGAAAGTCTTTGCCATCGGCGCCGGCACCTCCGAGGTCCAGCGGATGATCATCTGCCACTACCTGCGGGGCAAGGGGATATAGTGACAACGGTGGGTGACAAAGAAACCGGTATGGGGTCAGGCCGGCGGCTTTCTGAAACGGGCGGTCCGCCCCGTCAGGCGGATTCCGATGGGCCTGATCCGCCTCTACCAGGCCACGATCTCGCCTGACCACAGCCCGCTGATGACGCGGCTTCTCCGCTCGGGGGTGTGCCGGTTTCATCCGACCTGTTCTCAATACACGTACGAGGCTATCGAAAAATACGGGGTTATCAAGGGAGGGGCCATGGGGCTCTGGCGCATCATGCGCTGCAACCCCTTCAACCCGGGGGGATTCGACCCGGTGCCCTGACTACCCCGAAGAATCTTCGATTCCTTGGGGGCCCCCCACGGAAGAGGACGCAGGTTTATCCGGACAACCACAGTTGTCCAGTGAGCCTATTCTCTTTTTGACCTTCCCCTTGCTCGTCACCGGAACGTATGACCAGCCGCATCCGGTTACCGCCTCGATCAGGGGCCTCTTTACGTCATTCGCGTCAAACGAATATTCATAGACCTTACCGAAAGAGCCGGGGCTCTTATCCTTGAAGGCGTAGGCCGTCCCGAACTCTTTCTGGGCGATGGTCCTGCCGCGGAACATCTCGGCCGAGAAACTCACGCTCGGCACGCCCGCCTTCCAGGTCACCTCGCCCGTCTCCTCCAGCGCGCGCACTTCCTTGGAGGCGTCGTCAAGGAGAAGATAGATCCGATAGGTCTTCGTGAGCGACGCCTTCGCGAAGATCTCGTACCACTTGGCGTCGGCTATCTTGAGCTCGACGATCAGGTCCGACTCGTCGGACGGCTTCACGGAAAAAGGTGTCTTTTCGCCGGAAAGTGCGGCGATCTTGGTTGTCAGCTCGCCTTTTGCCACGGGCGCGACGCCCGCCGCCGGCCGTTTGACCCCGGTGAGAAAATCAAGAAATCCCATGGATATACCCCCTAAAATTTGTTGAGGATCATCAATATCCCGATGACGATGAAAGCGCTTCCCGCGATATAGTGGATGATGTGCGCCGGGACGAAGCGGTCAATAAACCCGCCCAGAAGGACGCCCACCAGTGACGTGAGGGCCAGCGCCAGCGCGGAGCCGAGGAAGATCCAAAATAACCCCTCCTTGTGATCGGCCGCGATCGCCATGACGGCAAGCTGAGTCTTGTCGCCCAGCTCCGGCAAGGAGGATCGTGCCGAATACGGTAAAGAAGAGCTTAAGGTTCATAACGACTCCCCACGTTGGTAAAGTAAAGGGATTTGGCGGTTGCCCTATGCTCGTGCCTTCGGCGGACGGGCGGACCTCTTGGGCAGCGGCCACAGGAAATACGAGAGGATCACAAAAGCAAGGTAAATCCCCGTAATAATATAGATGATCAACAGTGAGACGCCGATGTCCTCGATGTATATCAGCTTTCTCAGCCACGATATCAAGAACGAGCCGCCGTAGGTGAAATGGGGGTTAGCGGCGCGTCTCAGGTATTCTTCGAGGTCCGTGAGGGGACAGATGGTGCCCGTGACCTGCATGATGACCGTGAAGATAAGGGCGATCGAGTGAAATACCCTGAATCGGGGGAGCGCAAACGCGAGCGCAACGGGCAGGCCGAGAATGATAAAGAGTATCCAGGCAAAATGGACCAGAAGGATTATGTCGGATAGGATGTTTTCCATTTAGATTCAGTAATTACCGTTATCGCGAGGACTCAAAGGGCCCGTGGCGAGCCCAAATGTTATCCGATCGTGGCTGACACGCACCTCTCCGCGTGACCGACGGCGACTGCCTCGGCCGCGCCCGCTCCCTCGCAGTGACGCCTCGAAATACGCTCACACCTTTTCGTACGGCGAGAAGAGCTTACCGTGCTCGTCGATGGCGAACTTGTCGGTCATCTGGGCGATGTAGTCCGTGACCACCCGCTTGCTCTTGGTCCTGTTATACTCCTCATATATCGCCGGCGGAAGCTGCTCGGGGATGGAGAGGTACGTGCTGAAGAGGTCCTTTACGATTCGCTCCGCCTTGCCACTCATCCTCACCACCCGGTAGTGACGGTAGAGCCGCTTCATGAGGAACCTTTTGAGCTCCTCGTTGAGATCTCCCATCCCGTCGCTGAACGACGCGATCCTCTCAGGTGCCCCGCGCACGTCTTCGACGGTGTGTATCCTGCGTGTCTTGATGTTCTTTTCCACCTCGGCGATCACGTCCTTGACCTGCCGTCCGATGAGCCGCGAAACGGAGACAAGGCGCCAGACCTTCTGGTCCTCGGCGGGCCAGCTTTTCACGACCGCGTCGAAGGTCTCGTGCCAGAGGCGAACGCGACGCGATGTCTGCCTCGTCGATCATCCCCGAGGCAAGGCCGTCGTCGATGTCGTGGCTGTTGTAGGCGATCTCGTCGGCGATATCGACCACCTGGGCCTCGAGCGATGCGCCCGGATGCTCCGCGAATTCCCCCACCCCCGGCACGTCGTATTCCGTGCTGTGTTTTGCCAGCCCTTCCCTGACTTCGTAGGTGAGGTTAAGCCCGGGGAAGTTCGGGTATTTCTTTTCGAGCTCTTCGACGATCTTGAGGCTCTGGAGATTATGGTTGAAGCCGCCGTCGTCCTTGAGGAGCTCGTCGAGGGTCTTTTCTCCGCTGTGGCCGAAGGGGGGGTGGCCCATGTCGTGGGCAAGCGCCACCGCCTCAGTTAGGTCCTCGTTGACTCCGAGCGACCGGGCGATCGTCCGGGCGATCTGGGCGACCTCGATGGTGTGGGTGAGGCGGGTGCGGAAGTAGTCCCCCTCGTGATAGACGAAAACCTGGGTCTTGTACTCGAGGCGGCGGAAGGCGCTGGAGTGGATGATCCGGTCCCGGTCCCGCTGGAAGGCCGTGCGGATCTCGTCCTCCGGCTCCTTGTGCTTCCTCCCGTGGCTTTTCGCGGAAAAGGAGGCGTAGGGCTTGAGGTACTTGAGCTCCCAGGCTTCTGTCTGTTGACGGTCCATGATTATATATTCCACCGTATCGGGCGTTTCGTCAAGCGATTTGTGGGGGGGTTTTCGCGGAGGTATGAAGAGACGAGATCATTGAGAGCGTTGCAGGGCGTGGTATGTCGTGCCCGCGGGCGGCATATATGCCGCCCCTACGGGTTAGTCACCGCGTCGTCAGGTAATGCCCGCTTGCCGGCATAATCGCGATAGCTTGTCCGGGCATCTCTAACAAAACACGGACAGCCTTTCGGTTGTCCGCGCCACTCGGACCGCTCTGTAATTCTGTAATCTATGTCCCTATTTCTCCTTCTTCGGCCTTTCTTCCTTTACGGACTCTTTCTCCGGAAACTTGATATTGAGCCTCTCCACTTTCGCCCCCGCCGACGGGCTGACCGCGAATACCTCGGGAGCCGTCCACTCCTTTGCGGCAAAGGCAGCCGTGACCGCCTCCGTAAACGTCGGGAGACTTTCTTTTTTAACGAGGACCACCGCGCTCCCGCCGAACCCGCCGCCGGTCATCCGGGCCCCTAATACGCCCTTGGTCGCCCGGGCGGTATCCACCACCGCGTCGAGCTCTTTAGAGCTCACCTCATAGTCGTTCTTGAGGCTCTCGTGGGATTCGTACATGAGAGCGCCGAAATCGGCAAGCTTGCCGGCCGACAAGTGTTCCCTGGCTTTCAGCACCCGGTCGTTTTCGGTGACCACGTGCCGGGCGCGTTTGAAGACGGAATCCCCGAGCTCTTTCTTGTTCTTCTCGATATCGGACAGGGTCGCGTCCCGGAGCGTGGCCAGGCCCTTCTTCGTCTTCTTGAGGATCGAGGCCGCCTTCTCGCACTCGGCGCGCCGGTCGTTATAGGCCGCGCAGCCGAGCTCGCGCGTGACCTTCGTATCCACCGCCACAAACTCGGCGTCGGAGAGCTTAAGGGGAACGTATTTATAGCTCAGGTCACGGCAGTCGATGAACAGGGCGTTCCCCTCTTTTCCCAGCATACTCACCATCTGGTCCATCACGCCGCAATTGACGCCGACAAACTGGTTTTCGGCCGACCGAGCCAACAGCGCGGCCTCCTCCGGCTTCAGCGGATGGCCGAACATCTCCGACAGCAGCATCGTCGTGGCCACCTCGAGCGCCGCCGAGGAAGAGAGCCCCGAGCCGATGGGGACCTCGCCCAGATAGTACGCCCAGAACCCCTCCACGGCGCGTCCGCTCTTGATGAACTGATCGACGACTCCTTTCACATAGTCGGCCCACCCGTCGTTCTTCTCGAGGCGCTGCCTCATGCAGAACTCCTCGATCTTTTTGAAGCCGACGGACTTTATCCGCACCATGTCCCCGTACATGGGCTTGGCCACCACGTACGTCCTCTTCTCTATCGCCATCGGGAGGACAAATCCCTCGTTGTAGTCGGTGTGCTCCCCGATGAGATTGATCCTGCCCGGCGCGCTTGCGAACACATGGGGTACTTCAGCAAAGATGCTGCCGTAGGACGACACCACCAGATAGCGAATCGTATCCATAAGCCCCCCTCGGGTTTTTTTGTGGGAAATATCTTATGTTTATAATAAATCCGACGGCAAAAGTAAAGAGGAAAAACATTTTAGGTTGCCACCCGAGAACGGTGCCGTGAGAGAATTGGAGTGTGACCACTGTACTTCAGATCATTACCGCCCTCGAGGCATACTTCGGCGTCCCCCGTCCCGAAAGGATCAAGGACCCCCTCTCGGAGCTTGTCTTCACCATACTCTCCCAGAACACGACCGACAAAAACCGCGACCGTGCCTACGACAACCTGAAGCGCTGCTTCTATCACTGGGAGGACGTGATGTCCGCCTCCGCCGCCCAAATCGAGGAGCAGATCAGGGTCGGCGGGCTTGGTCCTCAGAAGTCAAAGAGGATCAAAACGATCCTGACCCAGATCAGGCAAAAGCACGGCGAGCTATCCCTGGATTACCTCCGTGATCTCGAGACACAGGACGCGCGCAATGAGCTCCTCTCGTTTGTCGGCGTCGGCGAGAAGACCGCGGCCATCGTCCTCCTTTTTTCACTCGGAAAGCCGGCCTTTCCGGTGGACACCCATGTGCTGCGCGTGACAAAACGTTTGGGCCTTGTTCCCGAAAAGGCCGACGCGACAAAGGCCCATCGAATCCTGGCCGATCTCGTCCCGAGCGAAAAATATTACCCGACCCATATCAACCTGATTCAGTTGGGCAGGACGATCTGCAAGCCTAAGAACCCCCACTGCGACGATTGCCCCCTCCTCACCTTCTGCCCGTTCGGCATTGAGTTCGTCAAGCGATAATTCCCCTTGCAATGACCGTCACAGGCCGGGTATAATAGTCGTGATATCATGAAATGTGCGATACGACTTTCGGAGATGTACCGTGGAAGGCATTGTTAGGACCTATCTCCCCTACTTCCTCTTTTTCGGCACCGCGGCGGGGCTTGTGGTGTTGCTCGTTATCCTCTCTATCATGCTGGAGCAAAGGAGAAGGGAAAGAGAATTCCAGATATCGTTTGCCAACTTCGCGGTGGCGGTCGAAAGCCTGATAATGAAGGTCACGCCGCTCCTGGACGCCCAAATGGGCGCCCTGGAAAAAACCAAGGAATGTCCCCAGTGCAAAAAAAGGATCGACGAGGCATACGGGGCGTGTCCCTTCTGTTCCCACGAGTTTACGAAGAAATATTTCGTGAGCGTCATGGCGCCCGGAGATGAAAAGGCGCTCGATGTCGCGGCAAAGAAGCTCTCGACGGCCCTTAAGATCGATTTCCCCCAGATGAAACACCGCCTGCGCATGGGGTTTGACTATGCCATTGCCGATCATACCAAGCGGCACGAGTTCATGACCGCGGTGGAAAAGATGGGCTGCACCGTAAAGGAGATCGTCCGGTGGGTATGAGGCATACGCGAATGGGCAACTCCCACCGATTTCTTTTGTCTTTCATCGGTGAGGGCACAGCAATGGAGATGAACCTTTAATCTTTTGAGAGGAGGTCATCATGAAAGCCTTGTCTATCCTTATCTGGATCCTTGTCATCGCCGCAGTGCTCGGTTTCATTGCGGCCATCGTCCTGAAATTGATGGGAGGACACCCTGTCGCCTTCGACCTCTACCCGCACTCGCTCATGAGCTTCGTCGATACCTGTCTCTTCTTCGCGATCACCTTCCTCCTGGTTAAGATCCGCGCGAAGAAGAAGTAACACGCCCGGAGGTGAAGGCCGCCCGGAGAAGGGCTACTCATCCATTTCTTCCGCGCCGGCGGCCGTTTGCGGAGGTGCCGGGCGGTTGTTCATGCGCGCGGCTGCCCGGTTGGATTTTTCACCGGGAAGGCCCCTGGAGATTGACGTTCATCGGAATCCCAAAGGAGGGAGAGATGAGAATATTCTCGTATCTTTTTCTTCTTCTTGCGCTGATTGGCTTTCTTCTCTGCATCGTCGTGAGGCTCTTTTTCCACGAGGGGATCTTCGGGCTTGGACCCAGCTCTTTTTACGCCGTTACTTTTCTGTCGCTTTTTTTCGTGATCGCGATCAGCCTCATGAGATCTGCCTCAAAATAGGCCGCTATCGCTTATCCTGTGCGGGAGCAGGGCCGCGCTTCGGGGCGGCCTTGCCTCCCGTATTTTTTTTAATGAAGCTTGTCAGCGTTGAGAAGTATTCATCACCCCCGACATCAAACGTGTCGTTGTGCATCGCTCCCGTGATCACATAGAAGGTCTTGGGGTCGTGCGCGCTATCAAAGAGGCGGCGCCCCAGCTCGATGTCGATGATCTCATCCGCGTCTCCGTGCAGGAAAAGGACCGGGGAGTGGACGCGCCGTATCTTTTCGCTCGCGTCAAACCGCATGGTGAGGAGATTTTCCAGCCCCATCCCGGGGTAGATCGAGGCGGTGGCATCTTTCAGGCTCGGGAAGGTCGACTCGAGGACGAGGCAGGGAAATTCGGCGCGTGTGGCCAGGTCCACCGCCACGGGTCCCCCCATCGAGCGCCCGAAGGGGGCGACGGCTGACGTGGGGATGCCCCGCGTGTCGACAAGATACCGATAGGCCCCCCAGGCGTCGAGATAGAGCCCCTGTTCCGTGATCCCGCCCCCGCTCCTTCCGTATCCCCGGTAGTCGAAGATGAAGACCGATATGCCCCAGGGGATGAGGCGCGCGATGTTATCGGTGCGGTGAGAGATGTTACCGGCGTTGCCGTGGCACCAGAGCATGACCGGCGCGTCCTCCGATGCCGGGACAAACCAGGCGTTGATCGTAACGCCGTCCTGGGTCGTATAGGAGACGTCCTCGTACGCAAGACCGTAATCGGCCGGCGTCTCGTAAATCGTCGGCTCGGGGAAAAAGAGGAATTTATGTTCGATGGACATGGTGGTGAAAAAACTAACGGCGGTCGCCTGACTATGGAGTTACCCTGACGGGCTACCGGTGCGCGATCTCCATTCTCACGCTCATATGATCTCGATTTCTGCGCCGATGCGCCTCACCTTACCCTCTCCCTCCAGTTTTTGGGCGTGACTCTCCGTGATGCCGGTACCGGGAAAAAATCGGACCATCTCGTTGGGAAACATTCGCCTCACCAGCCCTGTAAAGGAAACCCTCCCCTCACTTAAGATGCTCAGCATCTTCCTCTCCCTGGAAAGGAGCTTTTCTCTTACCTGGTCGATTTTTTTGATCGGATCGTGGACGATCATTCCGTGAGAGGGGAGGATGAGGCTCGCCTTGCATGCCTGAATCTTCTCGAGGCTCTTAAGATAGCCCGTTACCCCGCCCGACGCCGGGGTGT
Organism: uncultured delta proteobacterium; assembly: GCA_963792965.1. GTDB lineage: Bacteria > Desulfobacterota > Zymogenia > Zymogenales > Zymogenaceae > CAWBYW01. The sequence goes on along the minus strand of CAWBYW010000011.1, from coordinate 43,518 downwards.
ACCATGCCACGATATCTCCCACGAGGTCACCTCCGAAGAGGATTTTTGTCTTTCGATCGAAGAGCGAGATGTGGCCCGGCGAATGGCCGGGGGTATGTATCACCTCAAAACGGTAGTGGCCGAGTGTAACGACATCCCCTTCTGAGAGCGACCCGCCCGGGTCGGCACGAGACATCGATCACCCCGATCCGTCGAAGAAAGAAAAAAGGTCGCTCACCGGGCCCTCCGCCTTGCCGTACATCCGCCGTGCAAGATCGATATCGAAGGTGCCAATAAGCCCATCGGGGTTTCGTGCATGATCAAAATCGTCACGGTGGATAAGAACGGTGGGCCGGCATTCATTCAAGAGCATCTCGGCTGCGCCCATGTGGTCGGGATGGGCATGGGAGAGGACCACGGTCTTAAGAGACGCAAGCTCAAGCCCCAGACTTTTTAGACCCGCTCGTAACCGCTCAATCGCCCCCGGGCCGCCGCATCCGACATCGATGAGCGAAAAGCCGTCTGAATCGACAACGACGTAGACCGCCGCGGCCGCGGGCCACATAGAGTGTGCGGGTCGCAGACAAAAGAGGTCATCGCAAACCGGCTCGACTAACAGGTCATCTGTCTTCACCCCGATACCACCTCCAGTTTTGGAGATTATACAGTATTGACCCGGTTGATGCAATCGCGGAAAGCAGGAATAATACGAGGGAAGGACAGCCGGCACGAAGGCCTCGGCGGTCGCTTCACTCATCGCCACTCATGAGCGGGAGGGCTCAGCGCCCGGCCCGAAAACCTTCGGGTAACGTCCCTTGATGTCTTCGACGATGACGTAGAGGCAAGGTACCACAAAGAGGGTGAGCATCGTTGAAAAGAGGATGCCCCAGAACATTGACACCGCCATGGGCGTGAGAAGCTGCTCGCGCCCGCCGATCGCAAAGGCCATCGGGAAAAGCCCCATCAGGATCGTGAGGCTCGTCAGCAGTATGGGCCTCAGACGTATCATCCCCGATTCCTTGACCGCCTCGAACAGCGGCCTGCCCGCAGCTCTGGCGCGATTGATGAAATCAAGCAGCAGGATCGAGTTGCTCACGACGATCCCCATAAGCGCGATCACCCCGATGAAGGCAAACAGCGACAGCTGCTCGCCCATGACGAAGAGCCCGAAGAAGACCCCGATGAAGGCAAAGGGGATGGCGAACATAATGATGACGGGCTGGATGAAGGAGCGGAACAGCACCGCCAGGATGATGTAGATGATCCCGAGCACGAGCCACAGCGCCTGGATCATCGATTTCAGCGACTCCTGCGTATCCTGGTATTCGCCGGTATAACTGAAGAAGTACCCGGGATACACCGTGCTTGCGGTCCCGAACTTCTTCATCAGCTCCTTAGTGACACCGGCGGACGTATTTTCATCGCTGATGATGTCGGCGGTGACGGTGATCGTCCGTTTTCGGTCGGAGTGATATACCTTGAATATCCCGCTGCCGTAGACGACGTCGGCAAGGCTCCTGATCGGGATTCGATCCCCGGTTGAGTTGGGGACGGAGAAGTTCATCAGGTAGTTCGGGTTCTGGAAAAGGTCATTATACTTAACGACGATGTTGATCTTCTCATCACCACGCCTGATGTTTCCACCGTCGCCGCCGGAAAAGGCGTCGCGGATCTCGGTCGACACCTTTGCGACATCGAGCCCGAGCGTCCTGGCCTTATACTCGTCAATGTCGATCCTGTATTCGTCTTTTCCCTTGAGGTAGTTACTTTCGATATCGGTGACCCCCCTTACCGTCTTCAACTCATTCATGACCTGATGCGCGAGTTTGTCCAGAATTCCAAAGTCTTCTCCCGAGATTTCCACGGAAACCGGGGAACCGGTCGGGGGGCCTCCCGTCTGCTTTTGCAGTGTGATCGACGTCGGGCCGGGGATAAGCCCGAACTTCTTCCTGAGCGAATCGATAATTTGGTCGGTACCTACCTTCTTGTATCCCTTCTCGGTCAGCTCCACTAAAATCCGGCCGAGGTAGGTGCCGTTTTCACCCCGGGACCTTCCGACGGTGGTCACCACGGAGGCCACCTCACCCGCGGGAAGGTCCATCACGACTTTCTCCATCTGCTTCATCACCCGGTCGGTCTCGTTCAGGTTGCTGTTGACCGGGTTGCTTATCATGATGTTGAACTGCTCATCTGTTGATTTCCCCATCCCCATCCAGACGAACTCCATGGTCAGGAAGCCGAAAATTATCGTCGTGACTGCCACGACATTAAGGCCGATAAAGATCAGGTAGCGCCGCCTCAGCGCATAGGTGAGAAGCTCGCCGTAAAAATCCCTGACCTTGTTGAACCAGGAGCGGAAGTCCTGCTTCTTTTGGTGCACGGAGATCCTTACGAACTGGTTCAGGTTCGAGGGAAGGATGAAGAAGGCCTGGAACCAGGAGGCAAGGAAGCAGATGATCCCCACCTCGGGGATGACCTTCAGAAATTTCCCCATGATGCCCGAGGTGAACATCAACGGTAAGAGCGATGCGACGTGGGCCGTAACGGCCGCGGCCACCGGCATGATGACCTCATGGGTGCCCGTGAGGACGGACTCTTCCATGGATAGTCCCATCTCCCGGTATCGGAACGAGTTCTCGGCCACGACGATGGCCTGGTCGACGACCATCCCGAGGACAAGGATGAGCCCGAACATCGACAGGAGGTTGAGCGTGATCCCCATGTAGTACATGATAATAAGGGACAACAGGAAGGAAAAGGGGATCGAGGCGGCCGACCAGAGCGCAATCTTCGCGTCGAGAATCAGATACATGATGACCAGCACGAGGATCAGTCCCACTATCCCGTCCGTGAAGAGTTTCCTCTGCCTCTTCTGGACCACAACAGAATTATCACGGACCAGGTCGATCTTAACCCCGGGGGGAAGGATGGACTTCTCTTCCTGAACCAGATTCCTTATCTCGCCGACGATCTTGATTATATCGCCGCTGGCCGTCTTGTTGGCCTGAAGGTTGATGGAGGGTTTCCCGTTGATGCGGCCGATCACGTCCCATTTCTTATAGGTCTCCGTCACATCGGCGATGTCGCCCACCCTGGTCGACGCCGCTGCCGAGCGACCGCACGATGACGTTTCCCACGTCCGCGGGACCTTCGACCTCGCCGATCGTGCGGACCAACAGCTCTTTCCTCCCCAGGTCGATGGTGCCGCCGGGGATGTTAAGGTTCCGGTTCCTGATGGCTGTGACAACATCGGACATCGAGAGATTGGCCGCTTCAAGCCGCCGTGGGTCCACGGATACCCACACCTCCCGGTCGCGGTAGCCGTCCCGCTCGACCGAGTCAATACCGTCGATTGCCTCTATTTCCGTCTTGATCCGCTCGGAAGCGGCCCTGAGCGTCTCCTCGGGAGCGTCACCGGACAGCGTCACCGTGACGACCGAGAAGTTCGGGGAGAACTTTTCGTATTGTGGCTGCTGGACGTCCGTGGGAATATCCTGGACGGTGCCCACCTTATTCTTTACATCGTTGAGCAGCTGGTCGAGCGCCGGTCCCTCGATGCCGCTCTCTGCCGTGATGGTTATATCGGATTCCCCCTCCCTTGATTGCGACTCGAGGGTCTTGATCCCCTGGGTGCCGGCGAGCGCCTCCTCGAAGGGCGTGGTGACGACCCCCTCCACCTCTTCCGGAGACGCCCCCGGATAGGCCGTCGTAATGCTGATCGTCCCGTAGGAAATCGAGGGCATCACCTCACGGTTGAGCCTGGAGGTGAGGACCACGCCGAGCAGCAGCACGCCCAGCGTGATCATATTGACGAGCACGTGGTTCTTGACGAAATATCTCAGCAGCGCCATTAAAGAGACCCCTAAAAGGATTCGACGATTCTAACTGCCGTGCCGTCGCTCAGGTTCTCTTTTCCGAGCGTTGCCACCTTATCTCCCGCTGTCAGGCCCGAGACTACCTCTATCACATCTTTCTGAGTGATTCCAACGGTAAGGGCCCTTTTTTTCGCAACATTCTTTTCGATGACGAAGCAATACGGGTCTTCATTTCCCTCCTTTTCGAAAATCACGGACCCCGCGGGAATCAGGAGCGCATCACTCTTCTCTTCCAGGATGATGGTGACGTTCCCGAACATCCCCGCGCGGAGCGATCCGTCCGCATCAGCTGATGCGTATCTCCACCTGCGAAGTTCGGGTCGTCCGGTCGATCACCGGGCTCACCCGTTCTACCGTGCCCTCATACACGACGCCCGGCGCCGTAGCAACAGTCAGCTCGGCCTTCATGCCTTTATCGATCCGGGCAACCTCTTTGTCGGGCACCTTGATGTTTACTGTGATTGCGCCTCCTCCGACAACGAGCGCCAGCGGCGTCTCGGGTGTCGCCCGTTCGCCGGTAGTCAGATAGTTTGTGGCGACCGTCCCCGAGATAGGCGACTCGACGATAACCGGCTTGAATCCGTCCCAGGTTTCTTCCCTCTCCAGCGTCACCAGTGGGGAGCCTTTGGATACCTTATCGCCATCCTTATGGTTATACTTCACGACTCTTCCGTTAACCATGCTGTAGACGAGGGCTTCCTCCTCGGCGTGTAGGTCTCCGGTGTAGGAAAGGGTGTCGGATATGGTGCCGATGTTCACCACAACCGCCGACACGGGACTTGCGGTGGTCTCGTTCACTCCTTCTTTTGCAAACAATTTGGAACCACCGAACCTGATCCCGATCAGAACCATCAGTGCGAGCGCAACCGGGATAAGAATGATAAGCGCGAAACGTCTATTCTTATTTACCACGACTCTAACTCCTTGTCCGTACTATCGTCCGCCGACCTGCGGCGCCTAATAAACTCTAACTATTTTACTATAGTTTTATCCGAAAGTATATACCGATAGACAATATTATCGGATTATAGCGACCTTTATTGAACCCAATCCTGAAGGCGAAAAGGAGGTGCGCTCTCCCCATCGAATAACGTGCGTGTTCTATATTAAACCGCGTGGGATATAGGAACCTTCGGACAAATATCATCAGACCGGGAAAAAACTCCCTCTATCCCCTTCCCTCGCCCACCCCCTTCCGAGTACGCACGCCCGACGCTACATCAATAGTCCGTCGTATCGGTATCGTCTCGCGGAGAGGTCTTTCGACGGCCGCACGAGGGGGAACGCAGAAGGCGCCTTACGGAAAGACACGCAGGAGATGCAGAGAGGGAGGGCTGTTTGCCCCCCTCTTTTTTATCTCCTATAAAATAGGAGTCACCTGGTCCGGACCCTCTATCGATCAGTTTCGGTCTCCCGGCCGTCGCGCCGGTCGTGATTTCTCCGACTCCAGCCGTCCCTTCTTGGTGAATCGGTCGAGGTACTCGTAAATAACCGGGATCAGGAAGAGGGTGAAGACCCCCGCTGTCAGGATTCCGCCGATCGTGGCCGTCCCCATCGCTTTCTGGAATCCGGTCTCGGCGTTGCCGAGGAGCTGCGGGATGAGGGAACACGCAATGGCGAGGTTTGCCATGGCAAGCGGCCGGAACTTGAGGTTACAGGACTCAACGAGGGCCTTCCGGCGGGGCATCCCCTCGTCCCGTAGCCGGCCGGCGTTTTCGAGTATCAGGATGGAGTTATTGACGACGACGCCGACGAGCATGATGACGGCCATCATCGACAGTATGTTGATGGTCTGTCTCCCGATGAACAGCGCCGTGGCCACGCCGATGAGACCCAGTGGGAGCGAGAGCATGATCGTGAACGGGTGGACGTAGGATTCGAGCATGGCCGCCAGGAGGATATAGACGAGGATAATCGACAAGAAGAGCGCCCCGAAGAGGTCCCCGAAGGCCTCGGCCTTGCGCTCGCTCTCGCCGGCGAGCGCCACGGTGTACCCCTGAGGGACGTCCATGTCGGCCCTCTTTGATTTGATCTTTGCCTCATAGTCGCCGAGCGTCCCCGAGCCGATGTTTGCCGATACCGTGATGAGCTTGTTGCGGTTCTTGCGCAGTATCTCCGATTCCCCGGTCGTTTTCGCCACGTCCCCCAGGCGGCTGACGGGGACCGCTCCCTTCGGAGTGGCGATCATCACGCCCGAAAAGGAATCGACGTCGGTGCGGTCCGCCTCCGCAAGCCTCACCCGGATGTCGTATTCCTTGCCTTTGTCCCTGAAGACCGAGGGCACGTCCCCCTCAAACGACGTCCTGAGGGCGGAATAGACCGCGGAGGTGTTGATGCCGAAAGAGGATATCCGGTACCGATCCGGGATGAAACGGATCTCGGGCTTCGGATCCTTTTCTGAGGTCTTCACGTCCGTCAGCCCTTTGTTGGCGGACATGAACGTCAACATTTCATTTGAGAGCTTTCTCACAGTGTCCAGGTCGGGGCCGGTCACATCGACGGTGACGCCGGCTTCGGCCCGTCCGGATATGGAGGTGTTCTCGGAGAGAGTAATATCCGCAGACGGGATGGACGCGAGCTCCGGCCTGATGACGTTCACGAACTCCCTGCTTGTCAGATCCCTGTCGGAAAGGGGGACGAGCTTGACGATCAGCTGACCTTCGTTGATGCCCATGTTTGTTCCCCCGATTGAGATGAAGGTGCTCTCTACCTCGGGGTGTTTCTTTACGATTGCGGCTATCTCCGTCATGACGCGCTCGGTCTCCTCAAGCGTCGTCTGGGACGGCATCGTTGCCTCCACGACCATGTAGCCCTGATCGGTGTAAGGCGTGAACTCGCCGCCCACCAGAAAGAGGAGGACGAAGGAGAGTAAAAAGAGGCCCAGCGCCGTCAGTACCGTCTGTTTCGGGTGGTTGAGGCACCAGAGGAGGCCGGTCCCATAGCGCGATTTTATATTCTCGTAAAGCTTGTCCCATCTACTAAAAAATGCCCTGATGATCTCCCGTCCGCGATGGACGTATTTCATCCGCGCCAGCCTCCCCTCGCCCGGTCTTCTTCCTCTGTCCGAGGAGCTTTGAGGCAAGCATCGGCGTCAAGGTAAAGGCGCACAAGAGCGATATGGCCGTGACGAAGACCACGGTGATCCCGAACTGCTTGAAGAACTGGCCGATAATGCCGCTCATGAACGCGATGGGGGTGAAGACCACCATGTGCGTCATGGTGGTTGCCGATACCGCAAGGGCGATCTCCGAGGCGCCGTTGTTGGCGGCCATCGCCGGAGGCTCGCCCATTGAGATATGGCGATCGATATTCTCCAGTATCAGCAGCGAGTCGTTGACAAGCATCCCGACGGAGATACCCAGCGCCATGAGGCTGATTACGTTGAGGGTAAAACCCGCGGCGTAGATGAGGATAAACGAGGAGATGATGCACGTGGGCATCGTCATGGATACGATGAAGGTGAAACGCAAATTGTGCAGGAAGACATAGAGGAAAAACGCGGTGATAAGAATGCCGAGGACGATGTTCATTAACACGTCGTTGACCGACCGTGTGATGAAAGTCGAGTTGTCCTGGGCAAGGCCTATCTCATAACCCTCGGGGATCATCTTCTTGAGGTCCCTGATGGCGAGATATACGTCCGTGGCCACCTGAACCGTGTTGGCGTCGGAGCGCTTGTAGATGATGACGCCCACCGACGGCCTTCCGTTGTATGTGGCCGAGTCCCGCCGCTCCTTGAAGGAGTCCTTAACGGTCGCGATATCCCCGATGGTGACCGTCCCCCCCTTTGGCGTGGCGACGGTAGTGGCCGCAATGTCGGCTATGGTTGTATACTCGCCCTGAACACGCAGCGTGTATTCTCCCTCGGGCCGCGTCAGGCGCCCCACAGGTACATTTTTGTTCTCGGCCCCGATAACGGCCGCCAGATCGTTGATGGTGAGCCCGTATCGGAGAAGCGCCTCCTTGCTGACGTTCACCTGGATCTCACGCTGGAGTCCCCCGACGATCTCGACGGAGGCCAGGCCGTTGATCTGGTTGAGCCGGTCCCTGATCTGGTTATCCGCGATGTCATAGACCTCGTTGAGGGGGCGGTCGGATGAAACCGAAAGGTTCATGATCGGCAGGGCGTTGAGGTCGAACTTGACGACCGTGGGCCGTTCGACATCCTCCGGTAGTGTATTGAGGATGGAGTCCACCTTATCCTTGATCTCGATGGACGCGAAATCGATGTTGGTGCCCACGTTGAACTCGACGGTGATGATCGAGGCGTTTTCCATCGAGGTGGAATTGACGGTCTTGACGTTGCTGACGGTGGAAACCTCATCTTCGATCTTCTCGGTCACCTGGCTCTCCACCTCCTTGGGGCCGGCGCCCTTATAGATGGTGGTAATGCTGACCACGGGGATATCCACCTTAGGGAAGAGATCTATGGTCAGGCGCCTGAAGGAAAAGAGCCCCAGGACAATAAGGACCGTGACCATCATGACGGTGAGGACCGGCCGCCTGACGGCGGTCTCGACGAGCTTCATATTATTTCTCCGGATTGAGGATCTTGACGAGTGGCTTGTCGGTCAATTTGTTCTGTCCCTTGGTGACGACCCGGTCGCCCACGTTGACGCCGGCGATAATCTCAACGGATTCGTCTCCCTGCCAGCCCACGGTAATCATTCGCTTTGTCGCGATCTTCTTTTTATCCACGATCCAGACGAAACGGTTATCGCCCTCCGTCGACAGGGCGGAGGTGGGGACAGTCAGGGCGTCCGGGGACGAGAAAACGAGGATCTGCACCCGGGTGACGGTGCCGGGCACCAGAATCCCATCGGGATTTTCGAACGTGACGCGTACGCCGAAGAGACCGGTGATGGGGTCGGCCGAGAGCGATACGAAATCCACCACGCCCGACACGGTGACGTCCCGACCGGACGGTAAGGGTACGACGATCTTTGCAGGTTGATCCTTGGCGATCATTTTCGCCTTTTCCTCCGAGAGGCTGAGGTCCACCCGCATCTGGTCGGTGACGGCTACGGTGCCGAGTATCATCCCCGAGGAGATGCGGTCGCCCTCGTTGACGTTAATGTTTGTCAGCGTTCCGTCGAACGGAGCGGGGATCTCCACCGATTCCTTGGACTTTCCGTAGTTAGACTGGGCGATATCGTACGCGGTCCGGGCGTTCTCGTAGTCCTGTTTGGAGACGGCCCCCGCCTCATAGAGGATCTTCATCCGCTCGTAATCCCGAATGGATTTCAGATAAAGTTGTTGATCCTCATTGAACTTGACGGTCATGCTCGATGCATCGTTGGGATCGATCTTCATGATGATATCGCCCTTTTTGACCTGATCACCCACGCTATGCAGGAGTTTGACTACCCGGGTGCTCAGATCGGAGGTAAGCTCCGCCTGGCGGATCCCTTTAAGATCCCCGGGAAAAGTCTTCCAGATCTCCATCTGCCCGCGGGTAACGTCGGCCACTTCCACGGGGACGCCCTCGATCTTGTAGATCTCCTCCAGCGAGAGGGTCGGCTCCTTAACGATGTAACCGTATATCCGTATCCCGAAAAAAACCACCACCACCACGACACATGCGCCGAGGATGGTCTGCCGTTTGGTGAAGGGCCACGGAACATCCTTTAATCGTCCAATGACATCATGCAGTTTCTTCATATCCTATCCCTTTTGAATTCGCCGCTCATCTGAGAGCATCACATTGAGTATTTCGTAAAGCATACCGATGCATGAGTGCCTGGGGATCATCCGAGATCCAGCAGATCACTTTATCGCAGCCGCATTATCAGTTTAGTTTTAGTAAGGTGGGACTGTCTCCATTTCTCTCGGCGGCCGCCGAGGCGCCGCGGCGCTTGGCGAAGCCGAAAAGGATCACGTCGAGAACTCGATCGAGCTGTTCTTCGGCCGTTTCCAATTCGATTGAACCCAGCTTGAAAGGGTTGACAAATATATCCAGGGCGCTCAGTATGACGTGGGCGGTAAGCTCCGGGTTCGATACGGTAAAGGCGCCGCGCCTTACTCCGTAATCGAGGATCTCGCTAACCGTTTTCAGACCGCTTTTGAGACCCGATTCCATCAGTTTCCTGGGCACTTGGGGCAATGACTCGATTTCGTCATGCCGGATGTTCAACAGCCGCATGATCTCCCGAGAGCCGAGGATCATTTGAAAAAAATAGATCTTTATCTTCGCGAAGGGATCCTCCTCCTGTTCCAGCGCCGTATCGATTTTCCTCTGTATCGTATTAAGCTCGGTTTCTATCAGACAGAAAAAAACCTCGTCCTTACTGCAGAAATAGTTGTAGAACGTTGCCCTTGATATCCGGGCCTGCTCGACGATATCCTCGACCCGCGTCCTGTCCAGACCGTGAGCGCCGAACAGGCGCATCGAGACGTCGAGGATCCTATTCTTTGTGCTGTCTTTCATATACCTTACAATAGCTGTCCATATAATAATTGGACATTTATAACAATTTGTCTATTCTATGTAATCTACTAAATCATGTCAAGTGAAATCGTGCGCGGGATGGATTAAAGGATTTAATGCATCAATTCGAGCGGGAGGCGGATGGATGCGGGTCCGTTCCTCGGCGAGTTTCGGGAGTTGTGTGGGGTGAAACGACAGCAGAAAACGAGAGCGGCATATTCAGTAACTATTCTTGGCGGTTTATTCCTTTAAGATATGATTTAGGACGTTCTTTGCAAAGAAAATACGTTATGAATGGGTACTCATTCATTTTTTTCTTGACATCATTTCTTGTATTGGTATAATGTCGACAAAATTAAGAATCTTCACCCCCATCGGTACTACGGACAACGGATCAGAAAAACGTCTCACACCGGACCTGGCCTGAACTCATGAGACGGAGTCGAGAGAAAGATGGGGGTTTCCTTTTTTCACCTCCCTATCTCCACTGCTGTCTCCACTGAAACCCCGGCCCCTTCCTCTCTGTCCGCTCCGCGTCCTGCTATACAGAAGTAATAGGGATGAGCGCCCGCTCGCGGCGCATCATCGGCGCCGCTTTATCCTTGAAAAGAGCGATATATCATGTTAGGATTTCCCCATTCATTCGGAGGATAACATGGCCAAGAAGAAGTTCGACGAGAAGACGATAAAGAAGGCCCAATTCTGCAAGGATGAGTGCCCGGGTTGTACCAAGGGAAGGCAGCGGGGCAAGGGGATCTTCTATCACTTGATGAAGCTTGAGCGCTATTTTTGCCCCTACTGCCGCGCGTACGAGAAGGTCTACGGCATCCCCGTCTGGGAGAAGGTAAAGGGATAGACGCGAACAGCCGACGGCTTCCCGCTGCGGGACAGACCAATAGCGACGGGCGGCGTAACCGGGCTTTTAAACGGTTTTGGAGAAACGCCTTCGATAGCGGGCTTCCCCATGCCGCTACAGTCCCCGCAGGTCAAACGCCGGCGTGAACTCCGCACATTCGGCGCCCTCCTCCTGGAACCAGCCGTTTCCAAAACCGAGGGAGAGGGCCCAGTCACAGACTTCGGCATATTCCTGTTGCGAGACCTGTCTGTCAATCTCCGGAAATTCGGCTGCCCTGTGCGTCGGATAATATTGGGACATGAGGCTGATCGAGGTCTCCGGCCCGAGCGTATCCGCGATCCACGACAGGACATCCTTTGACTCGTCCACCATCCCCGGAAGAACCAGGTGCCTGATCATGAGGCCCCGCCGTGCCGTCCCGTCGTCACTCAACACGAGGTTTCCCACCTGTCGGTGCATCTCCCTGATCGCCCGCCCCGCCTCGGCCGGGTAGTCGGGGGCATCCGAGTAGCGCCGCGCGGCCCCCTCATTGATATATTTCAGGTCGGGAAGGAACACATCGACAAGACCCTCAAGTGTCGCCAGCGTCTCCGCTTTTTCATACGCGTTTGAATTCCAGACCACCGGCACGGTGAGGTCCGCCTTGATGTCGGAGAGCGCCTCGACGATAAGATTCGTATAGGGCGTGGGGGAGACAAGGTTGATCGTGTGGACTCCCCGCCGTACAAGCCGGAGGAGAATCCCGGAAAACTCATCACGGGTGACCTCCTTCCCACGCCCCCCCGCCGAGATCTCGTGGTTCTGGCAAAAGACACAGGCGAGGTTGCAGTGGGAAAAGAAGACCGCACCGCACCCCTTCGTGCCGCTGATGGGCGGCTCCTCGAAGAGAAACGGGAGCGCCAAAGCGCACACCATCCGGTCCGGCGCCCCGCACCGGCCACGGGTGATCCGCCGGTCGACGCCGCACTCCCGAGGGCAGAGGTTACAGATCATATAAATAGTATAGCAGAGTGAGAGATACGATGTCCACCGTCAAATCCGACAGCCTCCTCACATCTTTCTCACACGACAACAATCACGGATAATCTGTGATAAAATGGTACACGGATACCATTGAGAAGGAGGAGAGAGATGCCGAAGGCAGGAGAAACCGCGCCCGATTTCGCTCTGCCCGATAAGGACAAGAGGCAGGTCCGGCTCACGGACTTCGCGGGGAAATGGGTCGTCCTCTACTTTTACCCCAAGGACAACACGCCCGGCTGCACCAATGAGGCCATCGAGTTTACCGCCATGAAGGATGAATTCGGCAAACTCGGCGCCGAGATCATCGGGGTGAGCGCCGATCCTCCCGAGAGCCACGCCAAATTCATCGGCGACCACTCCCTGAAGATCCTGCTGCTTTCCGACACGGACCGCGAGGTGCTCACAGCCTACGGGGCGTGGGGGAAGAAAAAGATCTACGGCAAGGAGATTATCGGGACGATCAGGAGCACCTTCCTGATCGACCCGGACCGGAAGATCCGGTCGGTCTGGATGGACGTCAAAGTGGCCGGCCACGTGAAGGCCGTGGCGGAGAGACTGAGGGAGCTCACGTAGCCCTGCCAAGCCTTCGAAAACGAGGCCCGGCCGCCGGATCTGCCGGCCGGGCCCGTAGTTGGTCTATTTTTCTTTAGTGTGACGGATACGTGATAATGCCGACCATATCTCCTATGGAAACGTGGGCAAGCCCCCCCGAAAACGGCTCGGCCCAGATCATGTAGTCGTCTTTATAGTATTCGGATTTCTTTATATCGATCACGGTCGATCCCGTCTTATCGATGTAGGACCAGTCGCCCTGCACGTATCCGGTCCATTCCTGCACCGGAGCAAGCCCTTCCGAAAATCCGTCGGCGTCGCCGTACTGCGCCGGAATCACGATCGCGCCTCCCTTGTCGATAAAGCCCCACTTGCCGCCCATCGAGACAGGGGCGAGTCCCTCCGAGAAATCCTTTGCCCCGTCGAAGGACGGCTTGATCACTGCGTTCCCTTTTTTATCTATGTACCCCCACTTTCCGTTATCGTCCAGATAGGGGGCGAGCCCCTCGGAGAAATTGTGGATTGTGTCGTATGAGGAGAAATATCTGAACCGTGGGGCTATTACCACGTCTCCCTTTGTGTCGATGAATCCCAGCTTTTCCTTTACCAATACGAGCGCCATTCCCTCCACGTACGGCTCTATCATGTCAAATTGCGCCTTGACCACAATCTGTCCGCGATCATTGATCATCCCCCAGCTATTCCCGATTTTTACCCGGGCCATTCCGTCCGAAAACGGCTCGGCGTCATTAAACTGCGGCGGAATGGCCATTTGTCCGTGCGTGTCGACGTAGCCCCATTTTTCGCCGATCTTTACCGGCGCCTTTCCCTCCGCGAAGGACTTGGTTTCATCAAACTGGGCATTGATTATCATGTTTCCCGAGATGTCGATAAATCCCCATGCCTTATCCAGATATACCGGCGCGAGCCCCTCGGAAAACTCGCCGACCTTCTCATACGTCGGCTTGATGGCCAGCCCCCCGGTATGGTCGATGAATCCCCATGTGTCGCCGACCTTTACCGGTGCGCGTCCCGACGAAAAATCTCCGGCCGAGACGTATTTCGGCTCGACAATGATGGCTCCCTTCTCGGTAACGTATCCGTACAACCGATCGACCTTCACCACGGCGACTCCCTCAACAAAGGGCGCGATGAAATTATAGTGAGGCTTTACGATAAAGATCGGAGCCGACGCGGTCTCAGTGGCCAGCGCGACAAGACCCATGCAAAGGACAACCGATGCTCCCAGCATCAGACGATACGCCTGCGTTTTCATAGATAGTCTCCCTGTGTACGGATTGAGGCCCCGACGCCTCTCTGTGCCGCCGACCGGCCGAGAAGTACGCTTGGCCGGGGCGGCAGCCAAAGACAATTTAGGCGCGATATTAGTTCAGGAAATCGAACAGCGACGTCTCACGGTCTCATGCGGGAGGAGCCTATTTTTTCTTGAACGTGATCGAGCCCCCCTTCACGTCGACCACGACCGTATCCCCGTCGCTAAATTCCCCCTTGAGGATCTTTGTGGCGAGGGGATTTTGCACCTCTTTCTGAAGGACGCGCTTCAGGGGCCGTGCCCCGTACTGGGGATCGAAACCCCTCCCGCGCCAGCATCTCCATGGCCGCGTCGGTCAGCTCAAGGCCGATCTTCCGCTCGGCGAGGAGCCCGGTAATGTGCTTGACCTGAATCTTCACGATCTCCTTGATGCTGCCAAGCTCAAGCCCGTTGAAGAAGATGATCTCGTCGATGCGGTTGAGGAATTCGGGCTTGAAGGTCGATCGCATCAGGTCCATCACCCGAAGCCTCATCTCCTCCGGGTTCGTCTGGCCCAGCTCGATGATGAAATGGCTGCCGATGTTCGAAGTCATGATAATGACCGCGTTCTTGAAGTCGACCGTCTTGCCCTGGCCGTCGGTGAGCCGTCCGTCATCGAGTATCTGGAGCATCACGTTGAAGACGTCCGGGTGGGCTTTCTCGATCTCGTCGAAGAGGATGACCGAATAAGGCCTGCGCCGCACCGATTCGGTGAGGTAGCCGCCCTCCTCGTAACCGACGTATCCCGGAGGGGCGCCGATGAGCCGTGCCACGGAGTGCTTCTCCATGAATTCGCTCATATCGATGCGGATCATCGCGCGCTCGTCGTCAAACAGGAACTCGGCCAGCGCCCGGCAGAGCTCCGTCTTGCCCACACCGGTGGGCCCCAGGAAGATGAACGAGCCGATGGGCCGGTTGGGATCCGAGAGGCCCGCCCGAGCCCGTCGGATCGCGTCGGACACGGCGTGGATCGCCTCGTCCTGGCCCACAACCCTGAGCTTGAGCCGGTCTTCCATCGTGAGGAGCTTTTGCACCTCTCCCTCCAGGAGCCGCGAGACGGGGATGCCCGTCCACTTCGCGATGACCTGGGCGATGTCCTCGGCCTCCACCTCCTCGGTGAGCATTTTGCTGTCCTTCTGGAGCGAGGCAAGCTTCTTCGTCTCCTTCTCGAGCTCCTTTTCGAGCTCGATGAGGATGCCGTAGCGGAGCTTCGCGGCCTTATCGAGGTCCCCTTCCCGCTCCGCCCGCTTCTCGAGCGTCCTGCTCTCCTCGATCTTCGCCTTGAGGTCGCCGATCTTCTTGATGATCTCCTTTTCCCCCATCCAGTGCGCCTTGAGCCCGTCGGACCGTTCCTTGAGCTCCGAGAGCTCTTCCTCGAGCTTTACGAGCCGCTGTCCCGATACCTTGTCCTTTTCCTTCTTCAGGGCCTGCCGCTCGATCTCGAGCTGCATGATCCTGCGCTGGATCTCGTCGATCTCGGTGGGCATCGAGTCGATCTCGATGCGGAGTTTGGAAGCCGCCTCGTCCACAAGGTCGATGGCCTTATCGGGCAGGAAGCGGTCGGTGATGTAGCGGGCCGAGAGCGTCGCCGCCGCGATGAGGGCGCTGTCCTGAATCTTGACGCCGTGGTGCACCTCATATTTTTCCTTGAGGCCCCTGAGGATCGAGATGGTGTCTTCGACCGACGGCTCCTTTACCATCACCGGCTGGAAGCGGCGCTCCAGCGCCGGATCCTTTTCCACGTACTTGCGGTACTCGTTGATGGTGGTGGCGCCCACGCAGTGGAGCTCTCCCCGGGCAAGCGGCGGCTTGAGCATATTGGAGGCGTCCACCGACCCCTCGGCGGCCCCGGCGCCCACGACGGTATGCATCTCATCGATGAAGAGGATGATGTTTCCCTCCGACGCGATGATTTCCTTGAGGACGGCTTTGAGCCTGTCCTCGAACTCGCCGCGGTATTTGGCGCCGGCCACCATCGAACCGATGTCAAGGGCCAACAGCCTCTTGTCTTTGAGCCCTTCGGGAATATCCCCCGAAACGATCCGTTGGGCCAGCCCTTCCACGATGGCGGTCTTGCCCACCCCCGGCTCGCCGATGAGCACGGGGTTGTTCTTCGTCCGGCGGGACAATACCTGGATGACTCTCCTGATCTCCTCGTCACGGCCGATCACCGGGTCAAGCTTGCCGCGACGGGCAAGCTCGGTGAGGTCCTTGGCGTATTTTTCAAGGGCCTGGAATTTTCCCTCCGGATCGGGGTCCGTCACCCGCTGGTTTCCCCTGATCTCCTTGAGCGAAGAAAGAACCGCGTCCTTGGTCACGCCGTTCTTTATCAGCATGTCCGACACGGTGCTTCCCTTGTCGTCGGCCATCGCGATCAGCAGGTGCTCCGTGCTGACGTAGTCGTCCTTGAGGGCATCGGCGACGGCAAAGGACTTTTCCAGGATATGGTTGAGCTCGGGCGAGATGTGCGCCCCCGTGCTCCCGGGCCCCTCCACCTTCGGCAGCCGGGCGATGAGCCCTTCGGTATCCCGCGAAAGGGACTCGACTGAGGCGCCGAGCTTCTTGAGGATCGGGACGACCACCCCGTCCGCCTGGGCCAGCAGCGCCGCCAAGAGATGTGGCGAGACGATCTGCTGGTTGTTGTGTCGGGCGGCGATATCCTCCGCCTGCGCGATCGCCTCCTGGGATTTTGTCGTGAATTTTTCCGGTCTGATCATGTTACCGTTCTCTCCTTAATGGCCGCGCGCATACGCGCGCATTTTTCCACTAATCTAAACACCCGGTCGGGGTTTGTCAAGAGGGCCGCCCGGGGGCAGAGTATCTTTCCCCTCTCGTCTACGGCTCCCTCCCCACCGAAGCCATGTAGAGTATGCCCTCGCCGCGCCCGTCCACACCGAGGACATTATTGATTTCGTCGTCGAAGAGCGCCCCGATCGGACAGGCGCCAATCCCCAGCGCAGTCGCCGCAAGAAAGAGGTTCTGGGCGATGTGTCCCGTGTCGAGGTAGACGTAGCGATAGGCCCGCTCAAGGTACTTGACGGCGCTCCTATCAAAAACGGCCGAGAAGAAAAAGACGGCGTCGGCCGTCTCCACCATCCGCTGGCCGAGGGCCGCCTTGGTGACCTCTCGTGAGATATCGCCCTTCCTCAGCTCTTCGAGCGTATGGTCGGCCACGTTATAATGGTAAAGGCCCCCTTCGAGCCCGGCCACGACCCTGACGGCTACGTAGGTCTCGATGGGGAAGAGCGCCCCGGCGGAAGGCGCCGTCCGAAAGAGAAAACCGCCGATTCGCTCGCTTGCGCCGCAGGCCGCCCAGAGGAGCTGAGAGAGCTCCCCGGACGTCAGAGGCGCGCCCCCATAGCTCCTTCTGCTTCTCCTCTTTCTAAGCGCCTCCCAGAGGCCCATCCCCCCCGACTCGGCGGGGCGGCTCAACCCGACGACCGGGGCGTCCGGGTAGGTCTTAAACGGCTTCACGGCACCGCCGCCGTAAAATCCCTCCGGTATTTTCCCCCGGATATATTTTGTCTTTTCCTGGAACTCTCCTCCGATACCCATGCTGTTCCTCTTAAAAAGTAAAACGGGCAGGGGACCGTCCCCCCGCCCGTTGAGTCCAAAAACCAGAGGTGCACTACATCGCCGGGGCAGGTCCCGAGGGCGCGGCCTTCCTCTTCTTGATCGCCCTGCCGATGATAAACACGATGCCGATCAGGATCACGATCGTGATGATCAGCGCGATGATGTTATGGGCGATCATCGAGATGACGATGGTGGCAAGCGACAACACAAGCGCCACCACAAACATGACCACCCCGATGAGCCCGCGGCCGACGCTTCCGAGGAACGGCAGCACGTCAAGCACTGCGTTGATGGGCCCGAAGCACAGCGTCAGCCCGATCCACATCATCAAGAACCCGACGAGTCTCCAGATCCACGAGGTCACCCTGTGCTCATACGCGAGGGCCGCGATGGCCTCGTCCCTCGTCCCTGGACGCGCGTGGTAGAGCTTGTCCTTGCCCTTGTACATATACGGGACGAGCTTGCCGCCCTGGATGAGCCCGAAGGCCGTTACATTCAGATCTGAGAGGACCGCGGTATAGTGGATACGCAGATCCCCGACCGTTGGCGCGGTGTTTGCGCCGTAGGGCCCGTACCCCGCCGGCTTGATGTAGATATAATTGCCGTTTACCATCCCCGAGAATCTCGGGGTAACGCTCGAGGTGTTCAGGACGACGTCCGTTTGGTTGGGAAGTGACATATCAGCGACGTCTACCGGGTAGACACCCACGGAGGCCGAGGACACCGTGAAGGTCTGGTTCTGGTACTGCATCTGCGGGTTGGTGTGTCCGGTCGGATCCTTGAAGGTCGACGAATCGGCTGGGTTGGACGTCCATTCCTGCGCATAGGTATAGGTCGTGGTCGTGGTCTCACTCCCTCCAACGTTTTTCTTGGTCTCCGACTCGCTCTTTTCTACCCAGGCGTACATCTCCACGTTGCGCGTGAGCGTCAGGTATTTCCCGGGATTGAGGAACTCGGGATCGCCGATCGTCTCATTGGACTGAAGCATCCCCGTTATCGAGACGAGTTTCCCCTCCGCCGCGGTATCCACTGCGGTGGGACTCGCCACCACCGAACCCTTTGCGACCACTGAGAGATCGGTGCTCCCTTCGTTGACCCAGAGGACCACGAACGACGCTAAGAAGAGCACGATGCCGAACACGACCCCCTTGATCGAGTCCATGATCTTGCCCCCCCAGCTTTTCGTGGTCACTTCGGTAATCTTATCAGGCATGTGTAACTCCTTTCAGATATAATTAATAATGCTGAAAGACGTAAACCTCTTTTGGTCTCTTTTTTAATATTAGAATTATACACCCTTGTCAAGAAATGAAAACAAAAAAGGGGCAAGATTACTCTATTCCACACGATGCGAAGGTCTGTGATATAGTTCACATATTGTTGTCTTACTGGCCCGCGCGGACGATGAAATCGGACTACCTCTTTTTTCCCCGCACCCTCACGCGCGACCTCGGGGTGAGTCCGCCGGGTGTCTCCGCGTTTGTCGCCGATGCGCTTTTTTCCCGAGGCGGAGCATGTACGTGGGCGCCTGTCGGGAACGCCGAAGAAGCGAGAGACGGTCAGGTGGGCGTAGTCGGGAGCACGTGATGGGAGATACCCACCGATTAGTTGACATGCGGCATAATTCAAAGTATAGTATCGTGGCTTTCATCTCTTAACGGAGAACTCCTATGTCCGATACCCCCTCTTCCGTCACGAAGTCTTCAGCCATCTACGCCCTGATCATCTTGGCCCTTGTCAACTCCGTCAACTACATGGACCGCAGCGTCGTGAGCATCCTTGCTCCCCTCATCAAGAAGGATTTTCTCCTCACCGACGCCCAGCTCGGCCTCATCGGCGGGCTCGCGTTCACCCTCTTCTACGCCGTCATGGCCCTCCCGATCGGCGCGGCGGTGGACCGCTTTGTGAGGAAGTACGTGTTGTCGGCCGGCATCGTGTTCTGGAGCGGGGCCGTCTTCTGCTCGGGAATTGCCGGCGGCTTCTGGAGCCTCTTTGCCGCACGGGCCGTGACCGGCACCGGCGAGGCTTCGGCGCACCCCTCGGGCGTGTCGCTGCTTTCGGACTATTTTTCGCAGAAGGTCAGGACGATCGCCATCGCCGTCTTCCAGATGGGGGTGCCGCTTGGGGCCGGCGTCGGCCTGATCGTCGGGGGGATCCTCGCGCAAAAATACGGATGGCAGAAGACCTTTTTCTTCTGCGCCGTGCCCGGCGTCATCCTTGTGCCCTTCATCCTCTTGACGAAAAACCCGGTGCGAGGAGCCCAGGACGGTCTCACGGAAGAACGACAGGGGATATCCTCCCAGGACTTCTTCACGAAAATCAGGAAGATTCTCTCCACCAGGACGCTTATTTTCCACTACATCGCCACCGCCCTTATCCAGCTCGGGACCCAGGGCTACGCCTTTTGGATGCCCACTTACCTGTACCGCGAGCGGGGGTTTGACCTGGCGGCGGCGGGGAGACTGGCCGGCATCGCGATGCTCGTCGGCGGCTTCGTGGGGGCCCTCGGCGGGGCGATCGTCGCCGATCTCTGGTTCCGGAAGGACAAGACCGCCCGGCTCAAGGTCCAGACGATCGCGGCGGCGCTGGCCATCCCCTTCATGATCGCAAGCTACTTCGTGGTCAGCAACGCCTTGTTGATCCCGGCAATCTTCCTCGCAGTCATCCTCTCGGTGGCTATGTTCCCGATCCTGTCGGCCGTTATCGTTGATCTCGTGGAGCCGCGGGATCGCGGCGTGGGGATGGCACTATTGCTGTTGGTGCAGACGGGCATCGGCTATTCGGTGGGTCCCTGGCTCGTCGGGCTCATCAGCGACAGGACGGGGGCCCTGGTCAACGGCCTGTTGATTTTGCCTGCGGCATATCTCTTCGTCGTCGCGGTGGGGGTCATCGCAATACACCTCTTCCCGCGCGACTATAAAGCGATCCAAAAGCGCATCGCGCGCATGCATGCGTAGGGAAACGGACCCTCGGACCACCTTCAGCGGGCCCGCTTGAGAGGGGAGAGCGCTATGTCCCTCACGAATTTCTATCCCTATCCGGTAAAACGGATCTCGCTGGTCGGCCACGACTGCGCCTACATCGACGAAGGGAAGGGCACTCCGATGGTGTTCCTCCACGGTTTCTCGGTCAACCTCGGCTGTTTCACAAAGAACTACCCCTATTTTGCCGGACACCGTCGGATTATCGGACTGGAATATCCCGGGTACTACCTTTCGGAGAAGAAAGACGTCCCTTACGACATCCCCTTCATGGCGCGCGCCGTCGCCGAGCTCATCGAAAAGCTGCATCTGGGACCGGCCGTCCTCGTGGGGAGCTCGATGGGCGGAACGATCGCCCTGGAGACGGCGGTAGCTAGGCCCAACCTCGTCTCCACCCTCGTCCTGGCCGCGCCGGGCGGTTTCTCCGGAAGGCAGCCCCTCATGTCGCGGTTCATCGATATTCAGCTCCGTCTCTTCCCAAGACATAAGGTCATCGCCGCGATGACCCGGCGCCTTGAAGAGCGAGTGCCGACTTTCTTTGCCGACAAATCCCACCCCTTCATCGGACAGATCATCGAGGGGTACGAAGCGATGAAGATACGGGATGATCACGACCTCTGGATCATGGCCCTCGTCATGATGGCCAGGTCGCTCTTGCGGACGGACCTCAGACGACGGGCGCGCGAAGTCGCCGCGCCGACGCTGATTGTCTGGGGGGATCACGACGAGGTGCTTCCCCGCGCCGGCGCGGATCTGGCCCGGCGGGCGATGGGGGACCGGTCACGCGTCGTGATCATTCCGGGCGTCGGTCACCTCCCGTTCATCGAGGCGGCCGAGCGCTTCAATAAGGAAGTGGACCGTTTCCTGGCTTCTCTGGGCCGGCCAGGGGGCCGCGGCAGACGGTGAGAGGCTCACGGGCAAAGATCCGGGCGCTCGCGACGATCATTGCAGCCCTGCTTGTCCTGGCCCTTCCTCCCCCCCTCTGTGCTCAGGACGTGCCCACCCCCTTCACCTATGCATGGAAGATCGTCTTCAGAGACAACGAGATCGGCCACTCCCTCTCCCGCTTCGCCTGGACCAAAACAGCCGATGGGACTCTCCTTAGCGAGAGGGGCGTTCGTGAGTTTACCGCGGGCTTAGGTCCCTTTACGATCCATTTTTACGAGCGGGCCGGCGTCGACTGGGATGAGGCGGGGCTCATGAGGACGCTGGAATCGCGAGGGGAGGTAAACGGAAGGGCGTGGGAGCGGCGCGCCGAGCGGGGCGAGAATGGCGTCGTCCGTCTCACACTCGTGAAAAGGGGAAGGGAGGACCAGAAGGTCTTTTCGCCCGACGAATTCGACTGGACCGACGCCGACCGTTTCTTGACGCGGATCGTCGGAAAACAGGACCCCGTGAGACTTCGGGTCCTCTCGTTGAGCAAGGGGAAGGTCGTGCGGATGACCTATCGGTTCGTGGGATGGGAGGAAATTACGGTTGGGATTGAGAAGGTCAGGGCGGGCCGGGTGATGATGAAAGGGCCCGACGGAGACGGGTTCGTGCTCGTCGACGATCTGGGCATACCCGTCATGTTCACCATTGAATCGTTGTTTGGAGATTTCTCCTTTGTCCCCATCGATCCGAGAGGACTCCCGGACGATTTTGGGCCCGAGCGTCCCCCCCGGTGATCGACGCACACGAAGAAAGGGGGGCATTTGCCCCCCTTCATCTCTTGTCGTGCCGGAAATATATATAAACATGACCGATCCGTTGAGCCACCCCCCTCCGTTAGGCGGCCACGGTCCTCAGCTCCTTTCTCAGCATTTCCATCCGAATCAGGCCGCGCTCCTTGGTCCTTTTCGCGCCGCCGTCGACTTTCTTGATCCGCCTGAGGATCTCGCCGTCCCGCTGTTCCTGATCGTCGACCCACCTGGCAAGCAGCTCATTTTCAAGCTTGATGTGCTGCCTGAGGATCGAGATATACTGCTTGGCGTAGTGTGCAAAGACGCTCTTTGCCCCCTCATACCCGAGGTCGTAGGCCTCCACGACCCTCAGCAGAAACCGTTCGTACTTCTTAATGCTGCCATGTATTTCGTCACACTCCTCGGTGGGGACGTCCATCCCGAAGTTGCCGAGGTACGCCAGAATCATCTCTTCTCTCACCCTATGAGAGCTGTCGATATATATCTGAAGAAGCTCGATGATTTCCTTGAGCATATAGGGAGGAACGTCTTTGCTGTTCTCGATGCGCTGCGTGGACTGGTCCAGCATCTCCAGGAGGGATTCAATGTTTCGTTCCTCTCTCTGTACGTATTCAATCGATTTCATATTACCCACCTCCGTTACCATCTGTGGGCGGTCAAGCGATGAAGAAATCCCCGTCTGATGCCCTGCATTTTTCTTACAATAATCTATGTACGTTTCCTGCGTTTTCAAGGTATCCGATGACATTATTGATAGCTATCCTTATAAAATCTTTTAGGCGCCGGTTGTGTGATGTAGCTAACATGAATCTCTTTTTTATATTCTATTAGATGATGTGAATCACGCTTTGTTCCTGATTTCTTGGACGAATGTGGCCAAAAAGTGACGGCTGTCACATTTCCAGCCACCGATGCAACCGACCCCTCCCGTAAAAATAATCGAAACGCTTCCCCTCGGTCCTCCCCCATTGTTGTGCGTGCATGATAATCGACTAACCTTACCGGGACATTGACGGACGATTATATTCTTCTAATAGTAAAGCTGCATCACGCTTCCACGGCCATTGTTCACCACGCGGGTGCCCTCCCTGCAACGGTCGAAATCCTCCGGTCTTTCTTGCCATCATTTCTCCCACGAGTGCGATACGTTGCGACCCATCACTCTATTAAACAGCACCGCTCACGTTTTATTGCGATCAAATTCAGAAAAAGTGAGCCGGCTCAAATCAAATACCGGCCTCCACGCTCTTTCGGGCGCGGCCACCCGGTTTACGCGCGGGCCACAGACGGCCTTGAGGCCCGACCCCGGATTGTCTTGCATGACGGCCTGAAATCCGCTACAATGCCGAATGCGTGCACCGGCCGACGCGCCGCGGTCCAATAATCCCTATCCCCGAGGAACCCATGAAACATGAGATCAAACCGGGCACCTATCTGTTTCCCATGCCCACCACGCTCGTGGGGGCGATGGCGGACGGCAAACCCAACTACATGGTTGCGGCCTATGTCGGGATGATGAACGCCCGTCCCCCCGTGGTATCCGTTGCCCTCAACAAAAACCACCATACGACGATGGGGATACGTGATACCAAGTCCTTTTCCGTCAACATCCCCTCCGCGCCGCTTGTGGTCAAGACCGACTATTGCGGGCTCGTCTCGGGCAAGAGCGTCGATAAATCCGCGCTCTTTACCACATTTTTCGGCAAGCTCGGGACCGCCCCGTTGATTCAGGAGTGTCCCCTCAACCTTGAGGTGAGCCTGATCCAGACGATCGAGTTTGCGGTTGATGTCGCGTTCATCGGCGAGATCGTCTCGGTCTTCTGTGACGACGCCTGTCTCACAGAAGGCCTTCCCGACATTGAGAAGGTAAACCCGCTCATCTTCAGCATGGGGCTGAATCGCTACTACTCCGTCGGCGATTTCGTGGGAAAGGCATGGAGTATCGGCGGCGAGCTGAAGACGAAGGGTTGATCGGGAAGCTCCCATAAAGAATGTTACGGAAGAGAGCGATGAAGAGACTCATCCTTGGGACCGCCGGGCATATCGATCACGGCAAGACCGCCCTTATTAAGGCCCTCACCGGCATCGATACCGACCGTCTCAAAGAGGAAAAAGAGCGTGGGATCACGATAGAGCTCGGCTTTGCCCACCTCGATCTGCCGTCCGGGGCCCGCCTCGGGATCGTGGACGTCCCCGGCCACGAGAAGTTCATCCGGCACATGGTGGCGGGGGCGGGCGGGATCGATCTGGTGGCCCTCGTCGTCGCCGCCGACGAAGGGATCATGCCCCAGACGACGGAGCACGTGAACATCCTCTCGCTCCTCGGGATACAGAAGGGACTGGTCGTCATCACGAAGATCGACATGGTCGAGCCCGACATGGTCACGCTTGTCCACGAAGAAGTACAGGATTTCGTAAAGGGGACCTTCCTCGAGGGCTGCCCGATCATCGCGGTCTCGTCGGTGACCGGCCACGGCATCGAGGAGCTCGTGGCGGCCCTCGACACTATAGCAGGATCGATCCAGGGGAAACGGTCGTCGGGCATTTTTCGGCTCCCGATCGACCGGGTCTTCACGATAAAGGGATTCGGCACCGTCGTCACCGGCACCCTCACCTCCGGGGGAGTGCGCGTGGGGGAGGACGTGGCCGTTATGCCCAAAGGTCTGGGGGGCCGCGTGAGGGGAATCCAGGTGCACGGAAATGCCGAAAGTGAGGCGACCGCGGGCACACGGACGGCCGTCAACCTCTCGGGGATCGATACAGACAAGATCGCCCGGGGCGATGTCCTCGTGTCTCCCGGCTCGATCGAGCCCTCATATATGATCGACGCCCGCCTCCTCTACCTTGCCGACAACACGAAAAATCTCAAGAACCGGCAGCAGGTGAAGTTCTACCTCGGCACCGCCGAGATCGTCGGTAACATCGTGCTGCTTGACGACGAAGAGGCCCAGCCCGGCCGGGAGGTATTCGTCCAGATTCGGCTCTCGGAGCCGGTGGTGGCACTGCCCGGTGACCGTTTCGTCGTCCGGCTACTCTCTCCCGTCATCACCATCGGGGGCGGCGAGGTGCTCAACGCAGTCCCCCGCAAACATAAGAGATTCAAGGACGAGATCATCGAGGACATCTCGACGCTTGCCCTCGGAAGTCCCGAGGAGCGAGCTCACGTCTTCCTGAAGGACACGGGCTATGCGGGCGTGACGGTCGACGACCTCGCAAAACGGATGGGAATATCGCCGGACTCCACCATTCCGATCCTTTCAAACCTCGCGTCGGCAAACGCCGCGGTCCTCGTCGATAAGGAGAAGGCGCGCTGGCTCGATGCGGCGGCTTATGCCCGCCTCCTTGAGGCGGCGCCGCGCGCCGTAGCCGAATATCACGAGAAAAACCCCACCGAGGAAGGAATCAACAAGGAACAGCTCTCAGGCTCGCTCCCCTGGGGCGTGGACGGCAGGCTCTTCGTGAGGCTCCTTGCGGACCTCGTCGCCGGAAAGAAGGTGACGCTTACGGGCGATCGGGTGGCGCTCTTCGGTCACGAGGTGCACCTGGTCAAAAAGGATGAGGAGTTGGTCGGCCGGGCGCAGCGCGCCGTCGTCGGCGGCGGACTCACCCCACCGACAACAACGGAGCTGGCAGCACAGCTGGGCGCCCCGGAGCCGGAGATAAAGAAGCTCCTCGGCGTGGCCGCGCGTGAGGGCCGGATCGTTCGGGTGAAGGATAATCTCTACTTCGGGACGCGCGTCATCGCCGACCTCAAGGAGCGGCTCACCTCCCACCTCAGACAGACGGGCGAGCTAACCACCCAGCAGTTCAAGGACATCACCAACGCCTCCCGGAAGTATACGATCCCTCTCCTCGAATATTTTGATGACCAGAAGGTAACCATCCGGGTCGGCGAGGTACGAAAGCTCCGGGAGCGCTCCACAGGATAAATGACGCGAGGCGTGACCGGAGCAGACGCGTGAGGTCGCCTGACATTTCGTCTCCCGAGCGAGGTGTGGACGCTTTTTTTTGACCGCTATTTTTTGCTTGTTTTTTCGTTAAAATATTTGTATATTTCACTAAAATAAGTAAAAATATAACGGATTTGTGGGAAGAAGCGATGAAGGTAACCTGCCCATCGTGTCACTATCAATGCGGCATCAGCATCGAGCTGATCCCCGAGGAAGGCAAATTAGTTACCTGCCCCGAGTGCAAGAACCGCTTCGCCATTGAGAAACCCAAATCGTCCGAGGACGCCGCCGTCCCCCTCCAGGGTCTCTCCTCCACGTCGCCGAAACGAAAAGTGATGATCAGGCTCGGCGTCGCCGCCGCTGCGGTTGTCATCGTCGCCGCGGCCGCCCTCGTGGGCTATCGAATGATGACGACCAAGAGCGAGGACCAGATCAAAGGCGAATTCGAGCAGGTCATCATGAAGCACATCGCTGACGAGCGCGACAAGGAGAACTACAGCCTCACCAAGGAGACGGTGACCGGGGCCGACAAGGGCGGCCCGACCGCGCCGACGGCCGGCGAGGGGTGGCGCAAGACCGTCGAAAGAGATAACCTCCTGTACGACTATAATATCGTCAAGACGGATTCCATCGTATCCCCGTACATGGGGACCTATTCCTACACGGTTGTCCAATACATCACGTCCCTCTATCCCACCAAGGAAGCCGCCTTTAAGAGCACGGGCCTGGTCTACTCCAAATCGATGACCCACACCCTCACGTACGAGTACGAAGGCGGCCGCTGGGTCTTCAAATCGGATGACTGGGAGCAGGCAAAATAGTAACGATACATACTCCCGGGAAGAACTGCTCCGGCACCGCATGATGCATGTGCCCCCTGAGACTTGCCCCTTCCGTTCCGGCTTTCTCCCCCAAATATTTTCCCGTAGGATTTGACGGTCGGGTCCGTAGTCCTGACAGACCCCGTTTCCTTGAGTGTCCCCTATTGAGTGCCTTCAGAAGTGTGTAACTGACCATTTGTTCCGCACATCGACTCCTTCAATGGGAACCTCACGGATCAGCCGCTCAAAGGTGTGGCTTTCGATACGCCGACGGGAGCTCAGGTCTTGACAGGGAAGCGGCCAAGAGAGTATAAGACTATCAGCTCGCACAGTTCTCTTGGCTACCGGCCCCTCGCTTCCGAAATCACCCTCCCCGGTCTTCGGAAGCTCAAGAAAAGAAGCATGCTTACGGACTGACTTAAACACGTGTGCCGTTAGCGGGGTATATCAGCATGAGCGAGAGGTATTCATGAAACATGTTAAAAAGGCTCTCATAGGACTCGCCGTCCTTGCGGTCTCGTTTGTGCTCGGAACGGGATCGGCATATCTCGCGATAAATTATCTCGGCGATACGGGGTGGATTACTAACGGAGCGTGGAGGACGAACCTCACCCTCGGGAGCGAGGAAGCGGGGATGTATACCAAGGCACACGTGGCCCTCTATGGACTTATGTCGCTCAAGAGATCCGAGACGATCTATTACTACGCCAAAACCGACGACAATGGGAATCCGCTCACCTCCGAATGTGCATTTCGGATCGAGGGCGAGCCGCTCAATGCGCGGTGGTGGAGCATCACCGTCTACGGACACGATCAGTTTCTCATCCCAAACGATCAAAACCGCTAATCATTTAACCAGGAGATAGCCAAAGCCGGGGATGGAAAGTACACGATCTACCTGTCCCGGACGCCCCGGGAGGGAAATTCGCTCCCCACGGGCCGGGAGAAGCGGCTCTTCATCTGCCTGCGGCTCTATAACCCCGCAAAAGAATATTACGAACACCCTGAAGCGGCGAAGCTTCCCCGAATCATCAGGGAGGACTGCCGATGAAGAAGAAGTGGATCCATTATATCGTCGTAACCCTTGTCCTTTCGATCTTCTTCCACCTCCTTGTCGTCCACTACTTCCCCAGGATCATTATGATAGGAGCGGCGCTCCGTATCAAGGACAAGTCCGGCGTTGATAAAAACCAGATTCTCCACAATGAACCGGTGAACGCCGAGTCGAAAAAGATAGTCATGCCCTCTCCCGACCTCCTCTACTCGGGGATATCTTTCGATGTTGGGCGATATCCTCTCCTTATCAAAGCGCCTGTCCCGAAGAGCACCTACTGGTCTATGGCGATGTATGATCTTGACACCAACAACTTCTTCGTCATCGACGACCGGGATATCCCAACCAGCGAGCTCGAAGTCGTCCTCATCGGGCCGAACGAAACGGCTCCCGATAGAAAGGGCGCAATCGTCGTCAGGGCACCGGGAGATCAGGGGATCGTCCTCTTTCGGATGTTCATCAGCGATCGGAATAAAATCGCCGAGCTTCAGGAGTATCAGAGGGGTATTACGTGTACTCGGCTCAAGTAGCGCCGGGAACCGGATAAGCCCCTGACGAAACGTGGGAAGTCGACCCCTGGATCTTGTGTAAGTGTCGATCATTCGGCCCTTAAAAAAGAATACTTATGCTATCGCCTTGCCCCCGCAAATAAGTCCGTGAACCGGCTTGGGCCGGATCAATAAGGTATGACCCTTGTCCGGCAGTAAGGACCTCTATCACGTAATGATAATCGTTATCAGACTTGTCAGGAGGACACATGAATCTCGAAGCGTACCACAAGGCGGGAAACGATTTGTTTCATCAACTGCATTTGCAGACCAGTCCGCTGGCTATCACCTATATTAAGTCCGAGGACCAAATCCCTGAAAAGGTCATCCGCCCGTCCGTTGCCGGACAGAAATGGAGTCTCTGCCAGGCTTTCACCTACTCTCGCCGGTGGGGTTGGCATACTGCGATGACCGAAAAGGACAACTTTTGCGTCCCTGCGTCGGCAATGCACCGGTGGGTCGACTCATCCGCGGAGGACTTTATAGAAAGCCAGGTTCGCCAGGGATGGCATATGGATCGGAAAGCCGAAGAGAATCGCTACGCCTTCTCCACGAGGATCTTCGGTGGGCCGGACGGACAGGACCTTTTGAGCCGGACGCGTCACTATATCGGCTTTGTCTGTTCACCGCTTGCCGGCACGTTGCTGGAGCCTGACACCATCCTTGTTTATGGCGATGGAACACATATCACTCATATCATCCACGCTCTGACCTTCGACTATACGTGTCCGGTTACCTCATCATTCGAGGGGTTTGGAGAAAGCTGCGTCAAGGGCGGACTCATCCCTTTCATTACCGGACGGCCTCAGGTGGTTATCCCGGGCATGGGCGATCGGAGCTTTGCCGGCATCCATGACCATGAGATCGGTATCGGGTTTCCCGCATCAATGCTAACTACTGTGACGGAAAACCTGTTCAAATCCGGAGGACACCAAAATATGGGCCAACCGGTGAAGACGCTGCTGCCGATGGGATTGACCGAGTCCATAACGCCCGGCTTCGCCTTCCTGCGCAGCACGTTGGATGAAAAGAAGATAGACAAGAAGTGACCCGCCGTCTAAAACGAGCTCACGTTAAGACGCGGAACTCGAGGTAAAATCGACTCGGAGAGAAGGGGAGTTCACCTCTTTGATGATGACAGGGCTGTCGACCTGTATCACGAGCTTACCTCCATCGGGAACGTTCGCTCGTGTCTTCACTCAATATGTGTGACCGCCCCCTCCTCTGCTCTTGCCATCCCCACCATGCCGCCCGGGGATAGGGTTGGTTAGGCCCGTCCCTCCCTCCTCCGTGACGTCCATCCCCTTGAGGAATTCGTCGATCGTCTCTTTCTTCGCCACGGACGGCGCCTCCGGTTTGTTCATCCCAAAGATGAATAGCTCGTGACCCTCCTCGATGATTACGGGGGGCATTTCCGGAAAGTGCTTCAAGGAAAGCCACAATGTTCCCGTCATCCCCAATACATACGTCGTATCGACGTCCGGGTTATAGGTCTCGCCGAAATCGGTGCCCCGCACACCCACCGTGGCGTTGTTCGTCATGATATTGAACTCTGAATCCTTTGAAACGAATGGATTGACGATCGCCCGGATCTTTCCCGCGAGAAGCTCGAAGGTGGTTTTCGTTGCCTTCGTTACCTCCACCTCCCCGAGCTCCCTGATGACGATACGGCTCTTCTCCCCTATCACGAGCTTGCTTCCATCGGGAAGCTTCAGCTCGATTTTTCCCTCGCTATCGGTCTGGATGACGTCCCCTGTTCCCAGGGCATCCCCCGGCGACAAGGCAACGAACGTCTCCGTTCCCGCGTATCTGACGTCCACCTGTCCGTGGGTCGATACGACCTTCGCCGTATAAGGCGAACCTGCCTGAACCGGGAAGGCATCACCGGAAAAAACGACCATGAGAAGCGACAGGGCAAGGGTCCCAAAGACATATAGTTTTTTCATATACTTATCCTCATCTTTTCCCAAGGGCATCGCCACGGCTGCGTGGTTTTACCTGTTATCTGATTTTCCCCGTATCAACCACCGACATGTGGGCATTCAGTTCAGTGTCCTCGTCGGAAGACCCACTTCTACTCGCTCGATTCTGTTCACGTCCCTGATTCTGCAGTAAATTCTATCCCTATCACCGGCGGAAGACAAGCGAAAACGCCACGCAAGCCGGCCCGCCCCCCCGAAACGAGTCCATGCGAAAAGTCAGGATTCGATGCTAAATTGACTCGGGAAGGGGGGCGCGGTCATAGATGAGCCGCCAAATGATGAGAGGGTCCAGACGCTCCTAAAGGCTCAGGTCTTGACAGAGGAGTGAAGAAAAGAGTATAACACGATCAGGCCGCGTCGTCCGCTCGGAAACAGTCCACCGGCTCCCAAAATTCACGCCCCCGGTCTTGGGAAAGCGGACACGAAACATACGCCCTTGGACGAACTATAAACGCCGACATGGTTCGTGGAGGCAGGTCAGTCCGGCCACCCACGACTCTTAACGCAAAACGACAGGCTTTCTAAAGGAATCGATTTATGTTGAAACCGATAGTGCGCCTGAGGGAAGCGTATCAAAAGAGCCCGCAGCTATATACGCTTTGCGAACTATGCGCCGTGCTGGGTGGGGTCTTCTTGATTGTGTGGGTGCTGCAATTCTGTTACTGGAAGGTGTACCTGTGCGCGCTGGCGTCTTTTCTTTGTCTCCTCGTGTTTGTCAGCAGTTTTCTCGTGCACGAAGACACGCTCAAGGAGCTGGGGATCCGGGTCGATAATCTATCGCGGTCATCCAAAGAAACGTCCATCGTAACGTTCTTCGGCGTCGCGCTCATCGTATCTATTTTCCTGTTCTACCGGGATACCTACAAACCTCACGACCCCGGGCGTCTCCTCGCGGGTTTTGCGGGCTATTTCTTCTGGGGCACCGTCCAGCAGTTTATCCTTAATAGTTTCTTGTATCTACGGCTACGGAAACTGGTCGAAAACAACCTCGCCGCGATTATCTGCGCCGCGGTCATCTTTTCACTGATACACGCGCCCAATACGGGCCTCATGCTTTTTTCCGGTTTCGGGGGACTCCTGTGCTGTTACCTTTTTTCTCGCAATAGGAATATCTTCCCGCTGGGAGTCATGCAGGGCACGCTGGCGATGCTTACCCTCTGGCTGCTCGTTCCGGGCCTGGTGAAAGACTACGCCCTCGGCCCACCGGGAGCCCAAAGATATGACGCGTACGGAAACGCCGTGCTCCTGGCCTCGGGCGACATCAATGGCGACGGCAGGGACGAGATACTGGTAAGCAAAGGCCCGGCCGAACAAAACGATACGGAGGTCCTGGTGCTTACCGGCGACGGCGTCCTCTTGCACCGTTTTCGTGCCTTCGACACCGGATCGTATTACGGGGCCAACCTCTGCGCGGGCGACGTAGACGGTGACGGGAAAGACGAGATCATTGCGGCACGGGGACCGTGGCACAACAACGACACGCTCATAAAGGTCTTCACGGGTTCGGGCTCCGAAGTCACGAGCTTCTACGCCTTTCCCGGCAAAAGATACGGCGCGAACGTAGCGGCAGGCGACATAAACGGCGACGGGAAGGACGAGATCATCGTCGGCATGGGGCCGGGGCAGGGGTACCGTCCGGTCATCAGGATTTTTACCGGCAAGGGAGTACCGCTTCTCGAATTCCAGGTGGACGACTTTATCGACGACATCGAATACTATAAAACGGTGCGCCACGGCATCGGCGTTTCGTCGGGAGATATCGACGGTGACGGGAGAGACGAGATTGTGGCCGGGACGGCTCACGTGAGCCCATATCAGACATACTGGATCGCTATCGATTTCGACAGAGACACCACGATACCGATACAGTCCCAATGGTTGAGAGTCTTCATCCCGGGGGCCCTTTACGGCGTTAGCACGGCCCTCGGCGATGTCGACGGTGACGGCCTCGACGAAATCGTCGCGGGACCGGGACCGTATACCTATTCGGGCGCGCATCTGAGGGTCTTGAAAAGCAACGGCTCGGCCCTCTTCGAGACCTTCCCGTTCGATGCCCACCATGGGCTCACCGTAGCGACCGCGGACCTGGACGGCGACGGCACTTCGGAGATTCTAACGTCTCCCGGGATAGGGGAGGAAAAAGCAGGCCCTGTCATAAGAGTGCTTGACATCAGCGGCGTGAAAAGGGAGCTGGATCTGCGCCCATATATCAGATGACGGGCGTGTTTCTTAAACAAGGCATGTAAAGTATAATCAATCCGTCCCCCTGAAATGAGTCTATGCCAAGAGTCAGGATTTGATGTAAAATGGGCTCGGAAAGAAGGGCAAAGTCAGTGGACACGAAACATACGCCTATGAAGTAACCATAAACACGGGCGTCGTTAACGGGGCTGGCTAATTACGTTATCATGGAAGGAATCTCGCGGTAAGCGTCAGCGTGGACGAATCGGGACCCAAAAGCACAGGGTAACAGGGTGGAGGATTTGGAACAATGCGAAAGGTATCATTGATGAATATCTTTATGACACATGACGGCTATGTGTCGGATAAGTGGGATCATTATATCGGAATATATGAAGCGGAGCTTCAAAATCTGTTAGCAAGGAATAAGCCCCTGCGGCTCCTTGAAATAGGTGTTCAGAACGGCGGATCCCTGCAAATCTGGAACAAATACTTGCCCCAGGGTTCACAGGTAGTCGGAATAGATATTGACGAAAAATGCCGGGGACTGCATTTCGAGGAAGGTATTCAGGTACTTATCGGAAACGCGACCGATAAGTCCTTTCTCGATGAGCATCTTGTCGACACGGACTTTGACATCATCATCGACGACGGCTCGCATCAATGCGGAGATGTCATCGCGTCGTTTAACCTCCTTTTCCCCCACCTCGAGCCGTCCGGCAAGTACTTTATAGAAGATCTCCATTGCAGCTATCTTCGGGTCTTTTCCGGGGGCTATCGAAAAGCGGGATCATCGATCGAGTGGCTGAAGTCATTGATTGATTCGCTGAACTGTGACTATTTTGACGCCGAGCAGATAATCGCGCCCCTGGAGCTTTCCTTCCTGAAATCCTTCAACAGGCAGATACGTAAAGTCTCCTTTTACGATTCCGTGACCGTCGTTGAGAAATACGAGGGAGAAAAAGCAAGAAAGTCTCGACGCATCGTCACGGGTGAAGTCGCCGAGGTTGTCAACCTCGATATCATCGAGAACTACTCGATACCCGGACTGGATTACGTCACCGTCCCGGGCAAGGGTGACGACCACCGCCCCTACGATGATATTCCCGGCGATACGGCCGCACTTCAATCCAGGCTGAGGGACATGCAGGATGCGATCAACACCACGGATCGGCATCTGACCCGCATGACCTCCAAAATCGATACGATGCAAAGCCAACTGGATCAGCGCGATGGCGAGATCGCTCGTCTGACAAATGACATCGCCGTCATAACCGGCACGAAGCTGTGGAGGCTGGCGGAAAAGATACGGAAGCCTATCTCATTTTCGAAGAAGTTTATAACCAGGCACAATCTTTAGATTGAAGAATACATAACTCGCTGATAACCTTTCTCTAAGGAAGAAGTTCATCCTGTGAGGTCGTTATTGGAATCGGTTTTTGATTGTCGCAATAAGGGTTAAAGAAATCTATATCGTAGTGGCGAAAGGGGACTGACCGGATGAAACCTCACGAAGGAAAGGCCAACACATTGTCTATCGATATCGGTAAATTCAAAAGCATCTTGTTGGAGCCAAAGAGAATTGTAGCACCATATGCCTGGGTGGAGCATATCCCCTTTGCCTTCTTCCTCATTGAGATTTTAAGACCCGGCCTTTTAGTGGAGCTCGGTGTTCACTCGGGCAACTCATACAATGCGTTCTGTCAGGCCGTGTCGGCGCTCCAAATTGATACGAAATGCTGCGGGGTTGATACCTGGAAAGGGGACGAGCAGGCCTTCTTCTACGACGAATCGGTCTTTAAGGACCTGGAGGCGTATCAACGAGAAGGATATGGAGATTTCTCTTCTCTGTTGCGGATGACGTTCGACGAGGCGCTCGGCCATTTTTCCGACGGGACGATCGACCTGCTGCATATCGACGGACTGCACACCTACGATGCCGTTAAGCACGATTTCGAAAGCTGGCTGCCGAAAATGAGTGAAAAGGGAGTGATGCTGTTACACGATACACAGGTGCACGACCGCGACTTCGGCGTCTGGAGGCTGTGGGAAGAGATATCGGGCAGCTATCCCTCGTTTGAATTCAGGCACGGCTACGGCCTGGGGGTGGCGGCCATCGGAAAGAGTGTGAGTCAAGGCTTCCTGGACTGTGTTACGGCATTCAACCGGTCGCCCTTCTACGAAGGCATCTTTTCTATGTTGGGCAGGGAGCTGTCGGCCCGACGCGAGCGGGACGACCTCGCAAGCGAACCCGGCCTGGCGACCGAAGATGCCGCGGGGCTGCGGGCTCAGTTGTTCGATCGCGCAAGCAAGGTTGCCCGCCTCACGGCAGAAGTGGAGGGCCTGCGGGCCCAGCTCTCCGACCGCGACAGGGAAACCCTTCGCCTCGCGGGAGAGGTGGAGGGTCTGCGGGCTCAACTGGACGACCAGGGTGGGGAAATCGCCCGCCT
The DNA here is from genome assembly GCA_963792965.1 of uncultured delta proteobacterium. GTDB lineage: Bacteria > Desulfobacterota > Zymogenia > Zymogenales > Zymogenaceae > CAWBYW01. The sequence goes on along the minus strand of CAWBYW010000011.1, from coordinate 8,269 downwards.
CAAGGGTGATATCGAGGTTATTACCGGCACGAAAGCCTGGAGGCTGGCCCAGAAGGCCCGGATCCCTCTCAGGCTCTTCCTCGAGGCATACCGGTCGGCAACAGCACCCAAGCCGCCCGATCAGGTAAGCGTGCCGGTTGTGGAGGACGACCGGACGATTAGTGAGGATACCGTCCCGCCGTACCTGTCCGAATACCAGCCGAACGAGGACTTCTCCGGTCATGAGACGGATCTCAAGGCGATCGCGTTCTACCTTCCCCAATATCACCGAATACCCGAAAACGACGCCTGGTGGGGCGAGGGCTTTACCGAGTGGCACAATACCCGCAAGACGACCCCACGATTCAGGGGGCAGTACCAACCGCGCGAGCCGCACCCGGATTTCGGATACTATGATCTGAGCGACGTCAACGTCATAAAGAAGCAGGCGCGGCTGGCGCGCGAGCACGGAATCCACGGCTTCTGCTTTCATTATTACTGGTTTTCCGGCAGGCGTCTCCTGGAAAAACCCCTCGATCTCCTGCTGGAGCACAAGGAGATTGATATCAACTACTGCGTCAGCTGGGCCAACCATAACTGGACCCGGGCGTGGGATGGGTTGGACGAGAGCGTCCTCATGCGGCAGGAATACGACGAGGGGGGGGACATAGCGTTGATCTCGGACCTGAGCAGATACCTGACCGACCCGAGATATATCAAGGCAGACGGCAGGCCCGTCATCCTCATCTTCAAGCTCTATGACCTTCCGGAGCCGAAAGAGACGATCGAGCGGTGGAGACAATGGTGCAGGGACAACGGGCTCGGCGAGATCTGTGTTGTTTCGGTGAGGACCTCTTACAGGGAGGCCTTTGAGAGAGACGTGCGCGGCATTGCCGACAGGGAGGTGGAATTACCCCCGCAACTGATCGGTCCCACGACACCGGTCTATGATCGGCTGCCTCTGGGCCGCAATCGATACGCTGAGCCTGTCCAGACTACAAGAGTATGGTCAACGAGGTTGTGGCGGGCAACACCTTTGCCGACGGCCCCGACAAACCGATCTTTCGGACGGCGATGCTCGGATGGGACAATTCCCCCCGGCGTGAAAACGGCTTCTCCGTCTGGCATGGCTATTCGCTCGAACACTACTATCGATGGTTGATTCATATCATCGACTACACGAGGAAATACTTTCACCAGGACGAGCGCCTCATCTTCATCAACGCCTGGAACGAATGGGCCGAAGGCATCTACCTCGAGCCCGACAGGAAATATGGCTACGCAAACATAAACACCACGTCCCGGGCCCTGTTTGATATGCCGCTGCACGATCAATTCGAGGCGCTGCCGCCCCTCGGGAGGTCGAAAAAGGACGCGCCCGGGGTCATGGTTCATGCGCACCTCTTCCACGCGGACCTTGCCGAAGAGTTCATGTCCTACATCAACAACATTCCCGGTGAGTTTGACTGTTTCATAACAACGGATACAGAAGAAAAAAGGAAGCGGATCGCTGGACTCTTCTCGGACAAATGCTGCGCCCAAAGGACCGAAATAATAATAACTCCCAACAGGGGAAGAGATATCGGGCCGTTCCTCGTGGGGTGCAGGGAATTTCTGACAAATTACGACTATATATGCCACATACACACGAAAAAGTCTCTGATCCAGTGGGGTGATTTATGGAGAAGATATCTCCTGGATAACCTCCTGGGCTCGCGGGAGTTAGTACGATCCATCCTTCAGTGCTTTCTTGACAGGCCCGAGATAGGGATTGTCTTCCCGCCGGATTTTCCCCTGCTGGGCGTTTCGTTCGGATGGGTCGGTAACAAGGCACGGTGTCAGTCTCTCGTAAATGAGCTCGGATACAGGGGAAAGCTTCCCGAGTGGCCCCTCTTTCCTGCGGGCAATATGTTCTGGATACGGACGAAAGCATTCCTGCCGTTGATCAAACACGGATTGGGCTACCGTGATTTCGAAAAGGAGCACGGACAGGTAAACTATGCGCTCGGCCACGTCTTGGAGCGAATATGGGTATATATAGCCGGGATTAATAACTACAAGCCGCTGGTGGCTCTGCCGGGAAAAGGCGGACGCAAGGCTCACGTCCCAAACAGAAAGAGAATGCTCTTCTTCGCCCATCGTGAAAGAGACAATGTAATTCGAGAGTGCGACGCCTACTACATCAAGAAGATGGCGGAGATGTGCGACGACATCGTATTCGTGTCGAGCCGTGACCTTCCCGTTCACGAGCGGGAAAAAATAGCCGGCTTCGTGAGTAAGATAATAGTGAGGCAGAATTCGGGTGCAAGCTTCGGGGAGTGGCGCGACGGTATCAATGGATACGGGCTTGAAAAACTGGCGAACTATGATGAGGTCATTCTGGCCGACAACAGCTGCTACGGGCCGATCTTTCCGCTCGAGAAAATGTTCGATAAAATGAAAGACTCCGAGTTCTGGGGAGTAACGGCGTTTCCTGACGGCGCGACAGCGCCGCCTCGTCTGCAGAGCTATTTTCTGGTATTGGGGAAGTCCGTCGTCATGTCATCGGCGTTCGGTCAATTCTGGGAAGATATCCGTACAGCCGACGCCGGGCCGTCCGCGGAAACAGACTTGGTAGTGCGGCTGAACGATTATCTCGGCAGACATCACGTTGCGCCGGGTTGTTATATACCGGAAAGTCTCTACCTGAACCGAAACGGAATGCCGGGCCCGGGCAACGGCGCGGTCTACAGTCTGCCGGTCGAGCTTCTTAAGCTGCGGTGTCCGTTCCTAAAAAAGGAAGTCTTGCGCTCCGTCTCGGATATCGAAAAGGTCTCGGTCCTGGATGCGATACGGAAACTCTCGGATTACCCCGTCGAGTATATTGACGAATTAAGGGGACACCATACTTAATTACTATTTCTACAGCTAAGCAGAAAGTCTGTTAATTAAGTATGGTGTCCCCTTAATTCTGCTAACCTAAACACTATCATCGTTAATGGGGCAGGTCGGTTTGCGAAGGTTCCCCAACCCCACTATGGCAAGCTGTGGGAGAGCCGCCGCGCTTTTCTCACGTTTCAACTATGATCGGGACAACCTCCTTTAGGCTTATTCGTATGACAGGGCGGATACCCGTATGAAGGCACAGCGAATTTGTTTCATAACGCGACAGTTGGAGGGCATAGACGGAAGCGGCGGTATCGCTACCGCCACCAGGTATATCTGTGAGAATTTGAAACATGCGGACTACGATATAACCATATATTACACCGGCTGCCAAGATGCCGCCGGGCAGAAAGAAAGTAAGCTCACACGGGACTTCGCAAAGAAGGGAATCGAGCTGAACTGCGTCCACGACGACACAAGGATCTCACACCACTTAGAGCGTCGTCCCTATCGTGTCTATCAATTATTGAAAGACACCGACTTTGACGTTTACATTTTTCAAGACCGGCCGGCAGACGGCTTCTTTTGTTTTTGTGCCAAGGAGATCGGCCTTGCATTCCGAGGATCCAAGCTTGGCATACTACTACACGGTCCCACGTTATGGCGCCATCGAACAGAAAGAGTTTTCCCAAAAAATGAAGATGACCTGACTCATTATGAAATGGAACAGTCATGTTGCGAGAGGGCCGACTTCGTCGTAAGTCCGAGTCAGTATATGTTAGACTGGGTTCAGGAGGAAGGGTGGAGACTTCCCGAGTACAGACAAGTTATCCCCTATATGGTTAGCCATCTCGATTCCGGCGCGGGTAAAGGACGTGTTTCGTCCCCTGAAATCAACCAGGCCGCATTTTCTCCAAATAAGGAAGGCCTTGCAGAAACTATAGAGGATAAAGCACTCCATTTTGACGGAAGCGCGTCTGTTAAGACTTCCCGGACTCAACAAGGCACGGTCGAGAAATGGCACGAATTTTTCTCCTGGGCGGGCCCTAAGCGGCAAGGGGAAGAGACAAACGGGACGGCGATTGGATCGTCAGAGAAACCGTTTGTCAGCATCATTTTGGTTCATCATGATCGCCCACAATTTCTCAAACATTCCTTGTCTTCATTACTAAAGCAAGACTACCGGAAAAAGGAGATCCTGATTATCGATGATGGGAGCAAGACGGAAGAAGCCAGGAGCTGTTTGTATAGAATAGAAAATGAGCTTGAACACGATTGTCCTGTTCGGGTTATCAGGCAGAAAAACAAGTACTTAGGCGCTGCGCGAAATAATGGAATACGGAATGCCACTGGAAAGTATGTCGTTTTCTTCGACGATGACAACATCGCCCTGCCAAATATGATTACCCGTTTCGTAGATGCGATAGAATTTAGTGGAGCGGATTGCGTTTCCGGCGGCATGCGATACTTTTTCAGCGACGATGGGGAACCCTCGCCGGAAGACCTCGATAATGACGTGGGTCTATTCTGGGGCAGTGAGGCGCAGTGCAGCGGCATAATAACGAACCACTTTGGTGACGCCACCGGGATTTATAATAGTGAGATTTTCAAGAAGGCCGGGTATTTTCACGAAGAGTATGGGGTCACTCTCGAGGACTGGAAGATGTTTGTTGACGTCCAGTCCGCCGGAGGCAGGATAGCCTGCATTCCCGAAGTACAATACTGGTATCGCGTAACCCCGGGCAGTATGATCAGGTCCACGAGATATTACGACAATATGCAGGCTTTGCTGGCTTCATACAGCAAGCAGATGCCGCGACATCTGAGGTTCTTGCCGGAGGCTTTTGCCGGATTCAGCCATCGGATGAGAGAAACAGAGGAACAAAAAAAGCGATCCGAAGATGTCCGCACCTTGCTCGTAGAACCAACATATGTGATAATAGCCTTCTATATTCAAAGAATTCTAAAGAGATTTCCTATAGTTGAAAGAATATTATTGAGTATTGGCCGTATTCCTCTTAGGCAGGCGAGAAAGATAAAGAGAGCTATCAATAAAGACACTAGTCTATAAACGGCGCAAAGGCCGGGGGCAAAACCCGACTGTCGCTGTCACACCCGTTCCCGGAGGAAGGCCATGGTGCGTATCGAGCCCGCCGCCATTGACGATGCCCCGGCTATTCTGGATCTTCAGAAGCTCTGCTACCAGAACGAGGCGGCCCTCTACGGCGATTATCACATTCCCCCGCTGACGGAGACGGTAGAGGCTCTGCGTACCGAGTTCGCCGCCCGCCTCTTTCTCAAGGCCGTCGATAACGGCGCATCATCGGCTCCGTCCGGGCGCACGTGAAGGAAGGCACGTGCCTGATCGGACGGCTCTTCGTCCACCCGGACTTCCAGAACCGCGGCATTGGATCCCAGCTCGTCCGCACGATCGAAAAAAGCTTCCCTCATGCCGACCGATTCGAGCTCTTCACGGGGGACAAGAGCGAAAAGAACATCTCCCTATACACGAAGCTCGGCTACCGCGAATTCCGCAGGGAACAGGTCTCGCCCCGTCTCGCACTCGTCTACATGGGAAAAAAGTCACGACCGGATTAGCATAACTTTTTTCGGAAGTGACTCTTTTTTCTTGACATATAGATGTATCTACAGTATATGTAGATACATCTATATGGAGGAGGAACCGATGATCTTAAAGATAATCGTGGAAGTCCTTACGGCGATCCTGGCCGTGATGTATACCGTTAATATCAGGGTGCTGAACAATCACGCGAAAGCGGTCAAGATGCACGCTGAAATCCCCCCGTCAACCGGCCTGCCCTTGGTGAACACCAAGGTGATCATTTCCTTTCTGACGGGAATCGGGTTCGTCGCCGCCTTCATCGGGCTGTTGCTCTCAAATCCGCTACTGCTGTACGTCGGGGCATGTGGCGCGCTCCTCTTCTTCCTCTTCTATATCGTGGAAGTGGTGCTGTGGGGACGTTCGTTTCCCAAGGTCTGGCTGGGCTTTTTCACCTTTGGGCTGGTGACCGCGCTCATCGGCCTTTACCACTTTCTTCTCGCACGGGGCCTGTAGGACGGTAGATGGATTTTGAGCTGATCGCAAACGCTATCGGGTACCGGGTAAACAAGGCCAATTCCGCCCTGCGGGCACGCTTTCAGAAGGCCATCCGCGAAGCAGGGTATGATCTGACTCCGGAACAGTGGGGCACCCTGAGCTACCTCACCGTCAATTCGGGAGTGACGATCACCGATCTGGCACGGGCGACCAATAGGGACACGACCTCGATTACCCGCCTCATCGACGGTATGGTGAAGAGGGATTTGATTCTTCGGGAAGCCGACCCGTCCGACAGGAGGGCATTCCGGCTCTACCCGACGGAAGAAGGGCGGCGGATCTTTGAGGCCCTGATCCCGACGACCGAGGCCTTTAATCAGAAGCTCCTGCAAATCTTGTCCCAACAAGAGGCCGAGGATCTTATCAAGACCCTCAAGAAGGTGACGGACGCGCTCAACGAATGAGGGTGACGCCGTACGTAGTTAGTAACCTTCCCGTTTAGACGCGGAAGTAGTGACTACGTATGGCGTCACCGTAATTATAACTATCCCGACTCCACCGAATACCCCTCCCCCGTGTCCCCCCGCTTTCCCCTTTTTCCCCTTGACATGTATCGTTGCAAGGAGTAAGATTGACAATGTAACAATGTCCAATAAAGGAGAGCATCATGGAAAAGGCAGCAGTCCCCGGCACCGAGGTCGCAAAGCTGTTGGGGGTAAACTACCGCAGCCTGATGAGGCTGCAGGAACAGCGGCTCATCGACGTGGGCGGCGGGGGCCAGCACGGCAAGGCGACGCTCTGGACCAGGAAGAATATCCAGGAAGCCTCGGTTATCTTCAACCTGCGCGCGGCGCGCGTCAGCCTGCAGAAGATCCGCGAGACGATGGAGTGGCTCCGCGACCAGGGCCAGAACCCCTTCTCATCCGGTGAGTTCATGGTGATCTCCAGAAAAAACGGCAGGCCCCACGAGATAATCAAGTTCGTGGATAAAGACACCGCCTTCTCGATCATGGGCGAAAGCAAGGGGCAGTTGGTGCTGCCGATCTGGCGGCCGTAAAGTCCTCGAGTTCCACCGAGCAACCTAACTCCCTAAGGAGCGTCATCACAATGTTTTCACGCGAGTGGTTCTTTTATGTGTTCGGAAGATGGGTCGTGATATCGGGGATCGCCGGGGCGATTGTCCAGTACCTCTTTTCCGACATGATGAAGATACCGACCATCCCGGCGTTTCTTATCAACCAGTTCTGCCTGGCGTGCGTCTTCTGGTACGTCGATAAGCTGATCTTCAAGCGGCATTTCAAGAACGGGCTCTCGGACTTCTTCCACTTCCCGAGGATTAAGACCGCCTACGGGCTCACCGAGCAGTTCGATAAGGTCAACCAGGAGTTCACGGGCCTCAGAACAAAGATAACGGGAAGCGAGGAAAAGCCCGAAAAGTGGCTGAACGAGTTTGTTGACTTCGAGCATTCCGTGGAGATGCTGGAGCGGCTGCTTCGTGAGCGGAATATCGACGTGGACCGGGAATACGAGCGGGTACGGAACGAAAACCTCGAAAGGGGATATTACCTGACCGAGGCGGCAAAAAAGGAGAGGGCCAAAAGGCCCGAATCGGCGTTCCTCGATGCGCTGCGCGAGGAGGTGTTGCTTGCCGACGGCGCGATGGGGACGTATCTGCGCACAAAAGTGCCCGGCGGCGTAGCACTGTCCCGAAGCCCTCAACCTCACCAACCCCGACGCGGTCAGAAAGGCGCACGCCGAGTATATCGAGGCCGGGCGCCAGGATCATAGAGACCAACACCTTTGCGGCAAACCGCTACGAGCTTGCCAAACACGGGCTGACCGAGAAAGTATGGGAGATAAACCTGGCGGGGGCGCGGATCGCCCGGGAGGCCGCCGCGCAGGCCGCGTCGAGGGTATTCGTGGCGGGGGCGGTGGGCCCGCTGGGGGAGCTGATCAGCCCCTACGGCAAGCTGTCGCTGGTGGCGGCGCACGCCGCGTTCCATGAGCAGATCCAGGCCCTGATCGACGGCGGCGTCGATCTCATCATGCTGGAGACGATGACGAGCTTTTTGGAGGCAAAGGAGGCGGTGCTCGTGTGCAAGGAGACGACCGATATCCCGATCGTCTGCCAGCTGACGTTCACTGAAGAGGGCTCGACCGTCCATGGGGATAAGCTCGCGGGGGCGTTTGCGGAGCTTGAAAAGCTCGGCGCGGACGTCGTCGGCCTGAACTGCTCCATCGGCCCGCGCAAGATGATCGAGCTGCTTGGCTCGCTGCCGGCATCGTTTGGTGGGATGATATCGGTCCAGCCCAACGCCGGGCTGCCGCGGTATAAGGACGGCTCCCGCGAAAGCTCGCAGAGCCCGG
>CAWBYW010000010.1:0-99948 GCA_963792965.1 uncultured delta proteobacterium | reverse complement strand
CCGAACCGGCGCCCGGATTTCATGCCCACCGAGGTAGTTACCGACGAGACTTCATCCTTGGGAATGCCGGCAACAATCGCCTCGATCTTCTTCATTATCCGGTCCGTCTCCGAGAGGTTGGTATCGACGGGGTTTGCCGCGGAGACGGTAAACGATTCCTCGAGCCCCTTACCTCTCGAGAACGAAATGCAGGGAAAACATACCGATGACCAGGGTTATCAGTGCGATGATGTTAATGATGATGAAAACGAGATAGCGCCGTTTCAATGTGGCCTCAAGAAGTCTCCCGAAGGCCTCCCGTACAGGGGGCCACCATGACCTGAAATCGTCCTTGGTCTCGGAGACGGTCGTCTTGACGAACTGGTTGAGGTTGGAAGGCAGCATCAGAAACGCCTGAATCCCCGAGATGAGAAATGCGACCACCACTACCTCGGGAATTGCTTTGAGAAATTTACCGAAAATGCCGCCCAAGAAGAGCAAGGGGATATATGCCGCAATGTTGGTCGCCTTGGAGGCTATAACCGGTATGGCGACCTCCTTGGTGCCGATGGTCGAGGCGTCGAAGTTGGAATAACCCATCTCCCGATATCGGAAGTAGTTCTCGGTAACGACGATGGCGTTGTCGGCGACCTCTCCCAGGGAGAGGATCAAGGCGAACATGGACAGCAGGTTCATCGTGATGCCGGCAAAGTACATGTAGATCATCGTCCCCAGAAAGGAAACGGGGATGGACATCGCCGACCATATGGAGTATTGAAAACCGAGGAAGAGAAAGATGACGAGGACCACCAGGAAAAGTCCCATCATGCCGTCGGACAAGAGGGTGTTTTGCCGCCGTTGGACGTATTTGGAGTTGTCTTGGACCAATTTGAGCGTGGTGCCCTTGGGGATGTTCGATTGTTCTTCTTGGATGAGCGCCTTGATGTCCTCGACGATTTTGATGATATCGCCGTCTTCATTCTTCGTGACCCGGAGGTTTATTGAACGGCTCCCGTCAAGCCTCCCGATGACGGTCTCTTTCACGAACGAATCGACGACCGTCGCCACGTCACGGACGTAAACGACCCCCTTGGCTCCGGACGCGACGATAACGTTTCCGACATCCTCGGCGGTCTCCGTTTCGCCGGTGGTGCGCACCATGATCTCTTTTGGCCCTACGTCTACACTTCCGGCGGGGAGGTCGACGTTTCGCTTCTTGATGGCGTCGGCGATACTCGTCAACGAGAGACCCGCCGCCTCCACGCGCAGGGGATCGACATATACATGAACCTCCCGATCCCGATAGCCTGTCAGGTCCACCGTCGCGACACCATTGATGACCTGAAGCTCGTCCTGGAGAGTCTTGGCGGTGGAACGCAGCGTTTCTTCAGGGACGTGGCCGCCAACCGCAACGGTCGCCACCGGAAACTGGGGCCGTCTTTTGGTCAAGATTGGAGTCTTCGAGTCCTCCGGCAGGTCCGTAACGGTATCCACCTGGGCTTTCAGGTCGTCCATGAATTGGTCAAGCTCATAGCCTTCGATGGAGCTGTCGGCTTCCACGGTGATCATCGAGACGCCTTCGGAGCTTGTCGATTCCATGGACTTGATTCCGGAGACGCCGGCGATGGCGGCCTCGATCGGGGTGGTAATCGTCTTTTCGATCACCTCCGGGGCTGCCCCCGGATACGTGGTGGTGATGATGACGAATCCGAAATCCACGGACGGGTAGACCTCCCGGTTGAGCCTTGAGGCGAAGAATACGCCCAGGACCATCGTGAATATCGTGATCATGTTGACTAAAAGGGGATTCTTAACAATAAAGCGTATCATGGGCTGCTCCGGTTTTCTTACATCAGTTATCTTTCACCACGACGGCGGGGGTCCCCGCAGAGAGATTTTCTTTCCCGGTGATCACGACGCGGTCGCCCACGGCGATCCCGGAAAGAATCTGGATCCTGTCCAGCCCCGTAATTCCCGTTTCGACGGATTTCTTTACGGCGTGATCGTCGGTTATGACATATACGTATGGTTTGTTCGTCTTTTCCTCATAGAGGAGGGCGGAGAGCGGGATTACCAGCGTGTCTTCCTTCTTGTCAAGGACAATGGTAACGTTTCCGTACATGCCCGGTAAGCAGGGATGAGTCATTGTTAGAGAACTCGGCCTGAATCTCTCCCGTCCTGGTTTCCGAGTCGATAAACGGGGTTACATAGGTCACGGTCCCGGTAAAGGTTTTTCCCTCGATGTTCGGGACGGTCAGGAGCGTCTCCATGCCGGGGCGGATGGAGCGGAGATCAGGATCGGGGACGCGCAGGGTGGCGCGGATGGGGCCGTCCTCGATGACAAGGCACAAAGGTGTCGTGGCCGTGACGTAAGCACCCGCCTCTAAGTAAACTTCGGCCATTCTTCCCGATATCGGGGCGTCGATAATGACGGGCTTATATTCGCTCCACTTTTCCTCCCTATCCAGAGCCGCGATGGTCGCTCCCTTAGTGACGGTGGCTCCCTCCCGGTAGTAATATCGGATGATCCTCCCGGCCACCGGTGAATATACCGTCGCCTCCCGCTGTGCGTGAAGCTCGCCGGGATAGACGATGGTCTTGAGGATTTCACCTTTAACGGCCGGCTCCACGGTCACGGGAACTTTCATGGTCTCTCGTACCATGGGCTTCCTGAAATGGTGCGCTTGAAAAAGCCTGACGCCGATGATAATCAGAACGACAAGAACGATCGCCGAGACGATGGCGATCATGGCCGGTTTTCGTATCGTTACCACCGTTACTCCTCTTCCTTAAGTGCTATCGATGCGCCCTCATCGATGAGGGCGCGCCGGGACGTATCTCACGTAGCGTCTCCGTATCTCTCCAAAGCGGAGACCCCTCCCGTCAGTTTCTCCTGCCGGAACGCCGCCTCCAGATAGGAATGTATCGCGTTAATATAGTTGGGATTGGCTAGGGCCGTGCCGTCGGCTGGCGTATAGCGTCGGGCGCCGCGTCCCCGACGGTCAGGGATATGGCGCCGCACAAGACGATAAGGATAACCGGGACGATTCTTTTCATTACGGCGGACTCGTAGAGTTTCGGAGGGTCCGAATCTTAAAGTTAGCGATTTTCATTCCGCACGGTTTGTCTGCGAAATCCTTATATGACGTGACGCGTTAACCGAGATATCGCGCCGTTTCTTCAGGAGGTCTGTCTACTTAAACAAGACTTTCCTGGAAATCCTTCATTAATTTGTGGAGAAAAACGGTATTTAAATGAAAAACGTTGAGAAGCTTTTAGATTATATCTCCTCGAAGGTAATCCCGAAGGACAGAGACCTTTCAAAGCTGTGCGCGTAGATGTTATTGTCATCGCTACCTGTGTAGACGACCTCATTCTCTATCACGGGAGAGGAGAACGACGGATAGCGACGCCGACCTGTTCCCCGCCCGCCGGGGAACGTTGACGTGACCGTCTTCGCGCTACCATGGGCTGATTCGCAGCCGCTTAGCGCACGACCCGCGGATAGAGCCAGGCCCCGATGGCGATCGCGACCGCCGTGGTCAGAATCAGGACCGCGAAATCCTGAACCAGACCGAAACTCGTGGCGCCTCCAACCACCATCAGGTCGCGCAAGGCATCCACTTCATAGGTGAGCGGATTGAGTTGAGAGACCACCTTCAGCCAGTTCGGCATGAGGGCAATGGGGTAAATGGCGTTGCTTGCAAAAAACAGCGGCATGGTCAGCACCTGGCCGATGCCCATGAATCGCTCGCGGGTCTTGACCAGGCAGGCGATGATCAGCGAAAATGTTGAAAAAAAGGAGGCCCCCAGCACGACCACCAGCACGACGGCGACAAGGTTAGGCAATCGCCAGTCCAGCCTGACGCTCAAAAGGAGGGCCAGCAAGTATATAATCACGACCTGGGAGAGCCCGCGCACGCCCGCCGAGAGGGCCTTGCCGGCACCAAGGCTGCCCGCGGGGTGGGGCTGACGAGGAACTTGTGCACGATGCCCAGATCCCGCTCCCAAATGATGGCGATGCCGTAGAAGATGGCAATGAAGAGAATGCTCTGGGCCAGGATGCCCGGTGTCATGAAGTCTATGTAGCGCAACGGCCCGGTAGGGAGCGCGCGCAGGCGGGTCATCACCTCACCGAAAACCAGCAGCCAAAGGGCCGGCTGCACGGCGCGCGTGAACAGTTCGGTAGGGTCGTGCCGGATCCGTATGACCTCCAGGCGGGCCATGACCAGCGTTTTCTGGATGAAGCGAATCGCCCCGCGCCATATCCCCCATCCGCGGGCGGGCGGTTCATCAGCCCAGCCGGCCCAACGAGCGCCGTGTTCTTGCCGTTTCACGGTAGCCCCCCCTTTCCAATTGCCCGCCCGTGTAGTGAATGAAAACGTCATCCAGCGTGGCCGCGGGCCGAGGAATAGACGCTTTGAGTTCGGCCGGCGAGCCCAGCACCGCCACCTCCCCGGCGTTCATGATCGCGACCCGCGTGCATAGGCTGTCGGCTTCTTCCATGAAATGGGTGGTCAGAAAGATGGTCATGCCGAATTCTTCGCGCAGTTGAAGGATAAGCTGCGAGACCATCCCGCGGGCCAGCGGATCAAGCCCGATGGTGGGCTCGTCCAGAAACAGCAGCCGTGGGCGGTGTAGCATGGACTGGGCAATCTCCAGGCGCCGGATCATCCCCCCCGAATAGGTCCGTACCAGTTTGTGGGCCGCGTCGCTCAGGCCCATGAATGCGAGTGCCTCGCGGACAAGGGTCTTGCGCACCCGACGCGGTATGTCGTAAAGCTGAGCGAAAATGGCCAGGTTTTCATAGCCGGTCAGCGAACCGTCGGCCGAGATTGCCTGGGGAACGTAGCCGATGATACGGCGCACCCGGGCCGATTGGCTGCGGATGTCGAGGTCGCAGATGTGCGCCGTGCCTCGGGTGGGCGGCAACAGCGTCGTCAACATCTTGATGATCGTGCTCTTGCCGGCTCCATTTGGTCCCAGCAGGCCGAATACTTCGCGCTCGTCGACGGTGATGCTCAAGTCCTTGACCGCGGTCAAGGGGCCAAAACAGCGGGTCAACTGGTCGGTCTGTAAAATGCTCATGGTCGGTGCAGAACCTCCTCATCGGATTGCCCCTCGGGCGCGAAAACGGCGCGCAGCAGCGCCAGTGCGCGGGCAATGGCTGCCCGGTCTTCGTTCGAGAGGAAACGCAAACGCTCGTCCAGCTGGCGACGGGTTCGTTCCCGAACGTCATTGACGAGCGCCAGGCCCTCTTCCGTGAGCTGCAATTGCAGGCACCGGCGGTCCGTGGCCGCAGTCTCGCGCGAGACCCAGCCGTGCCGAACCAGCACGTCCACCATTTTCGACAAGGTAGGCCGGGTGAGGCCGATGTGATTGGTGACCTCGGACAAGGTGACCCCGGGATGACGGCCTAAAAAGATCAGCACGCGGAATTGCGGCACCGAAAGTCCCTCTGGCCGGCGACTGCGGACCTCCTGACGCAACACACGCATCAACAAGGGAACGGTGTCCAGCAGCTGGCTCGCGCATTCCGTTTCATGGTTCGGGATATTACTTGCATGATTAAACAGTTTCATAAGCTAATTATATTGCCGGCGTCCAGCTTTGTCAAGCCCTTTCTCCCCTCTGACGGTGGTTAGTCGACCCGCCGGTACCTGTAAGGCCGGCCATAGGGCGCAGACAGTGACATGAGGTTGGGTTCTGCGGTTAGAGAAGGAAAACAGAGGGTATGGCGCAACCCTGACGGTTTCCTCCGACGCCCGCGAATATCCTATACAGATTCTCCTATTCTGGGCTTAACACGCCGCCTCGCTTAACAGCCTGTTTGCATCCGGTCACCCGTTCCGACGTTTCGAATTCCTTTTTCGTAGGTATCCGACGGAAAGCAAGGTTCACGCCTACGTGTGTGGGGACAACGCTTCAGCTTTGAAAGGGGCTGGAATAGCTGACTTCACCTTCCATGATTTACGGCATAACTTCGCGTCCCATCTCGTCATGGGGGGGTTGTCGGATTGAAAACCGTTCAAGAGCTTTTGGGTCACCGGTCGATGAAGATAACTATGAAGTACGCACACCTCTCCGAGGAGCACAAGCAGAGTGCGGTGCGGAAGTTGGGTGCTATTTGGACACAAAAGCAAAAAGGGTCACGAGCATCCTCGTAACCCCTTAATATTCTTGGTGGAGCTGAACGGGATCGAACCGATGACCTCATGACTGCCAGTCATGCGCTCTCCCAGCTGAGCTACAGCCCCATGTATCAAAGTTTTTTAGCATACTATAAAAACGGTGTCAAGATATTTCAATGGATTTGCATGGAGCTCCTCGACGCTCATTATATCTCCTTTTCACGGGTCGGCGGCTTCAACCAACCGGCCCCCATTTTTCTTGACACATCTTGCTCCATTACCCTATAATCGCTCTCGTGCCGGAGTGGTGAAATTGGTAGACGCAGGGGACTCAAAATCCCCCGACCCTCGCGGTCGTGTGGGTTCGATTCCCACCTCCGGCACCAAAAATACCAATCAGTTCAAGGGGTTTTGCAACGGGGCGAAGCCCTTTATTTTTGTCTGGAGCCGGAATTACGAACATGTGTCTCGGGAGGAGTATACCGAGGCATTTGGATGGTAAGTCTATAGAACGTCTCTATTAGTCTCAATACTCTAAATTCTATTGACATTATACGAGAGTATTTCAACGGGAAGTTCAGGGATGAGTTGCTCAATGGTGAGAGTCTTGATATAGTGATAGAAGCTAAGGTCTTGACGGAGAAGTGGCGACAGGAGTGCAACACCATCAGACTACACAGTTTTCTTGGCTACTGTCCGCCGGCTCATGAAGCCATATTTCCCCGGTCTTCTGGAGCTCAAAAAGAAACGTATGCCTATGGACAAACTTAAACATTAGTATCGTTAATGGGGGCGGGTCACTCTATCGATCTGGCTGAAGGAATAATGAACGGATTTATCAATCTGGCGTGCATCATCTCTGGACCCATTTTAGTCATATTCATGTCGAAGGGATTAAAACTGCAGTGAATAGAATAGAATAATGTCCGTAACATATTGCTTCGCCGATAAATCAAATTATAATATTTGGACGGATGCAAGTACATCCGATTTTGAACTGAAATAATAGGAAGAATGTCATGGATTTTACCGGAGCGGCAATTGAATGCCTTCAATTCGTGAGGGGTATAATCGAAAGACACGGGCCCAGACTCGCGGGAACAAAAGCATGCCAAGAAAGCGCGACTGAAATCCGTGACCGGTTATCGGAATCCTGTGATGAAGTTTTTTTGGAGGGTTTTGATTTCCATAGCGGAGCCTTCACAGGGTTTATGAAATTTCTAGCGGTTGGATACGCCATAATGACTCTCTCCGCTTTTATCGGTGGATACTGGCTTATTCCAGCCATGATTATATATGTTCTATGCTTGTTCAGTGCCGTAGGCGAATTCGTATTCTACAAGGAAATATTCGACCCATTTTACAAAAAATCCAGGGGCTGGAACGTTTCAGGTGTGATTCTGCCCCGGGATGAAATTACACGACAGGTAATCATTATCGGGCACCATGACAGCGCCAATGTATTCAATTTCCTGGTGCACCTGCAGAAATGGTATTCAATCCGGATCTTAGTAGGGTTGATAGGTGTATTTGGTCTCGGATTCATGGTTTTCATCCGGGGCGCTTTCTTCATTGCAGGTTACAACGATTATGTGAATACACCCTGTCTGAATGCGGCCCTCGCGGTCGGATTGCTTGTGGCGCTTCCATTCTACTTCTTTATCAACAAGGCAGTTGTTCCGGGCGCAGGTGATAACCTGATCGCAACGGCAATATTGTGGCGGATCGCCGGGATATTCGGATCTGCGAAAAAGCAAGGGAGACCGCTGCTCAGGTCTACAAAGCTGGTATTGTTAAGCACCGATGCGGAGGAAGAGGGTCTCCGCGGTGCGCGGGCCTACGTGAAAAAAAATAGAAATGAATTACTACACACGCCTACATCCGTCCTTAATATCGATTCTCTATATACTCTGCGGGAACTGAAATGCCTCACGAGCGAGATTAACGGATTTATGAAAACATCTCGCCGGCTTGCGGAAGAATGCCGACATATCGCCGGGCGATTAGGTTATGCCCTGACCACTGTTCCGATTGCCTTTGGAGGAGGGGCAACGGATGCAGCCGAATTTGCGAGGATAGGAATTGATGCGACGTGTATCCTCGGTCTGTCCACTCATTATATCAGGGAAGGAATGGTCTACCACACAATGGACGATACAGTGGATAAAATTGAGCCCGGCATCGTTGAGGCAGTATTGAAAATTGTATATGAATTCATATTGCAGGAAGACGCAGCGGGTGATGGGCCTCACCCGGCCGACGAATCATATCGGGCGTAATCCTTGCCCGGCGCCTTCTGATGTATAATTCCGGCCGTTCAATACATATTGTTATTGCAGGAATTCACATCACCTGTCAACACTATCCGTATCTTATCCATATCTTTGATATAGGGAAACGCATCACATTACAGGTCGCTGGATAATCTGGTAGGTATTCTGAGATGAAAGCGAAAACGGCGTGAAACGCTGGATGCGGAAGGCGAAATACAAGAAGATGCCTTTTGACTGACTTAAACACTGGTATTGTTAATTGGGGTAGGACAGATAATGGATATTTTCCCCGTTTAGGAGATTCTATCATAATCGGAATTCTTCTGTACCGAACCAAGGATATCGGATGAAAACAGGCACCCTCATTGCATATTTCATCAAACGCGATGAAGCACGCGAAGCCTTCAGGATATTGCAGCAGGAAGGGTTGCCGCCGTGTCGCGTGGGTGAGCAAGAGCGCGGAGGGAGAGGTCCGGATACGGGATCCCTTCCGCTGGCGCCGGGTTTTCTGGGCAGTCTTGGCGTTCATTCTGTTCGGGGCTCTTGCCGCGGCGGCCTCCATGAGCCTTCAGTGGCCGGGGGCGATTCCAGCCGGATTTGGCTTCCGCCCTTTTGTCGGCCCTGGTGGGTGGACTCATCGGAACCCTGCTCAGCTTGACCTGGATCCGGCGATCGAGGTTCGGAGTCGAGCGAGGGCTGCTTGAGGATCACGCGCGCTGGCTTGACTCCGGGGAGACCGTCCTGATTCTCCAGGCGCCGATCGAAACCTTGCGCGCTCCCCATGACCGCTTTGCTGGAAAGCGGCGAGATCCCACCCGTGATCTTCGTCCTGCATCCCAGGCGCGAGAGCCCCGTCGGAGAGGATTGGAGCCTTGGAACGCCACTCAATCCGGCGCAGCTTCAGGAGCATGCCCGGCGTCTGGCCACTGACCACCAGGTGGATCCAAAACCGCTCCGGAACATCAAACTTCTCAAGCGGCTCGATCGGGGTCTCAGGTGGATCCAGCAAGCATGCCTGGATCTCTCCGAAGCGAGTCGCCTGGAACAGAGCGTGCCGCCGACCGCCGAATGGCTCCTCGACAATGAATATATCCTTGAAAGCAACGCCCGCGACGTTCGGCTGAACCTGCCCCGGCGTTTTTACCGGCAGCTGCCGGCGCTTGCGAGCGAGCCCGACCGGGGACTGCCGCGCATCTACGGCCTGGCGCGGGAACTTGCCTCTCACACCGACCTGCGCCTGGATCAGGAGAACATCCTGGCCTTTATTGAGGCCTATCAATCCGTCGAGCCGCTCTCGATCGGCGAACTCTGGGCCGTTCCCCAGATGCTGCGCACTGTGCTTATCGAGGGCATCCAGCAGTTCGCCGGACGAGCCCTATCGGAACTGCGTGAACGTGAAATCGCCGATTTCTGGGCGAACCGGCTTATTACGGCCAACCGGCGAGATCCCAACCAGCTCTTCTCGATTATGGCGGAACTGACCGAAACCCAACCCAGCCCGAGCCCCTATTTCGCCGCGCAGCTGATCGATTACCTTTATGACGAAGGGGCCGCGCTGGCGCCGGTACAGAGCTGGCTGGAGCGCACCTTCCACAAATCCCTGAACGAACTCAGCCTGCGCGAGAAAAACCGCCAGACCAAGGATCAACTATCCATTGGGAATGCCTTTACCAGCTTGCGCCATCTCGCCCTGCTCGATTGGAAGGAATGCTTCGAAAAGCTCAGCCGGGTGGAGCAGACGCTGCGGCAGGATCCCGCCGGCATCTATCCCCGGATGGATTTCGCCACGCGCGACCGGTATCGCCGGGCGATTGAGGATCTCCACCGCGGGTCCGGCCTGGCAGAGGAACAGGTCGCCCGGCACGCCATTGAAATGGCAACCCAGGCCGGCCGCGATTCCGGCCGAAGATGAACGGTCGATTCACGTCGGAACCTATTTGATCGGCGAAAAAAGGGGGGATCTGGCGCAGCTCATCGGGTGCCGTGAGTCGCTGCGTTTCCGCGCCTTGCACTGGGCTTATCGTCATCATTCGGCGGTATACTTCCTCGGGCTCGCTTTTTTCTCCGCCGTGTTCATTTCCCTGCCCATCCTGCTTGGCCTGCGCGCACATGCCCTCGGGATTCAGATTCTCATCGCCCCGCTCCTGCTCATCCCCGCGAGCCAGCTCTCGCTTGAGGTCATGAATTACCTGGTGATGCGGCTCTTTCCGCCGCGCCTCCTGCCGAAGATGGATTTCAGGGTTTCGGGGATTCCCGACGCCTGCCGGACGCTGGTCGTCGTGCCCATGATGCTGGTGGATCTGGAGACGATCAAGGCCGAGGCGGAAAAGCTTGAGATCCGCTATCTCGCCAACAAAGAGGCCAATCTGCTCTTTGGCCTTTACTCGGATTACAAGGATGCGCCGCAGGCCCATTGTGAATCGGATGCGGCCCTGCTTGCAGGCCGCGACCAGCGTGCATCGAAGCCCTCAATCAGCGCTACGGCGGCGAGCGTTTCTTCCTGTTCCACCGGGAGCGGAAATGGTGCGAATCCGAGCAAAAATTCATCGGTTGGGAGCGCAAACGCGGGAAGCTGGAAGAGCTCAACGGCCTGATCGACGGCACGCGGCCCCGCGAGGCCGGAGCGCCTGGTTTACGTCGGCGATCCGGATCAACTCGCCAACGTAAGGTTCGTCATCACCCTGGACAGCGATACGCAATTGCCGCACGACACCGCCCGCCGGATGATCGAGACGCTGGCGCATCCGCTGAACCGGGCGCGCTTTGATGGCGCAGGCCATGTCCGGTCCGGCTACACCATCATCCAGCCGCGCGTCAGCCCTTCCCTGCCGAGCACGAGCGGTTCGCCGTTCAGCCGGCTCTTTTCGGATCCCGGTCGGCATCGATCCCTATACCAATGCGGTTTCCGACGTCTATCAGGACCTGGCCGGGGAAGGCTCCTATCACGGCAAAGGGATCTATGATGTGCGCGCCTTCAGCCGGGTGCTTTCCGGCAGGTTCCCCGAGGCGTGGCTCCTCAGCCATGATTTGATTGAAGGCGCTCACGTCCGGGTGGGCCTGGCCAGCGATATCGAGCTTTATGATGAGTTCCCGCAGGATTACCTGAGTTACATCAAGCGGCAGCACCGCTGGATTCGCGGCGATTGGCAGATCGCGGATTGGATCATGCCGCGCGTTCCCCAACCCGGCGGCGGGCGAGCACCCAACCCGCTCTCCTGGTTCGATCGCTGGAAGATCTTCGACAACCTGCGCCGCAGCCTGCTGCCCGCAGCCAGCTTGGCTTTGCTGATGGCCTCCTGGTTGATTTCCTCCCGGGCCGGGTGGATCGCCACCGTCGTGGTCGCCACGCAACTGTTCTTTCACTCCCTGGCGCAGCCCTTCACCTGGGCGACCACTGCTCAGGGCATCAGGGGCGTCTCCCTCGCCAAAATAGCCCATGATCTGCTGCGGGTGCTGGTTGAAGCGGCGCTGCTTCCGTACCAGGCCTGGCTGGCGCTGGATGCCATTGCGCGGGTCCTCTATCGCCGGCACATCTCTCATCGGGGGCTCTTGGAGTGGGCTTCGGCCCAGGTGACGCATGGCAATGCCCCGGCCAAAGTGCCCATGTTTCTGCTTTCGATGGGCCTGGCGAGCCTGTTCAGCGTGATCGTCGGATGGGCGGTGCAGCACTGGCGGCCGGCAAACCTCTGGGTGGCCGGCCCCTGGCTGATGCTCTGGTTCCTGTCCCCGATGATCGGCTGGCTCCTGAGCCGGCGACCGCTGGCGAAGCAGCCGCAATTCCTGCTTCCAGCGAAGGATCGGCAATTCCTGAGGAATGTCGCCCGGCGAACCTGGCGCTATTTCTCGGACTTTGTGACCGAAAAGACCTCCTGGCTGCCGCCCGACAATTACCAGGTCTCCTATCAGAATCAACTGGCCCTGCGGACCAGCCCGACCAATATCGGCCTCTATATGGTCAGCGTGCTCGGCGCCCACGATTTCGGATATTTAACCGTGGATGAGGTCGCGCATAAGCTGACGCGGACGATGGAAACGATTGGTAAACTGGAGCGCCATGAGGGCCATCTGCTCAATTGGTACGATATTCAGACCCTGGCTCCGCTCAAACCGCGCTACGTTTCCACCGTGGATAGCGGGAATCTGCTGGGCGCCCTGTGGACGCTGGACCGAGGGCTGGAGGCGCTGATACAATGCTCCACTGTTGGACATGAAAGGCCTTTGCGGGACTGCGGGATACCGGCAGAAGTCCTGCAACAGGCCGCCGAAGAAGACAGTATTCCGGTGTCGATACCCGTGCCCTGGACGAACTGCTGCGCGTGTGGGAATCCCCGCCCGACCGTGCCGCGGACGCATTGCTCCTGCTCGCGGCGGACGGAACATAGTGTCAGGGAATTGGCCGAAAAGGTGCGCGGATCCGACGTTTCGCCGGGGAATGTGAAGTATTGGGCCAGGGCAGATGCAGAACCAGTTTGGAGCCTGGCTTATGATTACGGATCGTTACCTTGGCTGGATCGAAATCCTGGCGAGAAGACGGAGGATGATATCGCCGGGCTTGACCCGGACGCCCTGCCGGCTTTTCGCCAGGCCCTTCACCACGCGCCATCGCTTCTGGATCTTGCCCACGGAAACATCGCCTGCATCGCGTCCCTCCAGGCAATCCGAGAGAAAGCGCCGGAATGAGTACGCCCTCTTGGGCTGGATCGACCGCGTTCTGAAGGCCTTCGAAAGATCGAAATGGCTGGCCGGTGAAATGCTGGCTTCGGCCGAGCGTCTCACTGCGGTCGGGACGCGAACTCTCCGAGTCGATCAACATGCGCTTCCTCTATAACGCCGAACGCCGGATATTTTCGATCGGTTTTAATGTTTCTGAAGGACGGCTGGACCGCGCCTTTTACGATCTGCTGGCGAGCGAAGCGCGACTGGGAAGTTTCGTCGCAATTGCCCGGGGGGACATTCCCGTTGAGCATTGGTTTGCCATGAGCCGGCCTTACGGCGCCATCGGTCGGCGCCGGGTGCTGCTGAGTTGGACCGGGACGATGTTCGAATATCTGATGCCGCTGCTTTTTCAGCGATCTTACAGCAACTCGCTGCTGGACAAATCCACCCGGGAAGCCGTGGCGATCCAGATCGCTTACGGCCGCAAGCACCGGGTGCCGTGGGGGATCTCGGAGTGCGCCTTCGGGGATCTGGACCTCCAAAAGACCTATCAGTACCATGCGTTTGGCGTGCCGGAACTCGGACTCAAGCGCGGCCTGGCCGACAAGATCGTCGTCGCGCCCTATGCCACCCTGCTGGCGGTGAGTATCGCGCCGCAGGAAGCAGTGCAGAACCTTAAACGACTGGCCGCTTTGGGGCTGCTGAGTGATTACGGCTATTACGAAGCGCTGGACTACAGCCGGCAATCCAGCCGCGACGGGCGAACGCGGGGTGATCGTGCGAGCCTACATGGCGCATCACCAGGCAATGAGTTTCTCTGGCGCTGGCCAATTTCCTCCATGACAATACCCTCCAGCGCCACTTCCACGCCGACCCGCGCGTGCGCGCGGTGGAGCCCTTGCTTCATGAGCGCATCCCGAACCTTCCGCCGCTGCACCACATTTCCACGCGCGAGCGAGTCTCTTCGGTGGCGAGCGTCGGCGAAGTCGCGCCTTCGGTCAGCCAATTCGAAACGCCCCATACCACCACGCCCAAGACCCAACTGCTGAGCAATGGACGCTACGGCCTCATGCTGACGAACGCCGGCGGTGGCTACAGCCGCTGGGGCGACTTCGAGATCACGCGCTGGCGATCGGATCGGACCAGGGATTCGTGGGGAACCTTCTGCTATATCCGCGATGCTCGATTCGGACCGGCTGTGGTGCAACACCTATCAGCCGACCGGCGGCAAGGTTGAGGAATATCTTGCCAACTTCACGCTCGACCGCGCCGTGTTCCGGCGCGTTGATCATGGGATCGAGAGTGAAACCGAGATCATCGTCACGCCGGAAGATGACGTTGAGATTCGGCGGATGACGCTGATCAATCGTTCGCTGCGCACCCGCCGGCTCGATCTGACGAGTTACGTTGAACTCGTCGCTGGCGCCGCACAATGCGGATCGTCAGCATCCGGCGTTCAACAAGCTGTTCATCCAGACCGAGGCGCTGCCCGAGCAGCGAGCGCTCCTGGCCTACCGCCGGCCTCGCAGCAGCAGCGAACCGCCCATCTATGTCGCCCACCGCTTTACGCTTGAGCAGACCGAGGGTGAAGCGTTGCGCTTTGAGACCGACCGGCGCCGCTTCATCGGCCGCGGACGAACGCTCGCCAGCCCGATGGGCGCCTTGCAGGAACCCGGCAACAGCCAGGGATTTGTCCTGGACCCGATCCTCAGCCTGCGCCAGAGTCTCACTCTGGCTCCCGGCCAGCGGGTTCAGGTTTCCCTGGTTCTGGCCGCCGGCGAAATCACGCGAACAGGTCCTGAGTCTGATGAATAAGTATGGCGATCCCCGTGCGATCGATCGGGCGATGGATTTCGCCTGGGCCTCGGCCCAGCTTGAGTTGCGCCTGCTGCGCATCCAGCCCGACGAAGCGCGCCGCTTCCAGCAACTGGCCAGCCATCTGCTGTATCCCAATCCCCTGCTGCGTCCCGCCGCAGAACGCATCACGGAAAACCGCAAAGGGCAGGCCGGCTTGTGGGCCTATGCCATCTCGGGTGACTTGCCGATTGCCCTGGTCGCCATCGGCGAGATGCAGGATCTCAGCCTGGTCCGTCAAATGCTCCAGGCGCATACCTACTGGCGCATGCACGGGCTCATGGCCGACCTGGTGATCCTGAACGAGGAGGCCAGCGGCTATGAGCAGCCGCTGCGTGAGCAACTCGAACACCTGATCCAATCCCATTCGGCCAACACGGGGGTGGACCGGCCCGGGGGAATCTATTTGCGCAGCGCGGATCTGATCCCGGCGGAAGACCTGACGCTCTTGCGGGCCGTGGCGAGTGTCGTGATGGTGGCGGCCCGCGGCGCGCTTGCCCCAGCAATTGGGCGTGCCGCTGGAAGCTCCCGATTTGCCCGAGCCCATCGCCAGGAAACGGGATCCCCGGGATCCTTCGGCGGCGCTCCCCTTCATGGAGCTTGCCTACTTCAACAGCCTGGGCGGGTTTACTCCGGATGGCCGCGAATACGCCATCTATCTCGGGCCGGATATCCACACGCCCGCGCCCTGGGTCAATGTCATCGCCAACCCCGCCTTCGGCACGCTCGTCAGCGAAACCGGGGCCGGTTTCACCTGGCAGGGCAACAGCCAGCGCAATCGCCTGACGCAATGGTCGAACGACCCGGTGATGGATCCTGCCTGTCGGAAGCGATCTATATCCGGGATGAGGAAACCGGGATCTATTGGACGCCGACCGCATCCCCGATCCGCGAGGAGAACCGCTTACCGGGCCAGGCATGGGGCGGGCTACACGGTCTTCGAGCATAACAGCCATGGCATCGAGCAGGAGTTGACGGTCTTCGTTCCCGTGGATGATCAAGGGGGCGAGCCGATCAAGCTGCAACGGCTGATCCTGCGACAACGACTCCGCCCGGCCGCGCAAGCTGTCGCTGACCTATTATGTGGAGTGGACGCTGGGCGAGTCTCGTGAATCTTCCCAGATGCACGTCGTGACCGACTGGGATGACGAAGTCCAGGCCATGATTCGCCCGCAATTACTACCATCCCGATTATGCGGATCGAGTGGCCTTCGCGGCCGTTAAGCGCGCCCACGGAGAATCGTACACCGGAGACCGCACCGCCTTCCTGGGGCGCAACCGCTCGATGGGCAACCCGGCGGCGATGGAGCGCACCGGGCTTTCACGCCGGACGGGAGCGGGCCTGGACCCCTGCGCCGCGTTGCAGGTCACCCTCAGAACTGGCTCCTGGCGAGCGCGCTGAAATCACCTGCATGCTCGGCCAGGCCCAGTCGCTGAAGCAGGCCCATGCCCTGGTGCTGGCCTACCGCGACGAGCAGGCGGTGGAAGCCGCGCTCCGGCAAACCCAAGCGTGGTGGGACAGCCGGCTCGGCACGATCCAGGTGCATACCCCCGAACTTGCCGCGGATTTCCTGATCAACCGCTGGCTGCCCTATCAAAACCTGGCTGCCGGATCTGGGGGCGTTCCGGCTTTTACCAGTCCGGCGGCGCATTCGGTTTCCGCGATCAATTGCAGGACGTGATGGCGCTGCTTTACGCGCATCCCGCACTTGGCGCGCGAACACATCCTGCTTGCGGCAAGTCGTCAGTTCAAGGAGGGCGATGTCCAGCACTGGTGGCATCCGCCGGGCGGCGCGGGAATCCGCACGCGGATTTCCGATGATCTCTTGTGGCTGCCCTTCGTCGTCGCGCAATACTCAGGATCACCGCGGATGTGGACATCCTGCGCGAAATGGTCCCCTTCCTCGATGCGCCCACGCTCAAGAGACGATCAGCACGAGAGCTTTCAATCGCCGGGGGTCTCCACGGAATCGCGCCACGCTCTTTGAGCACTGCCAGCGCGCGGTCACGCGCAGCCAGAAATTTGGAGCCCATGGATTGCCCCTGATGGGGACCGGGGATTGGAACGACGGGATGAACCTGGTGGGCGCCGGGGGTAAGGGCGAGAGCGTTTGGCTGGCGTGGTTCATGGCGGATGTGCTTAATGGGATGGCCGAGATGTCCGACCTGCTGGGCCGACCCGATCTGAGCCGGACCTATCGTCAGGACAGAAAAACGCTGATCCAGCGCGTTGAAGGGTTCGCCTGGGATGGAGAATGGTATCTTCGCGCGACCTTTGACGATGGTACGCAACTGGGTTCCTCAGTGAATATGGAAGCGCGGATTGATTCGCTGCCGCAATCCTGGGCCTGGATCAGCGGTGCCGCCGATCCGGAGCGCGCCGAGAAGGCTCTCGAATCGGCGTGGAGCCATCTCGTTCGCGAGGAAGAGGGGCTGGTCCTGCTCTTTGAGCCTCCTTTTGATAAGTCGGAGCCTTCACCCGGATACATCAAGGGCTACCCGCCGGGAGTGCGGGAGAACGGCGGCCAGTACACCCACGCGGCACTCTGGCTGGCCATGGCCATGGCGCGCAGTGGGGACGGCACACGTGCGGTGAAAATGCTGCGCATGCTCAATCCGATCGAGCACGCTCGCGACCCTGAATCGGTCTGGCGCTATGGGGTCGAACCCTATGTGGTTGCTGCCGACGTCTACCGTTTGCCTGGGTGGATCGGCCATGGCGGCTGGTCCTGGTACACGGGTTCGGCGGCGTGGATGTACCGCGCCTGGGTGGAAGAAATTCTGGGTCTAAAAGTACGCGGAGAAACCATGCGGCTCGATCCGGTCATCCCCGGCTGGTGGGATGGTTTCCAAATGAGCTACCGCCACGGCGAAGCGCTCTACGAGATCGAGATCGAAAATCCCGAACACTCCGAGCGAGGCGTGATCTGGGTAGAGATGGACGGGAAACGTGTCACGGACGGTTTGATTACCCTGGATAGGGATCTGGTCAAGCATCGGGTCGTTATCCGTATGGGCCAACCGCTGCAAGCGGGCAAGGTTAAGAAGACTCGATTGAGAAGTCCTGTCGAATAAGGGACATTCGGTTATGTGAGATATAGGGTCAGGCTGTTTTCCCATGTATTTCAATGGGTTGGCCCCACTAAAATGACTGACAATCATGGGACCGACGGTTCAATTTCCCTTCAGTTTATGAAGTCTCAGGGAGAGATTTGGTGTCACTTTTGTGTCACTTTTTCCGCAGAAAACCGGTATATTCAGGTATAATCCGGTATATTCCGGTATAGCCAAATTTAACCTAACTATCTGATATCATTGAAATTAGTCAATAGTTACCCGGCTCTACCATACCTGACGCAGGGGACTCAAAATCCCCCGACCCTCGGGTCGTGTCGGTTCGATTCCGACCTCCGGCACCAGATTTGTCTACCATCCCGTAAGGTTAGCAGCCGTGCTAACCTTCCTTTTTTTCGGCCCCCATTTCACGATACCGTCAAGATCCTTCAATATCTTCCGTCCGCGTTCGGGCGCCCGGACGATCGGGCCCTGGACGGCGCCCGAATTACCCCGTGTCACGCGGCCACCGTCAAGCCGGAGAGTTTTTATTTCTTAACAAACAGATTCCTTTGTGATAGCGTGTCGTCATTTGTATGCTGGATATTTCGGGTTACGCTCCGACCTATTCAGGATTCGACGCGGAAAGTGAGGCACATCGCCCCGCCGGCGCCCCGGAGTCGTGCTTATTCTATGATAAAACGGCATGAGGATGAATCACCGATTTTTCTCTTGCGCGTGCCGACCTTCTCTCTTATCATGCCGTTTAGATATTTTCTCCGAAACAATTTCACACCATTGTGGGGAGTAGAATCATGCCAGAAAAAGCATTCAAGGTCTACGGCTATCGGTGGGTGGTGCTCGGCGTCTTTTTCATCATCAACGTCATCGTGCAGGCAAACTGGATCACGTTTGCCCCCATCACCGGTGACGCCGCGAAGTTCTACGGCGTCTCGGAGCTATCTATCGCCCTCCTCTCGATGATCTTTATGATCGTCTACCTCGTAATGTCCATCCCCGCGTCCTACGTCGTCGATACCTACGGCATTCGCATCGGCGTCGGCATCGGGGCGGCGCTGACCGGCGTCTTCGGCCTCCTCAGGGGGATTGGCGGCAACAGTTATTCCATGGTCTTTGCCGCCCAATTCGGGCTTGCGATCGCCCAGCCCTTCACCCTCAACGCGGTGACCGCGGTGGCGGCCCGATGGTTTCCTCTCCGGGAGCGGGCAACGGCGGCGGGCATCTCGGTGCTGGCCCAGCTCGTGGGGATCGGTCTCGCTATGGCGTTCACCCCGATACTCTATCTCCACCTCGGGATGGTACGGACGTTGATGGGCTACGGGGTCGTCGCGGCCGTCAGCGCCGTCCTCTTACTCGTCTTTTTGCGCGAGAGGCCGCCGACGCTTCCGGGGCCGGCCGGCAGCGACGAGCGCCACACGGTATTCGAGGGCCTTAAGCATATCTTCAGGCAGCGCGACATGATCATCCTCATCCTCATTTTCTTCTTCGGGCTGGGGATGTTCAACGGCGTGACCACCTGGATCGAGCAGATCCTGGCTCCCAGGGGATTTAACATAGAGCAGGCGGGGTACGCCGGGGCGATCATACTGGGGGGGTGCATCGCCGGGGCTGTCGTCTTTTCGATCCTCTCAGACATATTCAGGAAGCGGAAGGTCTTCATCGTCGCCGGGGTACTTCTTACGATTCCCGGGCTCGTCGGCCTCACGTACGCCACCTCCTTCCTGCTGCTGATGATTTCGAGTTTTGTGTTCGGCTTCTTCTTCATGGCGGGTGGACCCGTCGGATATCAGTACAGCGCCGAGATGACACACCCTGCGCCGGAGGCCACTTCCCAGGGCTTGCTGGTGCTGGCAGGCCAGGTCTCGGGGATCATCTTCATCTTCGGGATGGACGCCTTTCGGACCGCAAGCGGTGCCATGACGCCCTTCATGCTGGCCTTCGTGGGGATGATGGTAATCAGCGTGATCCTGAGCCTCATGCTCAAGGAATCGAAGATGATGAAAACCCCGAAGAAATAGTGCTGCGGACCCGTGGGCCGGTGTGCGGTTTCGGGCCCGCAACCACTCCGATGGGATGTCGCGGGAAGAAGTCAGTGCGCCCATAGCTCAGTGGACAGAGCAACGGACTTCGGATCCGTTGGGCGCACGTCCGAATCGCCCCCGGGCGCACCAAATAAGCAAGAAAACGGGGAGTTGGGATTCGTCCCAACTCCCCGTTTCTTTTGTTACAAAGAATGTTACGCGATGTCCTTAAATACGAGTAAAACCGGAAGAATGCGACGGAATTCCAGAGGATTCCGGGGAATTTAGGGGAATGATAGAGACACGCAATGTCGTCTATGTACGTCATGACCTGTTTGTTTGTAGTCCGCAGGTCATATAGGTAGAAAACGGGGAGCGCCTTTTTCATAATTACCGAAAGACCTTTATCCTTGACATCCATCCCCATACCCCCCGCCACTTCTTCGCCGCCCACTTCCTCAACAGCACTAAGAACCTTGCGAAGTCAAAACAGCTCCTGGGTCATTCAACCATAAAGAGCACCGAGCACTATCTAAAATACACCGTCGAGGATATCAGGGAGGAGTATACGGAGGCGTTTCGATGGTAACGATCCAGGAAATTGATAAATACTGTTTAACCTGCGCTTTATTAAATCCAAATACTTTCCAACTATAACTCAGAACATGGAGTCGTTTTCGGGGGCAGGTCAAGAAACGAGGGGCGTGACGCTCATGACGTTTCAAAGAAGCTACGGCAGATACAACGCTAAGGAACTTATGGCAGACAACCTGCTAATCAGTATCCGCCCGAGGCGCATGACGTTCCCGCTCCCTTTGTTCCTTAAAATCACGGTAGTTTGAAATCTCATAAAGGGTGACGCCAAGGATCACGGTAAAGGTACCTAAATCGTCGACAATGCCTACAAACGGGACAAAGTTGAGGATAAAGTCAAACGGGAGGACGATATAGATTATAAGGACCGCGTAGATCAGTTTTCTGAACAGAGGGATCTTATAGCGCTCGTCTTTGATCATCCCCACAAAGAGCCTCCAATCCTTAACGACGTTAAGAAGACCAAGCGCGTGTTTCATACTCATAGGGATCCCCCCTTTGTCCCTCTCTTACGTTACCTCTTTAGATGGGTACTACCCGTTGTATCGGCCCGTCTTTTTGTGGTCTCGAGACAGAGATGTGGACCGAGATTCCCTATATCAACCACTGACATGGGATCATTCAGTCCAATGTCCTCGAAGGACCCAGTTCTACTCACTCAACTATGGTCAAGCCACCTTGGAACCGTAAAACAGCAACCGCAAACTGCCGTGAAAACCGACCTTCAGGCTTTCACCTTCCGGGTGAGAATGTTTCAGCACCTTTCATGCTTTAATTATGTCGTAATTATAGAGTTCTACGGCGTTTAAGATAAGGCATTCAGCGAGCTATAAGTGGAACGCAGGAATGAGCCTTTTTCTCAGATACTCGAGGATCGTCATCGTGACGTCGCCGCTGTTGTTTTCCTTTTCGGCCAAGAAGCTCCCCTCTTCCCCCACCTATCCCCTCAGCTCGTGGTCGTTGTCCTGCTTGAATGGTGTCCCCTCTTCCTTCTTATTCGGGGTGCTCTCGGGTTGGTCCTTCATTATCTCGGAGAAGACGTCGTTTACGTTCACGGAGCCCTTGATGCCGTCCACTGCCTTTTTCAGATCCTTGTAGCCCTTGCCGAGGGTCCGTGCAACTTCCGGCAGCTTCTTGGGCCCAAGGATCACGAGGGCAAGAATAACGATGATAAACAGCTCTTGGCCTGAAACTCCAAACATATTTTAGTCCTTTCTCTCTCTTCCCCACAGCACCAACAGCATGGGGAGAACTACGACAGCCGTCAACAGACAGATCGCTACTCCTGCCACTGAGAGAATGCCGATACTGGCCAGTCCCTGATATCGTGAAAACGTCAGAGAGCCGAAGCCGACAATTGTCGTAAGGGCGCACATAATGACGGCCCTTCCCGTAAAGCTCATTGCTGAAACAATATCCCGCTGTCCATCTTCCTTGTACCGCTGGTAGATGTGGATATTGTTATCGATGCCGATTCCTATGATCATGGGGATAACCACGATGTTGGCAAAATTCATTGACATATTAAAAATCCCCATAAACCCGATCATCCAAATGATGCCCGCTACGAGCGATAGCGAGCAGAAGATGACAGCTTTAGGATTACGAAATTGGATCAAGAGTGTCAAGAGCACTCCGATAGAGGCAAGAATCGTAGCGAGGATGAAGTCGTGCTCGATGATTTTCTTCATCTCGGCGATCACCATGGTGATACTCGCTACCGTTATCGTCGGGGAGAGGTTCTTAAGCTTTTTCACCACTCCCCGGTCGATATCCTTTTCCCATGCGCCGCCCGCGAAGGGATACGCATAGATAGAAACGTACCAGGTGCCGTTTTGATGGATGATATATTTCTTAATCATCCTTTCACCGGCGGTG
Source organism: uncultured delta proteobacterium (assembly GCA_963792965.1). Taxonomy (GTDB): domain Bacteria; phylum Desulfobacterota; class Zymogenia; order Zymogenales; family Zymogenaceae; genus CAWBYW01. The sequence continues at coordinate 77,487 of CAWBYW010000010.1, read as the reverse complement.
CCGGCGATATCATTCAGGGTGACGGGCTTCACCGTGCCGTGTGAGAAGCGTGAGAGGGAATTGATGAAGGGCGTAAACGGCTCAACCATAAACCCGTGGGCGGATAGGGACTTCTTGAGGAATACGACGGCATTGTCGAGGGGAAGCGTCCGAGCGCGTTCGATGTTTTCCCGCTGTCTTCTGACGGAAGGAAGATTCTCCCCCGGACCCTCGACCATAGCGACCTCCGGATATTTCTTCATTATATCGGCGGCGTTCTCGGAGACGACGAGGGTTTTTTCGAGGTCTTTTCCCTCGGCAGTGATAATCAGCTCCGGCGCGGAGCCCGAAAAGATGTCCATGATCTTTTCCTGGACTTCGAGGGCCGGGCTGTATTTTGGCCTCAGCTTATTGACATCCGTCTCGAAGTGGACCTTGCGCGCCTCATATATCATGACCATGGTAATGATGACTACTACTACTACGATCAGTCGTCGTCGCCTGATGATGAGTGTCCCGAGGCGGCCCATCCCGAAGGATGGGATGTGGAAACGAGGGATCACCTCCCCACTAATCTTCATGGATCGGACGATAAGTGCCGGCAGTACCGTAAGAGACGAAATGAGCACCATTACGATGCCGACACCACCGATGATTCCCAGCTCCGAAAGCCCGGTAAACTTGGTTGGTGCCATCGCGAAGAAGGCTACCGCGGTCGTCAGCGCTCCGGTGAAGATACTGACTCCTGTCTTTGTGAAGGTGTCCTCAAGGGACCTTTCAAGTCCCTTCCCCGCGAACATTCCCTCGAGAAATCGGTTATAGAAGTGAATGGAATAATCGATTCCAAGGCCGGCCAATATGGCCCCGAAGGCCGCCGTCACGATGTTGAGGTGGCCGAGGGCGAATCCCGCAAAACCGAGGGTCCAAAAAATCCCGAGGCCCAACGACGGCGCCACGTAGAAAAGGAACGAGAAGCGCCGAAAGACAAGATAGAACAAGAGGAGGACCGAGATGATGGAAGAAGTCATCGTCATTATCAGGTCCCGCTTGATTGTCGACGCATCGTGCACCGCAATCGGGTATCCACCGGTATACTCGACCATGACATCCGAATTCTTCTTTTCGGCCTTGATATCGCTTTCAAAACGGTCAAGATGAGAAAAGAGGTCTTCGTCGAAGGCGACATCCTGGGGGGGCTTGACAGGCCGCGCCAGCATCAAGAGGTGTGTGCCGTCAACCGAGAGGTAATACCCCGAAGAGGTATTGATCTTGAATCCCCCTTCTCCCGAAAATAGTTTCTTCTGGACGATCGAAAGGAAATTTAAAGGGTCGCGAGTAACGAAATCGGCGCTCCCCGAAGAGACGGGGGTGAGAAGGATATTTTTGTCGATCCTAACGGCCTCGTCGATCGCCTTTGGCTGAAGTTTCCTTTTTACCTCATCGAAATCATTCTTGTTGAGATACAAGAAGAGATTGGGAAGATAGGAAGTAAGGATATAGTCTTTATCCGCCTCGGTAATCGTGTACTCGACCTCGGAGACAAGACCTGATTTCTTAATCCGTTCGGCAAAATCATCGGCGAAATCGGTCAGTTCGTTTGTTTTGGGCGCCGAGATCAGAATTACGAGATAATCAAGGGTCCCCATCCGCTCAAGTGAGGTCATGTAGTCGGAGACGATCGGATTCTGTCTGGGGAGCATGTAAGCAACATTGGCGACCATGGAAAGCCGCATGACCCCGATAACGGAAAGGACCGTCAATATCACGGCCCCCAGAAGGACAAAAAGATCATATCGATAGATGAGGCGTGAAAGCCACTTCATCGGCTATTCCCTTAGTATGAGCTTATCAGAGTGAAGGCATAAAGAAAAGAGTATAGGAAAGTCAATCTAAAAAGATTTAGAAACAGGAATACCCTGCAGAGAATTCGACGCTACGAAAATCTCTCTCGGTCTAAAACTTAATATTCAAGTCTCATTTTTTGAAATCCGGAAAATTAGAGCCGAGTTAACGAGTTCTGCGCCGTAAACCTATTTCTCTTCATCGACCTTATGCGAGACTTCAATCTCTTTGATCTTCTCGTCCTCATCGATGCTCTGAAGGCCCTTCTTAAAGTTCCTGATCCCCTTACCGAGTGATTCTCCGATCTCTGGGATTCTCTTACCCCCGAAAATCACAAGTGCGATAACCAAAATGAGAAGAAGCTCCGGGGCTCCCAAGTCAAACATAGAGAAACCTCCTCAAAAATTGATTCTTAAATATATCACAAAACCCTTCGGCAGAGACCCCCCATATCAACCACTGACATGGGGGCATTCGGTTCAATGTCCTCGAAAGAGGTCTTCGTGATGCCGAAGTGAGGAATCCGGCCAGTCGCGTTCGAGCCCCCTTCTTTTCCGGGGCGAGCGATGCCGTACGGCTATGGTAACTTGAACCTCCCCGACTTCCGATTGCCTACCCGCACAGACGAAAAGGGCCAGGTGCCGGGAAGGCATGATACTAATCCGCCCGAGCCCATTATCGGCATCTCCCATTTTTCATCATGTTCAAAGAAGGCAAAAAACTGTGTGAGCATCGTCCTTTTCATCGTGTAGACCCGACGCTCCTGACTTTTGCCTATATAGATCCGTTCATCGACGTTTCTTGTTACCGGGTCGACCTGGATGAGCACGGCCTGATATGATCTTTCTTTCTTGTTTTCCGTATTTGTCTTTATCAATGGAATTTTCTTGCGGGAAGATCAGTCGCCCGACTGTTAGTAAAATAGGCTACTATCCTTACGGGAGCATTACAATAAGATTATATTATTACAATTCTGTATCTTTTTGATCTCTCGCCGATGAGGCGGCCTTCTTTCGGTCAGCTATGAGTTCGGTTGCCCAGTAGCGCTGTCACCGGCTGTGCCCGAGGCACCCAACGTTGCTCCACAACTGACACCGATGAGCCAGGAGTAAGGCGGTACTCCAGCAAGACATGAACAGAGAGGGGCGGCCGCGAGAGTGTTACAAAAAGTGTTACAGAAACCGGGGAATTGGAGGGCATTTTAGGGTATCCTTGGGTATCGTCGGGAATTGAAAATATAGTGATGTCAATACTTTATCGTCAAGTATAGCCTACTGCCAGTCATGAGGCCAGAAGTTAGATTCTTCTTTAGTTCATAAAATTTCGGCCGAAATTTGGTGTAACTTTGGTGTCACTTTTTTCACAGAAAAACGGTACAAATCGGTATAATTTGGTATTTTCCGGTATACTCAAATCTAACATAACTATTTGATATAATTAGAAAAGTTCAATGATTACCCAGCTCAACCATACCTAAAGCAACGGACTTCGGATCCGTTGGGCGCACGTCCGAATCGCCCCCGTAGCATGGCACCGTCGCCAACGCGAAGGATTTTTATTTCTTAACAAACTGCCCCCTTTGTGATAGCGTGGCGTTATCCGTCGTCGGGATATTTCGCGGTTACGCTCCCGACGTTAGTAGGGATCCGACGCGGGAAGTGAGGCGCGTCGCCCCGCCGGCGGCCCCGGAATTATCGCACCGGCACACGCACAGGGTCGGACGGCACTGGACGTATCGCATGCCGAAGAAGCGAAAGAACAGGCCGAGGAAGAATAAAGCACTGAGGTTTCTCCTGAAGGGGACGATCGTCCTCGGTATCGTGCTACTGCTCTTCATGGCGATCGTCGGCCGTATGTTAAAATATAACCGCTATTTTTGGCATCCCCACAGCGCCAAAGTAGATACCGTTGAGAAGCATGGGCTCTGGCGAACCTATGAAGTCGGAGGCACCTCGTATATAAATACGCCGAGCGGATCTGTCTCCAACAACGGCGACGGCATAGCACGTGCGGAAGAAGGGGTCACCCAAGGGGATTACAGCGAGGCCTGCAAGATAACGGGCTGGCGCCCGGAGCATTCTCCATAGAGGGCGTCCCGTGGCGGTCTGACTCCGCGTTGGTTCACACGACGTAAATGGCATCATCGGATGCTACCGGCAAGATAACTATTAAGCGGCGGAGGAGAAGTAAAATGAGAAAATCAAGCACCCTGATCGCGGGGCTGGCCGCGATGCTTTTCCTCTTGATTCCTCGGGTGGGACAGGCCCAGAGCGCTGAAGACTGGCTTACGAAAGGGAAGAATGAGACGGATCCCGCCAAAAAAATAGAATACCTTACCAACGCCGTACGGCTCAATGGCGACCTGGCCGAGGCCTACGTCTACCGGGGGATGGCCTTTACCGATCTCGGAAAATACGACAGAGCGGTCGCAGACTATACCACGGCGATATCCCTAAACCCGGACAACGCCCAGGCCTACAACAACAGGGCGTATGCCTACATAAAGCTGGAAAGATATAACGAGGCCGTCGCCGACTGCGGCATGGCGATACGAAACGATCCGCACTATCCGAGCGCCTTCAACAACAGGGGAATTGCCTATTACGGCCTCGGAAGAATAAACGAGGCCCTCTCCGATTTTGACAAGGCCTGTAAGCTCGGATATGATAAAGGGTGTGAAAACTATTACAAGGTCAAGTGATCGCGTCTCTTCCGGGGGCTCTTTTCGGCACTCAGCCTCTCCGGCACAGGAGCCCGGATGAGATGAAACAGGGCGCACCTTGCGCCGCTCTCTTACGGGACCCGAAAAATGCGCCCCTGCTCAGACCGCATGTCCCTCACGTCTCATTTCCGGCCCCTATTACTTCCGCTTTCCACCCTATTGCGCCCTCTGGCTCACCGCAAGCCGTGTCCCTATCCCTTTGATGATCCGCACGCGCCCCCCAATGCGCCACGGAACCGGCCGCCGCGCTGTTTCGCACAGGAAGCCACAGACGATTACTATCCCCTTCCCCTTATCATCGGGACGGCCCGAAGGTTTCCTTGCTCTATTCGGTTTAACATAGTAAAGAGGAAATCGGGAGGGAGATTGACATGAAAACGCATGGTCTTTCTTGGGGCCTTATGGCTCTTGTAACCGCAGGGGTATTGTTCGTATCTTTATCGCAAAGAGTCTATGCCGAAGATCAGGATAGGGACGGCCTATATTTTCATCAGGACAACAAAAACGTCGTCGATGATGCGAGGCACACCAGAGATGATCACAATATGATCGCCGAAGACAGAGACGACGTCAGGCATGACCATCACGACACAGGTAGGGACGTCGGATCCGGAAACTGGAACGACAACGGCACGGACAGAAGGGACAATCATGGGGACGCGTGGGACAACAGAAACAACGTACCGTTCTACGGAGGGGGCCCGCAGAACAGGGATGGTAACTTAGGGCGGGTCTGGTATGAAAGGGAAGGCGTGTATACCGGCGTCTGGACCCGGAGGGGCAACAGCAACGTCTTCGATGCCGTCTGGACAGCCAGAGGAGAGCGGACCGTTACGGCAGTTCTCACCATACAAATTAGCGGCAACAATGTATACATTCAGAGACGCTACGGCAATCCCAGGGCCGATTTTGATTACTGGGGACACCTGTCATATGATGGAGCGAGGGTAAGTGGAAACTTTAGCGCCGGATACTGGGAGGCGACCATCGCCGGTTACCGGTAAGAGCTGAAATGTGAACCCGCGTAAAACCGAGCTATGAAAAGGGGAGATGGACTTCATCTCCCCCTGTCAGTTTGTCTGAGAAATGGAAAGGTTTTTCGTCCCGAAATCTGTTTCTTTACCACCTCACGGATGTCTCGGCCTGGCCGTTATCTGAAAGGACCCGCCAAAACACGTTTCCGGAATGTACCTACGCCGTCCGGGCGTTCAGGCCGTCATCTGCGGCCTGCCCGACGATCCAGTGCCACGCATCCAGAAGCCTTTTCCCGAGCCGCTGATCGTGAAGCCCGCCGCGAAGCCCGAGGAGCCGTACCAGGCCTTCTTCGTGCCCCTCGTACCGCGGGGGGAGCTGGAAGAGGGTCGGATGCTTATGGTGTCCCTCCCTTACGGCGATCACGGACGGGAAGAGAGTCCCCCGCGTAATGCCGATGCGATCGGGCGACTCGGAACAGACGACCCTTCTATTCGAGAAGATCAGCCAGGGGCGATACTCGAAGACGAGAGAACCTTTAGCGTGCGTCAGCCTCCCGTAGCTCCGGTTCCGTACGCCCTTTATCCCGGTCGATGAGAACGCCCGGACCCGCTCTTTCCCCTCGAGCCTGACGTAGTTTCGCTTCCCCGTAAGCGGGTCGTAGATGAGGACACACCCGAAGACGCACAGGCGAAACGACCACCCGAGGAAACGGTACGAGATATAGAGGATGACCAGCGAGACAAAGAGTCCGATCACCGGGCTTATCGCCACGGCGAGTCCGAGGATACCGAGGATGGAAAGACGGAATCCCCTGAGTATCAGCGCCACAAAGGGGATGGGCGAAAGGAGTATCAGGGCCTCCACCGCACCGGCCGCAAGCCAGATGACGGAAAAGAAGAGGGCCGCGGCGACCGCGCATACGACGATCGTGACGATCAAGGCGACCCCGATTACCCCCGTTGCCCCGCCCGACGCCGTTTCGGCCGCATACGCGCTCGAGACGGGATCCAACAGCCGCAAGAGTGAGGACATCGTCTGCCCGACGGGCTCCAGCACCGTGAGGATCAGCTGCGGCGCGACAATACAAAACGCCAGGATGCCTGCCAGTTTGTGCTGAATGAAGTCCAGGGCGTCCAGCGGTTTTTTAAAAAGAGGCACGAGCTCCCCGATGGTATCCTTGAGCCCGATGAGAAGCAGGATCACCAGCAGCGCGCCCAGAAACCAGAGGGAAAAGTACCACCTGATTGGTTTTCCCTCCCTGGCGGCCTTATAGTACTCGATCCCTCCCACAACGGCCAGGCCCACCAGCGGGGAGAGGGCAATGCCCGTCAGCTCCGTGATCCGGTAGGCGACGTCGCCACCCTTCTTCAGGTATTTATCCAGCGTGCGCGCGTCCCTCTGCGCGTCCTTGAGGCCGTTGTATTGGGCGCCGAACGCGCCTGTAGCTGTAACGAGGGCGATGATAACAAAGAGCGCCGTGACCCGATGCCACTTCATACTTCAATCCTCCCGGTCATTTGACCTTTCCAAGACGATCGGGTTCCACCGCCCTGAGCCGTGAGGCAGACCCATCCGGAAAGGTGACCTCCTTCTTATTGATCGCCCCGCCGACGCGGATCAACTCGCACGCCCTGCACCCCGTAGAGAGACCTTGTCGATCCGTCCTACTTCTTTCCCCTTGTGCCGCGCCAGCTCCGCAACACCTTGAGGAAGACCCCTGTGCCGACACCCCAGGCGCCGTTAGCAAGAAATGCGGTCACGAGGAGACCCGCGTGCCAGCCGCCGCCCATGGGACGACCCTTCATCGGCAGTACGACCAACAGGGCAACCAGTGACGTGAGGATAGCACCAAACAGAAAAGCCGTCACCCAGTAACCGAACCCGCGCGGAAAGCCGCGGTCAACCAGCGCAAAGATGATTCCCCAGACGCCGCCCCAAAACGATAGAGAGATCACCGCCGGCACCCCGAACGGTCGCGTTGCCGCCATCGAAAATGCCCCGTAAGGCGCAACGCCCACGAAACTGAGGAAGGCAAGCATCAGCTCATGAAAGATCGGAGTGGCCAGGAAACCGGCGATAAAACCGAACAACACCGATACCAGAAATCGCTCTCTGCTTCTATCTGCCATAATGAACCTCCTTTCTGTCAACCATTCTTCTCAGGGACAATCCCTGCCTTCTCGATTAACGCCGTCACCGTCCGCCCGTCTATTTCGTCACCACAAGGGTGTCTCCCGCGCTCCCGCTCCGGTGGGCAAGGCCGGCACGTGAAACCCGTTTCCCTGCGGTCAAAGCGCCGACCCGGCCACAGAGGCTGTCCATTCCCTCCACCGGTCGCCCATCGACGGCCCCAACCGTGTACACTACCTTAAACCCCGCTGCCGCCAAAAGTCCCCTGTCATGGGAATATCTTGCCCGGGTTCAGGATCCCTTTTGGGTCGATCGCCTCCTTCACCCGTCTCATGACCTGAACCTGGGCGGGGTCAAGGGACATCGCCAGATACTCTTTCCGTATCATCCCGATCCCGTGCTCGCCGGTGATCAGGCCGCCCAGCTCCCGCGCGATCCGGTAGAGCCCTTCCCTTGCCGCGGGGAGCCGCTCTTCCCACTGCCTTTCGGAAAGCTCTCTTTTCATCAGCTCAACGTGGATATTCCCATCCCCGGCATGTCCGAAGAAAACCGACGCCATCCCGATACCGGCAAGGTGCTCCCTCGCCCTTTGCACGAAGTCCGGGATGCGCGATCGCGGCACCACCACGTCTTCTCCGCATTTCACTTTTCCCTCGGCGACGACCGCCTCCCGGATACACCGGCGACCCTCCCAGAGACGGTCACGGGTGGTCGCCCCTTCGGCCACAATCATATCCTCGGCGCCCGCCGCCTTCACCGTCTCCCAGAGACGCTCCATGAGCCGGTCCACCTCGGATTTCTCGTCGCCGTCGAGGCGGATCAGGAGCTGGGCGCCGGCGTCGACGAACGGGATCTCCTTGTCCAGAAACCGCTGCGCCAAGAGGATCGCCTCCCGCTCGATGAATTCAATGGCGGTGGGGACGATCCGCGATCGGATGATCGCGCTCACCGCCTGTGAGGCCGTCACAAGATCATCGAAGGGAATCAAGAGATCCACCGAATAGGGGGGCAGGGGCAACAGCCTCATCGTGATCTCGGTGATCACCCCGAGGGTCCCCTCGCTGCCGATCATCAGCCCGATGAGGTTGTAGCCCGTGGCGTTCTTGACGACTTTTCCCCCGAGCCGGGAGACCGATCCGTCGGGAAAGACCACCTCAAGCCCCGTGACGTAGTCCTTGGTCGTACCGTATCTGACCGCGCACGGCCCCCCCGCGCCCTCGGCCACGTTGCCGCCGATCGCGCACGAGTCAATGCTCGCCGGATCGGGGGGGTAAAAGAGGCCGTGACGGGCCGCCGCCCTGGCCAGGTCGCCGGTGATCACGTTGGGCTGGACCACCGCCATGAGGTTGTCGGTGTCGATCTCGATGATCCCGCCCATCCTCTCCAGCGACAGGACGATGCCGCCCATGGCCGGGATCGCGCCCCCCGTTACACCGGTGCCTCCCCCCCGGGGGGTCACGGGGATCGATGCCTCGGCGGCAAAAGAGAGCAGCCGCGAGACATCGCGCGTCGATCGGGGCTTCACCACCACCTCGCCCAGCCCCGCCGCCTCCGTGGTCTCGTCCCTCGAGTACCGAAGGACGACCTCGGGATCGCACGAGACGTCCTCCTGCCCGAAAAGCGAGATGAGCTTACCGATCGCCGCCTCGTCGACTTTCCTATAGGTGCGATGCATACGCCCTCTTCCTCATCTGAAAAGCCGGGACTGCGCCACGCCGCCTCGTTGACTTCCCCGCGGATCTGCGATATCATATTTTTATGAGCATTCGCGTCGTCCGGGGGAGAGGTAACTCTATTATACCAGAACCGCTTCCCTCTTTGTCTTTTTATTAAAGGACCACCGAAAGCGGATGGAAAAATTCGTCCAATCCATGAAAACGCGACCTCTCGCCGAGTCGGGACCTTTTCCCGGCGCGCCGCGTCGCGGCCCGAGGGCAATCTGCCGCGGCTGTTTCAACCGCTGCACCCTCTTCCCGGGCGACCCGGGGAGTTGCGGCGTGAAGCGAAACATAGCGGGTGCGGTGACGTGCGCCCGTCTCCGGATCAAGGCGATCGCCCGCTCGCTGATTCGGACACGATGTCGATTTTTGAGTAAAACCCTTGACTCCCTTCCGGCTTCACCTATAAAATCATCCTACCTATTGAACTTGTTTGCCGAGAGCCCACATGAAACCGAAAACAGATCTCTCTCCCTTTTTCTCCGCCGAATCTATAGCGATTGTCGGTGCATCCACAACTTTCGCCAAATGGGGAGCAATTATCCTTCATAACATTCTCTCGGGGGGATTTAAGGGGACGATCTACCCCATTAACCCGAGACAGAAGGAGGTCTTCGGGCTCCCCACTTACAAAAGTCTCAGGGAGGTCCCCGGAAAGGTTGATCTGGCCGTCATTATCGTGCCGACCGACAAGGTCATCGGGGTGCTTGATGAGGCGGGCGACAAGGGGATAACGGCGGCCGTCATTATTACCGCGGGATACTCCGAGACCGGCAAGGCCGGGCGCGCCCTCGAAGAAGAAACCGTGCGATTTGCACGCCGGCGTCACATCCGCGTCGTCGGCCCCAACTGCATGGGGATCGTGAGCCTTCCCAAAAGGAGCCTCACGGCGTGGATGCCCTCGTTCGTCCCGGAGACCGGAAGCGCTTCCGTCGTCACGCAAAGCGGTAACATGGGCTCAAGCATCGCCCGGAGCCTGAGCAGAAGGGGGCTGGGGATCGCGCGGCTCGTCTCAAGCGGCAACGAGGGGGATCTTGCGGCGCACGATTTCATCGAATATCTCGCCCACGACCCCGAGACTAAATCCATCCTTCTCTACGTCGAGGGTGTGGAGGACGGCGCCGCCTTTCTCTCGAGCCTGAAGGAGGCGTCGGCGGAAAAACCCGTGATCATCATCAAATCGGGCGGCACCTCGGCCGGCGCCCGCGCCGGTGCGTCCCATACCGGGGCGATGGCCGGAAGCGACGAGATCTACCGCGCCGCCTTCAGCTCCGCGGGGGTCATCCGGGCGCGCGATATCGAGGAGATGACCGACTTTGCAGCGGCCTTTTCATCTCAGCCGATACCGCGCGGCCGGCGGGTGGGGGTCATCACCCTTGGCGGCGGCTGGGGGGTGATGGCCGCCGATGCGCTTGAGGCCAACGGCCTGGACGTAGTGCCGCTGAAGCCGGAGACGATAAAGCGCCTCGGCGAGATCCTCCCGCCCTACTGGAGCAGGAATAATCCGGTTGACCTCGTCGCCGGGCTCAAAGACGGTGACTTCAAAAAACCGCTGACGGCCCTCCTTGAGACCGACTACATCGATGCGCTGATGCTGTTGGGAATCGGCTACGGGAACGTCCGGGGGAGATTCATGCTCGATTCTCCCTACGCGCACCTCTACGACATGAAAGAGGTTGCACACCACTACATAACCGCCGACGAGACGACGGCCGAGTCGATCGTGGCACTCATTGACATCTTCAAGAAGCCGATCATCCCGGTGGTGGATCAGGTAGTCTTTGAAGAGAAGAATGAGTTCAAGGAGATCTTACATCGGAAGGGGATTTTAGTTTATCCCTCGCCCCTGCGGGCGGCGGTGGCCCTTTCGGGTCTGGTGAGGTACGGACAGTACCTGAGTCGAGGGACTATTTCATGACGTCTTCGGCGAGATGTCTTCCCTCGTCGGTGACGAGGATGACAAACTTCTTATCGTTCTTGTCCTCGAAATAGAAGTAATTTTCCCCGCCCCTCCGTGAATCGAGGACCTGTCTCCAGGAATCGACCTCTTTTTTGACGTAGGACTCGGGCAGCCGCGTCAAGAGCCCGTTGACCGCCGTGGCGCAGTGAAGGTGGGCGTGCCCGTGGCCGTCCCCGTGGCCCACGAAGGTCCAGGCGTATCCGCCGCCCGTGTGCTCGTAAAAGACGCAGGAGCCGAAGTCAACCCTGAGGATCTTCTTGACGAGGTGCCGCATCTCGTCAAATTCCGGGGTGAATTCCTCGGGAAGGTCCGCCATGGTCACGTAGTGGTCTTTGGGGATGATGATGGTGTCGCCGGCGCTCTTGGACGTCATCAGGTAGAAATTGTTACTGTCAAACAGAATATCCTTGGGATTCGGGCAGCAGAGAGGACAATCATCGTGTTGTGGGGGCATATGCGGCGCTGTTCTCCTTTCAACCAACTAAGGTATTAATTTCATCGGTTCCGCCGCAGAATAGTACCGTTCGTACAATCGGCAATCGTCCCGACAGAAAAAAATCCGAACGACACTCCGTTTAGGCGGTGGCCCGCAGCTTCTCCCTGATACTCTCCTCCAGTTCACGTTCCACTTCCAGGAGGCTGATAAAGACCCCCTGGCCCGTCGTTCCCTCGTAGGCGTTGCCCCGGTAGATGACGATGAGCCTTCCTCCGGCGGGAATGATCGGTGTGCTCGTGAGGAGATTCTCCATGTCCGGGAAGAGGTCCTTTGATTTCTTGATGACGCGGGTGATCATGTTGGTCGAGACCCCTTCCTCCTTGAGGTTGAGGATCGTCTTTATGGCCACCAGATCGAGAAAAGAATAGGTGGTCTGTTTGCCGGTTCCTCTCCCTTGAGACTTGAGGAGGTTCTTCCTCCAGTAGTAGAGCTGCTGACGTGTGATGTCGAACAGATCCATCACGAACGCGGCGGAGTAGCTTCGTGCCTTAATGTCGTATGTTTCCGGTTCAGCCATATATGGTATTTATAAAGAATTACGGTTTGATATATCACGCACGGGACGCCCACTGACCGATAACACATTCCCGGCGCGGCTTTTCAGCTTTCTCCGATCGCACCCATCCTGGAGGGTGCACCACTCATATCAAAAAAACGATCTCTTGACAACATATATTAGTATTCTATTAAAAAAAATAAAGATGTCAAGTAAAAAGTATTATTTTTATATTATTACTATCTGGTTTTAGTCCGGATTAGGACGCGGCACCGCCCATCGGCGTCGGGTAACCCTCACGGTCGGGACGGGCTGATCCGCAGTCCGGCCTTTTCTCATTTTTTACCTCGGCGCCTCGGTGTGGGTCAGGAACGACCCGTTTTCAAGAAACGCCCTGGTGTTCTCAATCGTGTCGTTTTGAAAGCAGATGAACCGGTGGACGTGATTGAGCAGCAGATAGTCCGCGGCACCGGGAAGATAGGCGGACCAGACGGCGACCGTGCCGTCATCGTCACCGGGGATGAGGGTGGAGTAGCCCTTATCGTCGCCCCGTCCGCCCGCGATGATCCCGAACTCAACGCGAGGAGCACCCCCGCAAAGGCCGCACAGAAAATCCTGCCCTCTGGCCATTTCCATCCCTGCGGGGCCGAGTATCTTATCGGCCAGGGGGACTCTCGCGGCCAGCTCCGCCTTCATCACTCCCCGGTTGGGAGTAGAAATCATGACAAACCGCCGTGCCTCCTTCGGCCGATAGCTGTTGAGGTAGCACCGCACGACCAGTCCCCCCATGCTGTGGGCCACGAAATAGAGCTCATAGGGCCCCCTGATTTTGACGACCTCCCGCTGGATGGTGGCGGCCAAATAGGCGGCGCATTCCTCGATGCTGAGGCTGACGCTCGGGTAGGTCTTGTTAATGACCACGTACCCATCGCGGGCGAACTCCCGCTCCATGAAGAAGAGATTGAGGCGGGTATCCATGTACCCGTGGACAAGGACGACCACCTTCGTCGCCGGGGTGTCCTCGTGGGCGGAGGCAACCGAGGGGAGTATGCACAGAAAAATGGCGAGGAGCGCCGATACCGTTCTCTTCTTCATAAACCGCATGGGAAAGAATGTAGTTCTATCTTACCGCCGATCGGGGGCCGAGTCAAATTATCTTGAAAAGAATCGACCCTTATGATAAAATCTAAAAGTTACATTGGCTGGAGAACAACCGTGGCGTTTCCGAAGACGCGGATGAGGCGAATGCGCATGAGTGGGACCCTCCGGGGGATGGTCGAGGAGACCAGGCTCTCCATCGACGATTTCATCTATCCGATGTTCGTCGTCTTCGGCAAGGACAAAAAAGAGGAAATCTCGGCGATGCCCGGGATCTTCCGACTGTCCCTGGACCTGTTGGTTGAACAGGCAAAACAGATCCATCGTCTGGGGATCGGAGCCGTCATCCTCTTCGGGATCCCCCAGACCAAGGACGAGCTGGGAAGCTCGGGTTACGACGACGACGGCGTCGTCCAGACCGCCGTCAGGGCCGTGAAGGACAGCGTGCCGGACCTCGTCGTGATCACGGATGTGTGCCTGTGCGAATATACGAGCCACGGGCACTGCGGCATCGTCTCGGACGGGAAGATCATGAACGATCCCACCCTCGAGCTCCTGGCACGGATGGCCCTCTCCCACGCCAAGGCCGGGGCCGACATCGTGGCGCCCTCGGATATGATGGATGGGAGGGTCGGCTTTATTCGACGGGCGCTGGACGACGAAGGTTTTTTTGACGTGCCGATCATGTCGTACGCCGCCAAGTACGCCTCGAGCTTCTACGGCCCCTTTCGGGAGGCGGCCGGCTCCGCACCCGCCTTCGGTGACCGTCGCTCGTATCAGATGCCGCCGGCCAACGTCCGGGAGGCGCTCAGGGAGGTCGAGCTTGACATCGATGAGGGCGCGGACATCATCATGATCAAGCCGGCGCTGCCCTATCTCGATGTGATCAGGCGCGTGCGGGACCGCTTTGACATTCCGATCGCGGCCTATCACGTCAGCGGCGAGTATGCCATGATAAAGGCCGCGGCAAAAAACGGCTGGATCGACGGGGAGCGCGTCATGATGGAGAGCCTCGTCTCCATTAAGCGCGCGGGCGCCGACCTGATCCTCACCTATTTCGCCCCCGACGCGGCCAGACTCCTGACAGAGTGATAACTCCAATGCCTCACGCCCCAATGAAAGCCACAAGCGGCTCGCCGCCGACACTCAGACTTGTTGCCTGGGAGCTCACCCGCTCCTGCAATCTGGCGTGCGCCCACTGCCGGGCGTCCGCCGGGCGGGGCCCGTATTCCGGCGAGCTTTCGACCCAGGAATCACTTCGGCTCCTCGGAGATATCGCGTCCTTTTCATCCCCCATCGTCATCATCACCGGAGGAGAGCCACTGTTGCGCCGTGACCTCTTCGATATCGCGCGCGGGGGAAACGAGCTCGGGCTCAGGATGGTGCTTGCCACCAACGGGACCCTTCTTGACCGGCCGATCGTAAGAGACCTGATGGACGCCGGGATCGCACGGATATCGATTTCGGTCGACGGGAAGGACGCCGAATCCCACGATTCGCTGCGGGGCGTCCGAGGGGCCTTCGCGGGGGCGCTGGCCGGCATAGGGCATGCCAAGGCGGAGGGGCTCTCCTTTCAGATCAACACCACCGTCACCAGGCGCAATATCGGCGAGCTTGCCGAAATCGAGGCCCTCGCCCGACGTCTCGGCGTGGACGCCCACCACCTCTTCCTCCTCGTCCCGACGGGAAGGGGAGCCGAGATGGCCGCCGATTCGCTGACGAAGGACCAGTATGAGGCACTGCTTACGGATCTGGTCCGCTACGAAGAGGCCGCTCCCTACCCCGTGAAAGTCACCTGCGCCCCCCAGTATATGCGTATCAAGCGCGAGATTGCGGCTCGGGAGGGACGGACCCTCACCGAGGCCGCCCACGGCCTTGCGGCGTCCACCCGGGGGTGCCTTGGTGGGATATCGTTCCTCTTTATCTCTCACGATGGCACGACCCAGCCCTGCGGCTACCTTGAGGTCTCGGGCGGGAACATCAGGCAGACGCCCATCAAAGACATCTGGTATGACGCCGAGCCTTTTAGGCGCCTGCGCGACTACTCCCTTCTCTCGGGCAAGTGCGGTGTCTGCCGGTACGTGGATGTATGCGGCGGGTGCAGGGCCCGGGCCCTCTTTAGCTCCGGAGATTATCTCGGACAGGAGCCGTTGTGTCCCTACATCCCGGAGAAAAACGACCGGCGAGACCCTGTTTCAGCCTGAGAACAGCCTTGTATACTACATCTTGTGGTTGGTTCTCTCAATAGACTCTATATATCAGTTTTTGCTTTACAAGACCGCTCAGCTGTGATAAAAATAATCACAACGCGGGACCCATGAAACTAAAGAAACTCGACATCATCGGTTTTAAATCCTTCATCGATAAGGTTACCCTCACCTTCCCCGACGGCATTACCGCCATCGTCGGGCCCAACGGCTCCGGCAAATCAAATCTGATGGACGCCATCAAGTGGGCCTTGGGCGAGCAGAGCGCAAAGAGCCTTCGCGGAAAGTCGATGGAGGATATCATCTTCAACGGCTCCCGCGAGAAAAAGCCCCTCGGGATGGCCGAAGTCACCCTGACCTTCGGCAATATCGACGGAAACCTTTCTCACAGCTTCTCCCACTACAACGAGATCACCGTCCGCCGGCGGATCTACCGCTCGGGGGAAAGCGAATACTTCCTTAACAAGACTCCCTGCCGCCTCAAAGACATCACCGACCTCTTCCTCGGCACCGGTGTCGGATCCAAGACCTACTCGATGATCGCCCAGGGCCAGATCGGTGATATCATCACCGCGCGGCCGCTCGATCGGCGCACCATCATCGAGGAAGCCGCGGGTATCACGAAGTACAAGGCCAAGAAACTCGAGTCACAGCGGAAGATGGAGGCCACCCAGAACAACCTCGTCCGAATCGGCGATATCATCGGCGAGGTGAAGCGGCAAATGGACTCGCTGTCCCAGCAAGCCAAAAAGGCCGAGGAGTACAAGGGCCTCAAGTCCGAGATCAAGCGCCTGGAGCTCATCACCGCCGCCAAGCAGTTCGTCTCATTTTGCTCCGAGATCGACCGGATAAACGCGGTTATCGGACAGAAAGAGCGGGAAGAAACCGTCCTCTCGACCCGTTTCTCGGTCCTTGAGGGGACCATCGAACAAGAGAAAACGGCCGCCCTCGAAAAGGAGGAGGCGTTCTCCGAGGTCCAGAAGAGCTTCTACGCCAACGAGACCGACATCAAGACCCTCGAGCAACAGATCGACCACCTCAAAGACCGCATATTGATGACCGAGAACCAGAACGGGGTCTTCACGCGGGATATCGAGGCGCTCAGTCGCCTCATCGGGGATACCGAAGTTAGGATCGAAGGGATAGGGGCCGAGATCGAGGGATGTCAACAGGATGCCCGCTCTCACGGACAGGAGCTTGAAATCGTCGAGGATAAGATCGACGCGCTCACGGCGGTCATCGATGAGCTTTCTCTTACGTGGGAATCCCTCAGGGAGAGCCAGACGGCCGAGGCATCCCGTATCGCCGGGCTGCACAACACCATCACCTCGTCGGAGAAGTGGATCGAGCGCTCTGAAGAGGGTATTGCCAAAAAGACACGGGAGACAGCAAGCCTGACCGAGGAGCTCGCGCGAGTCGAGCGAGCGCTCTCGCAGGCCGCAGCCGAGAAAGAGAAGACGAACTCGCAGCGCGACCAGGCCGCCACGGCCGTCTCGAAGGTGCAGGACGATCTTTCCCGCCTCAGGGAAGAGGAGGCCCGCCTCGCAAAAGAGCATCAGGAAGCGGAAGCCGACGTGACGAAGGCGAGCCTGAGGAAACGGTCGCTGGAGGAGATGGAGAAGAACTTCGAGGGGCTCACCGAGGGGACAAAGAGCGTCATGAGCGGCGATCGGGAAGGGGTCCTCGGAATATTGGCCGACTTCATCGAATCCGACGAGCGGCACGAAAGGGCCCTGGAGGGATACCTCGGCGAGATGATCTCCGCCGTCGTGGTCAGGGACCCGAAAGACGCAAAGAACCACATCGACCGCCTCAAGACGTCGCAGGCGGGGCGCGCCGTCTTTATTTCCGTCAGCGAGTCGGGCCGGCAGACGGGACGCCCGTCGGTCGACGCGGATGGTGTCATGGGCAGACTCCACGAGTTCGTGACGGTCAAGGGGCCCAATTCCGACATATTCTCGGCGCTGTTGGGCGGCGCCTGTCTAACGGCGGACCTCGGCCGCGCCATCGAGATCTGGAAACAACACAGGCCCGAGGTCGCCCTCGTGACCCTCGAGGGGGAGGTGCTTACCCGCGACGGCATTATCTTCGGCGGCGGGGGACTAAAGCAGCAGTTCTCTCTCCTTAAAAATAAGCGAGAAAAAAAGACGCTCGACACAGAGCTTTCAAAGATCGAGCGTGGCCTTACGGAAAAGGCCGCCCGGCTCCAGGAGACACGGTCGCGGCTGGCGGTGCAGCAGAAGGAAGAAAAGGAGACCGAGCAACAGCTCACGGCGCTCACCATCCGGGCAAGCGAGGTCGAAAAGGAGCTCGTCTCGCATGAGCGGGACCACGAGCGTCTCCTCAAGACCCTGGCCGTCATCACGTCCGAGATCGAGCGCGACGGCGCGGAAATCGAGCGACTGAAGGCAGAGTATGAGGAGTCCATGACCCTGCTCACCGAGGCCGAGAAGGGCGAGGGGGAGCTGAAGATCCGATCGGAAAGCCTCAAGTCGTCGCTCGCGGATCGCCGGCAGGAAATGCGCCTGCTTGAAGATCGGCAGACCGAGATCAAGCTGTCGTTGAATACCGCTCAGGACAACGCGCGTCACCTCCTGGCCTCCGTCGAGGAGCATCGCCGGCAGATCGAGCGCGCCCAGCGGGATATAGAGAATAAGCACGCCGCCGCCGCAAGCGGCACGGGCGAGATCGAGCAGTATACGCAAAAGATCGGCGAGACGGAGAAGTCGCTTTATTCGGCCATTGAGCAGTCAAAACGGACCGAAGACCTGATACGAGACGCGCGAGCGCAGCTCGACGCGGCCGTCATCAGGCAGCGTGAGCTGGACGAAGAGAGGAAGCAGCTGGCCAAGCTCCTCTCGTCCGTCCGCGAGGATATCCAGACCGAAAGGGACAGGGTGAAGGAATCGCTCTGGGAGAAAGAGAATCTGGTCACCCGCATCCAGGAGCGGCACCATGAAGACCTCAACGAGGTCTATACCGGCCATCTCTCCGATGAGATCAGCGACGAAGAGCTCACGTCACGGCTTGAGAGCACTAAACGGAAGATCGATCGCTTCGGCGAGGTAAACCTCATGGCCCTCTCGGAATATAACACGCTGGCCGAGCGATACGAGTTCCTCAAGACCCAGCAGTCGGACCTTGTTACATCCCTCGATTCGCTCAACAGCACCATAAAGCGAATAGACAAAAAGTCGCGGGAGCGCTTCATGGCGGCCTTCCAGGAGATAGACGGCAAATTCAGGGAGGTTTTCGCCAGACTCCTGCCGGGCGGACGGGCTCGATTGATCCTGACCGACGAGGAAGATCCCCTCGAGAGCGGCGTTGACATCCTGGCCCAGCCGCCGGGCAAAAGGCTGTCGAGCATCACACTGCTGTCCGGCGGTGAAAAGGCGCTCACCACCATCTCCCTGATTTTCGCCATCTTCATCGTCAAGCCGACCCCCTTCTGTATGATGGACGAGATGGATGCGCCGCTGGATGACGTCAATACCGAGAGGATCATCGACCTCCTCAAGGAGATTTCCTTCTCTTCTCAGGTGATTCTCATTACCCATAACAAAAGAACCATGGAGATGGCCGATACTCTTTACGGCATTACCATGGAAGAGCCGGGGGTATCGAAAACCGTTTCGGTTAAATTGACCTCATAAGGGGGCGACGATGTTGTACCTTGATACGATAAAGCGGCTCGTCGAAGAGATTCCCCATGCGTCCGGATGTATTCTCGTCGACCGCCACGGCGACGAGATCATTACCTATGCCCCTGAAAACGAGTACCAGATGAAGCTCCTCGGGGCCCATATGGTGCTCGTTCACCAGAAACTCTCCACCATTGAAAAACGCATAAACGCGGGAAAACACCGTGAGGTCTTCATCAGGACCGATGAGGTCTACATCATCACGGCTCCCCTCGAGGACGGGAACTACCTGGTTTTGCGGCTCTCTCCCACGCCAATGATCTCCCTCTCATTTTCCCTGCTGCACCGGGCGATCACCGATATCCTCGAGGAAGGCCGATGACACCCGGCGGTTTTTTCTCGTCCCTGGTCAGGGGCCTGTCCAAGACCCGCCACACGTTTACGGAGCGGCTCGATCAGATCATTCCGGGGCCGGGAGCCGCCACCGACGAGACATGGGACGATCTCGAAGAGCTCCTCATCACCGCCGATATCGGGCTCGGGCTGACGCGCCGGATCCTCGATGAGCTCTCACTCCGGTCAAAGAAGCACGTGCTCGGCCCCACCGAGCTGAAGGAACAGCTCGGCCGATCCCTCCTTTCAATCCTCGACGGGTCCGAACAGCCCATCGCTGAGAACGACGATCCTCCCACCGTTGTGCTGGTGGTTGGCGTTAACGGCACGGGCAAGACCACGACGATCGCCAAGATCGCCCGTCACCTCGTTTCCGAAGGCAAGAGCGTTGTCCTTGCCGCGGGAGATACCTTTCGCGACGCGGCCATCGAGCAGCTCTCCGAGTGGGGAAGGCGTCTCGACGTCGAGGTGGTCTCGCAGAAACAGGGGGCCGATCCCGCCGCGGTCTCATACGACGCCCTGGTCCGGGCACGGGCCAGGGGGATAGACTACCTCTTTGTCGACACCGCCGGCAGGCTCCACACGAAATATAACCTCATGGAAGAGCTCAAGAAGATCAAGCGCGTGCTCTCCTCGGCGATGCCCGGCGCCCCGCATGAAACGCTCCTCGTGCTGGACGCGGGTATCGGTCAGAACAACATCGCCCAAACGAAGAAATTCCACGAAGAAATAACCGTCACGGGGATCGTCCTGACGAAGCTTGACGGCAGCGCCAAGGGCGGGGCGCTCTTTCCCCTCTACGACGAGCTCAAAGTACCCATCAAGTACATCGGCGTCGGCGAGGGCGCCGACGATCTGGAGCGTTTCGATCGCCGTCAGTTCGTCGCCGCGCTTTTCAAGACCGGTTAACCCGAAACTCTTCTTTCCCGCGCCAAAAACCGTCCAAATCCACAAAATTTCTTGACTTTTTATTTGTAAAATCTCATAATTTAATAGAGGATGTAATTGCAGCGAGGCACCATAACGATCGCTGCTCATGGCCTCGAGATACGTATAGAACAGCGGGCCGGATTGTTCGACTGTGAATCGTCCGGCGGATGGGTCAATAGCAACAATGAATGAGGTATCATGATTTTCATGCCCCCTGCCGTGTTCGTGATGAGGGGGTCTTTTTTGAGCCAACAAAAACAAACGGGGAACCGTTCGTCGCCGCGGTGAGTAAGCCTTTCTAAGAAAAGGAAACCTAAAACGGCATAACGGAGCCCACCTGTAAAAAACAGGTTCAAATAACAACCCGCACACGGCACCGGTGCGGGGGGCATGAATTTTACACATGCCGTTTTTCGGACGGTTACACATCCAAGGGAAAGACCTTTCTTATAGATGAGCAAAAGAGTAACATCAGCCGTAAAGAGGCTTTACATAGATAGATAACCGGAACTCTCTCCATCTATTACGTCCTATCCCTTCCTTTAGACCCCGGAAAACGGCAAGAAGTCCTGCGCGCGCTATCGCGCCGCCGGAGCTATTCGTTGACGAAAGAGCGGCTCAGGAAAGAGATCCTCGCGATACGATTGAGCATGTCTTCGTCGGAAGTATCCGCCAAGAGCGAGCAGATCTGCCGCCGCCTCGTCTCCGACGAGCTTTTTGGCAAGGCTGCGGTAATCGGCCTTTACTGGCCGCTCAGAAATGAGGTTACTACGGAATCTGTCTTTTGTGCGGCAATTGGTGAGAAGAAAGAAGTGGGGTTCCCCCGCGTCGAGACTGGCAAGAAGCGCATCATCTACGGCGCAGTTTCCCGACCTTGCGCTGCTCTCTCCCGGCGCCTACGGTATCATGGAACCCCGACGTGATCACGGGCGGGTCGTCCCTTATGACGAGCTCGACCTCGTCGTCGTTCCCGGCGTCGTCTTCGACGAGCGCGGATTTCGCATCGGCTACGGCGGGGGGTTTTTCGATCGTCTGCTCGGAGAAAAAGCATTTAGGGCAAGGACGGCGGCCCTCGCCTATGACTTCCAGGTGATCGAGCGAATACCTGAGGAAGAACACGATCGGCCGGTCCAGGCCGTCTTCACCGAAAGCCGTGTAATCAGGTGCACCTAAGGAGCCCCCGAAAAAGGAGGTATGAAATTGTTGATCCAAATCATCACATCGGTCATCGCCGGCATTGCGCTGGGACTGTTGACGGGTTACGTGCTGAGAATGTTCTGGGCAAAAAAGAAGATCGAGGCGGCGCGGGAGACCTCCGCCAAGATTATCGAGGACGCCCATCGCCAGGCCGACTCCATTAAGAAGGAAGCATCACTTTCGGCCAAGGACACCCTCTATCAGCTGAAGAGTGACTTCGAGCGGGAAACGAAGGAGAAGAAGAACAGTTTCGCCGTCCAGGAAAAGCGGCTCCTTCAGAAAGAAGAGAACATCGAGAGAAAAATGGAGCAGATCGAGCAAAAGGAGTCGGACCTCTCCAAGAAGGACAAGAGCCTGGCCGCCCAGGCGAAGGCGGTGGAAGAAAAGGAGCTCAAGTACAAGGAGCTCGTCGAGGAACAGATGAAGACCCTTGAAAGGGTCAGCGGCATAACTCGAGACGCCGCCAGGGACGAGCTCATCAAGCTCATCGAGGACGACGCCCGCCACGAGGCGGCAAAGACCCTCCGGAGGATCGAGGAGGAGACGCGCGAGAACGCGGACAAGAAATCGATCGAGATCATCTCGACGGCCGTGCAGCGATACGCAGGGGAATATGTGACCGAGCGGACCGTCTCCATCGTCAATCTTCCCAACGAAGAGATGAAGGGAAGGATCATCGGCCGCGAGGGGAGAAACATCCGTGCCATCGAGGCGGCCACCGGGGTCGATCTCGTCATAGACGACACGCCGGAGGCGGTCATCCTCTCCTCCCATAACCCGATTCGCCGCGAGGTCGCGCGAATATCGCTGGAGCGGCTCATGTCCGACGGAAGGATCCACCCCGCCAGGATCGAGGAGATGGTCGCCAAAGTCGGCGAAGAGATCGAGAATACCATCCGGGACGCGGGCGAGCAGGCGTGTTTCGACCTCGGGCTCCACGGCCTGCACCCGGAGCTGGTCAAGCTCATCGGGCGGCTTAAGTACCGCACGAGTTTTGCCCAGAACGTCTATCAGCACTCGCTGGAGGTCGCCTTCCTCACGGGAACCATGGCGGCGGAGCTCAAGCTCAACATAAAGCAGGCCAAGCGTGCGGGGCTGCTCCATGATATCGGCAAGGCCGTCGATCACGAGGTGGAGGGCCCCCATGCCCTCATCGGCTCGGACCTCGCCCGACGTTACGGCGAATCGCCCCGGGTCATCCACGCGATCTCCGCACACCACAACGATGAAAAGCCCGATTCGGTGCTGGCGGTTCTTATCCAGGCCGCCGATACGCTGTCGGCCGCTCGTCCCGGCGCGCGAAAGGAGATGCTGGAGACCTATGTCAAGCGGTTAGACGAGCTTGAAAGAGTAACCCGTTCTTTCACGGGCATCGCCAAGACCTACGCCATCCAGGCGGGGCGGGAGCTTCGCATCATCGTCTCAAGCGAGCAGATTTCCGACGAGGATTCGCTGCTCCTCTCAAAGGACATCGCCAAGAAGATCGAGCAGGAGCTTACCTATCCCGGCCAGATCAAGGTCACCGTCATACGGGAGACAAGGGCCATCGAGTTCGCGAAGTAGCCCGGCACATATGCCGGCGCGTTTCAAACGGGGTCTGCCGCGATGTTCATGCACGGGGAGAGTAAGGTTACGCGTATCCTCTTTTTCGGCGATATCGTCGGAAAACCGGGCCGGCGCGCCCTGAAATATTCTCTGCCCCGGCTCGTGGACCAATTTAGTGCGGACCTCGTCATCGTGAACGGTGAGAATGCGGCCGGCGGCTTCGGGATCACCGCCGAGACCGCCCGGGAGCTCTTTGAGGCCGGCGCCGACATTATCACCACCGGCAACCATGTGTGGGACAAGCGGGAGATCTTTGAATATATCGAGAAGACTCCCCGGCTCATTCGGCCCGACAACTTCCCGAAGGGCGTCCCGGGGGAAGGCACCGTCACGATCAGCACGAGGGACGGTACCATGGTCTCGGTCGTCAACCTCATCGGCCGGGTCTTCATGGGGCTTGCAGACGATCCCTTTGCCCGGGGAAAGGAGGCGGCAGCTGAGCTTGCCGGAAAGTCGCCCATGATCATCGTCGACTTTCACGGCGAGGAGACCAGGGAAAAGCAGGCGTTGGCCTGCTTTCTTGACGGGTCGGTGAGCGCCGTCATCGGCACCCACACCCACATCCAGACCGCCGATGAGCGCATCCTCCCGGGCGGGACGGCGTTTGTCACCGACGCCGGCATGACCGGCCCCACGGACTCGGTCATCGGTGTGAAAAAAGAACGGGCTATATCTCGCTTCCTGACCTCGATGCCCGAACGGTTTGAGACCGCAAAAAAGGATGTCGAGGCACAGGGAGTGTTCATCGCCGTCGATAAGAAGACCGGGAAATCACGGGAAATCCAGAGGTTTAAGGAGAAGTACGAGGAAGGGAAATCATGAGCGCGAGCCTGAACGAACAGATGGACCTCATCGGTCGGGGCGCCGTGGAGATTATCACGACCGACGAGCTCGAAAAGAAAATCAATCGGTCAATCAAGGAAAAGAAACCCCTCACCATCAAGACCGGTTTTGACCCGACGGCCCCCGATCTGCACCTGGGTCACACCGTGTTAATCCAGAAGATGAAGCATTTTCAGGAGCTGGGCCACCGGATTGTTTTCCTGATCGGCGACTTCACCGGCATGATCGGCGACCCCTCGGGGAGATCGTCCACCCGCGAGCCGATGACACGCGACCAGCTCCTCAAGAACGCCGAGACCTATAAAGAGCAGGTCTTTAAGATCCTCGACCCGAAAGAGACGGTCATCGTGTTCAACTCGACCTGGATGCAAAAACTCGGCATCGACGGCTTTATCGAGATCGCCGCCCAGATGACGGTGGCCCGGATGCTCGAGCGGGAGGACTTCAAATCCCGTTTTGTCAATAACCAGCCCATCGCTATCCACGAGTTTCTCTACCCCCTCGTCCAGGGATATGACTCGGTGGCGCTCAACGCCGACGTCGAGCTGGGGGGGACCGATCAGATATTCAATCTGCTGGTGGGCCGCGATCTCCAGAAATATTTCGGCCAGCCGCCGCAGACCGTCGTCACGGTCCCGATCCTCGTGGGCACCGACGGCATCAAGAAGATGAGTAAGTCGGTCGGCAACTATATCGGGATCACCGAGCCGCCGAAGGATATATTCGGCAAGGTGATGAGCATTTCCGACGAGCTTATGATGAACTACTACGAGCTCCTCTCCGACATATCGACGGCGGATTTCAAGCGATTGAAAGCGGATATCGCATCGGGCGGAAAGAATCCAAAACAGGCCAAGGAGGAGCTGGCCCTCGAATTGACGGCCCGGTTCTGGGGTAAAGAGAAGGCCGGCGAGGCCCGCGGCGAGTTTGAGCACGTATTTGCCGAGCGAAAGACGCCGACGGATATCCCCGAGGCGGACTACACGTCCGACGGCGACATCTGGCTCCCCAAGATGTTCACCGAATTGGGCCTGACCCCTTCCACCTCCGACGCACGGCGGATGATCGCCCAGGGCGCCGTGACGATCGACGGCGAAAAGGTGTCCGGCGAGAACCGGTCGTTTTCTCCCGGGTCGGCGCACCTTGTTAAGGTGGGAAAACGAAAATTCCTGCGAGTTAATTTTGGAGAGTAGGAAGTCCCACGGCGACGCTCACGAGCCAACGAAATCGGCTACGGGATAAGGTCCTGGTGAAGGGTGAGGCGGTATAGGTTGACAGGGTTTACTGTTTTGAGAAGGAATATCCGGGGGGACCTCTTAGAAAAGGTCCCCCCGAGCTGTTTTATATCTTATCCCTGTTCTTGAACTTCGTGGCCATGTTGATCCGTCCCACGACGTTGCCTAAAAACTTGTTGACGTAGTAGAGGAAGCCCAAGTCGGTGAGCTCAACCAGGTGACCGTCGGGGTCTTTCAGGAAAGCGAAGGTGTTTCCGCCCTCCTTCATCGGCGGGGCCAAAAACTTCACCCCCTTGGCCGTCAGCTCCTTGAAAGCCTTATGGACGTTTCCCACCTCCAGCGCGAGGTGCGTGATGCCGGGGCGATTCCACTTGACCTCCAGCCCCTTCTCGGCGGGCGTGAACTGGAAGAGCTCGATGAAATTCCCCCAGCCGCATCGAAGCATCGCGATCCTCACCTTGGTTTTTTCAAGACCGTAAATTTCCTTTATGACGGTCGGCGGCAGATCGACCACCGCCATCACCGGCAGCCCGAAATGTCCCCAGTAGAAATCGATGCTCTTCTTGAGGCTCTTGACCGTCATCCCTACCTGGCTCAGCGTTTTAACCCGCATGGTATCCTCCCGTTTTCTATCAGTTTCCCTTTTTTACAAAATCGGAGATCAATGTATTGACGAGACCGGCCTGCTCTTCGTGGGCCAGGTGCCCCGCGTCCGGCACGATCACGACCTTCGCCCCGGCGATATCCCGCTTGAAGTAGTCAGCGTGCGCGACGGGAATCAGCGTATCCTCCTTCCCCCAGATAACGAGCGTCGGTATCTTGATTGTCTTGATCTTCTCGGTGTTGAGGTCTTTTGCGTCGTCGATACGCCGCCCAACCCAGAGCGGCGCCTTCCTGCCGTTCTCGGTCTTGTAGACGTTGTAGTAGGAATCGACCACGTCTTCGGTGACGAACTTGTTGTTATAGTAGATGCCCGACATGAGCGAGTCCCTGATCACCCAGCGATAGTTGAAGGACATCAACACGTTCCCGATGACCGGATACTTCATGAGGGTAAAGAGGAAAAAGCCCTCCTTCCCGGGGTAACCCATCGAATCGATGAGGACGAGCTTCTCCACCCGGTCCGGGTATTTCAGGTACGTCTCCATGGCCACGCCGCCGCCCATGGAGTTGCCGACGAGCACGGCCTTTTTGATCCCTACGGCGTCCATGAATTTCACCATGAAGTCGGCGTACCCGGAAAGGGTATAGTCAAAATCCTTCGGCTTGTCGCTGTAGCCGAAGCCGGGCAGATCCAATGACCAGACCGAGCACTCCTTGGCCAGCTCGTGCATGTTGAAGCGCCAGGTGTAGAGCGTCCCGGTGTATCCGTGGATGAGGATGACGGGCGTTCCCGTCCCCTCGTGCTGCAGGTGGATCTGCATCCCGTCGATATTTTGGAAGGTGCCGTAGTCGACAAGGTCCTTGTTCGGCACGGGAGCCCTAAGCTCCCAGACCGCCCAGTGTGCTCCCAGACCAAGGACAATGATGCCGATGACGATCAGAAGAATCGTGAGAAATTTTTTCATGGTCGGCCTCGATAAATTGATAAATGGGACGTTAAGCCAATCTATTATGACATATTCAAAAAGAGATATTCAAGGAAAAAGAGGTCCCCCCCGTGCCCGAGCCGGGCCGATTAGTCCCCTTCCCCGATGAAATCGGAGATCAAGGGATTGACCATCTCGGGCCTCTCCTCGTGCGGCACGTGGCCGGCGTCGGGGATGATGATCGTCCTGGATGAGGCGATGTCTTGGGAAAACCGCCCGGCGTGCTCGGCAGGGAGAATCTTATCGTGCTGTCCCCAGACGATGAGAGTCGGCACGTCGATCTTTTCGATCTCCTCTTTCGGAATCGTCGGGAAGGGGGCAAATCCCTGATAGACCCAAAGCGGCGACCGTTTCCCGTTCTTAGTCCTATACGCCACAAAAAAGCGCCGGACGAGCTCTTCGGTCACGGCCGAGGGGTTATGATAGACCCGCCTCTTGAGCAACACCCTGAGCATCGCTGGTGAGGTGAGCTCCGCGATCATGTCGCGTATCACCGGCAGGCCGAGGAAGCGATAGACGCGAGAGCCGCGCTTATCATAGCCGATCGAATCGATAAGGACAAGCTTCTTAACCCGACCGGGATGGGCCAGCGCCGTCGTGATTGCCACCCCCCCACCCATGGAGTTTCCCACGAGGACCGCGCTCTCTATTCCGACGGCATCCATGAAAGAGTCGATGAATCGTGCGTAGCCCGAAAGCGTGTAGTCAAACTCTTCAGGCTTATCGGAGAGCCCAAACCCCGGGAGATCGGGAGCGTATACCGGGTGCCGGGCGGATAGTTCCTTGAGCATAAACCTCCAGCACCAGTTATTGGCCCCAAATCCGTGCACCAGAATCACCGGGACCGAGTCGGAGTGCTCTTTCCCCCCCTGCCACACGTGAATGGACAGGCCGCCTACGGAGACGAAATCGCCGTAGTCGGCAAGGTCAAAGGCGGGCACGGGCGCTTTTCGGCTGAACATATCTCGATTTCCTCATCGAATAATCCGGCACACCATCCGCCCCGTCTTGAGGTACGCCGCGGTCGGTGTCCGACTTACGGACGTATCGTCGGCCCTACTGCCCCTGTTCGGCGATCATCCGGGCAAGCTTCAGCGCGTCTTTGGCCGCCGAGCCGAGATGACAGTTGTTGAAAAAGACAAGGGTCTTTTTCGTCTTGCCGGCAAGCGCCAGGACGGCGGGGAGCTTCTCGGCCAGCTCTTGCTCGGAATAGAGATAATCGTACCTTACCGAGGCGGGGGCCCTGAACCAGTTGGGATTCCTCCCGTGAAAACGGACATACGCCAAATCGGTCGTCGCGGCGGGAAAGAAGGGCATGAGGCCCGGCAGCTTCGGCTCGTCCACCACGCAGTACCCGAGGTCATGGCGGCGCAAAAGCTCCATCGCCGTCCTCGTCGTGCCACTGGCGATTCCTGAACTCGACGACCGTGGGCACGTCTCCCATAAGCTCCCTGAATCGCCCGAGATAATCGGCATTCTCGCCGTTTCTCTGGAAGGAGTAGGGAAACTGGGCCAGCACCGCCGAGAGCTTTCCCTCGCCGATAAGCGGGGAGAGCCCCGCCCTGAACTGCCCGAAGACCCCGTGGTTGTCCACCATCTGACGCCTGGTCTTGTCCGTCCAGAGCTCGTGGGTCATGGAGCCGTGCGCCTTAACCGAGAAGGTAAAGTCGGCCGAGGTCTTTGCGCTCATGGCGCCCAGCGTTTTTGCCGAGGGCATCCCATAATAGGTATAGTTGACCTCGAGCGCCTTAAAGCCGAGCGTCTCTTCGTAGTAGGTCAGCCAGTCGCGTTTGTTGAGCCCGGGGGGATAGATCACCCCCACCCAGTCAGGAAAGGAAAAGCCGCTCGTGCCGATGCGGATATCCATGTGCCCCTTTTGCTATTTCCTATATGCCGTTACCGGCTGATCGTCACGCTTAAAACCGCGCGGGGTGTCCTTTTAGGAGCCCCCCGCTATCCTGAGATTCTTCAGTACCTGTAGTTGATCGATCATATCACGGCACCCGGGCTTTTACAATCGCGGTTTCACCTGGCGGGGGGATAGGGGAACAATAATCGAGAAGATTCGGAGGGAAATATGGGCGTCAGGTTCACGGGGAGGTATAGAGATGACTGACAGCTTCCTGTGACATTCCTTACTTCATTTTGTGTCTCCTCTATGAAAGTTCCTTAAGCCATGCTTCGACCCTTTCCCTGATCTGATCCCTCACTTTTCTCGTTTTCCTTAGTTTATCTTCACGGGTGCCGGTAAACATCGAGGGATCGTCGAAGCTCCATCTAATCTGCTTCGCGTTGCCGGGAAAGATCGGGCAGCGTTGTGAGCTCTCATCGCAAACGGTGATCACGTACGAGTAGAGCTTCCCTGCTTTATAGAGGTCAAAGACGCTTTTCGTGGCATTCTTGGAGATGTCAAGACCGAGTTCCGTCATTACCTCGACGGCAAGCGGGTTGAGCGGGCCCGGTTCGATTCCCGCACTTTCGACTTCAAAGTCGTCGCCTGTCATGCTCTTGAGGAACGCTTCCGCCATCTGGCTTCGAGCGCTGTTATGAATACAGACAAACAATACTCTCTTTTTTTCCGACATGGTAAAACCTCACGCTTAAAGTAGAGCTAACAAAAAGACGTGCCCTTCCTGAAGTTCTTATTATACCACGATGCGGTCATTATCATATTATGACAAAAGCCCCGGAAACGTACATTTCCGGGGCCGCAAGAAAGGGAGGATGGAGGCTAAAATTTGTACATCAGGTAGTTCTGGACTGACCAGATCGGCCCCCAAGCTCTGGCGGATACCGTTTTGCATGTAGTCCCACGAATCGCCCGGAAAGAGGACGCCGGCCTTGAACGTGTAGGTCAATCCCTCGAGGATCTGGTAAGACGCCCCGAAGTCAATTTCCCAACCGAGGTCGGTGCTTGCCTTCCGCCGAGTTCCAGTTCCGATAGTTTCCGTACCAGTTGGCGGGATGCGGATAGCCGGGCCCCTTCGGCCAGGACATTCGGCCCCGATCCGACGGGGTCGGTCCACTTCGCCCATATGACGGCGGCGTTAAGGGTCAGGTTTTCCATCGGGGTGATGGTGAATATAGAGCTTGACCGACGTGATGTTTTCGATGAGCGTCTCACCCTTGCCGAAGAGCGGGCCCGCCGTACACATGGTTGATGCCGGGCAGCTCATTGCCGATGACGTTGCCCCATCCGAACCCTTCCTGGATAATCGCGGGCATGTTGATCGTTCTTCACGCGGCCCGAGTTCTGACGCCGTCGCCCCAGAAGTGCTTCTCGCCTGAGGTCATCAGGAACGCGAGGCCGACGCGCATCAGGTCGTTGTAGTAGGAGGCGTCCAGATAGAGCGACCACCCCTGAATGCTCGGGTCGTCCAGGAAGCGTTCCGCCCGATTTCGGCCGGTTAAACTCGTTGGCGTCCATGCTGCCGAAGACATATCCGAATTCCGCCTTGAGGTCGATCATCTTGTTGATGTTGCCGGTGTAGGCAACCCCCGCGAAGCCCGCGGTATAGCTCACGAAATCGAGATTGGTCTGAGTGCCGCTCAGCTTCGTGTCCGCGAGCCTGCGCTCGAACCACGAATACATGGGCCAGCCGAAATCCGACGTTATGGCGCCGCCGTAGGCCTCGATGAGGTGCTGTCGCGTTGGGAGCGTACTTCAGATTGAGGGCAAAGAAATTGGAGTCCCAGTTGTACTCACTGCTGTTCGGTCCGGCCGCGCCGCGGCGGAGAATGCATCGAGTCGCCACCGAATCCCTCATCTTCAGATAGTTGAGGATAACGCCCTATCGGGCCCCACTTATTGGACCATTCGACGCCGTCCGGTGCCGGACCGGCGCCGGCCCGATGCGGGAGAGGATCAGCCCCTGGCCGTAGCTCACGGGCATCTTGCCGGCCCTGAACTTTCCGATCGGGTTGACCGTGAACTCAAGATACGCCTGATCGATGAGCTTCCGTTGGTGCTGTTGTTGATCCTGAAGTTCCTCTGCTGCCCCCAGGTGTCCTCGATGAGATCGATACGGATGACCGCCTTGAGGTACTCATTGCGCGTGTGGGTGATCGTGAGGCGGAACCGCTGATCGAACCAGCCGTCGTACTGGGCACGTTTGTCCTGCGTCGGGCCGAAACCGGCTTGCTTGTCGAAGTTCCACTCGGTAAAAGCCCTTACCTGGTACTCACCCGTGAAGGTCGTCTCCGCGGCAAAGCAGACGCCCAGCGGGGCCAGGACGACCAGCAGGGCAAGGGTAATAAAAATAGATCGTTTCATTGACTACCTCCAAAGTTTTATGCTACAAACCCTTATCGACCGTCGATAAGGACAATGTCATTTACGACGAATAATGAATCCCATATATATGTGATAGAAAACGACGGGTGAGGGGGATTCCCCTCACCCGCAAAATCGGTTACTTTTTGATCGGCTTTCCGCCGTAGGTGATCGACTTGATGATCTTCTCCGCTTTTTCCACCGCCGGTGCTGGAATCGGGGCGTACTTGAGCGGCTCGCAGTTCTTCTGTCCCTCGTGGGTCATCCACCAGACGAGATCTACCAGCGCCTTCGCCTTATCCATTCCTCTTCCGTCGTAGTTCTGCTCTTTATAGAGGATGATCCAGGTCAGGCCCGTGATCGGATAGCCTTCCGCCGCGTCGGTATCGGTCAAGGATACCCGCGTATCGTCCGGTATGGCGACTTCCCCGGAAACCTTCGTAGACTCAAGCGAGGGTACAATATACTTACCGCTTTTGTTCTCGATCGTTGCCACGGGCATGGTATTGGCCAGGGCGTAAATCAGCTCGACGTATCCGATGCTCCCGGAGAGGTTCTGTACCTGTCCGGCCACGCCGGGATTCCCCTTGGCGCCAAGCCCGGTGGGCCAGCTGACCTCTTTGCCGGCCCCGACTTTTTCCTTCCACTCGGGGCTGACCTTCGAGAGGTAGTCGGTGAAGATCGAGGTCGTGCCGCTGCCGTCAGACCTGTGGACGACGGTGATCGGCAGATTCGGGAGCTTCACGCCCGGGTTGAGGCCGGCGATCGCCTTGTCGTTCCATTTCTTGATCGTGCCCAGGAAGATGTCCGCCAGCACCGTGTGGGAAAGCCTGATCTGGGGATTGCCCGGCAGGTTATAGGTCAGCACCACGGCTCCCATGGCGATGGGAACGTGCACGATCGGGGCCGGCGCCTTGGCCAGTTCCGAGTCCTTCATCGGTGAGTCGGTGGCGCCAAAATCCACGGTCTTCTTTGTGAGCTGTTCGATCCCCGCCCCGGACCCCACGCCCTGATAGTTGACTTTCACCTTGAACTGGTTGTGGTAAACGTCAAACATCTTCGTGTAGAGGGGCTGGGGGAACGTAGCCCCCGCGCCGAGAAGCTCGGTCTCGGCGGCAAAGGCAGCCGTCGCGAGGCCTGTCGCCAGGGCGACCAC
Source organism: uncultured delta proteobacterium (assembly GCA_963792965.1). Classification (GTDB taxonomy): domain Bacteria; phylum Desulfobacterota; class Zymogenia; order Zymogenales; family Zymogenaceae; genus CAWBYW01. The sequence goes on along the minus strand of CAWBYW010000010.1, from coordinate 45,002 downwards.
CAGTAATAATCTCAGCATCTGTTTCATTCAAAACCTCCATGTTTTATGCTGTTTCTTTCGACCATATCGATCCGTCTCGATATGTTGCACAAGAAATACCTGTGGCATGCAAGCTTTATATAAAGAATCTGTAAGAAATGAGTAAATATGATGTGGGGAATTAGAATTTACAAAATCTATACATAAAAATCATCGCGACTTTAGAATCTTTCTCTACACTACATAATCAATAGTAATGAATAGCAACCGAACAAGGGTGCGTATATTATGGCAAGAATATTAATCGCCCCGCTCTCCTGGGGGCTTGGACACGCGACACGGGACGTGCCCATCATCAACCATCTGCTCCAGAAGGGACACGAGGTCGGCATCGCCGCAACAGGCATCGCCTTGGAGCTCTTGACGCGTGAATTTCCCGATCTGAAGTTTTACGAGGTCCGCGATTACCCCTCTCCGTATACGAGCGACGGGTTTTCGGTCCCACGCGTGGTGGGGCTTTTCCCGATCATGCAGAAGGATATCATCCAGGAGCATCGAGCGATCTCAAAGATCGTGAAGAAAGGCGGCTATGACCTGGTCATCAGCGATAACCGATTCGGGGCCTATGCACGGTCCGTTCCTTCGCTCTTTATCTCCCATCAGATCCGATTCTCCACGCCCGGCAACATCGAGCGCGTCGAGCGGATGATGGAGGTCTATAACGGCCACTACCATAAAAAATATGAGCGGGTCATTATACCGGATAACCCACCCGGGCCGTTGTCGCTCAGCGGAAAGCTCGGATACACAAGACGGCCGGCCACGAAGAAAAGGGCTTACTACGCGGGGATTATCACGGATATAGAAAGGCGGGACATACCGGAAGACATCGATTATCTCATCAGCATTTCGGGACCAAAGGTGACGAAAGACGCATTGAAAGAGCTCATCCTTCGACAGATCGGGGAGCTTGGCGGAAAGAAGGTCATCCTCCTTGGAGATCCGGGCGCCGAATCGGAGCAGCGGCTGGGTCACGACACGGTGCTCAAATCCCACGCAAGTCGACATGAGATGGTCGACCTCATGAACCGGGCCCGGTTCGTCATCACCCGGAGCGGCTATACGACCGTGATGGAGCTTGCCGAGCTGGGCAAAAAAGGTATCCTTTTTATACCGACTCCCGGTCAGACGGAGCAGGAATACCTTTCGGTCTATTATGAAGAAAGGGGATGGATCCATTCCGTGTTACAGCGTAATCTGGATCTCGTCAGGGATGTCCGGAAAGCGCAGGAGATGAAGGGCTTCCCGCCGATGAGCACGTCGGGCGACAATGTGAAAAGACTCTACGACGGCGTAATTGAGGGCTATCTTCCCGAGCGAAGACGGTCCTCCGGCTCCGGTGCCCCTTTTGTTGACGGAGTGGATGATCACGACAGTAAATCCGTCCCCCCGCTTCCATCGGGAGCCAAGAAAGGGCGGATCATGTCCGTTAGCCGCCGCATTCCCTCGACCGCATCGAAAAGCGATACATCAGAAGAGAAGACGAATATAACCGGACTAATAACTCAACGCGAGAAAAGCTAATGCCTTTGATTAATTTCCCGATGAAAGAAAAACACCAAACGGATGGGAAAGAATGGAAGATCGTTCACCTGTCCGATTTTCATTATGACGGTAAGAACCTGGATCTGCTGGCCAACGTGATGTCACATCTCGTTGAAATAGGGCCTCAGTTCGTACTGGTGACGGGCGACATCGTGGACGGCCCGACGGGTGATTTTTCCGTCCCCGCCGCGATGCTGAGGAGCGCCATGAGGGACATCGAGGCCTTTCATGATTTTACGCCGGTGCTGCGGGTCGTGCCCGGCAATCACGACTTCTTTTACAAAGGCACCTATGGCTTAAGAAGAACCAGGAAATTCTATGAGGCCTTCACCGAAGAGGAGCGGGGCAACTTCTTCAGGCCCGATGTCCCGATAGCAATCGCGGCGTTCGACTCCAACCAGCTCTACGAGCCGAGGGGAGGATTCTGGAGAAAGAGTATTCAGCTCTTACGCTTCATGTCCCACGGCCTCATCCTCGAGCAGGACCTGGACGCCTTTTCCGACTGGGCCAAGAGCCTGAAGAGATCGGAGTCCGCCGACGCATACAGACGCTCGTTTAAGATCGCCATCCTTCATCATCATCCGATGCCGACGAAATACAATTTCCTCCCGAGGGTTGCCGACGAGTCGTTTATGATGCTGGAAAATGCGGGCGTCTTCCTCTACCGGCTCATCCAGGAAAAGTTCGATTTGATTCTTCACGGTCACCGTCACTTTGCCCAGTTTTGCCGGGCGGCCTATTTCGACCATGTCGGCACCGTCAAGGAGATCTCGGTCCTCGGGTGCGGATCGTGCTGTATCAGAAGTGACGAATGGACAAGGATCTCCGGCCATAGCTTCAATGTCATCACGCTCAAAGAAGACGGGTCGATCCGTGCGACGCAATACGTTAAGCGGGGAACGCAGGACTTCCTCCCCGTGCTAAACGAGATAGAGATACGCGGCCCGTCGGGCGACGCCGCGGACGATTCTGTGCAACAGGTCCGGTAACCTCCCGTCGCCACTGAGATTCTTCACACCTCAAAGTCCGCCACGTCAAATTTATCAAGAAATTACGGAGGTCTTATACGCTCTTTATAGTCCCGTCCTATAGTCTGTCGGTAAGAACACATTCGTTCTTGTATCGGTTCTACAGACAAGATGGAGGCAAGAGAAAAATGAACACAGTCACGTATGACCCAGGATCTGGATCATTGCTGCTCAACCGCAAAGGTGGTCGAGAAAGGTTAATCCTTCTGCGGAGGGGATTTTGGGACGGGTTCTTCCCGGAGATCGTCTCGGTTCTCGGACACGCCGGCGTAGCCCTTGTCATGAGAAAGCTCGTGGAGCGCGTCGGTCTGTCGGATGTCTTGAGGGAAAAGCCCACCTTCAGGACTCTGATCAAATGCTTCGACCGGAGGATTCTTCCCCTCTCAAAAGACGACAGCACGCTGCCCGCGTCGGTGGCCTGGGGTCGTGAGCCCAGAGAAGTCGTCGTCTTTGGCGACACCGTCTGGATCCTCCAGGACGTCTTTACCATTCAACAGTTTAAGGCCGTCCTCGTCGACATTCTCAAGGAAAACGGGGCAAACGCCGTCATACGAAGCGTCTCCAGGAAAGGGGGCATTTCGGTGGGAGACACCGCCCTGCAGAATTACGGATGGGTGGACCTCGACGCCGCCATGGCGTCCCAGGATGAGCAGGTATTCAGAAATACCTTCAATATCGCCGGGTGGTCGCTGGCGCGGTCGGTTTTCCGGGTCGGCCAGGACGGTAACTATATGGTTCTGGCCAAATGCGCCAACACATTCGAATCCGAAGGGGTCACCTCCGACAAGCCGGTCTGCAAAATATTGGCAAACTACATGGAGGGTTTCTTCGAGGGGGTCGTTTCGAGGCTGAGCGGCAAGTCGGTCGAGTGCCGGGAGGTAAAATGCCGCGCGAAAGGAGACGACTGCTGCGCGTTCGCCTTCAAGACCAAGGACAAAAGAGGCGAGGCGCTGGATTGGGACATCCTCAGTTATGAGTGGCAGGCCCTCGACTCCGCCGTCATCACGCCGATTGCAGCATAACGCCCACCTCACCGGTCGTAGTGCCGGCAATAAGGGCCGACGTAGGCCCGGCGACTTTGCTGCAGGATGAAAAGCAGGGCATGATGGTCCTCCTGATATTCATACTTGCCGTCGTGGTTGCGTCGATCTGGCTGGCGACCTTCGTCTTGGCGCTCATCCTCCCGATCCGTCCCGATTTCATACGGATGGTGAGCCCACTCGTCTGTCCGCCGGGCACCGAAATGAGAATTGAAACTGAACCGGGTAAACGTTATCGACCCGGCGAAAAGATCATCAGTGTATATTGTGAAGGGCTGAATCACGACAGGCAGGACGTGAAAGTAAAAGCCTCTTTCGTGCTCTGGGGGATATCCGTCGTATTCTCGATGCCGATCGTTATCCCCATCCTGCTGTTGGTGTTTCGGTGGCTCATGCGTTCGGGAATAATCGAGAACAGTCTATTTTAGTGAGGGTGACGACAATGGATTCGAAGATAAGTGTGATCATACCGGCATACAATGAGGAAGAGTATCTCGGCCGATGCCTCAAAAGTCTGAAGAACCAGACTGAGACGGGGTTTGAGCTGATCGTCGTAGATAACAACAGCACAGACTCCACCCCCGCCGTCGCCCGGGGCTTTGCCGACCGGGTGCTCCTGTGCCGAAAGCAAGGAATTTCCTCGGCGCGGAACTTCGGGGCCCGACACGCCACAGGGTCTATCCTCTGTTTTATTGACGCCGATTCCCGTGTATCCAGAAACTGGGTAAAAAGGGTTTCTCGGGTCTTTGCCGACAATCCGCGACTTCACGCGATCTCGGGATTGAACCTTTTCGAGGCCGAAAACCCCCTGAAATTCGTCTGGTATAACCTGTACAATCTCGTTGTCTTCACCGTGCTTTTTATCGGTAACCATTTCGGGGTCTACTTCGTCGCAGGGAACAACATGGCCATCACTAAAGAGCTCTTCCTTCGTGTCGGCGGGTTTCCGGAATTCGTGGGAGAGGATGTGCGCCTGTCCCAGCAGCTGAGGCGTTATCGCCTTACCGTCCGCTTCGAGCCCGGCATGGTCATCCTCTATTCCGTCAGGCGGTTCGAAAAGAAGGGGTTCTTCGAAACCCTGTGGCTCTGGTTCGAATCGACGATCAAGCCGATCCCCGAGTCTTCATATACGGAATGTTACAGCCCGCCATCTCAGTTCCCCAATGAGTGACGCCCCGCTCGTTTTGTCACCACAAATTCATTCCCCGAATGATGAAAGCTTGTGCCGTTCTATCGTTCCTCCTTTTCCTTCCGCCCCTCAGACCCATACCAGTGCTCTCGGCGGGATATCGCGCCGTGTGAGCGGCAAGAGACGACAGGACCGCACCCGGTACGGCGCCGGCCTTGACAAATCCGGACCGATGGGGTAGGGTAGCCTTGAAAGAATCACACACTCGGACGACCGCGATGAATAATGACCCCGGGAGCTTCGTGCCTTCGCAAAGGCTGATAGACGACATCGTACGGGCAAAAAAGAAGATGGGCAAACGTTTCCCGAAGTTTGCCGTTTTTATTGTCGCCTACAACGCCGCCGGCACCCTCACCAAGACGCTGGAGCGGATCCCGCAAGAGATCTACGATATCCTCGAGTGCGTCTACCTCATCGACGACTTCTCCGACGATCAGACCTACGAGATCGGACGTGAGCTGACGCGGCAGGAGCGATGGGATAAGCTCCGTGTCTTCCGCAACCCGAGGAACTACGGCTACGGCGGGAACCAGAAGATCGGCTATCGGTACGCCATCGAGGAGGGTTTCGACTTCGTCATCCTGCTCCATGGCGACGGACAGTACGCCCCCGAGTATATGCCCAATCTCATCTGGCCGGTCCTCTACCAAAAAAAAGAGGTCGTCTTCGGCTCCCGGATGATGAAGAAGTCGGACGCGTTGAGGGGAAAAATGCCGTTCTATAAGTTCATCGGCAACATCACCCTCACGGCTTTCGAAAATCTGCTGTTGGACACCTCACTGACCGAATTCCATTCGGGCTACCGGCTCTACGGCATGGATGTGCTCAAGAGAATCCCCTTTGAGCTCAACACGGACGATTTTCACTTCGACACCCAGATCATCATCCAGTGCTTCGCGCTCGGTGCGGATATATTCGAGGTTCCCATCCCCACGTATTACGGCGATGAAATCTGCTATGTCAACGGGATCAAGTATGCAAAGGACGTGGTCAAGGACGTCATCATATTCAGGCTCCATCAGCTACACCTCATGAGAAGATCACGCTATGTGGTCGAAGACGCCCAGGGCTACCGGCTCAAGAAGAGCCCCTACGGCTCCCACAAACAGATCGCACGGATGATCAAGACCGGCGCGACGGTGCTTGACGTCGGCTGCGCCTCCGGGTTCCTGGCCGAGCTCCTGAAAGATAGGGATATCTCATTGTGGGGGATCGACATCGTGCCCAAGGACCGGGTGAGCAAACATGTCCATAAATATATCCGTCACGACCTTGAGCGCTTGGCGACGCTCAAGCTCGGACGAACATTCGATTACGTCGTTGCCGGGGACGTGATCGAGCATCTCAAGAACGCCCGGGAGGTGCTGGCGCATCTCTCGCTCCTGCTCAAGAGCGACGGCAGGCTCATCGTCTCCACCGGCAACGTTGCCATCTGGTTTTACCGGATGAGTCTTCTGTTGGGGCGCTTCAAGTATGGCTCCCGCGGGATACTCGACGACACCCACGTGAAGCTTTACACGCTGGACACGTTCACCGACCTCGTCGCCGGCGCGGGATACAAGGTCGTTGGGACGCACTATACCCCTATCCCCTTTGAGATCGTCTTCTCCGCGCGGGGAAAAAGCAACATTCCGATGATCATCGAGCGGATCTACTATGCGTTTATGCGGATCTGGCCGCGGATGTTCGCCTATCAGTTCATCCTGGAGGCGGAGATCTCCGCCGTGGACTTCGCGCGGGGAGAGGGGAAGATCCAGTAATGAAATCCAGTCTATATCTTTTGAGCGGTAACCAGATAGCCGATCGTGTCTTCTTTTTTCTGATCCAACTTATCCAAATAGAAACAAAGAAGCGGGATAAATATAGCAAATAGTGGCGAAAAAATTATCGCGAAAGGAAATAGTCTCCCTCTGAAGTGCGTTAGGAGATAGAGGGACCTTAGTCCTAAGTTCCAGAAGGTCCCACCTACTGGTCTTATATCAATATTGACGAAACCAGCCTTCTTAAGCAAGTACTCGAGCCCAAAGCATGTAAATCGCATGAAATCATTGGGCGCCTGGTGTACCTGCCACGAAAGGGGAGAAACCATAAAGAGGTGTCCCTTTGATCTAAGAACGCGGAACCACTCTGTAAGCGCGTCACCAGGCTCTTTAATATGCTCCAGAACATTGACGCTAAGTATCGCTTCCATTACCCTATCTGCCACCGGCAGAGCTGTTATATCCGAAAGAAAACTCAGCTTCGCGTAGTCATACGCGATACAGTCACCAACCGCATTATCGGTACCATAATATCGAGCATCTTCAAAAAAGATCTTGTGCCGGCATTCACCGGCCCCCGCATCGAGGACCCTTGACCCGGAAGGTAATGACGCGGCGGCTTGCGCGATGAAACGATCTGCGCTGGTATTATAAGGGTCCAACCGATAGCGGAGCCATTCAGGAAGCATGTATTTGATGGCGACGAGACGATGATACGTAGCTCTTTCAGGCGTCAAGTCTTTCTCGTTTTTCTTACTGCTCATTATCTTCATTTCTCAGAATCATTTGTCATCTCTTTTTGAGGAAGCCTAACGGCTGCAAGCGCGTATGCAAAATACAAAAAACGTATCGTGATGATATCGATGAACAGCGCGTAGATCAGCATCAGTACGAAGTAAGGAATGAAGAAAGCGAGATACTTTCTCTGAACGAAGTCAACTCTTCCCTTTTCCTTATTAATCGCTATCCCAAGACGTATTAAGAAAGAGAAGACGAATAAGAAACCGAGGAGACCCGTTTCAGCAAGATACCCGAGATACGTGCTATGCGGGTCGAGATTCCGATAGGGATGGTGGACAAAATCGAAGCCGTATTCCGGACGATCTACGTACTCGTTGAAGTTGGCCGGTCCGATTCCGAAAATAGGATTATCGACAAAAAGTTCTAAAGCCACCATATGTAAGTTGGCATATACCGACGGCCTTGTTGATAGTGAAACACCCACGCGCTCTCGTACCGGATCATGGTTTATCTGCACCGGAGAAATATTGAGGTATCCCTGCGCGGCAAAAAGGAGAAAAAAGGTGGGAAATAGGACGAGTAAGCCGGTTCGTATGAAAGCAAGAAGCCTCGTCTTCTTGAAATGAAAGGCACCGAAAAGCAGCACACCCCATACGACGAAGGCACCGCGATATAGTGCGCAGACCAGGACGATACAAATCAATGCGATGAGGAACAAGGCAAGGTCTTTTACCCATCTTTTCTCATCAATCGCGAGAATCGTGAGGGCAATGACAGCAGAAAAACCAAGGAACATGACGAAATAGTTACCGTTGAAAAACGTTGATTTAATCCTGACAAGATCTACACCGAGGAAAATGCCGAATACGTCCATAGCGAAGTTTGTGATACCGAAGTTCCTATATAGAATAAAGCCGACCAGACCGATGAGAACGACCGCCAGCGAAATAAAAAGCAGATATCTTATGGATAGAAGGATAAGATGTCTTTTATCAATAAGGTTATAGAAGAGGAAAAAGAGGAGGAAGAGATAGAAAAAACCCGCGGTATCAATCAATGACCTTTTTGGCGTAATGGAAATAAGTGAGGAAACGAGGGCAACTGCAACAAAGGCGAGAAATAACAGAGAGCCCGGCGGCATGTGCGGCCTGAAATTTCCTCTGATGATATTCGAGATGACCCATATGGGAAAAATTATCGCAAACGCGATTTCCAGAAGTTGGACCTTAGCGCCGAAATACTTGCCGAGGAAGGGGATAGGTGGAAAGGAGAAAACCAAAGGGAGCAATGTCAATAGAATAAATAAAAAAACTACGTTGCGGATTGGATTTTGATTGGTTATCGTTTTCATAACGGAGTCGCGATTGTTCCCACTATACTTGGCTAAATCCGCCTCTTACCTTACTGCCGGTAATAGCGCCGCATGATCCGCTCGATAATCCGATGAGGAAGGATCGAGAACAACAGCATCGTCGATGCCGCCCCCTTTCCCGCGGTATAGCGGAGCCTCGGCCGCCGGGCCCTGATGACCCGGTAGACCACCTCGGCCACCTCCTCGGGCGGCCCGCCCTCCCGGACGGTTTCGTTGATCACCTCGCATGCGGCGGCAAACGCTTTTCTGTAGTATGGGGACTGGGTCTCGCAGAGGAGTCGATGCTCCCCGATGTCGGTCCGAATATTGCCCGGCTCAACGCAGACCACCGTGATGGATTGGGGCGCGAGCTCCATCCGGATCGATTCCGACAGTCCCTCGAGGGCGAACTTCGCCGCCGCGTAAAACGACTGGTAGGGAATGCCGATCCTTCCGGCCAGCGACGTGACGTTGATGATGCGTCCCCCGCCGGCCTTTCGCATCCCGGGGATGACCGCACGCATAACGGCGGCGGCGCCAAAGAAGTCCGTCATCATGATTTTGCGCGCCTGGTCGTCGGGTATCTCCTCGAAGGGCCCGATGTGGCTGATGCCCGCGTTGTTGACCAGGATATCGATCCCGCCGAGGATTCGCTGCCGCCTCCCTGACAGCCCCAGGGATCGCCGCGATGTCGGTCACGTCCATCTTCACGAATTTAAGGACGGGGTGGTTTTTCAGCTCGTCCGAAAGCTTTTCGGGGCGCCTGGTCGTGCCGACGACGGAAAATCCCTTTTCGACAAGCAACAGCGCGATCGCCTTCCCGATCCCCCGCGACGCCCCGGTGACGAGGACCTTTGCCTTCATCGCCTATTTTCCCCCTTCATCCCCTCGTCATAGACCCGTCCCCGCGCATCCCACTGAGCCGCCCACGACCGATCTTTCTCGCATGGCCCGAGGGGATTTTTTAAGCGAGTATACGAGATGGGATGGCGCCTGTCAACACAAATGGGATGAGACGCCTCGACGATGGAGCATCGTTATAGCGATAACGTGCCCATAACGGAGCGGGGGGCTGGATTTTGTCCAGCCCCCCGCGTATCACTTCTTCTTCGAGGACGCCGTCTTAGGGACGGCCTACATGAGTTCGCGTGTGCGAGTTAATTACTTCCGCCGACCTTTCTCCTTGCCCCTGTACGACAGCTCCCGCGGCGTGACGCCGGCCTTATACGTAGAGATGCTCACAACGTACAAGAGGATGAAACCGACAACCAGAGCACCCGCTATCGGCTCGATCCAGTCCGGGAGGCCGACCGTAAATTTCAGGCCGTAGAGCGCCACCACGGTAACGCCGCCCCCGAACATACTCGCGATCGCCCCGGCGTTGGTCGCCTTCTTCCAGAACAGCGCCGCCATCGTCGGGATAAATCCGACCGCGATGAAGATCGCAAACGAGAGGAGCATCATATCAAAGATCCCCTTCATCAGGAGCGCAAACGTGATGCCGAAGATCCCGATGGCGACGACCGCGATCCGCGCGGTCAAGAGCCCCATCCTCTCGCTGAGGGAGGGTTTGATCAGCCGCGCCACGTCGCGGGAGACGGTCATGCCGGCCACCATCAGGACGCTGGCCGCGGTGGACATGACGACGGCAAGGATCGCAGCAAGCGACAGGCCGATCATCACGGTGGGAAGGTGCTTCATGATGAGGATGGGGATGACCACATCCGACGTGCCGTAGGTAGCGGCGAGCGACGGGTAGAGGTAAAGGCCGAGCATTCCCACCAGGACGATCGAGACGCTGTAGCCGAAATAAAGGAATGTGGAGACGATGATGCTTCGCCGGGCAACGTGCTCGTCCCGCGCTGAGGAGGCCCGCTGCCAGAGAGAGACATCGATAAAGCATACCGGGATGAGGGTGAGAAACCAGCCGATAAGCTCGTGGAGGGGAACGCCACCGACAAAATTGAGCATGTGGGCGGGGAGCTTTGCCGCCATTTCGCCGACACCCGTCCCCTTGAAGAGAAAAATCGGCAGCATCACCCCAAGGATCGTGAGCAACAGAATCGCCTGGACGATCTCGGTATAGGCAAGGGCGAACATCCCGCCGGCGAACGTGTAGATGATCATCACCCCCCCGGCGATAAGCACCGCCTGGCTATAGGTAACGCCCCAGAGGGTTCCCCCGACGGCGGTAAAAACCGTCCCGAGGGCGGCCACCTGGACGCCGAAGAGCGCCACGAGCCCTAAGAGCAGGAAGACCGCCGAGATGACGCGCGTCGTGTTCCCGTAGCGGGCGTGCAGGACTTCGGGAATGGTCCAGTATTTTATCCTCCTGATGACCCCGGCGATAACGGAAAACCCGAGGAGCCCCAGCGAGTAGGCGATGATGCTCCAGAGGGCCACGATCCCGACCCTGTAGGAGAGGCCCCCCGTGCCGAGGGTCGCCCCGGCGCCGATGGCCGTGGCCGTGATCGCGCCGATGAGGGTCGGATAGCCCAGCGACCTCCCCGCCAGCGAATAGTCGGCCTCGTTCTTAACTTTACGGTAGCTCACGACGCCGACGATAAGGATAAAGACGAAATAGAGGACGATGACGATAAGATCGATATTTGACATGGCAGGACTCCTTTCAAGACTCGTTTATCTTGGCCTCACGTGCGCGGGGCACCGATTTTGAATGAGAACGAGAACGGTGCGTTTGACCATGCGAGGATATCGGCGTATCCCGGCTTGTATCCTTTATTGAGGCTTCGGCTGCGCAATAACATACAATAGGTCCCTCCCCATCTCACGCCGTCTCCTCAAGCCCGAAGAGACGCGCCGCGTTGTGATAGAGCCATTTATCCTTGACCTCTTTGCGCAGCGGCAGCTCCCTTATTTCATCGGCCCCTATTTTCATAGAGAGCATCGGCCACCCGGACGCGTACATGATCTTATCAGCAAGGACACTGTTTCCCAGCTGCAACAGCGTCTCGTAGCCCGAGTTGGGCTTGCCGAGGTATTTGGGACGGACCGAGGAGGTGCTAACAAAGACGTTGGGATGTCTCCACGAGACGGCCATGAGCTCGGCCACCCACGGAAAGCCGGGCGTGCTCCCGACGATCTTCAGCTCGGGGAAGTCCACCGCGACATAGTCCAGGTGGAGGGGCCGGCAGACGTCCATCCGGGCGTCCCGCCGAAAGTGCATGGAAGATTCGATAAAGACCACGGCACCCAGCTCGAGACATTTTTCATAGAGCGGGTAGTAGGTGCGGTCGGATGCGGGAAGATTGTATTCGTAGGTCCAGAGATCGATGCCCTTGAGGCCGAGGTCCTTTATCGCGTGTTCGAGCCCCTCCAGCGCGGCCTTTCCCTTGAGCGGGTCCGCCCCCGCCAACCCTATGAGCCGGTCGGGGTATTGCCGCATTAAGTCGGCGCATGCCTCATCCGGGATCTTCATCCCGAACGAGGTCTCGATGTCCCGCGAGCGGATTACGGCCACATCGACCCCCTCCGCGTCCAACAGCTTGATGAACGAGTCGGCCGTCCATTCCGTTTTCAGGAGCGCGGCCAACCCCTGTTCGACCTCGGGCCCGTATACACGAAAATAGTCCTTCAAGTAAGAAGGGTTGATGAAGAATTCCTTGAAAGGGGGCGTGACGGCGCAGTCGATGACCCGACGCTTTTTGTTTCTTTCGGACATGTTTCCTCCCCGGTAGAGCGGTCCAGCAGATTCAACGTGAATAAGTGAGTATGGGTCCCTATGGCTTCCCCTCTAATGACGCGAGGACTTCGTTTCTGAGCCTCGTGCGATCCGATTTCCCAATCCGGGTGATCGGTATATCGTCTTTGATGATGATCCTTCTGGGCACCTTGAACTTGGCCAGATTTTCCGAGAGGTGGGCCGCAAGTCCGTCGACATCCACTTTCGTACCCCAGACGGGAGCGACGTAGAGCCATACGACCTCTCCGTATATCTTGTCCGGCACGCCGATGGCGGCGGTCAGTCCCACGTTCTGATATTGCATCGCGACCTCTTCGATCTCGGTGGGAAGGACGGTATAGCTCCCCACCCGGATGATCTGCTTGATCCTCCCTTTGATGTAGATGCCGTCGTCCTCGGTGAGGTAGGCGAGGTCGCCCGTTTTGCACCACCCATCGGTCGTGAATCCGGCCTTGTCCTCCTCGGGCATGTTGTAGTATCCGGGGATCACGAGGGGCCCGCCGATGATCAGCTCCCCGGGCTGTCGTGCCTTGAGCTTCTTTCCCTTCTCATCCACGACCTTCAGCGTCACCGTGGGAAACGGTTTGCCGACGTACCCCTCGTCGATTGCGGCAGGGTCATCGCCCGGCTCGGTATAGGAGACCGCCGACCCCGCCTCGGTGCTCCCATAGCCGCAGACGATGTTCGGGGCTATTTTCTTTCTAATCCCTTCGGCCAGCTCCAGGGATACCCGCTCTCCCCCGAGGGCCGCGAGCCTGACGCCGGAAAGGTCGAATTTATCGAGATCCGGCAGCGAGAGGAGGATCGCGTACATTGTCGGCACCCCGCCGATCCAGGGGATCTTCTCGTTTGCGGTGACTTCCAGCACCTTGTACGGGCTCCAGTCGTCCATGAGGATGATCTCAAATCCGCCCACGAGCGGCATGCCGAGAAGCTCCACCGTCCCTCCCACGTGGCTGGGCGGCAGCGCCGCAAGGGACTTGATCCGGCCGCTAACGCCGATTTGAGAAAGCGTCCGGCGGAAAAAGCCGTACTCTATGTAAGACATGAAGGCCGTGTTGATATGGTTGAGGAGCGCCGCCTTCGGCACGCCCGTCGTCCCACCCGTGAAGATAATGAGGGAGCCGTCCTCGGGCGAGAGTGATTTCTTCCGCGCTTCAAGTTCCTTGTCCAGATCGAACGTCTTGGTGAGAAGGTCCTCGAATGAAGAGCCGAATTCCCGCGAGCCGACCAGCACCTTCGTGATCCCCCGGAATTGGTCCCCGAGCCCCCTGAGCTTTTCGACGTGGTTGAAATCTTTGACTCCCACAACCGAAAGGATGAGGGAGGGGTGGGCGTGCGAGAGAAAACGCTCGAGGTCTCTGGTGCGAAACTTCACGTCCATGGGGACGAGGATCGCGCCGATCATGCTGCTTGCCACGAGCGTCAAGACGAAGTTGATCCCGGTCGGTATGATTGAGACGATCCGGTCGCCTTTCTTGACGCCGAGGTGGATGAACCCCTGCGCGAGTCGCCCCGCCGCCTCTTTGAGGTCGCCTGCCGTGATCGTCCGGTCGCCTTCCCGGAGAGAGGGAAACGCCGGATCGATTGCGCCCCAGTAGTCGACGTATTGCCAGTAGTAATCGAAGTGGGGAACGTCGAACTTCGGGATATCGTAGCCCCGTTTGCCCATCGCCTGCCTCCGCTCTGGTCCGTGGAAAAGGCACTTCTCCGTTTATTGGGCTGTTCCCGGTGGGGAGATTCTGTGTCGATCTATTCTTAAGTGTGGAACGGATTGTATACAAGTATAACGACTACGAAATGCTCACAATTATTCTTGTTATCCTATTTTTACAGAAGTTGCCTTTCCTTGTCAAATTCTTTTACAAAAAAATGAGGCGGTGCGGCGGTTTTTTTCCATTTCAGAGAAACGCGGAAACTCCGCGCACGGCACGCCTGTTCATTACGTGCGCCTTTTCGGTCATTTCTCGTATTGACACGACGATCGACTTACGGTAGATAATAGATTCAGACCTCATATCCGTATTATCCAAGGAGCGGCGCATGAAGGAATTCACCATCAGAAACCTGACGGACATCCGGACCATCGAGCGCGTGCCTCTGGCCGAGCGCTTCACAGAGAAAAGCACCTACGAGGCGCTCACGGTGGGAGCCTCGGTGGACCCCGACGCCGTCGCCATCAACTTCATCCTGACCGGTGACCAGTACGAAAACCCGATATCGGTATCATACGCCACCCTCATAGCCCGTGTCAATCAGGCCGCGAACTGCTTTCACAATCTCGGGATCGGGCCGGACGACGTGGTGACCTATCTCCTCCCCAACGTCCCGCAGACCCACTACGTCCTGTGGGGGGCCGAGGCGGCGGGGATCGTCAACCCGATCAACCCCCTCCTTGAGTCCGCGGCTATCCGGGATATCTGCCGGGCGGCCGGCACGAAGGTGCTGGTGGCGCTGGGCGACGTGCCGGGCTCGGAGATATGGAAGAAGGTCCAGGCGATTAAGGACGACATCCCTACTCTCAAGAATATCCTCGTCTTGCTGGGGTACAACCGACACGGCAAAGGGGATCTTCAACCTCGACGAGAAGCTTGCCGAGTATCCTTCCGATGCCCTCACGTTCAAGCGGGTTATTGAGCCCGACGATATCGCCTCCCTCTACCACACCGGCGGCACCACCGGAACGCCGAAGCTCGCGCGCAGGACCCACTATAACGAGCTCTCCAACGCCTTCGTCATGGGCCTCATGGCGGGCATCACCCCCGAAAACGTCGTCATGTGCGGGCTCCCCCTCTTTCATGTCAACGGGACGATCGTCACGGGGCTCGCCCCCTTCTGGTGGGGCGCGCAAGTGGTGCTCCTCTCGCCCCAGGGATATCGTGACCCCGGCATCCTCCCAAACTTCTTCAGGATCATCGAGAAGTACCGCGGGACCTTTTTCTCCAGCGTCCCGACGATCCTCTCGGTGCTGTTGGAGACGCCGAAGGGAGATGCGGACATCTCGTGCCTTAAGTACGCGATCTGCGGCGCGGCGCCCCTCTCGGTCGAGCTCTTCAGACGCTTTGAAGACTACACGGGCCTGAAGATCCTCGAGGGGTACGGGCTGACGGAATCGGCCGCCGGGGCCTCCGTCAACCCCAAGGACGGCGAGCGCCGCGTCGGCTCCATAGGCCTTCGTCTCCCATATGAAGAAATGAAGGTCGTGATCCTCGATGAGGAGGGAAAATACCTTCGCGACGCCGCGCCCGGGGAGATCGGGAGCATCGTGCTCAAGGGTCCCAATATCTTCAAGGGGTATGTCGAGGAAATCCATAACAAGGGCCTCTGGGTCGCGGACGGCTGGCTGAATACCGGGGACCTCGGCAGGATGGATAAGGAAGGCTACTTCTGGCTGACCGGCAGGAAAAAGGAGCTCATCATACGGGGCGGGCACAACATCGATCCGGCGGCCATCGAGGAGCCCCTCTTTAAAATGCCCCAGGTCCGGCTCGTGGCCGCAGTGGCGCGGCCCGACGCCTACGCCGGCGAGGTGCCCGTGGCCTACGTGGAGCTCAAGGAAGGGACAAGCGCGACGCCCGAGGAAATCCTTGCGTATGCAAAAAAGCAGATCCCCGAGCGGGCCGCGGTCCCCAAAGAGGTCTATATTGTCGATAAGCTGCCCCTAACCCCGATCGGCAAGCTCTACAAGCCGCCGCTCGTGTGGGACGCAGCCCGGCGCGTATACGAAAAGGAGCTCGAGGCGCTCTCGGACCTCTCCGACTCCGTCTCGGTGGCGGTGGGGGAGGACAGGCTCTTCGGCAAGATCGCCCGCATCACCGTGAGGCCCAAGCCCGGCGTCACGGCGGAGAAGATCACGGGACGCATCGACGACATCCTGGCCCGATACACCATGAAGTACGAGGTAACCCTCGTCTGACGGGCCTACGGGGGCGTTTCGCCGGGCGCTCTTCAGGTTCCGCCTGGGAAAGAAGGTTTATGTCTGCATTGAGTAGATCCGACGCGTCGTCTCATGACGTGTATCGTCCCCGGTTTCATTTCACGCCCGAGGCCAACTGGATGAACGATCCCAACGGGCTCGTCTATCACCACGGCCTCTTTCATCTCTTCTATCAGTACAACCCAAACGGAATTAAATGGGGCGACGATGCACTGGGGTCATGCCACGAGCGTGGATCTCGTCACGTGGCGACACCTCCCCATTGCGCTCTTTCCTGACCCGCTCGGGACGGTCTTCTCGGGAAGCGTCGTCGTAGACCGCGGCGATACGAGCGGCCTCGGGAGGGGACGGGGCGGGCCGCTCGTCGCGATCTTCACGCACTTCAGATGGGGGCTCCAGCGCCAGAGCGTCGCGTCAAGCGTCGACGGGGGCCTCACGTGGAAGAAATACCCCGGTAACCCCGTGATCAAAAACCCCCTTTCGATCCACTTCCGCGACCCGAAGGTCTTCTACCATGAAAAGACCCGGTCCTGGATCTTGGCGCTGACCGCCGGAAAGTGGATCCGGTTTTATCGCTCGCCCGATCTCCTCAAATGGACCCTTTCGGGCCAGTTCGGCAGACACGACGGCTCCCACGCGGGCGTATGGGAGTGCCCCGACCTCTTCGAGCTCCCCGTTGACGGCGACGAAAAGAAAAAGAAATGGGTGATGCTCGTGAGCGTCCAAAAGCGCGCGCCCGCCGGGGGCTCGGGGACCCAGTACTTCGTCGGGGAGTTTGACGGAGAGACGTTCGTCAACGCCGATACCCCCGATACGGTCCGGTGGCTCGACTGGGGCGCGGACAACTACGCGGGGATCACCTATAATAACGTTCCCGAAGCCGACGGGCGACGCATCTTCGTCGGGTGGATGAGCAACTGGGACTACGCCCAGAAGACACCCGACCGCCCCCTGGCGCGGCGCGATGACCACACCGAGGGTCCTCACGCTCACCGAAGCGGACGGCAGGATCGTCGATCGCTGCCCAGCCCGTGGCGGAGCTCGCGCGAATGCGGGAGGGGCGGGCTTTTTCTCACGGACCAGACCATCGACGGCGACCGGATCATCCGGGGGGACGAGCTGACGGGCGGGAGCTACGAGATCGCCGCCGAATGGGAGGCCGGGCCCGACGCCCAGTTCGAGATCTCGCTCGAAAATGACCGTGGTGACGCCGCCGCTGGTCGGCTGTGATGTCCCGGCCGGCCGGTTATATTTCGATCGGACACGATCCGGCATTATGGAATTTTCGAAGCGATTCCCCGGCAGGCATAGCGCCCCGCTGGGCATCCATGATGGACATGTGGCGCTGCGAATCCTGGTTGACCGGTGCTCCGTCGAGGTCTTCGCGTGCGGCGGCAAAACCGTCATGACCGAGCTCGTCTTCCCGCGCGCCCCCTACGACAGGGTGCGCCTCTTTTCGCGGCGCGGACACCTTCACCTCACATCGCTTTCTGCCTGGAAATTACGTCGACAATCGGATAGCTAAAGGAGGACCCCGAACATGGGCCAGCTACCGTTCTCAAAGAAGCTTTCCTACTCCATGGGGGGGCTTGCGCTCAACCTCGCAAACCTCGCGATCTCTCAGTGGCTCCTCAAGCTCTACGTCCCCTCCAAGGATCACGCGCTCGTGGGGAGCATCCTCTTTTCCCTGATCTTCCTCTTGGGCAGGGTCACCGACGGCGTCACGGAGCCCCTCATCGGGTTTGTGAGCGACCACTGGCGCTCGAAAAGGGGACGACGGATGCCGTTCATCATCTTCGGCCTGCTGCCGGTGGCCGCGGTTTCCTTCCTCCTCTGGACGCCGCCGTTCCCCCACGAGCAGAGCTGGATCAACGGCGTCTATATCTTCGTTTTCGTGCAGCTCTTCTTCATCCTCTGGTCTACGGTCGCCAACCCCTACATGTCGCTCCTTCCCGAGATGACCACGGACCTCAAAGAGCGCGTCGACATCTCGGCGATGCAGGCGGTCTTTTTCATGGTCGGCACCTTCGTCTTTGTCGCCCTCGGGCCGGTCAAGGAGGCCTTCGGCTGGATTGGAATAGGAGTAGTCCTCTTCATCGCGACGGTGATTAGCTTTCTGCCGACGATCCTCTTTATCCGACAAAAGCCGTCGGATAGGGGCGCGGCCGCCCGCGAGCGGTTCAGATTTGGGATGATCTACACCTGGGCAGGCACGACATTTAAAAACCCGGCGTTTATCTGGTACCTTGCCGCCACCGCGCTCTTCTGGTTTTCGCTCAACCTCTTCATCATCATCGTCCCGTTCTGGAACCAGTATATCCTCGGCCAGACCGACGACAAGGTGGCCCTCCTCATGGCGCCGCTTCTGGTGGCAAACCTTGTTTCTTCTTCGTCTTCAACGCCCTCTCCAAGAGGTACGGGAAATACGCCATGTTCCTGGTGACCCTTTTGGGGAGCGCCGTTGCGATGCCGTTGTTGTGGTTCGTGGCGCCCACCCTGCCGTTCTCCGTCCAGGCCCAGACGCAGATCGTCATGGCGCTGGTCGGGGTCTTCATGGCCGGCTTCATGATACTGCCGATCGCGCTCTTGGCCGACGTCATCGACTATGACGAGAAGCTCACCGGCAAGAGGCGGGAGGGGATCTATTTCGGCGTCCAGTCCATACTCCAGAAGATCGCCATCGGCGTCTCGATCCCCGTGGCGGGCTTCATGATGTACGTGGGGGGCGACGTGACGCCCACCGAGCGCGGGCTGAAATTGATCACGCTCCTGGCAGGCGTTGTGGCGCTGGCGGCATTCCTGGTCTTCCTCAAGTATCCGCTGAAAGAGCGGGGAGGAAAGATCGTTATGGAGAAGTGATATGAACAGAAAAGACATCAATTTCTACAGCAAGGGCACGCGCTGCGCGGCGTGGCTCTATCTCCCGGACGGGGTAAAGAAGCCGCCGGTGGTCATCATGGGCCACGGCTTTGCCGCGGAACGCACCTTCGGCCTGCCGGCGTTCGCCGAGCGGTTTGTTAAGCGCGGGCTTGCCGCCTTCGTCTTTGACTACCGTAACTTCGGTGCAAGCGACGGTGAGCCGAGAAACCTCGTCGCCTACCGGCGGCACATCGCCGACTGGCGCTCCGCCATCGCCTTCGTGCGTGGGATGAATGAGGTGGACGGCAGCCGCATCGCCCTATGGGGATCGTCGTTTTCCGGCGGGCACGTCCTCGTGGTCGCGGCCGGGGATCGGGATATCCGCGCCGTCGTCTCCCAGGTTCCCTTCGTGGACGGCCTGGCCTCGGCCGGGACCCTTGGGGTGGGATTCGTCCTGAAAGCCACGGCCGCGGGCCTGCGCGACCTCTTCCACGCGGCGACCTTCCGGTCCCCCTACTATATTCCGGCGGTGGGAAACCCGGACACCTTTGCCGTCATGAACACGCCCGAGGCGATGCAGGGGTTCCTGGCGATCCTCCCCAAGGATTCGACGTGGAAAAACGAGTGCCCGGCCCGCATCATGCTCACGGTGACGATGTACCGGCCGATCCGGTACGCGAAATCGGGTAACGTCGCCGTTGCTCGTGGTGGCGGCAAAAAAGGATAGCCTTATTCCGATCGCAGGCCGTGCGAAAGACCGCCGCACGGGCGCCTCATCCCGAGCTGATGGAGCTTGATGTCGGCCATTTTGCGGTCTACATCGGCAAGCCCTTCGAGCAGGTCGTGAAGCGGGAGGCCGATTTTTTGGCCGAAGCACCTGAAGTAGCGGTCGGCTGCCCGAAACGGCCCCGGTCGTCCTATTTGGGCATATTTCACCGACTTCGCACCCGTGTCCGACATATTAACCGTCATGGTAATGGTGGCGGACTGCCTCTAACCGAAGTTACGCACTACCGGACAGCCCCGTCATCCTGTCCGCTGTGACGCGCCTGCCCTTCATTTCATACCTCGCTGATCGGTCATTTTTTCCTTGACACGTCCCCCTCCCCTTCCCTATACTATAGGTAACATATGTTGGCTATTCGGGGGAGCGGGTAACCGCCCTGCCTTCAGGGCGGCACCTACCGGTATCCCCTCTTTTTACCGGAAGGAGTATAGCGCTTATGGTACAGGGACTGACCGAGCGGCAGAAAGAGGCCCTGGAGTTCATCGCCGCATACATCGAGAGGCACGGCTATCCCCCGACCGTCCGGGAGCTCGCGGCGGCCATGCGGATATCCGGCCCCAAGGGGGCAAAGCGCTTCATGGACGCGCTTGCCGCCAAGGGATACATCGAGCGCGCGCAGGACAACGCCCGGGCCATCCGGGTCGTCGCCGCCGAGCCGGACGCGCGCCGTCCCCTCGGCATCCCGGTCGTCGGGCACGTGGCGGCGGGCTCCCCCATCACCGCCGTCGAGAGCCTCGAGGGCTACCTCTCCCTCGGCGCGCTCACCTCCGGCACGGAGGGTGGGCTCTTCCTGTTGAAGGTCTCGGGAGACAGCATGATCGGCGCCCACATCGCCCCCGGCGACATGGTCCTCGTGAGGCCGCAGGCGGCCGCCGAAAACGGAGACATCGTGGTGGCCCTGATCGACGGTGAGGCCACCGTCAAGCGCTACAAAAAGGACGCCGACGGCGTGACCCTCTTCCCCGAGAACCCCACTGTAGAGCCGATCGTCTTTGTCGGCGAGGCGGCGTCCCTCCTTTCCATCGTCGGCAAGGTCGTGGGGGTCGTCCGGGACCTCGAGGGGGGGCTGGTCATGCCGGAGTAGGTCACCCCAACAGGAGATAAGAAGAGATAACCCAATTTCGACTTATAGGGACACCATGTATGGTGTCCGTAAATAGTTCGTTTGGTCGGCAAAGCCACCTTTGAATCAACCTGTTTTTGCACGAAGAGAGCACGCATCCATGGTTACCGTCATCGATGAGCCCATCAAAGTCGGCGCCGTCTTCGGCGCCGGTAAGGTCAACCCCAAGTGGTTTTACTGGCGGGGCAAAAAGTACGTTGTCCAGCGCGTCACCCACACATGGAAAGACGCCGAGGGGCGCGAGATGCGCCACCACTTTGCCGTCACCGACGGGGCGACGCTCTTTGAGCTCTGCTACCGGGAGCGGGCGATGAGCTGGCACCTGGCGGCGGTGGAGGCGGAATGACACCCCACAAAATCTTCGATTTTGCGGGAGTACGATGTATCTCTGCGGGTGAAGTGATGATCGGGGAGACCGTGAGGAGATTGCCGCGTCGCTGCGCTCCTCGCAATGACGGTGACTCCCGGGCCCGATATATCGCGCCGCTACGGGTTTATCGACGATTCCGGTTTAGGAACCGTAGGGGCGGCATATATGCCGCCCGCAAAACCGATCCTTTTCCACGGGCAACCTTCGGTTTGCCCGTGCCACCCGGGAAAACGTATCCGGCATATACTCGGGAGATTGCCCCGCTTTGCTCGCGATGACATGTTATCCTCGTAAGAAATAATTCCTGTTTCCGAGTTAAACCAACATGGCTCTTATCCCCCCCACGAATACCTTCATCGCCCCGCGACGGATGACCCGGATGCCGGGCCCGCGCACGATCCTGCACATCGACATGGACGCCTTCTTCGCCTCCGTCGAGCAGGCCACCAACCCCGCGCTCGTGGGAAAGCCCATCGCCGTCATCGGGAGCAAGAAGCGCACCGTCATCGTCACCTCCTCCTACGAGGCCAGGGCCCGCGGCGTCAGGACCGGCATGACCATGGGCGAGGGCACGCGCGTCTGCCCCGAGCTGATCCTTGTGCCGGGCAACAACCGGCGCTACATCGACGCGTCGGTGAGGATCCTGGCGATCCTGCGCGACTACACGCCCGACGTGGAGGTCTTCTCCATCGACGAGGCGTTCCTGGACGTGACGGGGTCGCTCCGGCTCTTCGGGGGGGCAGAACAGATCGCGCGTGAGATCAAGCGGCGTATCAGGGAAGACCTCAACATCACCTCCTCGGTCGGGGTGGCCCCCAACAAGCTCATCGCCAAGCTTGTCTCCGGCTTCAAGAAGCCCGACGGGCTCACGATCGTGACCCAGGACGAAATCGGCCCCTTGATGGAGACGATGCCCATCGAGGAGATCTGCGGGATCGGCTCAAAGCTCGGAAAGGTGCTCAAGGGGTCTGGGGATCACCACGTGCGGGGAGCTCGGCCGCTACCCCGTCGAGATCCTCAAGGGAAAGTTCGGGGTCATCGGCGAGCGGCTGCACTACATGGGCCTCGGCGTGGACGAGAGCCCCGTCGTCCCCGCCGGGAAGGAGGACGCCGCAAAGAGCATCGGCCATTCGATGACCTTTCCCTACGACGTCGACGATACCGCGGGCCTTCACCGCTACCTGCTGTTGCTTTCGGCCAAGGTCGGAAGACGCCTCAGGAGGGAGCGCTGCTGGGGCAGGACGGTACACCTCTACGTCCGCTTTTCGGACTTCTCGGGGCAGGGCAAACGCCACACCCTGCCCCGGCCCATCCAGCTCGATCTCGATATTTACCAGGCTGCGGTAAACATCCTGTCGACCATCGAGATCCCGATGCCGGTGAGGCTTTTGGGCGTGAGCGCGACAAATCTCATCTATTCCGGAAGCCAGGTCCCCCTCTTTCACGGCGAGCGCAGGGAGTTCCTGCTGACGGGCGCGGTGGACGAGATCAAAGACCGCTACGGCGACGATATCGTGTCGGCCGCCGCCTCATCCGACTGGCCCAAGGAGGCCGGTGTCATCTCCCCGGCCTGGCGGCCGGCCGGCCCCCGGCGGCTGGACCCGAAATAGGGCGAGGTCCCAGCTACGTGACGACCTTCTCCCCCCCGACGTAGGTGATCCGGGTCCCGACGGGAAAATGGAAAAGGAGGGCAATCCCCTCCTTTTCTGTATATATCGCGTAGCGGGGCTCACGCCCCCTACCCGTTTCCTAACCCACTTTCTCCACCACCTTCAACAGTGCCTTGGCGAGGTCGAACGTTTTCTTGGCCTCGGCATACTCCGGCGTCGTCTTGTCGGCCACCTTAAGGATCTCCTCCGACTTCTGGACGTTGAGCTCCTCCTGCACCTTGTCGATATCCCGCGCCCTGATGCACTGATCGGCAAGGATGGTGACCTTCTTGTTGGCCACCTCCGCGTACCCGCCCGTCACCACCAGGAAATGCTCGTTCTTGGTGACCGAGTCGACGTACCGCACCTCCCCTATCTTGAGCTTCGTGATGAGAGGGACGTGGCTCGGCAGGACTCCGAACTCGCCCTCCGACCCGGGGCAGACGACTTTTTCTACCTCGTCGCTGACAACGAGCTTATCGGGCGTGACGATCTCGAGGCTAAATCCCATTGTTGTGACTCCCCCTTTTTCCCGCTACGCCGTCAGGCTCTTGGACCGCTCGAGCACCTCTTCGATGCCCCCGACCATATAGAATGCCTGCTCGGGTATCGCGTCGTGCTTGCCGTCGACGATCTCCCTGAATCCCCGGATATTCTCCGCAAGCGGCACGTACTTTCCGGGAGTGCCGGTGAACTCCTGCGCCACGAAGAACGGCTGGGACAGGAACCGCTGGATCTTCCGCGCGCGGGAAACGACGAGCTTGTCCTCCTCGGAGAGCTCGTCCATACCGAGGATCGCGATGATGTCCTGGAGGTCCTTGTACTTCTGGAGGACCAGCTGCACGTCTCGGGCGATCTTATAGTGGTCCTCGCCGACGATCTGCGGGTCGAGGATCCGCGAGGTGGAGTCAAGCGGGTCCACCGCCGGATAGATGCCGAGCTCCGAGATCTGGCGCGAGAGAACCGTCGTCGCGTCCAGGTGGGCAAACGTGGTGGCCGGCGCGGGGTCCGTCAGGTCGTCGGCAGGGACGTAGATCGCCTGGACCGACGTGATGGAGCCCTTCGTGGTGGAGGTGATCCGCTCCTGCAGCTCGCCCATCTCGGTGGACAGTGTCGGCTGGTAACCGACCGCCGAGGGCATCCGGCCCAGGAGCGCCGAGACCTCACTTCCGGCCTGCGTGAAACGGAAGATGTTGTCGATGAACAGCAACACGTCCTGCCCCTCCACGTCCCGGAAGTATTCCGCGACGGTGAGGCCCGAGAGCCCGACCCGGGCGCGCGCGCCCGGCGGCTCGTTCATCTGGCCGTAGACAAGCGCCGTCTTATCGATGACCTTGCTCTCCTTCATCTCGAGCCAGAGGTCGTTCCCCTCACGGGTCCGCTCGCCGACGCCCGCAAATACCGAGAAGCCGCCGTGCTGGGTTGCGATATTATGGATCAGCTCCATGATAAAGACCGTCTTGCCGACGCCGGCGCCCCCGAACAGGCCGATCTTCCCGCCGCGGGAGTAGGGCGCCAGGAGGTCGACGACCTTGATGCCGGTCTCGAAGGCCTCGACCGTCACGTTCTGGTCGACGAACTCGGGCTGCGCGCGGTGGATGGGCCACCGCTCGGAATGCTCGATCGCGCCCATCTCGTCCACCGGCTCGCCGACGACGTTCATGATCCTTCCGAGGGTGCCCTTGCCCACCGGGACCGTGATATGCTCGCCGGAATCGGTCGCCTTTGTCCCACGCACCAAACCGTCCGTGGTATCCATCGCGACACAGCGCACGACGTTGTCGCCAAGGTGTTGCGCGACCTCCACGATGAGGTTGTCCTTCTTGTCGCTGATCGTGGGGCTGGTGATCTTGATGGCGGTATAGATCTCCGGAAGCTTTGTGGGAAAGTATATGTCCACAACGGGGCCGATAACCTGAATAATCCTGCCTTCGTTCATCCTAAAAATAGCCCTCCTTTTCTGAGCTAAACGCTGCTATCAGTTCCATCGTCAGCTGATGCCGCCGCGCGGCCCCACGCTGTTTTATTACGTTTCTTCCTCGACTACAAGGCCTCGGCGCCGCTGATGATCTCCATGAGCTCCTTGGTAATCGTCTCCTGACGGGCCCGGTTATATTTAAGTGTCAGCTTCTTGATCATGTCCTCGGCGTTCGAGGTGGCGCTGTCCATCGCCGTCATCCGCGCGCCCAATTCGGAGGCCTCCGATTCGAGCAGTGCCCGGAAGACCTGGATCTCGAGATTCTTGTTGATGATATCCTCGAGGATATCCTCTTCGGACGGTTCGAAGACGTATCCCGGAACCGTCTCGCCCTCGGCTGCCGTCAGCGGCGTGATCGGCAGCAGCCGATCAAACGTAATCTCCTGACTAATGGTCGTCTTGAACCGATTGTAGAGGATATAGATCTCGTCGACCTTCTCAGAAAGGAAGAGTTCTTTCATGCTCCCGGCGATCGTTTCGGCCATCGAGTAGTCGATCTTGCCCGAGATGCCGAGGTACTCCCGGTGGATGGTGATCGGCCGGATCTTGAAATAGTCGTACCCTTTCTTTCCAACGAGCGCAAAGAGCAAATCCGCATAGCTGCCGCGATTGGTCCTGATAAACTGCTCGGTCGTCTTGATGATATTCTGGTTGAACGCGCCGCACAGCCCCCTGTCGGAGGTAATCACGATGACCGCCACCCGCTGCACGTCGCGGGACGCCAGGAGCGGATGCGCCTTCTGGTGCGTGCGTAAAGCGAGGCTTGCCAAAACGTCCGCCATCTTGACGGCGTAGGGACGCGCCTTCTCTATGCGCTCCTGCGCCTTCTTCAGCTTGGCCGCGGCCACCATCTTCATGGCACTCGTGATCTGCTGGGTGCTCTTGACGGACTGTATCCGCTTGCGTATTTCCTTCAGGTTTGCCATGTCCGCCCTTATCCGCTAAAAGACAAAGTGTTCCTTGAAATCTCCGAGGGCCTTGTTCAGCTGCCGCTCGAGCTCTGAGGAGACCGCCCCCTTGACCTTTATCTCCTCCACCAGATGGGGGTATTTCGACTCGAAGAAGGTGTAGAGCTCCTGCTCGTATTTTCTAAGGGCGCCTGCCGGGTACTCGTCAACGAAGCCCTTCGTGGCCGCGTAGATGATGAGCACTTGCTTCTCGACCGGCAGCGGCTGGTACTGCGGCTGTTTGAGGACTTCGACGAGCCTGCTGCCTCGCGCAAGCTGCGCCTGGGTCGCCTTGTCGAGGTCCGATCCAAACTGGGCGAAGGCCGCCATCTCTCTGTACTGCGCAAGATCAAGCCGCAACGACCCCGCCACCTGCTTCATGCCCTTGATCTGGGCCTTGCCGCCGACCCGCGAGACCGAGAGGCCCACGTTGATGGCCGGGCGCACGCCCGAATAGAAGAGGTCGGACTCAAGGAAGATCTGACCGTCGGTGATGGAGATGACATTGGTGGGGATATAGGCCGACACGTCGCCCGCCTGCGTCTCGATAATCGGCAGCGCCGTGAGCGATCCTCCCCCCTTATCCTCTGAAAGCTTGGCCGCCCGCTCCAGGAGCCTCGAGTGGAGATAGAAGACGTCGCCGGGGTAGGCCTCACGTCCCGGCGGCCGACGGAGTAGGAGCGAGAGCTGGCGATAGGAGACGGCGTGTTTTGAGAGGTCGTCGTAGATAATGAGGGCATGTTTGCCGTTGTCGCGGAAATACTCGCCGATCGTGACGCCGGAGTAGGGCGCGATGTACTGAAGGGGCGCGGGTTCCGCCGCCGTGGCTGCCACCACGATCGTCTTTTCCATGGCTCCGAACCTCGAGAGGATGTCGACGACCCGGGCCACGGTGGATCGCTTCTGACCGATGGCGACGTAGATGGAGATGACGTCCGTGTTGCGCTGGTTGATGATGGTGTCCAGCGCGATCGAGGTCTTCCCGGTCTGCCTGTCGCCGATGATGAGCTCCCGCTGTCCCCTTCCGATGGGCGTCATGGAGTCGATGGCCTTGATGCCGGTCTGCAGCGGCTCCTTGACCGGCTGCCGGTAAACGATACCGGGGGCCTTGACCTCGATGGGCCGGGTCTCCTTGCTCTCGATGGGCCCCTTGCCGTCGATCGGCTGGCCGAGCGCGTTAACGACCCGTCCGAGCAGAGCCTCGCCCACGGGGACCGCCGCGATCCGGCCGGTCCTCTTGACGACGTCGCCTTCCTTGATGTGCCAGTCCTCGCCGAAGATCGCCGTGCCGACGTTATCTTCCTCGAGGTTCAAGACGATTCCGTAGATATCACCGGGGAATTCGAGGAGCTCTCCGGCCATGGCATTCTCGAGGCCGTAGACGCGGGCGATACCGTCGCCGACATAGAGGATCGTGCCGGTCTCGCTGACCTCGAGTTTTTTCTCGTAATCCTTTATCTGCCTCTTGAGTATACTGCTTATCTCTTCAGCCCTGATTTCCATTTTAGCTCACATACCCCTTCTTAAGATTATCACGAATATTATTTAATTGCGTTCTTATGCTCCCGTCAAGGACAAGCCCCCCGACGTAGGCGACCTCGCCCCCGATGAGCGACGCATCTACCGAGGTCTCAAGCACGATATCCCGTTTCAACGTGACCGAGAGTCGCTTCTGAATCTCCTTGATCTCGCCGTCCGACAGCGCCGACGCGCTGACCAGCCGCGCTTTCACCTTCCCCCGGTGCTCGTTCAGAAACCGACCGTAGGCCCTGGCGATATCACCGACGAACACGAGGCGCTCCTTGTCTTGGAGGAGACGGATAAAATTCCCGACGAGGGGGAGATACTTCGTCTTATCGAGGACCGCGTCGAGTGTCGAGCGCTTGAGCTCCTTTTCCCCGGTCGGCCCCGTCAGGAAACTCCTCAACTGTTCGTTATCCTTGAGGAGCGCGGCGAACGCGTCCAACTCTTCCCCGCACCGCTCTTCTTTTTTGCTCTCGAGCCCAAGCTCGATGAGGGCGCGCGCATATTTCTTCGCGATCGTTTCGTCTATCATTTCAGCTCCGCCGCCTTTTTAATGAACTCCTGCGTGACTCTCTTCAGGTCTTCTTGCTTGATGTTCTTCTTGAGGATCTCCTCGGCCATCTCGACGGCGAGGTCAACGGCCTCGGCTCGCAGCGCAAACCGGGCCTTCCTTACTTCTTGGACCGCGGTGGCCTCCGCCTGCTTCTTGATCTTCTCCGCCTCCTGCTGGGCGTTCTTGATGAGCCGGTCCCTCTCCCTCTGCCCTTCCGTGGCGAAGGAGGAGTGTATCTCTTCGATCTCCTCCTTGGCCTTCTTGATCATCCGATTTACTTCCTCGTATTTCTTTTCGGCGTCACGGCGCGCCTTGACCGCCTCATCCAGCGCCTCCCGAATCGCACTGCGGCGATCGGAGAGGAACGTGGCGATTCGGTGGGTAAGGGTGACGTGCAGGAAGATGACGAGGACGGAGAAGTTGGCAATACGCCAGGCGAGGTCCTCGATCCGCCCGGGTTCCCCCGGAAGCGAGAGGGAGATCGTCCCCTGCGCCGCCAGCGTGACCACGATCGCACATCCGATCGCCAGCACCGAAAAGACGATCATCACGATAAGGACGGGGGATAGCTTCTTCAGGAATGATGGCGCCATGCGATTAGATCCCCCTTCCGAGTACCTTTTTAGTTATCTCCGCCGAGAGAACCTCGATTTCTCCCTTCATCGCCGCTGATGCGTTCTTGGCTTCCCTGGCGATTTTCTCCTTCATCTCCTCCACGATCTGTCGGGCCTGATCCCGGGCGGTCCTGACGATCTCGTTTTCACGCTCGACCCCTTCCATACGGAGCCGTTCCTTCTGCCTGCCCGCCACGACCCGGGCCTCCGCGAGGCTCTTCTCATATTCGGCGACGTGTTGCTCGGTCTCGGCCGTCAGGCGCTTGGCCTCCTCTCCGGTCCCCTCGACCTGCTGTCTGCGCTCCTCGAGGATCCTCAGGGTGGGTCTCACCAATAGCCAGTTGAGGACCGCAATAAGGATGAGGAAGTTAACAACCTGGACAAAGAATGTGACGTTTAAGTTAAGCACGGCAGCGATGCACCTTAATCATTTCGATACTAAAAAGATCCGTTTCAATGAACCGCGGATCAAATGAATGATTATTCATTCAACCTCGGTGGAATGTATCATAGGGCCTTTTTTCTGTCAAGGAAATTTTTGTTATGAGCATAAAATAGATAAGAAACCCACCTTACCGATCCGGTGGGTTTCTTATCCGCGAGATTTCATCACCCCGACCGACCTCTCTGGCGAAGTCGGTTGGCGGCTGGAATGTGCTGAGGGGCTCGCGAGGCGGGGATGACCGACGAGCCTCTCCGTCCCACGGAAAAGGGGGGCGGGGATTTCTTACAGGCTCGTGTTAGTTGATCGTCCCCCCGTTGGCCTTCTTCTCGACTACCTTGATGAGGCTGTGGTCGATGTCCCTGTCGGCGCTGGTAAACTTGGTGGTGGACAGCATTGTCTTGATCTCTTCCATACGACAGTTCCCCTCGAAGATCCCGCCGTCCTCGATGATGAAGGTCGGGGTCTCTACGTTCCCGTAGAAGTGACCGGTCGAAGCGATCAGGAGCTTATTGGCGGCCCGGATATTGCCACGAACCGTCCCGTCGATGATGATCGTGTCGACCTCGATCTCCCCTTCAACGTAGCCGTTGTTGCCGATGATGAGCACGTCCTTTGCAAAGACCTTACCCTTCAGTTTCCCTTCCACCCTGACCGTTCCGGCAAACGAGAGCTTACCCTCAAATTCGGTGCCCGCTCCCAAGAACGCGTTAAGCTCTGCGGTCTTATCGAATTGTTCCGGCGCCTTACCGCCGATCACTTTTAATCTTCCAAACATAACTCTACCTTTCCTTGCTCCGTCTATACGGAGGACGGAGGATATAGCACTGCTTCTTTTATCAATCGGTCCGTGCCGGGACTTCCGTACGGGCCGCCTGCACCATGTCTATCGCCGCAGGATATCCGCAATCCTGTCGAGCTCCTGAGTCGAATAATATTCGATCACGATTGTTCCGGCCGCGCCCTTGCTGACGATCCTGACCTTGGTGCCGAGCGCGCGGGTCAGTTCCTCCTGCATGTCGAGGATCGCGGAATCCACTTCGGGCTTTGCCTTCGACTCCTTCTGATCATCTTTGATCCGCTTTACGAAGGCCTCTGCTTCCCGCACCGACAGTCCCTTGGCGATGAACTTCTCCCGGGCGATCAGGATTGCCCGCTCGTCGGAGAGAGACAGGAGCGCCCTGCCGTGTCCCGGGCTCAGGGTTCCGAGGGCCACGTCTCGCCGAACCACTTCCGGCAGGGAAAGGAGCCGCAGGCTGTTGGTGATAGTGCTCCGATCCCTCCCCACTTTTTGCGCCATCTCCTCCTGGGTAAGCGCGAACTCCTCGATGAGGCGGTGATAAGCGTAGGCCTCTTCCATGGGGTTGAGGTTTTCCCGCTGGATATTTTCGATAAGCGCAAGCTCGAGGGCTTCGGCGTCCGGGACGTCCCGTATCACGGCGGGAACAGAGCTCAAGCCCGCCATTTTCGCCGCGCGCAGCCTGCGCTCCCCGGCGATCAGCTCATACCCCTCGTCCGTCTCGCGTACGATCAGCGGCTGGATGATCCCCTTCTCGCGGATCGACGAGGCCAGCTCGCCGATCTTTGTGTCGTCAAAATCCCGGCGCGGCTGAAACCGGTTGGGGGAGATCTCGTCGATGTGGATGGAAACAAGATCCGAGCCGCCCCCGTCGGTCGTGACGGCGGCGTCGGGGATGAGGGCCGAGAGTCCTTTTCCGAGTACCTTTCTCTTTGCCATTTACCCCTCCCTCTCGATGATCTCGTGCGCCAGATCGAGGTAGCTCTTGGCGCCCTTGGAATCGATGTCGTACAGGATGATGGGGAGCCCGAAGCTCGAGCACTCCGAGAGGCGAACATTCCGCGGGATGACGGTCTGAAAGACCTCGCTCTTGAAGTGCGTGGTTACCTCCTCCTGCACCTGGTGGGAGAGGTTGTTTCTTATGTCGTACATCGTCAGCAGGATCCCTTCGACGGAGAGCGTCTTGTTGAGGTTTTTCTTGATGATGTTGATCGTCGAGAGGAGCTGGCCCAGTCCCTCCATGGCGAAATACTCGCACTGCAGCGGTATGATCACGCTATGGGCGCACGTGAGCGAGTTGACCGTGAGAAGGCCGAGAGACGGGGGGCAGTCGATCAGGATATAGGCGAAGTGATCCAAAACCTCTTCGATCGCCTTTTTCAGCTTCAGCTCTCGGGCAATGGCCCCGATGAGCTCGACCTCGGCCCCGATGAGGTCGGTGTTGGAGGGGGCCAGGGTCAGGAAAGGGAGCTCTTTCTGGGGCTTCACGAGGATCTTGGTGAGCGGGATTTCCCCGATGATGACCTGATAGATGCTCTTTTTGATATCATTCTTGTCGACACCGAGCCCGCTGCCGGCATTTGCCTGAGGGTCGATATCGATGACGAGGGTGGACTTCTCGGCCGCGGCGAGCGACGCCGAAAGATTCACGGCGGTGGTGGTCTTTCCGACCCCACCCTTCTGGTTGGCGATACAAATGATCTTTGCCGGCATCTTCGGTTAATCCCTTACAAAATCACCGAGAACTATACCATACCTTCTTTTCATACAAAAGGGGAAAATGAGACGAAAATAGTAAAATAGCTCTTTTACGCGGCCCTTGGATGCCCTTTGCATGTTTCACGTGAAACTTTGAGACTCCAGAGGGAGCTCGTTGAGGTGGGTGGCCCCGTCGGAAGAAAGTAGTTCAGCCTTCGGTGATGCGTATGTTTCACGTGAAACGGGTTCATACAGGAAAAAGGAGATGCGCGCGGTCGTGCCCTTGGCTATTTTCCGATGCAGAAGCGGGAGAAGATCGCCTCGAGGACCTCACCCGTCGTCACCTCTCCCGTCACCTCTCCGAGGGCGGTAAGCGCGCCCCGGACATCGACGGCGATAAATTCAGGGCCTACTCCCTTGGCTACGCCTCCGATTGCTTCCGAAAGAGAATCGGAGGCGCGCAGGAGCGCCTCGTAATGTCGGCTGTTGGTCACCATCACCTCGTCTCTTGCCGACCCCGCCCCACCGGCGATCAATGACGCGATCTCGTCCTTCAATCGATCAATCCCCGTACCCATGAGCGCAGACGTGAAGACGGTCGGAAAGTCGCCGCCGGCGTCGAAAGGTGCGGCCGAATTACCCGCCACGAGATCGACCTTGTTCATGACAACTACCAGCGCCCGGGGAGAGGATCCGGACTCGCGCGTGCGCGCGTCGATGATCTGCCGCTCCCTTTCCCCGATTCCTGCCGCCGCCTCGCCGACGAGCAGGATCACGTCGGCATCTGAGAGCGCCTCACGTGTCCTTTTCATCCCCTCCCGCTCGACGGGGCCCCCGGCCTCCCCCAGCCCGCACGTATCCACAAGCCTGGCGGGAAATCCGCCGATGCTCATCGTCTCTTCGACCGTGTCTCTGGTCGTCCCCGGCTCGGGCGTGACGATGGCCCGCGGACGGCCGATAAGCGCATTCATCAGGCTCGATTTGCCCACGTTCGGCCGGCCGACGATGACAAGCCTCACCCCCTCGCGATAGACCCTTCCCGTCGGATACGTGGCGGTCAGCCTACGGACAACCGAAAGGATACTCTCCAGTTGCTCGGCGATCTTTCCCTGAGGGGGGGCCTCGAGGTCCTGGTCGGAGAAGTCAATGGATGCCTCGATCCGGGAAAGGAGAGGGATAAGCGTGTCCCTGATCACGCGTATCTTTTCGGAAAGCCCCCCGAAAAGATGCCGGGCGGAGGCGGTCATCGAATCAACGGTGCGTGCGGCGATCAGATCGGCCACCGCTTCGGCCTGCGTGAGGTCGATCCTCCCGTTCATGAAGGCGCGCCTCGTGAATTCCCCACGGTCGGCCGTTCGCGCCCCACACGATAGTGCGCCGTTCACGACCGTCTCAAGGAGGATTGGGGAGCCGTGGCACTGGATCTCCACGGTATCCTCCCCGGAGAACGAGCGCGGGGCTTTCATGAAAACGAACAGGCCTTGGTCGATCGCTCCACGGCCGAGCTGTTGCCCCAGGCCCGTCCCCAACCCCCCGTCAGCGAGGAGGACGACCTTGCCGGCGTACATACGGTGGGATTCGATCTCGGGACAACCCCCCGAAAACGAGAAGAGGCTCCTCCCGATCTCGAGGGCCCTCACGCCCGAGATGCGCACGATCCCGATCCCGCCTTCGCCCGGCGGCGTCGCCACGGCGACGATAGTATCCTCAAAACGGTTTGTCATCTTTCTCTCCGTTCCCGAGACCCATGATTCTTCAGATATGACCGGAGAGGCCTTCCCCGCACGCCCAAATAGAAAGCCCCTTTCACTAAAAGGGGCTCTTATCAGGACAGGTAAATCATCTGTGCGCCTCATCGCTTCACGGGGTAGACGATCACTTTCCTCTTATCGCCCTCACCCCGGCTTTCCGTCCGGAGCTCCCGGTCCTCCTTCAGCGCCAGGTGAAAGAGACGCCTCTCGCCCGAGTCCATCGGCTGCGCGGCAACGGGCCTTCCGGTTCGCCTTACTTTCTTGGCGATCGCCTGGGCTATCCGCCTGATGGCCTGTTCCCGCTTCTTTCGGTATCCCTCGCTATCGAGGATGACCCGGATCCTTCGGTTCTGATCGCGCTGCATGTATCGGTTGACGATGTACTGGAGGGCATCCAGCGTCTGACCGTTTCTGCCGATGACCAGCCCGTCGGAGTCCCCCTCGATGGTGAGGATGAGCCCGTCGGGAGTCTCCCGGCCGGCGATTCTGGCCGTGATCCCCATCCGCTCGAGGATCCCCGAGAGGAATTCGTCGGCCTCCCCGAGCGCCGCGGCGGCCGAGCGCCGCCACGCCTTGATGGTGATCCGCTTCTTCTTGAAGATCCCGAAGATTCCGCCGGCGTCCGACTCGACGACGCGGTACTCAAGGTTGAGCCGATCGACGCCGAGCTGATCGGCGGCGGAACTCAACGCATCTTCGAGATCATTGCCCTCGACGATTATTTCCGATTGAGTAATGTTCTCCATAGGAAAACCTTAATCCTTCACAACCTTGTTAATATAAAACTGCTGGGCGATCGAAAGGAGGTTGCTGACAAAGAAGTAGAGCACAAGCCCCGCCGGCAGGTTGAGGAAGATCACCGTGAATATGACGGGCATGAGCAACATGATCTTCTGCTGCGTGGGGTCCATGCTGGTCGGCGTCAGCTTCTGTTGCGCAAAATATGACGCACCCATGATAATAGGGGTGATGTAGTAGGGGTCCATCTCCGAGAGATCCTTGATCCAGAAGATGAACGGCGAGTGCCTCAGCTCTATAGCGACATAGAGCGCCTTGTACAGGGCGATGAAGACCGGAAGCTGCAAGAGGAGCGGCAGACATCCGCCAAGGGGATTGATCTTATGGGTCTGGTAGAGGCGCATCACCTCCTGGTTCATCTTCTCACGGTCGTTCTTGTACTTCTCCCTCAGCTCTAAGATCAACGGCTGGAGCTTCTGCATCTCCTTCATCGACTTCATCGATTTGTGGGTAAAGGGATAGAGAACGATCCTCACCACGACGGTAAGGATAATGATGGCCACCCCGTAGTTCTTGACGATCGAATAGAAGAACTTCAAGAGCCAGACAAGCGGAATCGAGAGGAAGGCGAAAAAGCCGTAATCGATCGCCGAGGCCAGTGAATTGCCCACCTGCTCCATCGGAGCCGCCTGCTTGGGGCCGAGGTAGAGGGACGCCTCTTTCTTCAGCTCTTCATGAGACGGAAATGAGAGATCGCCCATTTGGAAGACGCCGGAGACGGTGCTCTCATCGGACCTCTTGATCTCCATCGCCGAGCCTTTCAGGTCCTTGGTGATGAGCGCCGTGAGAAAGTATTTGCTGTCAAACCCGAACCAGGTAACGGTACCCTGGATCGACGTCTCCTTATCCGCCGTCACCCTTGACGCCGCCCCCTTTTTCAGAGAATTGTCAACGAAGACCAGATAGTTGGCCGGGTAGGTATACCTGCCGAACATGTTGAAAATGCTCCGTGATTTCTTTATGAGCGTGTCGGGACGATCGAAGAGGGAGATGCTCATGTCTCCGGTGACGGCCTCGTCCGAGAGATTGGTGACGGCGACCTCGAACCCAACGGCATATGATTTGGGATCGAAGGTGTAGGTCTTCACCACCTTAAACTCTTTTCCGACCCAGGACAGGACGAGCTTCCTCGGTCGGGTGCCGTCCAGGACGATCTTGTCCACCTTGTCGGTGTCATAGACGACCTCATCGCTGAAGCTGCCGATTGGCGTGTCGAACGTGACCTCAGGCCAGAGCTTCTTGAGATCTTTACTGACCAGGTCGACGGGCGGAGAGTTATCACTGATGGTCTCTTTGTATTGCATCAGGGAAAAGCTCTCGATCCTTCCCCCCGCGGTGGTGATCAACGCCCGATAGAGCGGGGTCTCCACCGTGATGTCGCGCCCGACAATCGCTTCCGTCGTGGCAGGAACCGTCTCCTTAGGGATGACGGCGAGGTCCTCCTTTACGGCAGGAATCGAGCGTTTGGCGGCCGGCTCTTCGACCTTTGCCTCGGGCGTTGGGTTCACCGCGGGATGAACCGGTTTCGGGGGCGTTTTGACAAAAAAGAGCTGCCAGACGACCAGTATGAGAAAAGAAAGCGCGATGGCAATGACCGTTTTCCTATCCATTATACGTGGGGCCTCCGATTTTGTTTCGAAACGATTGGACGAGAGCGTCCGCGCGTACTTTTCTCCTCGGACAAGTCCGCTGGCGCCGACAGCCGCCGGTGCGCCCTCCGAGAAGTGCGCGGGGATATCATTTCTTCTATTTGATATTCAGTACGGTACGCAATAACCATATACTCTGCCGTTCAATTCGCTCGCGTCCCTCCCGAAAGCCTCGGGCTCATCCGGCTTCGGGTCCCCGGACGGACCCTTCCTCCTCGTCGGGCCCGTGATATCTTTTTACAAGCGACAGGATTCGATCGGATAGCTCACCATAGGTCATGCGCTCGGGCATCTTTCTAACGATGACCAGGAGATCCGCCGAGGAGGGCAGACCGTCCCTGTGGAGCCGAAAGACCTCCCGGATGAGCCGCTTGAGCCTGTTTCTGACGACGGCCCCCCCGATCCTCTTCGGGACGCTGATCCCGAGCCGCGAGAAACCGTTCAGGGTAGGAAGGATGACGACGGCAAGAGTGCCGTCGGCAAGTCGAATCCCGCTCCTCCTGAGCCGATCGAAATCTCCCTTGGCTGTAATGCGGTCCTTCTTTTTGAAGGTTGGTCTTTCCACGTGTCGCTCGACCGGCTCGGGTGAGCGCGCGGTTTCACCGGTCGCTCGAAAGAAGGATACCCGGCCCCCTATGCGCCCAACGGGCCGCTCATGGGAGGAGTATGGTAAAGACGTCATATCAGTCAAACGCGAGATCCATTTTGAGAACCATGCGCCCCTTCTTAGAAAAGCCCCTCGCGTCCACTGAGGAAAGGTAAACAGGAAGATGAGGATAAGAAACAAATGGTGGGACGCCGGCGAGCACGTGGCCCGCCCATGGTCCGACACGACCCTGCTGTCCGGATACCGGTCATGATGACGCCCAACCCTCTGGATTGGACGGGTAAGGTCTCCGAAAAAGGGGCGGTCCCTGTCGTCAGGACTGGTCTGTCCAATCAGACGGACAGGCGCTTTCTCCCCTTGGCCCTCCTGCGGCGGAGCACGTTTCGCCCGCCCGGGCTGCTCATTCTCTTTAAGAATCCGTGGTTTCTTTTCCGCTTCAGCCTACTGGGTTGATAGGTTCTTTTCATGGTACTTCACCTTTATCCCTTCGGGTGCGTCTACGCACGATTATTTCAAAAAAGCATAAAATTACAATTAAACACGAAAAATGAAATTTGTCAAGAATTTAACGTGGCCGGTATTGAAATAATGACGAAAGCTCCCCACCAACATCCGCATCATGCCGTCTCTCGACCGTCTTCCCTGCCCCTTTCCCGACCGGGACCGTCCCGATCCGACGAGGCAAACAGTCCGCCTTCACACGAGGCTCTCACGCACATAGCCCACCGCATTCTTGAAGATAGCCAGCCCTTTACCCTCATCCGGCACCTGATCGTTCTTCCGCGTCCAATACGGGTGCTGGACCCCCACGAGATACCCCTCCGGGTGCGGCATGAGCGCCATGAGGCGTCCCGTCTCGTCGGTGATCCCCGCGATCGACGACAGCGAGCCGTTGGGGTTTTCAGGATACGCCATGGTGGGGCCGCCGGAGGCGTCGGCATAGCGGAAGGTCACGAGGTTTTTCTTCTCCATTTCGTCCAGGATATCAGGGCCGGCCACGAACTTCCCCTCCCCGTGGCGTACGGGAAGCTCGATCGTTTCCATCCCCCTCGTGAAGACCGACGGAGATTTCGGGTTCGCGACAAGTGTTACCCAGCGATCCTCGAAGCGCCCGGAGTCGTTGTTGGTGATGGTGACCGTCTGAACGCCGTAGCCGCCCCCGAGGGCCGGCAACAGCCCGATCTTGACCATCAGCTGAAAGCCGTTGCAGATGCCGATGACGAGCTTCTTCTCGCCGACGAAACGCAACAGCGAATCAACAAGCCGCTCTCCGGTGCCGCCGATCGTGGCGAACTTCACCCGGTTTGCCATCGCTTTGCCGGCGCCCAGGTCGTCCCCATCCAGGAAACCCGCCGGCCAGCGCCAGGATATGATAGTCGTCAAGCCGCACCTCTCCCGTGACGATTCGGCTGATGTGGACGATATCGGAGACCTCCGCCCCCGCCATGGTGAAGGCGAAGGCCGTTTCGATCTCGCAGTTGATTCCGTTGCCGGAAATGGTGATTGCGCGCACGGAACGTTTCATAGTATCTCAAATAAATCGGATAACCCGGAGTCAGTCTTTTCAGCTCCTCCCGGGTCCCAAAACAGTTTCGATTTGGAACGACACTCTTAGAACATCAGCGGCCGCCGCCACGCATCACGCACCTCGTCGATAGGCAGGTCGATGACGACCTTCCCCGAAAGCCCTTTTACGAGGATCCGGCGCTCACCCGTCACAAGACCAACCCGGTCGCACACCGTGCCCGCCATGATCTCTTCGAACCTCTGAGCATGCTCGGGCCGTACCGTCACGACGAAGCGACCCTGCGGACTCGGAAAAGAGGATCCCGTCTTCCCTCGTGATCCCTTCACGCGGGACCCCGGCGAGGCCGACCTCGATGCCGAGGTCTCCGGCAAGCGCCACCTCGGCAAGCGAAACCCCCAGACCCCCGTCCGAGACGTCATGGGCCGACGCCACGACGTGCTCTCCCACGGCGCGAAAGAGCGCCCGATAGCGTCTCAGATTCCCCGTTATATCGACCGTCGGCACGGAGTTGCCGACGAGTCCCCTCGCGGCAAGATATTCCGAACCACCGAGCTCGTCTTTTGTCACACCGAGGACGTAGACGAAGTCCCCGGGCCGCTTGACGTCCATGGTGACGGCTCGCCGCACGTCGTCGATCTTCCCCATCACCGAAAAAAGGATCGTGGGCGGGATCGATATCTTCGTGTCGCCGATCATATAGTCGTTCTTCATGCTGTCTTTGCCCGAGATCAAGGGGATGCCGTAGGCGATCGTGATGTCGTAAAGCGCCCCGGTTGGCCCGCACGAGCTGGGCAAGCTTATAATCGCCGTCCGGGGTCTTCTCGGACTGCACGGGATCGCACCAGCAGAAGTTGTCCAGCCCCGCCATATAGTCGACGTTGCCGCCGACTGCGACGGCGTTTCTGACGGCCTCGTCCACCGCGCACTGCGCCATATGATACGCATCGATGTCGGAGTATTTCGGGCAGATGCCGTGGGCGATCACCACCCCTTCGTACCGATCAAGGACCGGGCGGATGACCGCGGCGTCCGATCGGGCCGACGCCGTGCCGGCCGACGAGCGGCTTTATGACGCTGTCGCCCTGCACCTCGTGGTCGTACTGACGCACCACCGACTCCTTGCTGGCAATGTTGAGCCGGCCCAGCATCGCAAGCAGCGCGCCGCTCAGGTTCGTCCGGGCAGTCGAAGGTCTCGTTCCCGGTTGATCGGCCGCCGCCACCGGGCGGAAAGCCGCATAGACGGGTTTTTCTCGTGGAGGAACTCCATATCGAGGTAGGCGACCGTCTTACCTTCGAAGAAGACGTGGAACCTGCCGGTCGTCGTGAACTCCCCGAGCAGCGTCGCTTCGACGTCCATCTGCTCGGCGAGTCTCATGAATTCATCGATCTTCTCTGGTCGGCACCGCCAGCGTCATTCGCTCCTGCGCCTCCGAAAGGAGAATCTCCCACGGGGCGCAGCCCCTCGTACTTGAGGGGCGCCCGCTCGAGATCGAGGAGCGCGCCGCCGGTGTCTCGCGCCATCTCGCCGACCGAGGAGGACAGCCCGCCGGCGCCGTTGTCCGTAATGGAGTTGTAAAGCCCCCGGTCCCGGGCGACCAGCAGCATGTCCGTCATCTCTCTTCTGGGTGATCGGGTCGCCGATCTGGACGGCGGTCGCCGGCGATCCCTCGTGGAGCTCCTCCGACGAGAAGGTTGCGCCGTGGATACCGTCCTTGCCGATGCGCCCACCGGTCATGACGATCAGGTCGCCCGGCTCGGCCTTCTTCAGATGGGCGGGCCGTCCGTTGACCGTCTTGGGCATGATTCCGCCGGTGCCGCAATAGACCAGCGGCTTTCCGAGAAATCGATCGTCGAAGACGATGGAGCCGTTGACGGTCGGGATGCCGCTCTTGTTGCCCCCGTGTTCCACCCCCTCCCGGACGCCCTCATAGACCCGCTTGGGGTGGAGGAGCCTCGGCGGGATGTCACCCCGGTAGAACGGGATCGGCAAAGCAGAAGACGTCGGTGTTGAAGATGAGCCGGGAGCCCATCCCCGTCCCGAACGGGTCGCGGTTGACCCCCACGATGCCGGTCAGCGCGCCGCCGTACGGGTCGAGGGCCGAGGGGCTGTTGTGGGTCTCCACCTTGAAGACGAGGTTGGCAGTCCTCGGTGAACGAGATAACTCCGGCGTTGTCTTTGAAAACCGAGAGGCAGAAGTCACCTTTCCCCTTGGCCTCCCTGATCCTTTCCGGTCGCCCCCTTGATATAGGTGTCAAAGAGGCTCTCGATGTGCTCGACGCCTCCGTCCTCGTTCTCGTAATCGATGAGGGCGCTGAATATCTTGTGCTTGCAGTGTTCCGACCAGGTCTGCGCGATCACCTCAAGCTCGACATCGGTGATCTGTTGCCCCAGCCCGACTTTCTTGCGATCCGCTGTTTTGGCCTCTTCCTTGATGTAGGCCTGGATCGTCTTCATCTCCTCAAGCGAGAGCGCCAGCACCCCTTCCCGGCTGATGCGCATGAGGGCCTCGTCGGAGACGCCCAGATCGATCTCGGTCACGGTGGCGTCGTGGCGGCCGCTCACCTTCGGCACGTATGGCGCAACGCCACCCCGGGCGATGAAGGTCTTATGGTCGAGGATATCGAACCGCTGGATGAGTGGGTTTCCTAACAGGCCCGTGGCGATCCGTTCTGCGGCCGGCCGATCGATCGCGCCCCGGATCAGATACTGGATGGAGGTGTAGACCTTCTGTTGTGGGACGAGCCTCCCCGGAAAGATGAGGGATATCCCTTCCCGTGCGGTCCTGCCGACGTTATCGGTGACCCCGGGGAGATACCCCACTTCTATGGCGAAGTCAAACGTGCCCGCGCGAGCCAGCGGACTATCGATCGTGCTACTCTGGATAACGGGGTCGACCAGGAGGTTCTCGGCAACCGTTTTCAGCTCCTCACCGGCAAGGTCCGCATCGATGATAAAGACGTGGATCGTGTCGACACCGGTCACGTCGATTGCGAGATCCTCTCGGATCCTCTTTGCCGTCTTTTCTCCGTGGGCGTCCCGAAAACCCGGGATAAGCCCTACTTCAATTCTATGTGCCATCTCGTGTCAGATTCTCACAACGATAGTGCCACCAAATGCTCGACGAGAGCTACGGCTTCTTTGCCTTAGAGAGGGCCTTGATCGCATCGTCCTTGCCGGGAAGATCGTCGGGAAGAAGGATGAGCAATTCGTTCAGCCCGGATATGCCGCCCACGGCCCTGATCCCCGCGATCGGAACAAGGTCGACATGGATGATCCGGGCCACGTCGGCGGCCTCCGGGAATCTATCGGCGAGGACCTTCGGGTCCGTCGAAGAGAGGTCTCCGTACTCGGCCTTGAAGCCCTCCCACACCTCGCGTGCCACGGCGTTTGAGAAGGCGACCGGGTCATCCTTTGGGAAATTTCTGAAATAGTTTTCGTAGTAGGGCCGCTCGAAATAGATGAGCTGCCTCCGGGCCAACAAGGCCTGCGCCTCGCTCTTCCTGGGGAGCTTGTCCGAGAGGCCGCTGATCGCGGCGTAGAGGGCGACATCCCCGCCGTGCTGCTGGATGATCGCCAGGGGGACGAATTTCAGCCCCGTGATGTCGGCAATCATGGCCGGCACCCGGAATACGCTCCGGTTGTTTTGATCGTCGACGATCGGGCCGTAGGCAAAGGTCCGCGCCTCTCCCTTTTCTGCGACGAGGGCCTGGGCCGTCAGCTCGATACTCCGGTTTGAGTCGGCCACGACATCGGCGGCGCGCGCCGGCGCTCCGATAAGAGATACCAGCGCGGCCGATACTACGACGAAGAAAACCACCTTGACAAACCGTCCCACGACCACTCCCTCTCGATGTCTTTATATGAATTTTTAGGATATCAGGAATGGCCCGAGGAGTCAACAAAAAGAAAGAGCCGGATCTGTGATACGAGACGGAATCCGCGTGATGAACCGCTCACTCCTCGAGGCTCGCGGATACTGATCACCGAAGATGTGATGAGGTGAGCTCCTTCATCTCCTGATAATTGATCTTTTTTTCGTAATGTATTATGTATACAAATGCATATTTATCTTGATTTGTTATGCTGGTTAGTGTATCAATAAAATATTCAACGTCTTACTATTAGGAGGGAGATGGGGAAAAAGGGGGGCTAACGCCCAGACTCTTGGATGGCCACCCTTTCAATGAGAAAGATATTCAACTCATCTATTTAGCCTTATTTATTAAACGCCTTATCTCTTAAATTAACCATCGTTCCTATCGAGTCCGTTCCAAATTTAAACACTTCTCTAAACAATTTACCGGCTTGATTCCTTACCGGACCGGTGCAAGTATTATCTGCCGCAGCTTGGCTCTTCGGAATCACCTATTTTTTTTTTTCCGTAGGGAGGTGACCTATGCCAAAACGAGAAAATACTGGAAGAAATCATGGGACGAGGGGCTGGCCGATCTTGACCCTCGGATTTTGAGATTCAGCATAGTCGACGCTGTCAAACCGACCCTCGAGAGTTTTCCCGATAAGACGGCGTTGGCCTACGTGGGTACCGAGATCACGAATGCGAGCTCGATAGGTACGCCAACCGCTTTGCCGACATGCTGATCAAGAACGGGTTCAGGAAGGGTGACCTGGTGGGAATAAACCTGCCGAACATCCCCGAGTACGTTATCGCATGGCTCGGCGCCCTCAAGGCCGGGTGCGTGGTCTCCGGGGTATCTCCGCTCCTTTCCGCAGAGGAGATGGAATACCAGCTCGGATTGCAACGCGAAGGGCCTGGTCACGCTGGACGCCATCTTTGCCGGCCGGTTAAGCGAGATAGCGAATACGCTGCCTGGAGCTCAAGCTCGTGGTCGCCGCGAGCATCGGCGGGTTCCTGCCGGGATTCAAGAGGGCGCTGGGAAAGTCCTCGGAAAAAGTTCCCGAAGGGGAAGGTCACGCCCCTCGAGGGTAAGACCGTCTACCGATGGATGGATGTGATAAAAAAACGGCATTCTCCGACGGGGACCCCGGCATCAAAATCGCGCCCGATGATGTCGCCTATATCCAGTACACTGGCGGCACCACCGGGATGCCGAAGGGCGCGATGCTGACCCATCAAGATATACTTTCGAATTCCCTGATTATCGATGGAGGGTGGGGCAAAGTTCCGGACAGGCATGGAATCGGGCTCCTGGGGGATTTCCCTTCTTTCATATTGCAGGGCTCTCTTCAGCGTCAATGCCCTTATCTGGGGCGGACGCAAGTCCTGGTCCCAAATCCCCGGGACACCAAGACACATACGAGGAGATCCGGAAATACCGGCCGATTTATCGCACAACGTTCCGTCCCTCTACCAACTGCTCATGGCGAACCCGAAATTTAAAACGCTCGATCACTCGAGCCTTAAATGTCTGCCTCTCGGCGGCCTCCCCGTTCCCCGAAGAATCTCCAGAAGATCACTAGAGAGAATAATCGGCACGGGCAAACTCCTGGAGGTTATGGGATGTCCGAG
This sequence comes from uncultured delta proteobacterium, assembly GCA_963792965.1. Lineage (GTDB taxonomy): Bacteria > Desulfobacterota > Zymogenia > Zymogenales > Zymogenaceae > CAWBYW01. The sequence continues at coordinate 1,504 of CAWBYW010000010.1, read as the reverse complement.
ACATCGCCGGCGATTACATGTAACCCATCTAAAGGAAACAAGAAGCTCGGCACCATCGGCCTGCCAATGTTCAACATCGATACTGAAGCTGGTTGATCCGGCTAACGGCAACGAGGTCGGGGTGGGAGAAGCCGGCGAGCTATGGGTCAAGGGCCCTGTGGTGACGGTGGGATACTACAAGAAGCCGGAGGAGACGAAGAACGCCTTCGACGCCGACGGATACATGCATACCGGCGACGTCGCGGTCAGGACGAGGACGGTTTCTGTCACGCTGGTCTACCGCACCAAGGACATGATCAACATCAGCGGGTTCAAGGTCTTCTCGGTTAAGGTGGAGGACGTCGCTCATCCGGCATCCGCGATCGATATGGTCGCGACCGTCGGGGTCCGATCCGGAGCGGCCCGGATCCGATATGCCAAGGCGTTCGTCCAACTCAGGCCGGACATAGCGGAAACGACAAAAATACGCCTTAAGAGAGACATCACGAGCTTCGCGAAGGAGCAGCTCACCCTCTACGAGGTCCTAGGTATCGAGTTCGATCGGGATCAGCTCCCGCTCACGGCCGTGGGGAAGGTAGATAAGAAAAGGCTGCGAGAGCAATAGAAAGGGTCGTCGATGACCTCGTCGCTGCCGTGACTGACTTCCGATGCAGGGCGATGGAGCTTGCCAAAATGGAGAAGGGAAATATTTAGCCCACGTTCCCAAGACTCTGGAAGCCCCTTTAGAAAAACACATGAGATACAGGGAGATCCACTGAGGTAAGAAAGGAAGTGAGGATGCACGATAACAAACAAACTATTAGCGAGGTTTTGTCATGGGACACATAGTTGGAAAAGATATCTTTACGAGGCTCGGCACAAAGATCGACAGGCTGGAGATGCGCACACCGATGAACGAGGAGTTTTATTCCATTTTGAAAGAGCTCTATACCCCCGAAGAGGCCGAGCTCATTATCAAGATGCCCTATGGCCTGCAGACCCTCGGGAGGATTGCCGAGATAACGGGTACGATGAGCCGAGGTTAAGAAAGAGCCTCGAGCAGCTTTGCTCAAAGGGCCTTGTCATGGACCTTTCTATTAACGATACGTACTATTACTCGATTTCCCTCTGATCATCGGGATCTTCGAGCTCGCCATGATGAGAAGAGGCAAGGGGGTAGAGTTCAAGGAATTGTCACGCCTCTTTTCGCGGTATCTGTTAAGCGAAGACGGGCCTCTGCCCGCAAACTACGGCCGGGGGCAGCAACTTGCACGGATGAGGGCAGTCCCTCACGAAGAGGTGATCGAGCCTTCGGACTACGTTGAAGTCCTGGACTACGAGAGGGCAACGGCTATCATAAGACAAAACGATAAGTTCTCTATCGGCTATTGCTCGTGCCGCCACGAGAAGCTCCATTTAGGGGAGAAGAAATGCGAGGTGCCCCTGGACAGCTGCACGTCGTTCGGCATGGCCGCAGATTATATGGTAAGAAACAATCTGGCGCGGGAGGCCGACCGATTCGAGA
>CAWBYW010000009.1:0-337282 GCA_963792965.1 uncultured delta proteobacterium | reverse complement strand
ACCCGGACGTGCCGCTGTACATCGAGACGACCCATCAGGGCAAACTGCTGGAGCGGGTGAATATCCTGGGGCAATACGGTTTCAGGAAAGCGACCTGAAGCCCAACGGCTTCCTGATCCCGCTCACCCCCACGGAGGTCCGCGCCGTACTGTACGGCACGTGGTCCGGCATGCTGGACTCGATGGGCCAGTTTGACGAAGCCCGGAAGCTCCTCGACAAGGCCCTCGCGGCGCGCCCCGCAGATCCCCGCCTCCGCCTTCAGCAGGCCGGATTCCTGCAACGACAGGGCCAAGTGGACAAGGCGCGGGAGATGTACCAGGAACTCCTCCAGGCGGACCACGGGCCGTTCGCCCGGACGGCTGCGGCGCGGGCCTGGGCGGGTTACCTGATGGCGCGGGGGAAGATTGACGAGGCCTTAAGGTGCTGGAGGCCCATCTGGAGAACGCGGCGCTTTTCCATAAGATCGCGATGATTGAACAACTCGGCGAACTGTACCGGCACAAGCGCGACTGGGAGAAATGCCCCTGACGCGCTCGTCGTTGTTCTCGCTAAATGCGCGCGAAAGATCCCCGATATACTTCGGGTCGAGGCTGTTGCCCATGGACCGGGCGGCGTTCATTTTCCAGCGCCAGGTCTGATCACCCGGTATATAGAACATGTGCGGCCATACCTTGGTCTGGTAGTAGGCAAGGTCCATGTGGAGGAGGCGCGGCAGCTCAAAATGCTCGGCCTTTGCCGCCGCGCGCTCGTTGGGCGGCAGCTCCTGGGCGAGCCAGGCGCGGTTGCGGGGGCACACGTTCTGGCAGACGTCGCACCCGTAGACCCATGTCCCCATCGGCTCGCGCAGATCTTTCGGCGTCAGCCCCTGTCCGTAATAGGTAAGATACGATATGCAGCGGCGGGGGTCCATCTCCTGGGGGCCTTTAATCGCCTTTGTGGGGCAGGCGGCGATGCACGCGCTCCTGCACCATTCGGGGCATCCGACCCCGTAGGTGGGCTCGGCGGGCTCAAATTCCTTGTCCACAACGACTGCGATGGGGAGCACCCAGGAGCTTTTACGGGCGACTTTGTTTGAGTAGAAGAAGCAGTTCTTGCCGAAGTCGCCCATCCCCGCGCGGGCGGCCGACAGGCGCTGGGAGAGGTTGAAGGGAACCTTCGAGTCGATCCCGTTATCCCTCAGGTACCCCCGAAAGGCCTTGATCCGCGGCGCGAGGGCGTCCTTGGTCATCCGGTCGTCGTCAAGATAACAGCGACCGAACGTACCCTCCAGCGCCCGGGGAAAGGAGCGCCTGAAATAGTTTTCCATCAACACGATGATGGATCTTGCGCCGGGGAGGGAATTTTTCGGGTCGACGCCAGCGACCAGGTCAAGCCCCAGCGCGATCAGGGGGGCGTAGCCGTCCCTTCGCCTTTCGAGGACCTCGCGCTGGAACTCGAAGGGCTCTGCGGTCGTATAGCCGACGTCCTCGAAATCGAGCTCATGCGCCTTCTGGATTATCTCGTTTTCTGATATCATGGATGCTCCTCTCTTGCCGGTTCGATGATGTTTAAAGGGAATATATTATATATAATCCGATGGCCAATAGCAATGGGCAACCGTAATATTGGATTATCTTCTCGCCCTTTGAGATCGGTGATTCCTACTGAAAACTCTCATCCGAATTTGCTAAGAAATCCCCTAAATGGGGCAACGAGCCTCCGGTACCGGACCGCCTTTCTTTAAAGGTCTGACGGCTCCTTGACAGATCCCTCGGATGACCATATAATTGCTAATTAGGTAGTATGGGTCCATGATTCCTCGGCCCGGAGGAAGATCGGGAAAAGGCCGTCTCCCTATTGTTGCCGCCGTTTAAGCCCCGTGTCCGCCGAGGGAATCACGCCCAAACGGCTCTAACAAAGGGACCCTTGATCCGACCATAACATCTTATTGGTGGTGCCATGAGAAATCAGATACGCTATCTCCTCATTTCGGCGCTCTTACTTCTCTTTACCTCCGTGGGAGCCGTCGCGGATATGCCCACGGGTGATGGATGGGATTTCACGGTCTCAAAAGTCTACGGCGATGAGCACGGCCGAGTCTGCGTCGAAGTCGCCAATATATCCCAGGACATAACCGACGCCTACCCGAAGGGCATGGACGGGAATGTCACGGTTCTACTCAAAGTCCCGAGCCTTGATTCTCTCAGCCGGACGCAGACGATCTTCATAGAGCAGGGCACGTCTGAAGTCGCCTTCTTTGACCTTCCTCCCAGCGCCGTCGAACCGGGCGCCGTCCTTCCCTTGTCTCTCAACGTGACGGTAGAGCTATGGGGCGGCGCCACCAACGATTGGGAGTTCTTCGGCCCGCAGGACTTCGTCGTCAGTTTCGTGTTATGACAGCACCCGTGGGGCCGCAGCTTCCGTAATTATTCTATGACCCGATGAGAAGGGAGACCCAGGGCTCTCGCCCGCCCGTCGGCGGCAGGTAGGGGCAAAGAGAGCCCCGGGTAGTGCTTGACTCTCGTCGCATTTAGTGATATAGTAATAGAACGTCGGGAGTTAAGAATAGACGACGGAGACGTCCTCGTGAAATGCGTAAGCCCCCGCCGGAGAGCTCAGGTCTCCAGCCAGAACGAAGGTCAAACAGGTCACGTCTCTCCGACTCTCCAAAATAATTTCAAAAAATGCTTGACATTTTAAGCGATTTTCTCTAATCTTATAATTTTAGATTGCTGGCGTAGCTCAACAGGTAGAGCAGCTGACTTGTAATCAGCAGGTTGCGGGTTCGAGTCCCATCGCCAGCTCCATTGAGTGCAACGTCGCTCTTTGAAGGTAAATCGGGAGGGGTTCCCAAGTGGCCAAAGGGAGCAGACTGTAAATCTGCCGGCTCCGCCTTCGGAGGTTCGAATCCTCCCCCCTCCACCATAAGATTATTACATCGCGGGAATAGCTCAGCCGGCTAGAGCATCAGCCTTCCAAGCTGAGGGTCGCGGGTTCGAATCCCGTTTCCCGCTCCAAGACGCGAGCACCGCCCACGTAGCTCAGTCGGTGGAGCACTTCCTTGGTAAGGAAGAGGTCCCCGGTTCAAGTCCGGTCGTGGGCTCCATAACCGTTACATTATCATCTCATAAAGGCTTTTTCGTGGAGGGATAGTCCTATGGCAAAGAAGAAATTTGAGCGGACCAAGCCCCACGTGAATGTGGGGACGATTGGGCACATCGACCACGGGAAGACGACGCTGACGGCGGCGATCACGCGGGTATTGGCGAACATGAACAAGGGGTACGCGGAATACGTGCCGTTTGATCAGATTGACAAAGCGCCGGAGGAGAAGGAGCGAGGGATCACGATAGCGACGGCGCACGTGGAGTATTCGACGGACAAGCGACACTATGCGCACGTGGACTGTCCCGGGCACGCGGACTATATCAAGAACATGATTACGGGTGCGGCGCAGATGGACGGTGCGATATTGGTGGTAGGTGCCAACGACGGTCCGATGCCGCAGACGCGGGAGCACATCTTGTTAGCGCGCCAGGTGGGCGTGCCGTACATGGTGGTATTTTTGAACAAGGTAGACATGGTGGACGATCCGGAGCTGATCGAGCTGGTGGAGCTGGAGCTTCGGGAGCTTTTGAGTGCCTACGAGTTTCCGGGGGACGATATACCGATCATCCGCGGGAGCGCTTTGAAGGCTTTGGAGAGCGGGGATCCGAACTCGCCGGACACGAAGTGTATATTTGAGTTATTGGACGCATTGGACAGCTACATACCGGTGCCGGAGCGGGCGATAGACAAGCCGTTTTTGATGCCGATCGAGGATGTATTTTCGATATCGGGTCGTGGGACGGTGGTGACGGGGAGGATCGAGCGAGGGGTGGTGAAGACGGGTGAGGAGGTGGAGATTGTGGGGATACGGCCGACGATCAAGACGGTGTGCACGGGCGTGGAGATGTTCAGGAAGACGCTGGACGAGGGACGTGCGGGAGACAACGTGGGGGTGCTGTTGAGGGGGACGAAGCGGGACGAGGTAGAGCGTGGTCAGGTCGTGGCGAAGCCCGGGAGCATCAAGCCGCACAAGAATTTCAAGGCGTCGGCGTATATATTGACGAAGGAAGAGGGTGGACGGCACACGCCGTTTTTCGAGGGATATCGTCCGCAGTTTTATTTTCGGACGACGGATGTGACGGGAGTGGTGTCGCTGCCGGAGGGGACGGAGATGGTGATGCCGGGCGACAATGTGAATTTGACGATCCAGTTGATCACGCCGATTGCGATGGAGAAAGAGCTTCGGTTCGCCATCCGCGAGGGCGGCCGAACCGTCGGCGCCGGTGTCGTCAGCGATATCGTAGAATAGGAAAACGCCATGAGGGACATTATTACGCTGGCCTGCACGGAGTGCAAGCAGAGAAACTATACGACGACGAAAAACAAGAAGAAGACTCCTGATCGGATTGAGTTCAAGAAATTCTGCCCTTTTTGCAGGACTCATACGCCGCACAAGGAGACGAAATAGCACAGGCCAGTAGCTCTAACGGCTAGAGCGCCGGACTCCAAATCCGGGTGTTGGGGGTTCGAATCCCTCCTGGCCTGCCACTTACGCACAAGAGGGGCGCGGCCGGCCGAAGGTGCGGCCGTCCTGAACAAGCGGAATAATATGAACGGTATCTGGGAAAAGATCGTCCAGTTTCTGAGAGAGGTGAAGGTCGAGATCAAGAAGGTGACCTGGCCGACGCGGAAGGAGACGCTCGCGTCGACGGCCGTCGTCTTGATCACGACCTTTATCATCGCCTTCTTCCTCGGTTTCGTGGATTACCTGTTGAGCAGCGGAGTGGAGCACCTCCTGAAGATGTAATGGGAAGTGCGCGCCCGCACGCCCGAGGCCGTGAAGGAATCGTGAGGCGTGGGTGCGCAATAGGAGGAAGTGCGGTCGATACCTTGGGCTGTCCAGGGATAGCCTCCATATGAGACTCGGGGAGGCTCGGACGACGGCCCGGTGTATCGACGAAAGGGCGACGAGATCTGTAGTAGAGAATCGGGCACCTTCTCGGATGCCGAAAGTTTTAGATCGAAAGGGACAGTAAGCGGTGAACCTGAAACTTTTGTGATTCTTTTACAAAAGACGAGAGGTTCTTTTGCCGTTTTTAACGGCGGTTCGGGAAAAGATAACCACCTCATGAGCGTTGCGGCCACGGATAGGAAAGTCCGGCGCGGCGCGCGGCGGTAAAAAGATGCCCGAATGAATAAATCACTATTCCATATACAGACGATTCATGGCACTTAAATGGTACATAGTCCACACATACTCGGGATATGAGCAGACCGCCAAGTTCGCCCTTGAGGCTCGCGTGAAATCGATGAACAAGAGCGAGGAGATCGTCGAGGTCATGGTACCCGCGGAGAAGGTGGTGGAGATGGTCAAGGGGGAGAAGCGGACGACGATGCGCAAGTTCTTCCCCGGATACATCCTCGTCAAGATGGAACTGAACGAGGAGACGTGGCATATCGTCCGTAATACCCCGAAGGTAACCGGGCTTTGTGGGTGGGTCCACGCGTCCGCCCGCGCTGACCGAGCAGGAGGTGGCCGATATCCTGCACCAGATGGAGGACGGTTCCACGAAACCCAAGCCGAAGGTGATCTTCGAAAAGGGAGATGCCGTCACCGTTGCCGACGGCCCCTTTGCGACGTTTACCGGCTATGTGGATGAGGTCTTTCCGGATAAGGGAAAGGTAAAGGTAATGGTGTCGATATTTGGAAGGCCGACGCCGGTGGAATTGGAGTTTTTTCAGATCAAGAAGGGATAGAGCAGACAAGGAGTTACTATGGCAAAGAAGGTCGCAGGACAGATAAAACTACAAATACCGGCAGGTCAGGCCACGCCGTCGCCCCCCGTGGGTCCGGCGCTCGGCCAGCACGGCGTCAATATCATGGAATTCTGCAAGATATTCAACGCCAGGACCCAGGCGCAACAGGGCATGATAATCCCCGTGGTCATCACGGTTTACGCGGACCGTTCCTTTTCTTTTATCACCAAGACCCCCCCGGCCGCGATACTGATCAAGAAGGCGGCGGGGATCGTAAAGGGAAGCGGCGCGCCGAGTAAAGACAAGGTGGGGACAATCAGCAAGAATCAGATCGAGGAGATCGCAAAGACCAAGCTCCCCGATCTCAATGCCATTGACCTTGCGGGCGCGGTACGGATCATCGAGGGCACCGCGCGAAGCATGGGAATCGATATCGTCGAATGAGAGAAACCGGAGAATAGCAATGCCGAAACATGGAAAAACGTACCGGAATATTAAAGTAAAGCTCGATACAGCCAAGCGCTATGAGCTCGACGAGGCGCTCGAGGTCATCTCGAAAAGCCCCGCCGCGAAATTCGACGAGAGCGTCGATATGGCGCTCAGGCTCGGGGTAAATCCGAAACACTCCGACCAGATGGTCCGCGGGGCCGTGGTCCTCCCCAACGGGACGGGCAAATCGGTGAGGGTCCTCGTCTTTGCAAAGGGCGAGAAGGAAAAAGAGGCCCAGGACGCGGGCGCGGACTATGTCGGCGCGGAAGACCTCGTCGAGAAGATCAACGGCGGATGGCTGGAATTTGATAAGGCGATCGCGACCCCCGACATCATGGGCCTGGTCAGCAAGCTCGGAAAGCTCCTCGGCCCGCGGGGTCTCATGCCGAACGCAAAGGTCGGTACCGTCACCTTCGACGTGGCCCGGGCCATCTCCGAGCTGAAGGCCGGAAAAGTCGATTTCAGGGTAGATAAGAACGGGATCCTTCATGTTCCCGTCGGGAAGGTCTCCTTCGGCGCCCAGAAGCTCAAGGACAACGTCATGGCGCTCCTGGAAATGGTCATGAAGATCAAGCCCGCCAGCAGCAAGGGGACCTACCTCCGCGGCGTGGCGATCTCTTCCACCATGGGACCGGGAATAAAGATCGACCCTATATATGTAAGAAACCTTTTGAAATAAAACTCTATATAGTCTCTCCCCGTTGAAGACAGCCGGCGCACCTTACGTGCTTAATCCGAAAGGGCCCGCCGAGACGAGGCAGCGAGTGAAGCATCGGGCCCTCCGACGTTAGTCGGGGGCATACACGGGCGTCCGGCTCTCTGACGTGGGGAAGAAGGGAGGTTTCGGTGAAGAAGCAAGAAAAGGAAGTCATTGTATCTGCAATGCGAAAGCAGCTCTCCGGCTCCGAGGTGTTGTTCATGACGGACTATCGGGGGTTGACGGCCGAGCAGATCAATGAGCTTCGAGGCGGCTTCCGGAAAATCGGTATCCAGTTCAGGGTTGTCAAGAACAATCTCTTGAAGCGGGCCGCCGAGGGAACCGACTTTGCACCCGTCGTCGGCGAGGTTGTGGGACCCACGGGCGTGGTCATTTCAAGGACCGACCCCGTCGAGGCCTCCAAGGTACTCGTGGAGTACATGGCAAAGTTCAACGTCCTGTCTTTCAAGATGGGAGTGCTGAACGGGGAGGAGGATCGGCGATGCGGACGTCAGGTCTATCGCCAAGCTTCCGGCCCGCGAGGTCCTCGTGGCCAAGCTCCTCGGGACAATGAACGCCGTGCCGGGCGGATTTGTTGGGGTGCTTTCCGGGGTAATGAGGAAGTTCGTGTATGCCCTCTCGGCCGTTAAAGAGGCCAAAGAGGCGGGAAAATTAGCGTAGAGGAGGAACACTGATGTCTGAAGAGACCACTTTGAAGGAAGGCGCCGAGAAGAAGAAAGCGACCAAGGAAGGCTCGGCGGGGAAAATTTCCAAGCAGGATGTAATCGCCTTTATTGAAAACATGACCGTTCTGGAGCTGGCGGAGCTCGTCAAGGAGCTCGAGGAGAAGTTCGGTGTGTCCGCCGCGGCGCCGGTCGCCATGATGGCGGCGGGTGGTGGCGGTGCGGCCGCCGAGGCGGCGCCGGTTGAGGAGAAGACGGAATTCGACGTGATCCTCAAGGAATCGGGACCCGAGAAGATCAAGGTCATCAAGGTGGTGCGGGAATTCACCACGCTGGGCCTCAAAGAGGCCAAGGACCTTGTCGAATCCGCCCCGAAACCGGTGAAAGAGGCCGTTTCCAAGGAGACGGCCGAAGAGATCAAGAAGAAACTCGAAGAAGTCGGCGCAAAAGTAGAAGTTAAATAAGCAATCTCTTGAGGGGTGGGGACATCCCCCACCCCTTCGCGTTGCATTCATCGAATAGACTCGAATACGAAATCAATCTTCACACTATTTCTTTTTCCTTTTCCCATATCGCATGCGGACGTATGAACCGTCATGCTCTGTCGCTCACGCGGTGCCGCCAATTATGAGAACATCTGGAAATCATTCACGTTCTTGCGAAATAATCTCTCGGGTATTACCTGGAGGGAGTTTATTGTCGGCTGGCCTTAATGCATACCGTGAGAACGGGGGCAGATTCGTTGCGCCCTCTGTGGGGGGTGTGTCCGGGCATCCGGCCCCAGGCGACGCGCTCCACAGCGGGAGTCACATCGGGACCCTGAGTCTGGCCCGGAATAGTAGCTGCTCTTTTGCTGATAACAACGTCCGAAAGGCGGGGGCGGCCGCACGTGTCCGCCGGTCGGCGACAATTTAAAACTAAAGCGAGGTGTTTTTTATGGCCGAAGCCGTAAAGAAATATCATTGGGAACGAGTCGATTTCGGGAAGATCTCCAACATCATCGATATCCCGAATCTCATTGAGGTCCAGGAACGGTCTTACTTCCGGTTTCTTCAAAAGGACGTCCCGCCCCAGGAGCGGGAGGAAATCGGCCTTGAGGGAGTCTTCAAGAGCGTCTTCCCGATCTGGGATTTCAACGAGACCGCGTCGCTGGAGTACGTCAGGTATACCCTGAGCGACCCGAAATACGACGTTGCCGAATGTCATCAGCGCGGCATGACCTTTGCCGCGCCGTTCAAGGTGACCGTGAGACTCGTCGTATGGGATAAAGACGAGCAGACCGGCGCCAAGAGCATTCGAGACATAAAGGAGCAGGAGGTATTTTTCGGGGAGATCCCGCTGATGACCGGCAACGGGAGCTTCGTCATCAACGGGACGGAGCGGGTGGTGGTAAGCCAGCTGCACCGATCGCCGGGTGTCTTTTTTGACCACGATAAGGGCAAGACCCATCTTTCCGGTAAGCTCCTCTTTTCCTGCCGCATCATTCCGTACCGGGGCTCGTGGCTCGACTTCGAGTTCGACGCCCGGGACATCATCCACGTTCGGATCGACCGGAGGAGAAAATTCCCGGCAACGATACTGCTGAAGGCCCTCGGCTATAGCACCGAGGAGCTGTTGAACTTCTTCTACAAGACCGAGCGGATCATTATTGGGGAGGGCGAATACAGGAAGATCCCCGCCCTCGAATATCTGGCCGGCCAGCGGGCGGCCGTAGACATGATCACTAAACAGGGTGAGGTTATCATCAAGAAGGGACGGAAGTTCACCAAGGCGACCGTCAAGAAGATGGTCGAAGAAGGGATCGATACCGTCGCCATCGAATACGAATCCATTATCGGGAAGGTCGCGGCGCGCGACGTCGCGGCGCCCGACAGCGGCGAGGTCATCCTGGAGGTGAACGAGGAGATCACCAAGGAGAGACTCGAGGAGATGATAAAGAGAGGGATACGCGAGTTCGATATCCTCTTCATCGATGATGTCAACGTATCCTCGGCGATTCGCAACACGCTGTTGGCCGATAAGATCTCAAATCAGAACGGCGCCATCATCGAGATATACCGTAGGCTCCGGCCCGGTGATCCGCCGACGCTCGAGACGGCCCAGAACCTCTTCAATAACCTCTTCTTCAACGCCGAGCGGTACGACCTCTCGACGGTGGGCCGGCTCAAGCTCAACTACAAGCTCGGCCTCGATGCGGCGCTGGACGTGCACGTGCTAAAGAAGGAGGATATCCTCCACTCCATCCGTTATCTCTTTAATCTGAGGAACGGCCTGGGCCAGATCGACGACATCGACCACCTCGGCAACCGCCGGGTGCGTGCGGTGGGAGAACTGCTGGAAAATCAGTTTCGGATCGGCCTGGTGCGGATGGAGCGCGCCATCAAAGAGCGGATGAGCCTGTCGGAGGTGGAGACCCTCATGCCCCATGACCTGATCAACTCAAAGCCGGTGAGTGCGGTCATCAAGGAATTCTTCGGCTCGTCTCAGCTCTCCCAGTTCATGGACCAGACGAACCCGCTGTCGGAGATCACGCACAAGAGGAGGCTGTCCGCGCTCGGCCCCGGCGGTCTGACGCGGGAGCGCGCAGGATTTGAGGTCCGGGACGTTCATAACACGCACTACGGGCGCATCTGCCCCATCGAGACGCCGGAAGGTCCCAATATCGGGTTGATCGCGTCACTGTCGACCTACGCCTCGGTCAACAACTACGGCTTCATCGAGACGCCGTATCGTCGCGTGGAGAACGGCCGGGTTATCGATCAGACCGATTTCCTGACGGCGCTGGACGAGGAGGTCTGTGTCATCGCTCAGGCGCAATCGCCCGTGGACGAGAACGGGTTTTTCAGAAAGGAGATGATCAACGTCAGGCGGGGAGGAGAGCCCGCGATGGCCAATCCCGAAGAAATCAACTATATGGACGTTTCGCCAAAGCAGCTGGTGAGCGTGGCGGCGTCTCTCATCCCGTTCCTCGAGAACGACGACGCCAACCGAGCCCTCATGGGATCGAACATGCAGCGGCAGGCCGTGCCGCTCCTTCGCCCCCAGGCGCCGCTGGTTGGAACCGGCATGGAGCGGATCGTCGCGCGGGATAGCGGTGTCACCGTGATGGCCAAGCGCGATGGGGTTGTCGAGAACGTCGATGCCTCGCGCATCATCATCCGTACCGACGAGGAGACGGATGGCGGGGCCGGTGTTGATATCTACAACCTGACGAAGTACCAGCGCTCCAACCAGAACACCTGCATAAACCAGAAGCCGATCGTCAAGAAGGGTGAGCGGGTGGTCAAGGGTCAGATCGTCGCCGACGGGCCGGCCATCCAGACGGGGGAGCTGGCGCTCGGGATTAACGTCATCGTCGCGTTCATGCCCTGGGGCGGCTATAACTTCGAGGATTCCATCCTCATCAGCGAAAACGTGGTTCTCGAAGATTCCTTCACCTCCATCCACATCGAGGAATTTGAGCTGCTTGCCCGGGACACGAAGCTCGGCCCCGAGGAGATTACGCGGGACATCCCCAACGTTGGGGAGGAAGCCCTGAAAGATCTCGATGAATCGGGGATCGTCAGAATCGGCGCAGAGGTGCATCCCGGAGATATCCTCATCGGGAAGATATCCCCCAAGGGTGAGACCCAGCTTTCCCCGGAGGAAAAGCTGCTTCGGGCCATCTTTGGCGAGAAGGCCGGCGACGTCCGGGATTCCTCCCTTCGGGTTCCGCCGGGTATCGAGGGGATCGTCATCGGTGCGAAGGTCTTCTCCCGAAAGGGGGTCGACAAGGACGACCGGACCCTTTCCATCGAGAACGAAGAGGTTGAAAAGCTCACCAAGGACATGAACGACGAGATCACGATCATCAAACGGAGCGGAATCGAGCGCATCAAGACGCTGCTGGTCGGCCAGAAGCTCGCGGCCAATCTCGTCGATACGAAGGACGCCGTCCTGGTCAAGAAGGGGGCGACCTTCGAGGAGAAAGACTTCGAGGGCATCCGGTTTGAGGACCTGAGGGATATCAAAATCAAGGGAGATGAAGAGATCGTCGACAAGCTTTCCCAGATCTACGAGAGCATCTCGGAGCAGATCGACGTCATTCGTATCATCTTCGAGGAAAAAATCAACAAGGTGACCCGGGCAGACGAACTTCCGCCGGGCGTCATCAGGCTCGTCAAGGTCTACGTGGCCATGAAGAGGAAACTCTCCGTGGGCGACAAGATGGCCGGACGCCACGGCAACAAGGGGGTTCTCTCGAGGATTCTGCCGGTAGAAGACATGCCGTACATGGAGGACGGCACCCCCGTCGATATCGTGCTCAATCCGCTGGGCGTCCCGTCGCGCATGAACGTGGGGCAGATATTGGAAACCCACATCGGCTGGGCGGCCAAGGAGCTGGGCATTCAGATCAACGAGATCATCGAGAAAGACTATTCTCCGCAGGCGCTCAGGAAAAAGCTCAAAGAAGTATTCGTCCTCGGAAACCAGAAGGACTATATTGACGGATTGACCGATGAAGAGATACTGACCGTTGCGCAGAAATTCAGAAACGGAGTCTTCATCTCCACGCCGGTTTTCGACGGCGCCACGGAAGAGGAGGTGTCCCGCGCGCTTGCATCCGCAGATCTTCCCGAGCGCGGTCAGGCGGTCCTGCACGACGGCCGGAGCGGCGAGCCCTTCCGGCAGCAGGTGACGGTGGGGATGATGTACATGCTCAAGCTCCATCACCTCGTCGACGATAAGATCCACGCCCGATCCATCGGCCCATATTCCCTCGTCACCCAGCAGCCCCTCGGCGGCAAGGCGCAATTCGGCGGCCAGCGGCTCGGAGAGATGGAGGTGTGGGCTATGGAGGCGTACGGCGCAGCCTATTCGCTGCAAGAGTTCCTCACGGTCAAGTCCGACGATGTTACGGGAAGGAACCGGATGTACGAATCGATCGTCAAGGATGAGCAGTACCTGGAGCCGGGGCTCCCCGAATCGTTCAACGTTCTGGTCAAGGAATTGCAGAGCCTCGGGCTCGATATGGACCTGATCGAGCGGGGCAAGAAAAAGATAAAGGCCAATTAATCTCTAACCAAGAGGTGTAGTATTGGACGACATTTACAATTATTTTGAAAAACCGCGCGATCCCATCGAGATCGAGGCGGTCAAAATATCCATCGCGTCGCCGGAGAAAATCCGATCGTGGTCCCACGGCGAGGTAAAAAAGCCGGAGACGATCAACTACCGGACTTTTAAGCCGGAGCGCGACGGCCTGTTCTGCGCCAAGATCTTCGGCCCCACGAAAGACTATGAATGCAACTGCGGGAAATACAAGCGTATGAAGCACCGCGGGGTCGTCTGTGAGAAGTGCGGAGTCGAGGTCATTCAGTCCAAGGTAAGAAGGGAGCGCCTCGGACACATCGAGCTGGCCACGCCCGTTACCCATATCTGGTTTTTGAAGAGCCTTCCCTCACGCATGGGGACGGTCCTCGACATCAGCCTTAAGGACCTGGAGCGTATCCTCTATTTTGAGACCTACGTCGTCAAGGACCCGAAGGGGACTCCGTACAAGAAAGGCGACCTCCTTTCCGACGAGCAGCTGATGCGGGTCAAAGAGAAGTACGGCGGCGATATCGAGGTCGGAATCGGCGCCGAGGCCATCAGGGATCTTCTCAAGGCGCTGGACATCACCAAGCTTGCCGAGGACCTCAGGCGGGAGATGAAGGAGACCAACTCCGAGGCCAAGAGGAAGAAGATCGCCAAACGGCTCAAGGTCATCGAGGCCTTCCTCATTTCCGGCAACCGGCCCGAGTGGATGGTCATGGAGTGCATCCCCGTTATCCCGCCGGACCTGAGGCCGCTGGTGCCGCTGGACGGCGGAAGGTTTGCCACCTCCGACCTCAACGACCTCTACCGGAGGGTCATCAACCGGAACAACCGGCTCAAGCGCCTCCAGGACCTCAACGCACCGGGCATCATCATTCAGAACGAAAAGCGGATGCTCCAGGAGTCGGTCGACGCGCTGTTCGACAACGGGCGGCGCGGACGCGCCATCACCGGCCAGAACAAGCGACCCCTCAAGTCGCTGTCCGACATGCTCAAAGGGAAGCAGGGCCGTTTTCGTCAGAACCTCCTCGGGAAGCGTGTCGACTATTCGGGAAGGTCGGTCATCGTCATCGGCCCGGAGCTCAGGCTCCATCAGTGCGGCCTGCCCAAGAAGATGGCCGTGGAGCTCTTCAAGCCGTTCATCTATGCGAAGCTCGAGACGAAGGGATTCGTCTCGACGATCAAGAGCGCCAAGAAGGCGGTCGAAAAGGAGCGGACGGAGGTCTGGGACATCCTCGATGAGGTCATCAAGGAGCATCCGGTGCTCCTGAACCGCGCGCCGACACTGCACCGGCTGGGCATCCAGGCCTTCGAGCCGATTCTTATCGAGGGCAAGGCGATACAGCTGCACCCGCTGGTCTGCACCGCGTTTAACGCCGATTTCGACGGCGATCAGATGGCGGTCCATGTGCCCCTTTCGGTCGAGGCCCAGGTGGAGGCAAGGGTCCTCATGATGAGCACCAATAACATCCTGCTGCCCGCCAACGGCAAGCCGATCATCGTCCCGAGCCAGGACATCGTCCTCGGGCTCTACTACATGACCAGGAGCCGCGAGGGTGCCCAGGGAGAAAAAAGAATATTCGCGGATTTCGACGAGGTCAGGGTTGCTTATGACGCGGGGGAGGTCGACCTTCAGGCAAAGATCAGAGTACGGATGGACGGCAAGCTCGTCGATACCACGACGGGGCGCTGCATCCTGTACGAGGTCGTCCCCAAGGAGATACCGTTTGAGGCTGTCAACGCCGTCATGACAAAGAAAGAAGTTGTCCGCCTCATCGACCTGTCCTACCGCAACGCCGGCAACAAGAGCACCGTTATCCTGGCCGACAGGCTTAAGGACCTCGGCTACAAGTATGCCACCATGGCGGGGATTTCCATCTCCATTAAAGATATGCGGATCCCGACCAATAAGCACGACCTGTTGGAAGAGGCAGGCAGCGAGGTACAGAAGGTCGAAAAGCAGTATACCGAGGGCCTCATCACGGACGGCGAGCGCTACAATAAGGTCATCGACATCTGGGCCGAGGTCACCGAACAGATCGCTCGCGAGATGGCTGATGAGCTCTCCTACGACAACATCACCGACGCCGACGGCAAGACCAGGAGGGTCCCGAGCTTCAATTCCATCCACATGATGGTCGATTCCGGGTCGCGCGGATCCCAGCAGCAGATACGGCAGCTGGCCGGCATGCGTGGGTTGATGGCAAAGCCCTCCGGCGAAATTATCGAGACGCCGATTACCGCCAACTTCCGAGAAGGGCTGACGGTCTTGCAGTACTTTATCTCGACCCACGGCGCCCGGAAGGGTCTGGCCGACACGGCCCTGAAGACCGCGAACTCCGGATACCTCACCCGTAGGCTGGTGGACGTGGTTCAGGACGTCATCATCTCCGAGGAAGATTGCGGAACGATGGACGGCATCTACGTGACCCCGTTGGTCGAGGGCGGCGAGATCATCGAGCCGGTAGGAGACCGGATCCTCGGCAAGGTCGCCCTTGACGACATCCGGGACCCTTATACCGAGGAGATTCTTGTCCACGCCAATGAGGAGATCGACGAATCCCTCGTGGAGAAGATCGAAGAAGCGGGCCTGGAAAAGATCAAGACCCGTTCGGTCCTTACGTGCCGCACGAAGCGCGGGATCTGCGCCAAATGCTACGGCAGGGACCTTGCCCGCGGCAAGAAGGTAAATATCGGCGAGGCGGTCGGCGTGATCGCCGCCCAGTCCATCGGCGAGCCCGGCACCCAGCTGACAATGAGGACTTTCCATATCGGCGGCACGGCTTCCCGACGGGCCGAGCAGACAACGCTCATCACCAGAAATGACGGGATCGCGAGGTACTACAACCTCAACGTCGTGAAGAATAAAGAGGGCTCCTATGTCGTCATGAACCGAAACGGGGAAATCATCGTCCAGGACGAAAGCGGACGGGAGCGCGAGCGCTACCCCCTCATCTACGGTTCCAAGCTCCTTGCGGCCGACGGGGAGTCGGTCAAGGCCGGAAAGCTTATTGCCGAGTGGGACCCCTACACGATCCCGATCCTCACCGAGGTCACCGGCATCATCAAGTTCGGAGACGTGATCGAAGGGATCACGATGCAGGAACAGCTTGACCCCGTGACCAGCCTTTCGAGGAAGGTCATCGTGGAATCCAAGGATCCGGATGCTCGCCCCCGCGTTTCCATCAAGGATGAGCAGGGAAGAACACTGAAACTGCCCGGCTCTACCGCCATGGCGCGTTACTTCATGCCGGTCGGGGCCAACATCATGGCCCCCGAAGGGGCGAAGGTCGAGGCGGGCGACGTCTTGGCCAAGATCCCGCGGGAGACGACCAAGACCAAAGACATCACCGGGGGTCTTCCGCGCGTGGCCGAGCTCTTTGAGGCCAGGCGGCCTAAGGAGTTCGCCGTTATTTCCGAGATCGACGGTATGGTCAGCTTCGGCAAAGACGTGAAAGGAAAGCGCAAGGTTATCATCACGCCCGAGGTCGGCGATCCGAAAGAATACCTCATCCCCAAGGGAAAACATATCAACGCGCACGAGGGTGATTATGTGCGGGCGGGTGAGGCGCTGATGGAAGGATCGGCCAACCCCCACGACATTCTGCAGGTCCTGGGTGAGAAAGAGCTTGCGAAGTATCTGGTCGACGAGGTACAGGAAGTTTATCGCCTGCAGGGCGTAAAGATCAACGACAAGCACATCGAGGTCATCGTCAGGCAGATGCTGAGGCGCGTCCGGATCACCGATGTAGGAGACACGAGGTTCCTCGTGGGTGAGCAGGTGGAAAAGCACGAGTTCGAGGAAGAAAACCAGGCGGTCATCGCGAAGGGCGGCAACCCCGCCGTGGGCGAGCCGCTGTTGTTGGGTATCACCAAGGCATCGCTTTCCACCGACAGCTTCCTGTCGGCGGCCTCCTTCCAGGAGACGACGAAGGTCCTCACCGAAGCCTCGATACTGGGCAAGGTGGATTATCTGCAGGGGCTCAAGGAGAACGTTCTCATGGGGAGGCTCATTCCTGCGGGCACGGGATTCCAGAAGTACCACGAGCTGAAGGTGGAGGAAACGAGCGAGGAGGCGGTCGCTGACTAAACGACGGGCCGATACACGGGGCCGACGACGGACAGGCACGAAAGAGGCGCCGTGCGCGAGCACGCGAGGGAAAATGACGGCGCCTATTTTCATCTCGTCCGAATAAAAAGCTTGACAAAACAAACCATTCTGATAATATGACATGGTTTTTCTCTAAAGGAGTATCGATGCCCAGCATTAACCAGTTGGTGAGGAAGGGAAGGGATAAGCTGAAGTCCAAGACGAAGGCCCCGGCCCTGCAGGGCTCGCCCCAAAAGAGGGGGGTCTGCGTCAGGGTATATACGACCACCCCGAAGAAACCGAACTCGGCACTCAGGAAGGTGGCCCGTGTACGGCTGACCAACCAGATCGAGGTCACCAGCTACATCCCCGGCGTGGGGCATAACCTCCAGGAACACTCGGTGGTCCTCATCAGGGGCGGCAGGGTAAAGGATCTCCCCGGTGTCCGCTATCACATTATCCGGGGGACGCTGGATACCCTCGGCGTCGCCAACCGGAAGCAATCGCGGTCGAAATACGGCGCCAAGAGGCCGAAGGCCTAAGAGAGGAAAACAAAGAGTCGAATCGAAAGTTACCGTGATCTGATTTTCTTGAGGGAACGGGCGTGCGGGGATGCTCGGGCGCAAGGCAGCGTCAGGAGCCCGCGAAACCGTCCCGACTCCTTCTTTTGGATAGTAAGAAAACGTCACCATTCATCTGGAACTGGTAAGGGAAAGAGATGCCAAGAAGGCGCGTAGTAGCAAAGAGGGTTATTCTGCCGGACCCGAAGTACAAAGACCGGCTTGTGGCAAAGTTCATCAACAGCCTGATGTACACGGGCAAGAAGAGCGTCGCGGAGCAGATATTCTACGATGCGATGGATATCATTGCCGATAAGACGAAGAACGACCCGGTTCGGGTTTTCAAGAAGGCTATGGATAATATCAAGCCGATCATTGAGGTGAAGGCCCGGCGGGTGGGTGGCTCCACGTATCAGGTTCCCATCGAGGTCAGGTCCGACCGGCGCGAGGCCCTCGGCATTCGCTGGCTCATCCGCTATTCACGGGGGCGCTCGGAAAAGTCGATGCGCGACAAGCTTGCCGGTGAGATCATTGAGGCCTTCAACAACAAGGGAGCCGCCGTGAAGAAGCGGGAGGAGACCCACCGCATGGCCGAGGCCAATAAGGCATTCGCACACTACCGCTGGTAACCGCCCTAAAAAGAGAATCAAAAGCCTTTTCCACAAGGCTTTTTTTGTCGCAAAAAGGAAGAGAGACTTGAGAACGTTTCCGCTCAACAAGATACGCAACATCGGGATCATGGCCCACATCGACGCGGGCAAGACCACGACCACGGAGAGGATCCTCTATTACACGGGGATCTCCTACAAGATGGGCGAGGTGCACGAGGGGACCGCGGTCATGGACTGGATGGAGCAGGAGCAGGAGCGCGGAATCACCATTACCTCGGCGGCCACGACCTGTTTGTGGGAGGACCACCGTATCAACATCATTGATACCCCGGGCCATGTTGACTTCACGGCTGAGGTGGAGCGGTCGCTGCGGGTCTTAGACGGTGTGGTGGCGGTCTTTTGCGCGGTGGGCGGCGTGGAGCCCCAGTCGGAGACGGTATGGCGGCAGGCGGACAAATACAATATCCCCCGGATCGCCTTCATCAATAAGATGGACAGGACCGGCGCGGACTATTTTAACGTCATCTCCCAGATCAAGGAGCGGCTGAAAGCCCGCCCGGTGCTCCTCCAGCTTCCCATCGGAGCCGAAGGCGATTTTGCGGGAATCGTCGACCTTGCCAGCCGCACGGGGATCATCTATGACGCGACGACTCTCGGCTCCAATTTCAGCGAGGTTCCCATCCCCGAGAGCATCGCGTCCCAGGTAGAGGAAGCCCGGGAGCGGCTGGTTGAGGCGGTCTGTGAATCCGACGACGAGATGATGAGTCGCTACCTCGAGGGCGAGGAGATCGGGATCGAGGAAATTAAGAAGGGAATCAGGAAGGCGACTATCGAGGGAAGGCTCATTCCGGTCCTGTTGGGCTCGGCTTTCAAAAACAAGGGAGTGCAGCCGCTTCTCGACGCCGTGGTCGATTACCTTCCATCTCCTCTCGACAAGCCGCAGATAAAGGGAATCCACCCCGACACGAAAGAAGAGATTGTACTGCCGCAAAAGGACGACTCTCCCTTTGCGGCGCTCGCGTTTAAGATCATGGCCGATCCCTATGTCGGTCAGCTCACCTATATCAGGGTTTACTGCGGGAGCCTCAAGACCGGATCGGACGTCTACAACGCCTCTCGCGGCAAGAAAGAGCGGATCGGCAGGCTCCTCAAGGTCCATGCCAACAAGATGGAAGACATAAAGGACGTTTACACCGGCGATATCGTCGCGGTCGTGGGCCTCAAGAATACCCACACCGGTGACACGCTGTGTGATCCCAAGTCCCCGATCATCCTGGAGGCGATGGACTTCCCCGTGCCGGTCATCTCGGTGGCGGTTGAGCCCAAATCGAAGGCCGACGAGGAGAAGCTCGGGGTCGCCCTTTCCAAGCTCGCGATGGAAGACCCGTCGTTCAAGGTTCGGGTCGACAAAGAGACATCGCAGACGCTGATCTCCGGCATGGGGGAACTGCACCTGGAGATCATCGTGGATCGCCTCATGCGTGAGTACAAGGTTGACGCAAAGGTGGGCAGGCCCCAGGTCGCGTATAAGGAGACCATCACGAAGGTCTCCAAAGCCGAGGGCAAGTTCGTGCGCCAGTCGGGTGGACGCGGCCAGTACGGCCATGTGATCCTGACCGTATATCCCAACGAGCCGGGCAAAGGGTTCGAGTTCGAGAGCAAGGTTGTGGGCGGCAGGGTGCCTCGAGAGTACTGGTCAGCCGTCGAGAAAGGGGTCAGGGGGGCGTTGGAGGAGGGTGTGCTGGCCGGGTACCCGGTAGTCGACGTACGGGTGACGCTCGACGACGGTTCGTACCATGACGTCGATTCCTCGGAATTCGCCTTTTCCGTGGCCGGCTCCATCGGGTTCAAGGAGGCGGTAAGAAAGGGCAGTCCTATTCTCCTTGAGCCGATTATGGACGTGGAGGTGGTGACCCCCGAGGAGTTCACGGGCGATGTGGTAGGAGATTTAAGCTCGCGGCGCGGCAAGATATCCGGGATCGAAGCGAGATCGGGAACCCAGACGATCCGCGCGCGCGTTCCGCTGGAGGAGATGTTCGGCTATGCAACGGACATCAGGTCCAAGACCCAGGGGAGAGCCACCTATACCATGCAGTTTGCCCATTACGAGGAAGTCCCCCACCAGAAATCTACGGAGATCGTCGCGGGGGCAAAGGGTTAGCGCGATGCTGCCGGTCGTGGCATGAGCGGAAAACGGGCCAGCGGCCCGGAAAATAGTTAGAGAGAGACAGAGGATACGGAAATGGCAAAGAAGAAGTTTGAGCGGACCAAGCCCCACGTGAATGTGGGGACGATTGGGCACATCGACCACGGGAAGACGACGCTGACGGCGGCGATCACGCGGGTATTGGCGAACATGAACAAGGGGTACGCGGAATACGTGCCGTTTGATCAGATTGACAAAGCGCCTGAGGAGAAGGAGCGAGGGATCACGATAGCGACGGCGCACGTGGAGTATTCGACGGACAAGCGACACTATGCGCACGTGGACTGTCCCGGGCACGCGGACTATATCAAGAACATGATTACGGGTGCGGCGCAGATGGACGGTGCGATATTGGTGGTAGGTGCCAACGACGGTCCGATGCCGCAGACGCGGGAGCACATATTGTTAGCGCGCCAGGTGGGCGTGCCGTACATGGTGGTATTTTTGAACAAGGTAGACATGGTGGACGATCCGGAGCTGATCGAGCTGGTGGAGCTGGAGCTTCGGGAGCTTTTGAGTGCCTACGAGTTTCCGGGGGACGATATACCGATCATCCGCGGGAGCGCTTTGAAGGCTTTGGAGAGCGGGGATCCGAACTCGCCGGACACGAAGTGTATATTTGAGTTATTGGACGCATTGGACAGCTACATACCGGTGCCGGAGCGGGCGATAGACAAGCCGTTTTTGATGCCGATCGAGGATGTATTTTCGATATCGGGTCGTGGGACGGTGGTGACGGGGAGGATCGAGCGAGGGGTGGTGAAGACGGGTGAGGAGGTGGAGATTGTGGGGATACGGCCGACGATCAAGACGGTGTGCACGGGCGTGGAGATGTTCAGGAAGACGCTGGACGAGGGACGTGCGGGAGACAACGTGGGGGTGCTGTTGAGGGGGACGAAGCGGGACGAGGTAGAGCGTGGTCAGGTCGTGGCGAAGCCCGGGAGCATCAAGCCGCACAAGAATTTCAAGGCGTCGGCGTATATATTGACGAAGGAAGAGGGAGGACGGCACACGCCGTTTTTCGAGGGATATCGTCCGCAGTTTTATTTTCGGACGACGGATGTGACGGGAGTGGTGTCGCTGCCGGAGGGGACGGAGATGGTGATGCCGGGCGACAATGTGAATTTGACGATCCAGTTGATCACGCCGATTGCGATGGAGAAAGAGCTTCGGTTCGCCATCCGCGAGGGCGGCCGAACCGTCGGCGCCGGTGTCGTCAGCGATATCATAGAATAAAGGGAGCTTTGTCCCGTAAAGGAGTGTTCTCATGCCGACTCAAAAAATACGCATAAAGCTGAAGGCCTACGACCACAAGCTCTTGGACCAGTCGGCGGGGGAGATCATCGAGACCGCCAAGCGGACGGGGGCCCGGGTCGCGGGTCCGATACCGCTGCCCACGGTAATAAATAAATACTGTGTGCTGAGGTCGCCGCATATCGACAAGAAATCGCGTGAGCAGTTCGAGATCAGGACCCATAAGCGGATTCTTGATATCCTGGAGCCGACCCAACAGACCGTTGATGCCCTCATGAGGCTCGATCTGTCGGCCGGAGTTGACGTAGAGATTAAACTGTAGCTGGAACATAACGGTTCCCCCGAGGGTCCCAGGAAGGGCGGGGAGGAAATATGACCACTGGAATGATCGGAAAAAAACTGGGCATGACGCAGGTCTTCGACGAATCGGGAAATCACATCCCGGTTACCGTCCTTGAGGCGGGCCCGTGTGTCGTCGTGGATATCAGGACGCCCAAGAAAAACGGATATGCCGCGGTAACCTTCGGGTTCGGAAAGAAGGACCTCGCAAAGGTGAACAAGGCCAAGCGCGGGGCGTTCGAGAAGATCGGCACCACGGCCTTTAAGGTGATCAAGGAATTTCGAGTCCCCGAGGGGAAGATCGAGGAATTTACTCCCGGACAGGAGTTCACCGCCGCACAGGTTTTCAAGATCGGGGACCTTGTCGATGTGGTGGGTGTTTCCAAGGGGAGGGGGTTTGCCGGCGTCGTCAGGCGATGGGGTTTCCACGGCGGCCGTGCTACCCACGGCTCTCGTTTCCACCGGGCGCCAGGCTCTATCGGGATGTGCGCGGATCCCTCGAGAACCTTCAAGGGACGCAAGCTTCCCGGGCACCTCGGCGACACGAGGGTGACCGTCAAGGACCTCTCGATCGTTGATATCAAGGGAGAAAAGAATCTCATCCTGATTCGGGGTGCGGTGCCGGGGGGCAAGAACGGAATCGTATTGATAAAAGGGATCAGCTAAACGGGGAGTGGACCGATGCCAAAGGTTGATGTCTATAATTCGAATAAAGAGGTTGTATCGTCGATTGATCTGAACCCGTCGGTTTTTTCGGGTGAGATCAAAGAGCACCTCTTTTACGACGTCGTCAGGATGCAGCTTGCCAACAGGAGAAGAGGCACCGCTTCCACAAAGACCCGTGCTGAGGTATCCGGCGGTGGGAAAAAGCCGTATCGGCAGAAGGGAACGGGGCGCGCCCGCGCGGGCTCGACCAGATCTCCCCTCTGGACCGGCGGCGGCACCATCTTCGGCCCCAAGCCGAGGGACTATGCGTACAAGATCCCCAAGAAGGTGAGGAAAGCCGCCCTCAGGTCCGCGCTCGCCAAGAAGCTCAACGATAATCAACTCATTGTCGTCGAGAAGTTCGATCTACCCGAAGTCAAGACTAAACATTTTCTCCAGATTATGGAGAAGCTGGGGCTGAAAAAGTCGCTCATCGTCGTGGCCGAGCATGACAGGAACCTCGAGCTTTCCGCACGGAATATCCGCGAGGTGAAGGTCCTGATGGCCGTAGGGCTCAACGTCTTTGATATTCTTCGGTTTGATACCCTCGTAATCACCCGGAGTGCCCTGGAAACCATAGACAAGGCGCTATCATGAAAAATAATTACGATATTCTGTTAATGCCGATCATCACCGAGAAGAGCAACACCCAAAAAGAGAATGCGCAGCAGGTGACGTTTCGTGTTCCCCTCTGGGCCACGAAGGTCGAGGTCAGAAAGGCCGTCGAGAAGATCTTCAACAAGAAGGTGGTGGAAGTCAAGACCATAAAGGTCAGGGGGAAAATGAAGAGACTCGGACGTTTTTCGGGCAGGCTTCCCGATTGGAAGAAGGCGATTGTTCGCCTCAAACCCGGAGAGCGGATCGAATTCTTTGAAGGGGTATAACTGAAATGGCCGTCAAGAGATACAAACCCACATCGCCCGCGCGAAGATTTCAAGAGGTCGCGGATTTTTCCGATCTGACCAAGAAGAAACCGGAAAGGGCCCTCGTCCTCCCCTCAAAGAGCTCGGGAGGGAGGAATAATGCCGGGGTCATCACCATGCGGCGGCGTGGCGGCGGGCAGAAGCGGCGCTACCGGATCATCGATTTCAAGCGGGACAAGTACGAGATCCCGGCCAAGGTCCACTCCATCGAGTACGACCCGAACCGGTCGGCCCGGATCGCATTGCTCTTCTATGCCGACGGCGAGAAGCGCTATATCATCGCGCCCCAAGGCCTTTCGGTCGGCGAGGAACTACTCGTCTCCGAGAGCGCGGAGGTGAAGCCCGGAAACGCTATGCCGCTGAAGAACATTCCCCTCGGCACCCAGGTCCATAACATCGAGCTCAAACCGGGAAAGGGCGGGCAGATCGTGCGGTCGGCAGGGGCATCGGCCCAGCTCATGGCCAAAGAGGGCGATTATGTCCAGCTGAAGCTTCCCAGCAACGAGGTGCGCATGGTCCGCAAAGAGTGTATCGCGACGATCGGGGTCGTGGGGAACGCGGATCACGGAAACATCAGCATAGGCAAGGCCGGGCGCTCCCGATGGCTGGGCAAGAGGCCGAAGGTTCGCGGTGTTGCCATGAACCCCATCGACCATCCCCACGGCGGTGGTGAGGGGAAGACCTCGGGAGGCCGGCACCCGGTAACACCCTGGGGAGTTCCCACGAAGGGGCACAAGACACGAAAGAACAAGACGACCGATAGGTTTATCGTGAAGAGGAGAAGCTGAGTATGTCACGATCCCTCAAAAAAGGTCCGTTTATCGACGACCATCTGATGAAGAAGGTAACCCATTCCCAGAACACCGGCGACCGCCAGGTCATCAAGACATGGTCGCGGCGATCTACGATTATCCCGGAGATGGTGGGGCTGACGATCGCGATCCACAACGGGAGGAAGTTCATACCCGTGTTTGTCACCGAGAACATGGTGGGTTACAAATTGGGGGAATTTTCGCCCACGCGGACATTTTTCGGCCACGCCGCCGACAAGAAGTCGAAGCTCAGGGGCAAGAAGAGATAACGGGGGAAGACCATGGAAATGACGGCAAAGACACGATTTGTAAGGATCTCTCCCTTCAAGGTCAGGCTGGTGGTGGATATGGTGCGGGGGAAGCGTGTCGGGGAGGCCAGGGATATTCTTTCCCTGACCGATAAGAAGGCGTCCACCGTCGTGAAGAAGCTGATCGACAGTGCCGTTGCAAATGCCGGTCAGAACAAGGAGATCGACGTGGACAATCTTTATGTCCACCGGATCTTCGTCGATGAGGGCCCCACGTGGAAACGGTTCCGGCCGAGATCAATGGGGAGGTTCAATCGCATCTTCAAGAGGACCAGCCATATCACCGTGGTCCTCGACGAGAAGTAAAGGGAGGAGCACAGTGGGTCAGAAGGTAAATCCCATAAGTCTGAGGCTGGGTATCATAAAGGATTGGAATTCCAAGTGGTATGGTATGAAAGATTACCAGAGGAACCTCCACGACGACCTGGCCATCCGAGAATATGTAAAGAAGAACTTTAATCATGCCGGTATCGCCAAGATAGAGATCGAGCGGGCGGCCGCCAGGGCCTCCGTGAACATATATACAGCCAGGCCCGGAATCATCATCGGGAGGAAGGGTTCGGAGATCGAGAACATCAGGAAGGAGCTCGTAAAGCTGACGGGAGGAGATATCTCCATAAACATCAAGGAGGTCAAGAAGCCCGAGGCCAACGCACAGCTCATCGCCGAGAACGTCGCCACGCAGCTTGAGAGGCGAGTGTCGTTCCGGCGCGCAATGAAAAAGTCGGTCTTTTCCGCCCTGAAGCTCGGCGTTGAGGGGATCAAGATCGCCTGTGCCGGGAGGCTCGGTGGGGCGGAGATGGCGCGCCGGGAATGGTACCGCGAGGGCAGGGTTCCCCTGCACACCCTCAGGGCGGACATCGACTACGGCACCGCCGTCGCCCGGACGACCTACGGGATTATCGGGATCAAGGTCTGGGTATTCAACGGCGAGGTGTTACCGGGCGATAAAGCGCGCTCGCTGTAGGAGGATCATACCATGTTAATGCCGAAGAAAGTCAAATACAGAAAGCAGCAAAAGGGGCGCATGAGGGGGATCCGCGAGCGGGGATCGGCGATCAGCTTCGGTGAGTACGGCCTCCAGGCGCTCGCTCCGGGCAGACTCAGCGCGCGCCAGATAGAGGCGGCGCGTATCGCGATGACACGGCACATCAAGAGGGGCGGAAAGATCTGGATTCGGATCTTCCCCGACAAGCCGATCACCAAAAAGCCCGCCGAAACGCGGATGGGCAAGGGAAAGGGCGCCGTCGAGGAGTGGGTGGCCACGATAAGGCCGGGCCGCGTGCTCTATGAAATGGAGGGCGTGACCGAGGAGGTGGCTCGCGAGGCATTCAGGCTGGCGGCCCATAAGCTCCCGATAGAAACGAGGTTCGTGACCAGGAGCATGGAATATGAAGGCTAGTGAACTGAGGGAGTTGTCCATCGGTGAACTGAAAGAACGGGAGCTTTCCCTATCTCAGGAGCTCTTTAACTTAAGGTTTCAGAAAGCCGCAAATCAGCTCGAAGACAAGCGGAAGAAGGGAAAGACCCGAAGGGAAATTGCCCGGGTGCTGACCGTGATCAGAGAGAAAGAGCATACGTAGAAGAGGAAGGACTACTAATGGAGACCCAGAGCAAGCGACGCACCCTCACGGGTACGGTGGTAAGCGACAAGATGGACAAGACTATCGTGGTCCAGGTGGAACGAAAGTTCATGCACGCGAAATATAAGAAATTCATCAACAGGCGAAAGAAATATATGGCCCACGATCCCGAAAATACATGCGGCATCGGAGACCTGGTCATGATCATGGAAAGCCGCCCGCTGAGCAGGTATAAACGCTGGGTGCTCAAAGAGGTCCTGGAGAAGGCCCTGTAAGACCCTCGGGAGTGACAGATGATACAGATGCAGACCCTATTGAATGTGGCGGATAACTCAGGTGCACGCAAGCTCTTTACCATTAAGGTGCTGGGCGGATCAAAGAGGAAATACGCCGCGCTGGGAGACGTGGTAACGGTCTCGGTCAGAGAAGCGATCCCGACCGGTAAAGTCAAGAAGGGGGACGTCGTTAAGGCGGTTATCGTCCGGACGAAGAAAGAGGTCAGGAGGCCGGACGGGACCTACATCAAGTTCGACGATAACTCCGCGGTCCTGATCAACAACCAGAACGAACCGATCGGGACCCGGATCTTCGGCCCGGTGGCCAGGGAACTGAGAGCAAAACGATTCATGAAGATCATTTCCCTTGCCCCAGAGGTTCTCTAAGGGATACGGAGGAATTAATGGACCTCATAAGAACTCGGATAAAGAAGAACGATACCGTCCAGGTGATATCGGGCAAGCATAAGGGCAAGAAGGGAAAGGTCATCAAGGTTGACCGGGAAAAGGGAAAGATATTCGTGGAAAAGGTCAACTTCATCAAGAGACATGTCAGGCCCAGCGCCGTACACCGGCAGGGTGGAATCATCGAAAAGGAAGGGCCAATCCATATCTCCAACGTCATGTTGGTGTGTCCGAAGTGTAGCCTCCCCGTCAAGGTGGGAAAGAAGGAGCTGGAAGACGGTACGAAGACAAGGTACTGCAAAAGCTGTGACGAAATACTCGACGATAAGTAAGTGGTGACGAAATGGCACGTTTGAAGGACTATTATAAACAGGAAATTGTCTCCCGTCTGACCAAGGACTTCAGTTACAAGAATGTTATGGAGGTCCCGAAGATCACGAAGATCATCGTCAACATGGGTCTGGGAGAGGCACTGTCGAACATTAAAATACTTGACAGCGCCGCCGAGGAGATATCCCTCATAGCGGGACAGAAGCCCGTTATTACGAGGGCACGTAAATCGATCGCGAACTTCAAGCTGAGAGAGGGCAACCCGATCGGCTGCTCGGTGACGCTCAGGCGCGAAAAGATGTACGAGTTTCTCGATCGGCTCGTCAACGTGGCCCTGCCGCGCGTCAGGGACTTTCGGGGGATTTCCCCGAAGGGCTTCGACGGGAGGGGAAACTATACCTTCGGGATCAGGGAGCAGATCATTTTTCCGGAGATCAGCTACGATAAGATCGATAAGATAAAGGGCATGAACATTACCATCGTCACTACGGCAAAGACGGACCAGGAGGCCCGGTCCCTCCTCGGATATCTCGGCATGCCCTTTGCCGCTCAATAACAAAGGAGTAGTCTTGTGGCAAAGAAGTCACTGATCGCCAAGGCGAAGCGAAAGCAGAAATTTTCGTCCAGACGGTATAATCGCTGCCCCATTTGCGGGAGGCCGAGGGGGTATTACCGGAAGTTCGATATGTGCCGAATATGTCTGAGGCAGCTTGCCTCAAAGGGTGATATCCCCGGAGTGATAAAATCGAGTTGGTAAGCGAGAGGTATTGAACTATGAGCATGACGGACCCGATCGCCGATATGTTGACCCGTGTCAGAAACGGCGTCACCGCAAAGTTTGAGATCGTCGATATGCCCTTCTCGAAGATCAAGGAGTCGATCGCAAAGATCCTTGTACAGGAAGGATACGTCGAAAGTTATAAGGTCTTGGAGGACAACAAGCAGAATATCCTGAGGATCCACCTCAAATACGACCGGGGCAAGGACGGTGTAATCAGCAAGATCCAGCGGATCTCAAAACCCGGCCGCCGGGTATACGTCGACAAGAACAAGATCCCCTTCGTTCTCCGAGGATACGGGATCGCCATCCTCTCCACATCCAGAGGTGTGATCACGGATAAGGAGGCGCGGAGGATACAGGTCGGCGGCGAGGTTATCTGCAAGGTCTGGTAGGCGTTGCGTCGCGCAGGGCCGGCAATGGGCCGGGCGAGGGGGCCGGCCTCCGGGAATTGTTTTGAGGGTGTTGCGTGAAAAGCCCTTATCCTAAATAGCACGGATTTATAACAATAGGTACACCATGTCACGGATTGGAAAGAAACCGATTACCATACCTTCGGGGGTTACCGTCGAGGTACAGGGATCGAACGTGAAGGTCGTCGGGCCGAAGGGTACGCTGAACCAGACCCTCGTTGGGGCGGTGAAGGCAGAAGTGGCGGGAGGCGAGCTTCTGGTTGTCACCCAGGACCAGAGCAGAAAAGCCCGGTCGTTCCAGGGACTCAGCCGATCGCTCCTCAATAATATGGTGGTCGGCGTCTCGGAGGGAATCAGCAAGGTCCTGGAGATCAGCGGCCTGGGCTACAAGGCGGAGGTTGACGGCGGCACTGTCATATTGAACGTGGGATTCTCTCACTCGGTCAGGTTCCCTCTTCCGGAGGGGATCACGGCCTCCATCGAGAAGAACACCATCATCACGCTCAAGGGGATCGATAAACAAAAGGTCGGCCAGGTCGCTGCGAACATTAGGTCCATCAGAAAGCCCGAACCGTACAAGGGCAAGGGTATTCGATACGCCGGTGAGAAGATCAGGCGTAAAGCCGGTAAGGCCGGAGCATAAGGAGTAATACGGTGAAGAGGTTAACCAAGCGGGTCTTCGGACGGCTGAGAAGGAAAAAGAGAATCAGATTAAAAATCAAGGGGACACCGGACAGGCCGAGGCTTTCGGTTTTTCGGAGCGCACGGCATATCTATGCACAAGTCATCGACGACGTGCATGGGACCACGCTCTTATGCGCATCGAGCCTCGACAAGGATTTGGCCGGGAAATTCAAGACGGGTGGCAACAAAGAGGCCTCAAAACAGGTCGGCGCGCTGCTTGCCCAAAAGGCCAAAAAGCTGAAGATAAAACGGGTGGTCTTTGATAGGGGTGGCTACCTCTATCACGGAAGGGTTCAGGCGTTGGCCGAAGCCGCCCGGGAAGGGGGCCTCGAGTTCTGAATTGAGGGGAAAATAAGATGTCTTTTACAGCGACAGAACAAGAATTCCAGGACAGGGTCGTCCACATCAACCGGGTGGCCAAGGTTGTCAAGGGTGGGAGACGCTTTTCGTTTTCCGCTATCGTCGTGGTTGGTGACGGCAACGGCCGTGTCGGCTGGGGAATGGGAAAGGCCCACGAGGTGCCCGACGCGATACGAAAGGGGATCGAGAAGGCCAAGAAAAATCTGATCCAGGTACCGATCGTCGGCTCGACTATTCCATACGACGTGATCGGAAGATTCGGGGCCGGTAGGGTCTTGTTGATGCCCGCCAGCGAAGGTACCGGCATCATCGCGGGTGGCGCTGTAAGGGCGGTGGTCGAGACGGCGGGGATAAGAAACATCCTGACCAAATGCCTTGGGTCGCACAACCCCCATAATCTGGTCAAAGCGACCATTGCAGGACTCGCGAGCCTCAAACACCCCGAGACGATCGCCCAGATGAGAGGAAAGCCCCTCAGCGAGATGGGCCAAGAGGTAAAGTAGCGTATGGCAAAGGAAAAAAAGAAGACCGTTCGGGTCAAGCAGGTCAGGAGCGGCATCGGAAGACCCCTCACACATAAGATCATCCTCAAGTCCATGGGATTGGGAAAGATGAACCGCATCGTCGAGCTTCCCGATACGCCGGAGACGTGGGGGATGATCCACAAGGTCATTCACCTCGTGGAAGTACAGGAGAGTTAGCTATGGACCTTAAAAGCCTTAAACCCCCGAAAGGGGCGGTAAAAGGTAAGAAGAGGATCGGCAGGGGCGAGGCAAGCTGGGGGAAGACCGCCGGCAAGGGGAATAAAGGTCAGAAGTCCCGCTCATCACCGTCGCTTCGACCCGGGTTTGAGGGCGGGCAGATGCCACTGGCCAGGAGGCTCCCCAAACGTGGATTTACAAATATCTTCAAGAAAGAATATGCCCTGCTCAATCTGAGGGACCTCGAAAAGCTCGAGGTCAAGGGAGTGGTGGATATCCCCGCGCTGATTTCGTCAGGAAAGATCAAGAAGGCGAAAGACGGGGTCAAGATTCTGGGCGTGGGTGAGCTCAAGAAACCCTTAACGGTTAAGGCTCATAAGTTCTCACAGAATGCCAAGGAAAAAATCGAGGCCGGCGGAGGCAAGGCGGAGGTGATTTAACGTGGCTCAAGGATTCACGAATATCTTTAAGATCCCCGAGCTGAAAAACCGAATTCTGATTTCCCTGCTCCTGCTGGCGGTTTATCGGATCGGCGTGCACATCCCGACCCCGGGAATCGACACCCAGGCGCTGGCGTCCTTCTTCGAGCCCAAGAATGCCCAGGGGACGCTCTTTGGGTTTTTCGATATGTTCTCAGGCGGCGGATTGAGAAACCTCTCGGTCTTTGCCCTCGGGATCATGCCCTATATCAGTGCGTCGATCATCCTGCAGCTTCTGACGGTCGTCATCCCCCATCTGGAGCGACTGAGTAAAGAAGGGGAATCGGGGAGGAAGAAAATCACCCAGTATACCCGTTATGGGACGGTTATCCTTTCCGCTATCCAGGCCTTCGGTATCAGCTTCGGGTTGGAGCAGATGCAGTCGCCCATCGGCGATCCGGTCGTCCTTGATCCGGGCTGGTCCTTCCGCCTCATGACGATGATTACGCTGACCGCGGGCACCGCCTTCATCATGTGGCTGGGCGAGCAAATTACCGAGCGGGGGATCGGAAACGGCATCTCGCTCATCATATTTGCCGGAATCGTGGCGCGGATGCCGGCGGCGATCATCGAGTGGATTGTCACCATCCAGTCCAACCAGATCGGCATACTGGTGGTATTGGCGATCATTGCGGCGATGGTGTTGGTGGTTGCCGCGATTATCTTTATGGAGCGGGGGCAAAGGAGGCTCCCGGTCCAATATGCCAAGCGGGTGGTGGGGCGCAAGATGTACGGCGGGTCCAGCACGCATTTGCCGTTGAGGATCAACACCTCGGGCGTTATTCCGCCTATCTTCGCCTCGTCGATACTCATGTTCCCGCTGACGATATCGGGCTTTCTACCGGCCGATTTGAAGGATGCGCACCCGTGGCTCAGTACGCTGGCAAACTCGTTTTACCCGACGCATCTTGTCTATAACGTCTGTTACGTGGTGCTGATCATATTCTTCTGCTATTTCTATACGGCCGTCACTTTCAACCCGGTTGATGTGGCCGATAACATGAAACGATACGGCGGATTCATTCCCGGGATCCGGCCGGGCAAAAGGACGTCCGAATATATCGATAAGGTGCTCACCAGAATCACGCTGGTCGGGGCGTTCTATGTCTCGGCGGTCTGCGTTCTGCCGACGTTTCTGGTCGCCTATTTCCAGGTTCCGTTTTACTTCGGCGGCACGGCTTTGTTGATTGTCGTGGGTGTTGCGCTGGACACCGCCCAACAGATCGAGACACACATGATCACGCGAAATTACGAGGGATTCCTCAAGAAGGGAAGGATCAGGGGAAGACGCGCGTAACGCCGCGGAAGACGGCCGGGGGTGGCACACGTGTGAGCCGGAACATTTGTACGCGAAAGAGAGAGGGGAGAGATTCCCGTAACGTATAGATCAGGATAAGATAGAAGCGGCCGAGGGCCGCGTGGAATGTCTTCTTTATACGAGTTCAGTTGAACGGATAAGGATTGGAACGAGCGATGAAAAAGAATCTGGTGTTGTTAGGACCTCCCGGTGCCGGAAAGGGCACCCAGGCCAAAATGCTGGTGGAGCAATACGGCATCCCGCAGATCTCGACCGGTGACATCCTCAGAAAGGCGGCCGCCGCGGGCACGGACCTCGGTAAAGAGGCAAAGAAATACATGGACGCGGGAAACTTAGTCCCCGATGACGTCGTTATCGGCCTGGTGCGGGAGCGGCTCAAAGAGCCGGACTGCAAGGCTGGCTATATCCTCGACGGATTCCCCCGCACCGTGAACCAGGCCAAGACGCTCGATGATATTCTTAAGAAGATGACCGACAGTCTGACCCACGTTATCTCCATCGAGGTGGATGAGAAAGACCTTCTCACGAGGCTGACGGGAAGAAGGACCTGCAGGTCGTGCGGTGCCATGTATCACGTCAAGTTCGAGCCGCCCAAGAAAGGCGACGTCTGCGACAAGTGCGGCGGAGAGCTCTACCAGAGAGACGATGATAAAGAAGAAACGATCATGTCGCGCCTGAAGGTCTACAAGCAGCAAACCGAACCCCTCATCGCCTATTATAAGGGAACGGGACTCTTGAGAAGCATTCCCGGGACAGGCGGCATTAAGGATATATTCAATTCGATAACAACGGTATTGGGGAAATAATTATCGGGAGTAGTGGAGTATGCCGAAAGAAGAGGCCATCGAAATCGAAGGAACCGTTCTGGAGATTCTTCCCAATGCCATGTTTCGGGTGGAGTTGGAAAACGGCCATAAGGTTCTGGCCCACATTTCGGGGAAGATGAGGATGCACTTCATCAAGATACTCAAGGGGGATAGGGTAACCGTAGAGCTGTCCCCGTATGATCTTTCCCGGGGCAGAATTACGTACCGGGCCAAGTAACTCGGTTCTTACGGCTCAAGAAAGGGGCAACGAAAATGAAGGTTCGCGCATCAGTTAAGAAGATCTGCGATAAGTGCAAGATCATCAAACGGAAGGGCGTTGTCCGGGTGATCTGCGAAAACCCAAAGCATAAGCAGCGTCAAGGCTGAGAGAGATAAGGAGGAGACATGGCGCGTATCGCGGGTGTTGACCTGCCCAAGAATAAGCGGATTGAGATCGGTCTGACCTATATCTACGGGATCGGCCGCACATCGTCCAAAGAGATACTGACCGAGGCGGGGGTCGATCTGGACAAGAGGACCGACAACCTCACGGAGAAGGAGATCAGCTCGATCAGGGACGTCATCGACGCGAAGTATACCGTCGAGGGCGATCTGCGCAAGAAGCGGTCGATGAATATCAAGATGCTCATGGATCTTGGGAACTACCGGGGCCTCAGACACCGGAAAGGACTGCCGGTGAGAGGGCAGCGGACTTCAACCAACGCCCGAACGCGGAAGGGTCCCCGTCGGGTCAAGATCAAGAAGAAGTAAGGGGTACATGTAATGGCCAAGGGCAAGAAAACGGTAAGAAAGAGAAAAGAAAAAAAGAATGTCCAGGTCGGGATAGCCCATATCCAGTCGTCTTTTAACAACACCATCATCACGATTACGGACCTTTCCGGTAACGTACTGTCGTGGTCGAGCGCGGGGGCCCAGGGCTTCAAGGGTTCTCGGAAGAGCACCCCGTATTCGGCCCAGATAGCCGCCCAGGACGCCGCGAAGAAGGCGATGGAACATGGGTTGAGGACGGTCGACGTACAGGTAAAGGGACCGGGATCCGGAAGGGAGGCGGCTCTGCGGGCGCTCCAGTCGGCGGGCCTTGAGGTGAACATCATACGAGACGTGACGCCCATCCCCCACAACGGGTGCCGGCCGCCCAAGCGCCGAAGGGTATAACGTCTGGGGCCGCCGTGGCTTCGGACACGGCAGCGATGATCGTCATTATTCGCATTCATTTTATCGCCGCCGGACCGGTCATCTTGAAATCGGCGGTGATACAGATATCTCGCAATAAAGTAATATAGAAGAATCGGAGGTCTGATTTGGCACGATATCGGGGTCCGGTATGTAAGCTTTGCCGGAGGGACGGCATGAAGCTTTATCTCAAGGGGGACCGCTGCTTCTCGGAGAAGTGCGCCGTGGAGCGGCGAAACTATCCCCCGGGAGAACACGGGCAGGGAAGAACGAAATTCTCCGAGTACGGTAATCAGCTGAGGGAGAAGCAAAAGGTTAAGAGGATGTACGGCATCCTCGAGAGGCAGTTTCATCTCTACTTCAATGAGGCCGATCGGCTAAAAGGGGTAACCGGGGAACACCTGCTTGTCCTGCTGGAGAGAAGGCTCGACAATATGGTATACCGCTTCGGCTTTGCCACTTCCCGCACGGAGGCGCGGCAGCTTGTGCTGCACAGCCATTTTCTGGTAAACGGGAAGAAGGTGAATATACCCTCATACTTGACGAAGATCGGCGATACGATTGAGCTTCATCCAAAAAGCAGGAAGGTCGAGCGGATTGTGGATGCCCTTGAGACCGTTATGCGAAGGGGCATTCCGCACTGGCTCGAGTATAACAAGAATACGTTTGCCGGAACCATTAAGGCCCTGCCTGCACGTAAAGACCTGACTATGCCTATTTCCGAGAACCTGATAGTCGAGCTTTACTCCAAGTAGTAGGTATAGTTACAGGGCAAGGAGGTCTTATGGGAAATACAATTCAGGCCAATTGGCGGGAACTGATCAGGCCCAAGAAGCTGGTGGTTGAACCCGAGGAATTGACCGAATTCTACGGGAAGTTTACCGCCGAGCCGTTTGAGCGTGGATTTGGAATTACCATCGGTAATTCACTGAGGAGAATACTCTTGTCCTCACTCATGGGCACCGCCGTAACGTCCGTTAAAATAGACGGCGTCCTGCACGAATTTACCACAATTCCCGGCGTGGTTGAAGACGTCACCGACGTCATCCTGAACATCAAGGGGATCAGGTTTAAGCTCTTCGATGACAATCCGAAGACCGTCAGGATTGAGGCGTCGAAGGAAGGTCCCGTCTCCGCCAAGGACATCAAGAGCGAGGAAAGCGTCAAGATATTGAACCCCGATCACCACATCGCAACCCTCTCCAAGGGCGGTAAGCTCGTGATGGAGATGAAGGTAAAGTGGGGCAGGGGGTATGTGCCCGCCGAGCGGAATAAAGAAGAGGATATGCCGATTGGGACGATACCGATCGACGCCATATTCTCTCCGGTCAAGAAGGTTAACTATACCGTCACCGCCGCGCGGTTGGGACAGCGTACCGATTATGATAAGCTCACCATCGAGGTCTGGACCGACGGGAGCGTCACACCGGAGGACGCCATCGCCTTTGCGGCCAAGATCCTCAAAGAGCACATGAGCATCTTCATCAATTTTACCGAGGACATGGAGGGTGAGCTGGAGGAGCAGATAGAGAGCAAGTACGACTTCAATGAAAATCTGCTGCGGCCGGTCAGCGAGCTGGAGCTCTCCGTCCGATCGTCGAACTGCCTGAAGAATGCCAATATCAGATATATTGGTGATCTCGTCCAGAAGACGGAAATGGACATGCTCAAGACGAAGAACTTTGGGCGAAAATCACTTAACGAGATCAAGGAACTCCTGGCCGAAATGGGACTCCGGTTCGGCATGAAGCTGGAGAATTGGCCTCCGAAGGATCTGCCGGAATATCAGGAGCCGGAGGAACCGGAGCAGGAGTAGGATCGAGCACGACGGCTCGGGATGAAACATGACGGTATCACCGCGTCGCTTTGCGGAGGTCCCGATGACCGGCTGGCTCGCCGCCTGAGATCGGTGGTCGGGGTTTTTGAGAGAGGATTCGGGAGAATCCTTTTTACGTAGGGTTTGCCCGCTATCTGAATAAAGGGGACGAACAATGCGCCATCTGAAGAATTCGAAGAGACTTGGGCGAGTTACCAGCCACCGAAAGGCTATGTTCAGGAACATGGCCACGTCGCTGTTGGGCGAAAGCCGTATAGAGACGACGGAGATAAAAGCGAAAGAGTTGAGGAGGTACGTGGAGCGAATGATCACCCTCGGCAAGCGGGGCGACCTCCATGCGCGACGGCAGGCGCTGGCATTTCTCAGGAGCAAGGACGTCGTGGGGAAGGTCTTCGGCGAATACGCCGAGCGGTTTAAGGATAGGGCGGGGGGATACACCCGGATCATGAAGCTCGGGTCGCGCGCGGGCGACAACGCCCGCATGGCGATCATCGAGATCCTCGGCACGGATGATGCCAAAGAGAAGGAAAAGGCGAAAAAGGGGGCCGGGGAGAAGATAAAGAAAGAGGCTAAGGGAAAGAAGGAAGAGCCAAAGAAAGGCGAGGCCAAGAAAGCCGAGAAGAAGGCGCCCGAGGCCAAAGAGAAAAAAGAGAAAGGCAAAAAGGGCGAGAAGGAAACCGAAGCAGCGCCCATGAAGCCCGCAAAGAAGGAAAAGAAGCAAGCTCCCGAGGTGTAAGCGCATCCTTCGACTGGAAACTGACAAACGCCCCCAGGAACATGGGGTCTTATGTGAAATTGATGAGTGAAGAGCGAGAAGGCAAGGTATATCCTTGCCTTTATTTTCTTTGAGGAGAATAGCGTGAAGGACAAAAAGAAGATCGCAATTGTCTCGATAATCGCGGTTATCGCCGTGGCGTTCCTGGCACTCCTGACGGTGCGGGTCCTCCATTCCAAGCTTTTTGCGTCAAAGAAGGCGGAGGAGGTGAAGAAATACCCGGTCTCGGTCGTCGAAGCCCGCAAGGGGACGATCAGGGAGACCCTTTTCTACACCGGGGATCTCCACGCCGAAAAGGAGGCCCTTGTCTACAGCCTGGTCAACGGGAGGGTCACGAAGTATAACTACAAGGAAGGGGATGAAGTATCCAAGGGGGTGCCGCTGGTAATCCTGGAGCGGGAGGAGACCTGGGACGAGTTTAAACCGGTGATTGTTGAGGCCCCGATCTCGGGGACGGTGGCGGTCAACTACCTGAATATCGGTGAGCGAGCGACCCCCACCACCCCGCTATCTCTTATCGTCGGCGGAAATCCGATCAAGGTCATCATCAGGGTCCCCGACACGGAGCTCTCCAAGATCAAAGAAGGCATGAAAGCGCATGTCACGGTCCCGACGATCCCCGATAAAGTCTATGACGGCGTCGTGGATCGGGTAAGCACGGTGATCGATAGGACGACCCGGACGGCCGAGGTCGAGGTATCGATCACCGAACACGACACGGGCCTTCGGGCCGGGATGTTCGGCGATGTAACGATAATCCTGTCGGAAAAGGAAAACGCCCTCGTGATCCCCTTTGAGTCCCTCCTGTTCGAGAAAGAGGGGATGCAGGGGCCGTACTGTTTCGTCGTCGCGGGTGGAGTGGCCAAAATGAGGCGGCTCACGATCGGCGTCGTGGAAGACGAGAACGTCGAGGTAATCTCCGGGGTCGTAGCCGGGGATAAGATCGTAACCCTCGGAAAAGAAAATCTGAGCGACGGCGCCGCCGTGCAGATTATCGCGTCTCCTTAGAGGTCTCTCTCATGGCTCTGATACGATATTTCGTTAAAAACCATGTCCTCGTCAATATGATCACTATCGCCGTGCTCATCCTCGGCGTAACCCTGACCATGAAGCTCAACCGGGAGGTATTTCCCCTCCATCGCGTTCGGATACATCGTCATTACGACCCCGTATCCGGGGGCGTCCCCGGAAGAGGTGGAGAAAGTGGTGACAACCCCGTTCGAGGAAGAGATCGCGGGCGTCGAAGGGATAGATACGCTTGAGTCGCAATCCAGGGAAGGGGTATCGATCATCATCATCAAGGCCCAGAGCGATATCGAGGGGGCGGAGCTTGACCAGCTTCTCAACGACGTAAAGAATAAGGTCGGAAACGTTCAGGATATCCCGACCGACGTGGAGGAGCCGCAATATGAAAAGATCGCGGCCAATTTTCCGGTCGTTACGGTCGCCATCTCCGGCAATGCCCCGGAGCAGACGCTCCGGGCCGCCTCGGAGCGGCTCAAGACGGCGATAGAGGCGATCGACGGCGTGGAGACGGTGGATCGCTTCGGCTACCGGGACCGCGAGATGTGGGTGTCGGTGGACCCCCGGCGGCTGGAGGCGGCAAACCTCTCCATGTCCGATGTAATAACGGCCATCAGGAACCGGAACCTGAACATCCCCGGCGGGACCATCGACCTCGGGAGGAAAGAGCTCTTGATCCGCACCATCGGGGAGGTGGAGAGCCCGGCGGACGTCGAAAACGTCGTCGTCCGATCGCTCGCCAGCGGCGTGGTCAGGGTAGGAGACATCGCCGATGTGATGGAGACGTTCAAGAAATGGGAGGTGATCGGCCGCATCAACGGTAAGCCATCGATCAACCTGATGGTCACCAAGAAGGCGAGCGGCGACGTAATCACTATCGTCAACGAAATCAAGAAGCTCTGGCCGAAGAAGAAAAGGCCATTCTTCCTGCCGGCGCTAAGATAGACCTTGTGCGTGATAACGCCAACATCGTCGAGAGGAGACAGAATAGGACCTTCTGACGGACGGTCTGATGGGCTTGGTTCTTGTCTGATCATCATGTATCTTATCCTTGAGGCGAAGATCGCGCTCTGGTCGGCCGCCTCGATCCCCTTTTCCTTCCTGTTGTCTCTTATTATCATGTACTACATGGGGATCACGCTCAACCTCCTTTCCATGTTCGGCCTTATCCTTGTCCTCGGGATGGTCGTCGACCAGGCCATCGTCGTGGCCGAAAACTCCTTCCGATACCGGGAGATGGGACTATCCATGGAGGAGTCCGTCCTTACCGGCACGCATGAGGTCGTGTTGCCGGTGGCCGCGGCCGTCTCGACACATATCGCCTCGCTCTTTCCGCTCATGTTCACCTCCGGTATCATGGGGAAATTTTTGAAGGTCATCCCCGAGGTGGGGATTATCTGCTTTATTGCCTCCTGGTTCCAGGCCTTCTTCATCCTTCCCTCGAACCTCAATCAATTCGTGAAGGTCACGGTGCACGAAAAGAAGCAGGACTTCCGCTCCTGGTTCAACTATGTCAGGGATTTTTATGCGCGCGTTCTTTCCTACTGCCTGCAGGCGGCGCTACCTGATCTTCATCGGCCTGAACGCGGTCGCGGTCGGCACGATGATTTTCGGCTTCCTGACGATGGAATTTGTCTGGTTCGGCGAAGGTGAGGACGGAACAATTCAATATCATCGTAAAGAACCCGGTAAACGTCAATCTGGAAGAAACCGACCGGGTGATGAAGCAGGTGGAAAAGATCGTGGCCGCCCTCCCCTCCGATGAGATCGCGTCCGTACGTGACCAACGTGGGCAGTGCCCAGGAACAGGATATCGAACGAGGACGGCACCTATCTCGGACAGATCTACGTGGAGCTGACCGAGAAGGGCTATACGAAAATGAACCCCGACGACATTATAAATTCCATCAGGGAAAAGGCCGATCTCATCCCCGGCCCGACCTCCGATCGCCGTCGAGAAGGAGCAAGGCGGCCCGCCGACCGGTAAGCCCGTATCCGTGGAGATCAATGGGGACGATTTCGCCGTCCTTGAGAAGCTCTCAGGCGAGGTCATGGACGAGCTGAGGAAGATCAAGGGCGTCAAGGATATCGAGACAAACTACCAAAAGGGGAAAGACGAGATAAAGATCGACGTCGACGAGCACAAGGCGCGGACGCTTGGGCCTCAACGTCGCGATGGTCGCCATCGGAGATACGAGATGCCTTCTCGGGCGGAGACGCAGGCAATATCAGGCGGGGCGACGAGAAAATTAACATCGTCGTTAAATATAATGACGTCTTTCCAAAACCCGAGCTACCTGATGAATTTTTCGGTCCCGAACCTCAACGGTGAAAGGATCCCGATCAAGAGTGTGGCCGATATCGTCAACGGCAAGGGGATATTCAAGATATATCATTCCGAGCGGAAGCGGACGATCACCGTTACCGCCGACATCTCCAGCAATGACAACACATCGGCCGGCGTCAACAAGGTGCTGATCAAAAAGTTCGGGACGGCAAGCTCGATGTACCCGGGATATTTCTTCAACTATACCGGTGAGTTCAAGGATACCCAGGAATCTCTTACGTCCATGATCGAGGCGCTCTGGCTCGTGCTCGGGATCATCTACGTCATCCTTGCGGTCCTTTTCCGCTCGTTTGTCCAGCCGATTATCATCATGTTCGCCATCCCGTTTGCCTTCATCGGGGTCTTTTTCGGGTTGTTCATCATGGGGCAACAGCTCTCGCTGCTTGCCTTCATCGGAATCATCGCGCTGATGGGCATCGTCGTGAGCAACTCGATCCTCCTGTTGGATTTTATCAACCGCGCCCGACAAGCGGGCCGGCCTCTGCTTGAAGCGGTAAAGGAATCGGGGATGATACGGCTGAGGCCTATTTTGCTGACGAGCTTTACCATCCTTATGGCGCTTTTCCCGTTGGCCTTCGGGATAGCCGGCAGTGAGGCGGATCTGGCCCCGATGGCGATTGCGATGTTCTGGGGCGTCCTCTTCTCGACGCTGCTTACGCTTCTGGTCGTTCCCTGCCTCTATATTATCGTGGAAGATATCAAGGGAAAGCTCCCGGCGTGGATGGGGGAGAGGCGGTGATCAATCTCTCCGACGTCAGGATATCCTACGGGAACGCTGAGGGAGCTCCGTCGTTTGCCCTTAACGGAGTGAATCTCCACGTGCCGGCGGGGGCGTACGCCGTGCTGATCGGCCCGAATGGCTCTGGGAAAACCACTATCGCAAAGATCATCAAGGGGATCGTTACGCCCGATGCCGGAACGGTGACCGTCGCAGGAAAAACCATCGGCCCGGAAGAGCTCTCCGAGGACGTCGGCCTGGTCTTCTCCAACCCCGAAAACCAGATCATTTCGACGGTCGTGGAAGAGGATATCGCCTTCGGTCTGGAGAACAAAGGGGTAAAGAGCGCCGAGATGAGGCGACGGGTGCGGCGGATCATGAACCGCCTCTCGCTTGTGGACCTCGCCAACCGGCTCCCGCATAATCTGTCCGGCGGCGAGCAGCAGCGGCTCGTGATCGCCGGTATCCTCGTGATGGAAACGAAGATCCTCGTCCTGGACGAGGCGACCTCCATGCTCGACTCCGACGGCAGGCGCGATATCCTCCGATTGATCCATGACCTCAACCGAAAGGACGGCATCACGGTGCTTTCCATCACTCACTCCCTTGTCGAGGCGGTCCTCTCGGATGTCGTCTTCGTCCTCGACGAGGGAAAGATCGTCTTTTCCGGCACGCCCAAAGAATTGATTCTGAGCGATGAGATATTGGGCCGCCTCCATGTCGAGCTTCCCGAATTCCTCGTCTTGATCAGGGGCCTCGTAGGCTCGGGGATCGATATCCCCGACAGGACGCTCGGGATAGCGTCGATCATCGATACGCTGGACCGCTATTATCAGGGGAGTTGAGAGATGGCGCACATCTGTCAGCGATGTAAGAAACGGATCCCCGAGGGGGGGCTCTTCTATCACGTGAAGCTTTCGGCCGTCTCGGGCTATGACGGCGTCATCAACGCGGAAGAAAAGCCCTTGCCCGAGCTCGTTCGCGACATCGAGGGACAATCGGCAAAAGAGCTCGAGGAGACGGTATTTTTCGAGCAGGAGATGATCCTGTGCGCGGGATGCAGACACGAGATCATCGAGCTCTTTCAAAGAGAGGTGCGATCGGTGGGGAAAGGCGGTTCGGTCATCCCCGGAAACCGGCTCCACTAAAATACAGTATATAGTACCGATATACCGTTGACAGATGGCTATTTTATTGTAATAATAACATATTAAATAACATGGTACTTTATTGTCTACCGTTCTCATCAAAAGTGTAAGCCGAACGGTAGGTGTGCAAGAAGGTGGTCGACACAACGTAATCTGATCTTCGCCACAAAAGAAGGAAACGAAAGATGGCATTGATCACCGATCCTGAAGCTGCCAAACGGCTCGCGCGAACGATCATATCCGATATAACCATCTATAATAAAGAAAAGGTCAAGGAAGGGCTTAAGAACGACAACCTCTTCGATATCCTGAAGGGCGAGCTTGAAAAGGGGAGGCGAGTCTACGAGAGCAGGGTTACTCCGGAGATCGTGCAGACCACCAATTTCTACGATCTTGCGATCGTGGATGTCATGGTCCAGCAGGCGACGGATATGAACAGCAAGATCTGAGCCGGCCTTGGACGATACGACCCTACCGAAAAAAGAAAAGGAGAGCCTCTCGCTCACCGTCGAGGTTGAGGGCCACGGCGCGCGGCTTGATCGATACCTTTCCCAACGCTTTCCTGAGCATTCCCGCTCATTTTTCCAGAAGATCATCAGGGATGGACAAGTGCTCGTCGACGGAGTGAGCGCGCAGCCCGGCGCCGCGTTGAGGGCGCACAGCCGCATCGAGGTCCGCCTGCCAGCCCCCAGAGAGGCCGTGTTCGGGCCCGAGGATATCCCGGTCGCCGTCGTCTTCGAGGATGACTGGATCGCGGTGATCGATAAGCCGGCGGGCCTCTCCGTCCATCCGGGGGCGGGCAGGATATCGGGAACCCTTATCTCGGCGCTTCTCTTTCGGGGGATGCGCCTGGCCGCCGAGGCCGGCCCGGACAGGCCCGGGATCGTCCACCGGCTTGACAAAGATACCTCGGGGCTGTTGGTGGTGGCAAAGGACGACACGGCGCTGGCGGGGCTTAAGCTGCAGTTCTCGTCCCATACCACTGAGCGTCTCTATCATGGGATCTGTTGGGGGAGGATCGGGCAGGACAACGGGACGATCGAGACGCTCATCGGCAGGCACTCACGAGAGCGAAAGCGGATGACCACGCGCACCGAAACGGGGCGGGAAGCGATTACCGAATACCGTGTGCTTGAGCGCTTCCCACACATGACATACGGCCAATTTCGGCTCAAAACCGGCAGGACCCACCAGATCAGGGTGCACATGGCATCGCTCGGCCATCCCATCGTCGGCGATCGCACCTACGGCTCGATGCGCGCGGCAAAGAGGCTCGAAAGCGGTTTAGTGCGGGAAGCGGTGCAAAAGCTCGGGCGGCAGGCGCTCCATGCCTCCTCCCTTGGCTTTGTCCACCCGGTGACGGGGGAATTTATGCACTTTGAGTCGGCCCTTCCTGCCGACATAGCACATCTCCTTTCGGTATTGCGCGATGAAAACTGAGTTGCTGCGAGATACCGTCTTAACGGGCATCACGATCGATTCGTTCGACGGCCTGGGCGAAGTCCGCTATCTCTTCACGGCCAGGACCG
This sequence comes from uncultured delta proteobacterium, assembly GCA_963792965.1. GTDB lineage: Bacteria > Desulfobacterota > Zymogenia > Zymogenales > Zymogenaceae > CAWBYW01. Next base: position 294,042 of record CAWBYW010000009.1, on the reverse strand, counting down.
CCCACCCCTCCGGCGGGCCCGCGCTTGACTTCGACCACCGGAAGGGAGATAATCGCACCGTCCGGGAGAGCTTTGAGGCGGCCGGGCGCTCATTCGGCGTGAAGCCGTCGGCCCTCTTCGTCATGAGGCAGGTACACGGCGACGATGTCACGGTGATCCGGGATTTTCCCGAGCCCGCGGACTCACGGGCGCGCATCGAGGTCGACGCCGCGGTTACGACCCTTCCCGGGCTTGTCCTCTCGGTGCTGACGGCGGACTGCCTCCCGATCCTCATGGTCGACACAAAGCGGAGGGTCATTGCCGCCGTCCATGCCGGATGGAGGGGAACGGTCCTCGGGATCGCACAAAAGACCGTGCGGACGATGGCCGAAGCGTTCGGCTCTTCCCCGCCGGACATTGCCGCCGCGCTCGGCCCGGCTATCGGCCCGTGCTGCTACGAGGTGGGACAGGACGTGGTCGAGTCGGCGAGCCGGGCTTTTCCCTTCGGGGGAGAATTCTTTGAGACGAGAGAGCGCGGGAAGGCGATGATGGATCTGGCCGGCCTCAACCGCCGTCTCCTCATGGAGGCGGGGGTAGGTCCGGATCGAATCCATTCGATCGATCTCTGCACGCGGTGCCACGCGGAGCTCTTCTATTCGTACCGGAGGGACGGTGCCGAAACGGGACGGATGCTTGCGGGAATCATGCTGAAAGGATAGGGACTTATGCTGATCGTTGGGCTGACCGGAGGAATCGGGAGCGGAAAGAGCACGGCGGCGCGCGCGTTCGAAGGGCTCGGGGTGAGGCTGGTGGACTCAGACATCCTTGCCCGGAAAGTGGTGGAGCCGGGGAGGCCGGCGCTTGCCCGGATTCGGGAGCGTTTCGGAAGTGGTGTGATAAGCGCCGATGGCACGCTCGACCGGGAAAGGCTCAGGGACATCGTTTTTGCCGATGCTCGGGCGCTCACGGACCTCAACAGCATTGTCCACCCGGCGGTCTACGCCGAGATGGCCGAAGAGATGGGCCGCTATAAGAAGAACCCGGGGGACACGATCCTCATGCTCGATATTCCGCTTCTTTACGAGTCCGGCGGGGAGAAGATCGTCGACTGCGTGGTGGTGGTCTGGGTGGACAGGGAAACCCAGATAGCACGCCTCATGAAACGGGATGGCTTTTCCCGCGCGGAGGCGATCAACCGGATCGCCAAGCAGATGGATATGGACGAGAAGAAACGGAGGGCGGATTTCGTCATCGACAATACGGGAACCCTCCAGGATCTCGAGCGCCAGGTGGGGGAGGTCTTCGGGAAACTGTGCGAGCTTAACCGGACGCGATCGCAATGCGTGAAACAGAAGTAGGTACTTTCACTTCTCTCCCTTCAACGCCCCATGAGAGCACCGCCTATTAGTGGGGCGACATGTCTATTCGTACGCCTTCGGCACGGCACAGATCACTACGAGGTCGGCGGTCTTTGAGGTGTTTCTGTAGCTGTGCTTCTCGTCCGGGAGGATCAAGCCGAAATCGCCCTTCTTGACCGGGCTTTCCTTTCCCTTCTCATCCACGATAACGCCCTGGCCTTCGATGACGTAATTAATGTGCTCGAACGGATGGCTGTGGTACGGGGTATGCCCGCCCACGCCGATGGTGAAGACCCGGACCGAGAACGAAGGTGTCCCGTCCGCGGCCGCGATCGGGAGCTGTTTTTGTACGTCCTTTGCCCCCTCCATGATGGGCGTGATCTTCGTGACCTTATCGAGACTGTGGATGATCATGTTCTTTCCTCTATAAGAAGTTACTGGCGCCTCTCGTCGAAACAGGGAGTCCCGCGGTGGCGCCTTACGGGCCGCCGCGCGGGACTCCTCACTGTGCATAGTCTTCAATCATCGTGCGGCGATGCGTCGCAGTGCGCCCCCATCACCTCGTCCTTCGATTATTTCCCCGCCGCCCAGTTCTCCTGGCGAGGATCGGCCCCGCCGGTGAGCGCGCCGGTTTCGGGGTCGCGGATGATGGCGCCTATCGCCCCCATCTCCCACGTCCAGTCGTCTACCACCTCCACGGTATATCCCATCTTCTCGAGGTCCTTGCCCACCTTGTCGTAGAGAGACTGCTCCATCTCCACGGTCCCGGGATTGTACTCGTGGGGTGAGAAGGAGTCGGGAAAGTTCTTCGACCGAAAGCGCGGGGCGTCGATGGCGTCCTGGATATCCATGCCGAAGACGATGAGGTTAAGGAAAACCTGAACAAGCGCCTGCGGCTGCTGGTCACCCTCGGGGGAGCCGAACGTCATGAAGAGACGGCCGTCCTTTGTGACGAGGGGGGAGTTGGGGGTGATGCGGGGCCTCTTGCCCGGCATGAGGGCGTTGGGGTGGCCGGGGATGAGCCTGAACTGGGTCATCCTGACGCCGAGGCAGAGCCCCGTCCCCGGGACCATCGGGGACTGTGGAAAATCGCTCGGGGTCAGCGATATGGAGTTACCCCGGGCGTCGGTCACCGCAAGGTAGGTGGTATCGAGGGCGGGACGGTCCGAGTGTTTCAAGGACGGACCGTCCAGACCCGCGGACACGATCCGTCCCCCGGTCGGCCTCAAATTGACCGGGTCGCCCGGCGGGCGGCATGGCGCCGAAGGCCTTGCCGGGCGTCATGAGCGATCTGCGGAGGGCCGCGTAGCGTTTATCCAGGAGAGCCGGTGATCGGGACGTCGACGAACGCGGGGTCGCCGAAATATGCCTCTCGGTCGGCCATCGCCAGCTCAATCGCCTGAAGGACCGTGTGTACGTATTCGGGCGAGTTGTGCCCCATGGCCTTCAGGTCGATGCCGTCCAGTATCATGAGGGCCATCGGGAGGACCGCCCCCTGGTTCCACGGCCCGTTGGCGTTAATGGTATAACCCCTGAAGTTTCCGGTGACGGGCTTTTCCCAGTAGCCGGCGTATTCAGACAGGTCCTCCCGCGAAAAGAGCCCGCCGTTTGCCTCATGAAATTTGACGATGGCGTCGGCGATAGGGCCCCGGTAAAAATAGTCCCTCACCGCTTTCAGCCCGTCCGACCTCGTGCCGCCGGCCTCGACGGCCTTCTTCTCGGCCGCCACGAGCGACTCGAGGGTGCCGGCGAGGTCAGGCTGCACGAAACGCTCCCCGTGGTAGAGGGGCTTATACCACTTTCCACCGAGGTAGACCTTTACGTTATAGGGCATCATGACGAAGAAGGCGAAGCGCTCCACCGGGTTGAGATCGAGGTGATTGAGCATCATCGAATGAACCGGGAACCCCTCCCGGGCAAGCCTGATGGCCGGGGCGCTGATTTGGCCAAAGCTCATCGTTCCGTATTTTTCAAGGACCGCGACCATGACGTCGGGCGACGCCGGGATGAGCTGGGAAAGGATCGTGAGTTTGGGCATGGTCTTGTAGCCCTTTTCCCGGAAGAAGTCGATGGTGGCCTTTTTGGGCGCCTTGCCCACGCCGCAGTAGCTAACGACTTCGTTTGTGCGCGCATCGTAGATCATCGTGGGCGCCACGCAGGGGAAGCTCGCCGCCTCGGGGATGGTGACGTTGAGGACGAGGAGGGCGGCCATACCCGCATCGAAGGCGTTCCCACCCGCCTCCAGTATCTTGAGAGCCGCAGCTGTTGCCCACGGCGAGCCGGTAGACGCCATATAGTCACGGCTCGTGACCGACTTTCGGGCGACATGGTACGGATCGTCGAATTTCATCAGCTGGCCGTGTCCCCTGGGTAGGAGGAGAAAGATGATCACTATCGCGGCGACCAGCGCCGACAAGGGAGAAAAGGATGACCTTGAGCACCTTCAAGACCGTCTTCATCTCGTCTCCTCCTTTTTTATGCCATACGTGAGGTGGATATTGGCGCGAGCGCCCAAAAACGGAACGTGATAACGCGTGCCTCGTGACTCAGGACGCTCCACGCGGAAAATCGGCCAGGCCGCATCGTGGAATAGCCGGCACTGAATTATTCTCCCCCATTCCTGAAAAATGGTCAACAGGAATATTTTGGACAAAGACCGCGGCGATATTCCCGGCCGTATGGATCCGTTGGTACAAAATCGAGGGCCGGTTCATTGACAAGGCGGGGAGGAGTACCTATATTAAGATGAGTCGATGAAGTAACAACCGGTGGCCGGTCCGGTTCCCTGTATGGAGAGCACCGTAGACGGCTCATAACCTTTTTCCAATGGATCGAGACAGCCATGAAAAAAAATATTAACCCGAACACGGTAAGACTCATATCCCTCCCGAGCCACTCGCCCCGATACGGAGGCGAGGGGACGCCCAGGGTGGGCGACGATGACCGCGACCTGCTTGACGCCTATTCGCGGGCCGTCGTCAACGTGGTGGAGCGGGTCGGGCCCGCCGTGTTGAGCATTCAGGTAACTAAAGAAAAGGCCGGGCGATCTCCCGCGGGCGAGGGAGCGGGCTCCGGTGTCATTATCACCCCGGACGGCTTTATCCTCACCAACAACCACGTGGTGGAGGGGGCAAAGACGCTGACGGGCACCCTGACCGACGGAAACACCTATCCCGTCTCCGTCGTCGGGACCGACCCGGCTACGGACCTGGCGGTCGTGCGCATGGACTCGGGCAAGCTCCCCTTTGCCGAGCTCGGAGATTCGGACGGCCTCAAGGTCGGCCAGCTTGTCATTGCCATCGGGAACCCCTTCGGCTTTCAGAGCACCGTCTCCACCGGGGTAATTTCGGCCCTCGGGAGGAGCCTGAGGAGCCAGTCGGGCCGGCTCATCGATAACGTCATACAGACCGACGTGGCCCTCAACCCGGGCAATTCCGGCGGACCGCTCGTGGACAGCGGAGGGCGCGTGATCGGCATCAACACCGCGATCATTTTCATGGCCCAGGGAATCAGCTTTGCCATCCCCGTTAACACGGCGCGCTGGGTGGTGGGGGAGATCCTTACCGACGGAAAGGTGAAGAGATACTACCTCGGCATCACCGCGCAGTCGCGCGCGCATCGGGAGGCGCGTGATGCTCCATTTCGGCCTGAAGTACGATACCGTCGTCGAGGTCGCCGCGGTGGAGAAGGGCGGCCCGGCCAGCCGGGCGGGACTGATGTCGGGCGACCTCATTGTCTTTATCAACGGAACGGGCGTCAAGGGCGTGGACGACATCCACCGGATCCTCTCGGGACTGCCCAAAAACCCGACGCTTGCCATCACGATCCTGCGGCGCCTGGTCAAACACGAGATCACGCTCGTCCCCGGTGAGGCGTGAGCCGACCCTCTGAAGACGCTCGTCACCCGTACGGCGCCCCGGTGGTTTACTGGTCGGCGCCGGGCCCGTCTCATCCTCTCTTCTCAATCCTGTGAGGCTCTCCTCCCGCTCGCGGACGATCCGGCAGCATGAGGCGACGATTCGGCCGGGATGTTTCATCTTGACAATCACCTGATTAATCATTATAGTGTCCAAGGATGACTATGTTACATCACGGGAGGAAACCATGGCAGATAAGCAATTAGGCGCGGGGATTTTTCAGGTAGACGACAATGACGAGATCCATGCTTTCAATCGGCGCTGGGTCATCTTCTCGGTGGCGCTCCTTGCCAATATGGTAGATCGGCTCGTGGGATTGTTGGGACCGGTCGCGAAGCGGCAGATTTACGAGGCGGGCTTCTCCTCGGGCAAGATCGCCGGTGATCGGATGCGGCAGTATTTCGGCGGAGGAATCGAGCAGATAAAGCAGCACCTCGATCTGATCAAGAACCTCGGGTGGGGAAGGATCAAGGACATCCAGTACGATGAGGGTACGGGCACATTGACCATCGACTTTCCCGGGACGTGGGAGGCGGCGGGGTTTGGCGAGGCCAATCCCGACACGAAAGAGAAGAAGGCCACCTGCATTCTTTGCGCGGGCCTCTACGCCGGGGCGGCCAGCGGCGCCTTCGATGCGGTCTACGAGGGGGAAGAGGTCCTCTGCGTCAGCAAGGGAGACCCGGTCTGCCGGTTCGAGTTCAGCCGTGCCGGCGAGAAGAAGAAGGTAATCAGATAAGGTAGATCGTCCACGGCCACCGAGGGTCAATACGGGAAGCGTTCGCGCTTTTCCGCGATAGAAATCGCTCGATAAACGAAGACGGGTGATCATGTATCGTCATGATCACCCGTCTTTATATGTGCGCGCCGACGTGGATCTTACCTGCCTAATGCAGGGGACACCGAAGTGTCGGCAGATTCATAGCATAAGAAGCAGTCTTGTTGGCTCTCCCTACTTCAGGGCGATTACTTCGATCTCAATAGGGTAATTGCCGGGGACCTCCCTGACGGCGATGCAGGAGCGGGCAGGCGGGTCTTTAGGGAAGAAGGTCCTGTAAACCTCGTTCATGTCGGCAAAATCAGCCATGTCCCGCAGAAAGACCGTCGCCTTCACTACCTTTCCCAGCGAGCTTCCCGCCGTCTCGAGGGCCTTCTTGATGTTGGTCAGGACAAGCTCGGTCGCGGCGGTGATGTCGTCCTTGATGAAGAGATCCCTGGCGACATCGATGGGGAGCGTGCCCGAGACAAAGAGGAGATCGGCCGCCTCGACCACGTGTGAATAGGGACCGGCCTTGGGGAAGGAGTCGATGGTATATGTCTTTCTTTTCATGATGGGACCTCCCGTATATGGTCAAAAATAATCGTATCGGTATCTTCGCGCTCGTACCCGGATAAGGTCAACGGACGAACCTAAGGCTTTTGGCCCCTTTTCCCTCGATCGGGCCGTCCCCGCATTTCGCCCGGGGGAGCAAAAAAGGCCGCGCGCGGCCTTTTGAGATGAAAATTGGTCGGGATGAGAGGATTTGAACCTCCGACCTCCTGCTCCCGAAGCAGGCGCGCTAAACCAGACTGCGCTACATCCCGACAGATTGGCTACTATACCAGATCGCTCACGTCTTTTCAACACTCTTCTTCAATTTTTTTATGGCCTCGGCGTAGTCGCGGGCGCCGAATATTGCGGAGCCCGCCACGAAAACGTCCACGCCCGCGCGGGAGGCGTCATGCGATGTTGGCCTCGGTGATGCCGCCGTCGATCTCGATGACGACGTGCGTGAGCCCCCGGCTCAGCAGGGTATCTTTGAGTCGCTCGACCTTGCCGAGCGTATAGGGGATCAGCTTTTGGCCTCCAAACCCGGGGTTGACGCTCATGATCACCACGAGATCGACGATCGACAATACCTCCTCAACCGCGGAGAGCGGCGTAGAGGGGTTGAGTGATATCCCCGCCTTTTTACCGAGTGATTTGATCAGATTGAGGGTTCGGTCGACGTGTGGATCTGCCTCGACGTGTATGGTGATAATGTCGGCTCCCGCCTCTGAAAATGCTTTTACGAACCGGTCGGGATGACGTATCATCAGGTGGACATCAAGGGGGAGCGTCGTCACCTTCCTGATCGATGCCACCACGGCCGGACCGATGGTGATGTTGGGGACAAACGCGCCGTCCATCACGTCCACGTGGATCCAGTCCGCGCCGCCGGCCCCAACCGCGTTGATCTCCTCGCCGATGCGGGCAAAGTCCGCCGAGAGAATCGAGGGGGCGATCTTCTTTTCCATCCGTCGTCCTCCGAGTAGTTTCTCCTGTATACCGCACTTGCCCCCAAATGTCAATAAGCCTTGACTTATTGCGATATTTTCAGTACAGTTCTCTGGGAGTTCATGGAGGTTTGCGTGCCTGAAAAGGACAAGCTCTACGAAAAGTTCGGAAAATCCCTGCTCAGGGGGACGGTGATCTTCACCGAGGGCGAAGACGGTCACGAGATGTACATCATCCACGACGGCACGGTCAGGATCACAAAGAAGGTGCGCGCCACCGAAACGCTACTTGCCGAGCTCGAGAAGGGAGATTTCTTCGGCGAGATGGCGATCCTCGAAAAGGAGCCCCGCTCGGCCACGGCGACCGCGGCAACCAACGTAAAGCTCCTGGTTATCGACGAGAAGACCTTCGAATCCACCATAAAAAACAGTCCCGACGTGGCCATCCTCATCCTGAGGAAGATGGCCGAGAGGATCAGGGGCGCGGACCACCGTATCGAGAATCTACTCATCAAGGATTCGATGAGCAAGGTCGTGGATATGGTGAGCAAGATCGCCGTGAAAGAAGGGACCAAGACCCCGGACGGGATGGTGGTGCGGCTTTCTATCGTCGATCTGGCCGGCCTCGTGGGCCTTGAGGTGGATAAGACCAGGAGGGTCGTCGATAACCTGACCGAGAAGAACTTCCTCTCGGTGGCGGGAGACGAGATGACGATCAAGAACCCCGAGAGCCTCAGGAAGATCCTCGACTACCTCGAGCTAAAGGAGCAGCTTGGGGATATTATCTGACCTTGGGTGGGAAATCTCCTTTCGAGTTATCTGATCCGAAATAGCCGCGCCCCGGACCCCTCCTTTTTCTCAACGGAAGTCTACTTCCACATCCCCCGAGCACGTATCTGCGTCAATCATCCGGCAGCGCCCGATCTCGGGGGCGCGGTAGGTAATCCCGAGGGCGTCAAGCCAACAGAGCACCCGGTAGATGACGCCGCACTCATAGCCCTCGATCGCCCCGATGCGCGATATCCCCTTGTAGGCAAAGCAGCTCTTCGGCTTGAATTCCCAGCGGAAGGTGTTTTCGCGAGGAAAAGAAAAGGCCGCGCCCATGAAGTCGGGGACGAAGAGCGCACAGGCGCGGGCAAAGAACTCCTTGAGCTCGTCAAACGTCTCGATCTTCTCCTTTTCCAGGCCGAAGGTCTTTTTCATCCGCCCGATCTCGAGGGGGGCAAGCATACTGATTGCCGCTTTGTTGAGCCGGTTTGCCTCCTGTATCCCGAAGGCCTGCATGGTGCTGTAGAGCCACATCCCGTCGTGGGTCATCCAGCAGCGCTGCAAGAGGTCGATCAGCTCCTTCTTTTCAAGCTCCTCAATTGTCCTCATGGCCATTTTCCTCACTCTGTGCCAATGGCTCGCCAGACGGCATCCGCGAGCTCCCGGGCGATCTCGGCGGGGTTAGCCCGGGCGTGGCCGGCCAGATGCATCCGGGTATATTCCTGACAGGGGCCCAGAAGGAGGGCGACGTAGAGGTCCGGCGGGAGCCGTCTTATGGAGCCCGCCTTGATGTGTCTACCGATCCAGAGCGATGCGCGTCCGAAGAAAGCCGCATTTGTGCTCACAAACTCCTCCTCCGTCGCCTTCATGAAGTCCGCGCGGCGCTCTCGAAACAGGAAACGTGCCCACTCCGGATTGTCCTCTACCCATTTCAGGTGGTACGAAATGACGGCGAGGATCCCTTCCCGGGCGTCCTGCTTCTCTTCCATCGCCGCGAGAAAGCCCTCCTGATAATCCCGTATCCCCTCCAGATAAACCTCGGCCGCAAGCTGCTCCTTGCCGGTGAAGTGGTGATAGATGCTGCCGGTGCTCACGCCCGACTTCTTGCGGATGTCGGCCATGCCCGTCTGATCAATCCCTAATTCCGTAAAGCACGCAAGCGCCGCACGGATGATCTCCTTCTTTCGTGCGGGGGTGCTTCGGTTTCTCGTGTCGATCCTTTTCATAGTAGAACTATATTTTAGAATATTATTCGTGTCAAGAAAATAATAACCTCTTTCACTGTTTCAGATTATCTTGCTGGGTTTTTCTTCCGTCGTCCGGGAAAGTCGGTTAGACACAAAAGGTCGAACGGGAAAAGGAATAACGAGGCGTGGAGCCTATCGGGCTTGATCGATCCCTGTGGTCGCTTTCAGTCTAATTCGCTCAGGACTATCGGCCCGTCGTCCGTGATGGCGATCGTGTGCTCAAAATGGGCGGAGAGGGAACCGTCCACCGTGACGACCGTCCAGCCGTCGGCCAGCACCTTCACCTCCCAACTCCCCACGTTCACCATCGGCTCGATCGCAAGAGTCATCCCGGCCTTGAGCCGCACCCCGGTGCCCTTCGTGCCGAAGTTGGGTATCTGGGGCTCCTCGTGCATGTCGCGCCCGATGCCGTGCCCCACGAACTGACGAACTACCGAAAACCCGTTTGCCTTCACGTGAGATTCGACTGTGGCAGAGATATCGTAGAGGCGGTTGCCGACCCGTGCCTGGTCGATGCCCCGATAGAGCGCCTCGCGGGTGACGCGGATGAGCTTTTCCGCCTGGCTCGTCACCTCTCCCACCGCCACGGTGACCGCGAGATCGCCGACGAACCCGTCCTTGACCGCGCCGAGATCAAGGCTTACCACGTCCCCTTCCTTGATCTTCCGGTTTCCCGGTATCCCGTGGACTACCTGTTCGTTCCGCGAGACGCACAGGCTCTTGGGATAGCCGCGGTAGCCCAAGAAGGCGGGTTTACCCCCCCGTCGGATGATCCCCTCCCGCGCGATGTCGTCGAGCTCTTGGGTGGTGATCCCCGGCCGTATGGCGTGGACAACCTCGTCAAGCGCCTCGGCCGCCGCGCGGTTGGCGTGCCGCAGGGCCGTAATCTCGTCTTTTGACTTAATAATGATCATGAGCTGCTCTTCTATACCATAAAATTTGCATATTGACAACAGATTTACAAACGGGTAATATTCCCTTGAAACGCTACCATTTCTTCTGCGATGCAGCAAAAAAAAGGCTTAATTCGTATTATATGATCGAAGTAATAAAAAGACTACCGATATTTAAGAGCCTCGGCGACAAAGAATTGTCGATCATCGCCGAGCGCGCCATCCGCAAGCGGTTCTCCAAGGAGAGCATCATTGTCCAGGAGGACGACCGGGGTGACTCGCTCATGGTTATCCTCTCGGGGAGGGTGAAGGTGGTCCTCCACTCCGAGGAGGGAAAGGAGATCATCCTGTCCATCCTCAAAGACGGGGACTTCTTCGGCGAGATGTCACTGTTGGACGGCGAGCCGAGATCTGCCACCGTCATCGCGATGGAGGATTCGACGCTCCTCATCATACAGCGCAACGATTTCCTTTACCAGATCGAGAAGAACCCGAGCATCGCCAAGGCGATCCTTGCCGAGATGAGCCGGCGGATGCGCCGGGCCGACGAGCGGATCGGGAACCTGATCCTCCTGGATGTCTACGGAAGGATCGCGCGGTTCCTCCTGGATTCGGCCCGAACCGAGGGAACGAAGGTCGAGGGAGGCGTCATGATCGAGAAGCGCCCCACCCAGCAGGACATCGCGTCCATCGTCGGGACATCGCGCGAGACGGTATCCCGGGTTCTCAACGAGCTCAACCGCCGCAAGCTGATATCGATATCCGGAAAGAGCATCACGGTCTTCGGAACCGAGGAGATCTTCGACGACGAATTGGCCGCCAAACTCGTCAACAAGGGCATAGAGATATAAGCGTCGCTTTACGCCCTCCTTTTTACCGACTTCACAGAGAAAGATGACCAGGAGCCTCCCAGACATCACGGCGGACCGCCTCGTCCGCATCGCCCCGGCGACTTCCCTCGGCATGACCCTCACCTATCGGGTCCCCTCGGCGCTTGTCGATAAGGTGTCTTTCGGGACACGGGTGCTCATCCCGCTCAAGAGAAAGATCGTAACCGGCTTTGTCATCGGGGAGGACCACCCGTTTGTGGGGGAGGTCAGGGATATTATCGATGTGTTGGACTCGGAGCCTCTCTTCGACGAGGAGACATTCCGTTTTTACCGGTTCATGGCAGACTATTATTGCGCTCCCCTCGGCGAGGTGATCAAGAGGGCGCTCCCGAGGGGCTTTACCATCGAAACCCGGCGGACCGTCCGGGCCGTGGACGGCTGCGTCGGGGAGTCGGACATCGAGCGGGATATCCTCGAACTCGCTTCACACCCCAAAGGGATCACCGTGGGTGCGCTTATCAGGCGGCTCAAGAAAGAGGCCGTGCGATACCACCTTGACAGGCTCGCGCGCGCGGGCGCCGTCGTCTTCGAAGAGATCATGGACACGCACGGGGCAAAGCGGGGAAGCGTAAAGATCGTCCGGATGGCGGGGATCGAGCCGCCCGAGGGGTTTGGAGCGCAGCTTGCCCGATCGCCGAAGGCGCGCGAAATCCTCGACTATATCCGCCGAGAGGGCGAGGTCGCCTACCCCGTCCTCAAAGAGCGGTGGGGCGACCTCGGGGGCCCGATAAGGCGTCTGGTGAGGATCGGCGCCGTGGAAGTGACGACGGAGTATCGCGAGCGGGCAATCGAGCTCCCCGACATGGAGTCGATGATCCCCGAACAGCTCAGCCCCGCCCAGGAACGGGCGCTGGCAGGCATCACGGGGTCGATCCGCAAGAAAGAATTTTCCGTCTGGCTCCTTTTTGGGGTAACGGGCAGCGGCAAGACCGAGGTCTATATCCGGGCGGCCCAGGAGGCCTTGGCTATGGGGAGGGACGCGCTGGTGCTCGTCCCGGAGATCTCGCTGACACCGCAGCTGCTGGCGCGGTTCGTTCACCGGCTCGGCAATACGGTCGCCCTTTTCCACAGTGGCCTCTCCGAGGGGGAGAGGTTGGACCAGTGGTGGCGCGTGAAAGCGAAGAAAGCCCGCGTCGTCCTCGGGGCGCGCTCGGCCCTCTTCCTCCCCGTTTCGGAGCCCGGTGTCATCATCGTCGACGAGGAGCACGACCCCTCCTACAAGCAGGGGGAGACGCCGCGGTATCACGCGCGGGACGCGGCGGTGATGCTGGGCAGGCTCAAGAACGCCGCGGTCGTCCTCGGGTCGGCCACCCCGTCTCTTGAGAGCATGGAAAACGCGAGGAGGGGACGCTACTCACTGGTCACCCTTCCCGAGCGCGTGACAAAGATGGGAAAGCTCCCGCGCGTGGAGATCGTGGACCTGAAGGGAGCCGAATTTGCCACCCGCAGCGTCTCCAAGAGGCTGGCCGACGAACTCCGCCGCACGGTTGCGGACGGTCGCCAGGCAATCGTGTTGTTGAACCGGCGGGGCTTTTCGTCCTTCATCCTCTGCCCCGTCTGTGGTTACAACTTCCCCTGCCCTTCGTGCAGCATCACGCTGACCTACCACAAAAATCCCGCGGGCCTCCTGTGCCACTACTGCGGCTTTCATGCCCCGGCGCCCGATACGTGCACGAAGTGCGGCTCATATAACCTCCTCCTCATGGGCACGGGGATCCAGCGGGTAGAGGAAGAGATCTCGTCCATCGTGCCGGGTGCCCGGATCAGCAGGCTCGACCGCGATATCGCCCGGAGAAAGGGGGAGGTCCAGAAGATCCTTTCGGCCTTCTCGCGGAAAGAGGCCGATATCCTGCTTGGAACGCAAATGGTGGCCAAGGGGCACGACTTTCCGGACGTGACGCTGGTGGGCGTCATCAATGCCGATATCGCACTCAATCTGCCCGACTTCCGGTCAAGCGAGAGGACCTTCACCCTTCTGACCCAGGCGGCGGGAAGGGCCGGCCGGGGGGACACCGTCTCGACGGTGCTGATACAGACGTATAACCCGGAGCACTACGCGATACAGGCGGCCGCCGATCACGACTATACAGCGTTCGCCGAAAAAGAGCGGCAAATCAGGGCCGAGCTCTCCTACCCGCCCTTCTCGCGGATCGTGCTGGTCAGGCTTGTCGGCACGGACCAGGACGCGGTGTGCGGGGAGTCGATCAGGATACGCGATGAGTGCCGCAGGGCCATTTCCGACCGCGGGCTTGACGTCGAGATCCTCGGCCCCGTCCCTTCACCCATCGCCCGGATAATGGACCGCTACCGCTACCAGATTTTGATGAAGGGTCAGGAGCGTAGGTCCCTTTTTGAGCTTCTGGGCGAGATCGGGCTCGACGGAGGGATGAAAGAGCGCCGGGGAGTTATGATATCGGTTGATATCGACCCGACGGATATGCTATAATATAAGATTAGGTAACTTAATCATTTTGCGCTATGACTATACTCAATATCGTAACATTCCCGGACCCAATCCTCTCAAAGAGGGCGGACGAAGTAGAAGACGTCAACGGGGATATCAAGAAGCTCATGGAAGATATGCTGGAGACGATGTATGCGGCCCCCGGGGTCGGGCTGGCCGCCCCCCAGGTGGGCATCGATAAGCGGATCATCGTTCTGGATGTCAAGGACGAAGAGAAGAAGGAGCCGATCCTGCTGGCAAACCCCGAAATCATATCCTGCGACGGCGAGCAGGTCTACGAAGAGGGGTGCCTGTCACTCCCGGAATTTCGCGAGAAGATCAAGCGCAAGGAACGGGTCTGCGTCACGGGGATCGACCGGGAGGGAAACGAGCGGATCTTTGATGCCGACGGGTCTTTTGGCGGTCGTTTTCCAGCACGAGATAGATCACCTGGACGGCGTGCTGCTCCTCAACAGGGTGAGCGGCCTGAAGCGGGATATCTATAAGCGAAAGGTCAGGAAGGGACTCATAAAGAAGGACGACGACAACGGTGAGCGGTAGACCCATCACGATTGTCTTCATGGGCACCCCCGACTTCGCCGTCCCGTCGCTAACGGCGCTCCTTTCGGGAGAAGACCGTGTGGCTGCCGTGGTGACCCAGCCCGACCGCCCCAAGGGGCGTGGCATGGAGCCCGGCTCAGAGCGCGGTAAAGGAAGTCGCCCAGGCGCACGGTGTCCCGGTCCTGGCCCCCGAAAGCGCAAGAGATCCCCGATTCATCGAAAGCCTGCGCGAGATTGCGCCGGATCTCTGCGCCGTGGTGGCCTACGGCCAGATCCTACCGAAAGCCGTCCTTGAAATCCCCCCCCACGGCTGTGTCAACGTCCATGCGTCGCTGTTGCCGAAATACCGCGGGGCGGCGCCCATCCAGCGCGCAATCATCGACGGAGAGACGGTCACCGGGGTGACGACGATGCAGCTGGACGAGGGGATGGATACCGGAGATATCCTGATGGCCCGCGAAGTAACAATCGGCGAGGATGAGACCGCCGGCGAGCTAACCGAACGCCTTGCCTGGGTCGGGGCCGAACTCCTGGTCGAGACGATCCGAGGCATCAAGGGAAAAAAGATCGTCCCGGTCGCTCAGGATCAGACAAAAATGACACGCGCCCCTATGCTCAAGAAGGAAGAGGGGCGCATCGACTGGACGACGACCCCCGACGAGATCAGGAATCGCGTCAGAGGGATGAGTCCCCGACCGGGTGCCTTCACGACCCTCGGAGATCAAACGGTCAAGATATTCAGGGTCGCACTCGTCGACGGGGGAGACAAGGCCGCGCCGGGGACGATAATCCGGACGAACGACGCGGGTATATTTGTCGCCACGCGCGGGGGGACGGTCGTCATCACGGAGCTTCAGGCGCCGGGGAAGCGACGCATGGAGGCCGGGGAGTTCCTCAGGGGAAAGAAAATCCCCATCGGAACGTCGCTTGTGTAAACCCACATGGCGGCTTGTCGGTCGCTCGCCCCAGCATTTCCACTTACCATTTTGAATCAGAGATATGTCGGGTCCGCGTAACACAGCCGTCTGGGCGCTGAACGCAGTCCTTGAGGACGGCGCCTATTCCGACACGATCCTCGATATCCTCCTGGAGAGAGACAGGACCCTCACCATAGAGGATCGGGCGCTTGCCACCGAGATCACGTACGGCACACTGAGAAACCTCGGGCACATCGACTGGGTGCTGGCCCACTTTTCAAAACGACCCCTGCCGTCCCTCGATACGGACGTGTTGAACATCCTGCGCAGCGCACTTTACCAGATCCTCTTCCTTGAGAAGGTCCCCGCTTATGCTGTGGTCGATGAGGCGGTGAAGCTTACCGCAATCCTCGGCAAAAAAAGCTCGGGATCGTTTGTAAACGGCGTGCTCAGGTCGGCCCTGCGCGGGATAGAGACGATCGATTACCCCTCCCCCAAAAAGGACCCTATCGGATTTCTCTCCATCTGCTATTCCGTTCCGCGTTGGCTGGCGTCGTTTCTCATCGATCGTTTCGGCATCGATAGGGCGACCGCCGTAGCCCTCCGGTACACCGAGCGTGCCCCGGTCGTCCTCAGGACGAACGCCACCACGGTAACCAGACAAGAGCTCATAGCACGCCTCTCCGGTAGCGGCTACGCGGTGTCCGCGGCAAGGTTTTCACCGTTCGGGGTGCTTTTCCGCGGGGGTGGGGCGATATTTAAGGACGAGGCGTTTCGGGAGGGGCTCTTCTCGGTGCAGGACGAGGCATCGCAGCTCTCTCCGATCGCGCTCGGCGTGCGGCCGGGGATGTCGGTGCTGGACGTCTGTGCCGCGCCGGGGATCAAGGGGACCTTCTGCGCGGAGCTGATGGGGGACGAGGGGAGCGTGTTGTCGGTAGAGATAAACGAGGGCCGGGCGCGCAAGATCCCCGAAAACGCCCGACGTCTCGGCATCCGGTCGCTCTCAGTCGTGGCGGCCGATATCACGCGCGCGCCGTTGATACCGGATACACGGTTTGACCGGGTCCTCGTCGACCCGCCCTGCAGCGCCCTCGGCATCATCAGGAGAAGCCCCGAGATCAAGTGGAGGCTGGTGCCGGGAGACCTCCCCGGACTGGCGAAGAAACAGCGGGAGATCCTCGAGTCGTCGGCCGAGTTTCTGAAGGCGGGGGGCGCTCTGGTCTATTCGGTCTGCACGATCAATCCGGACGAGGGTATCGGCCTGTACGCGACTTTCTCGGCGCGCATCCGGAGTTTAGACTCGACGACGTGACGCCGTACGTCGGGGAGGCGTGCGCGCCACTCATTTCCGATGGGGCCGTCTTCTCTACTCCCGATCGGCTTGCCGAGGACCAGCCTGACGTACCGGACGGCTTTTTCATCGCCCGCCTTGTCAAAAGTTAATATTTTTCTTTGATTTTTCCCATTTTACAGTACAATAGGTCGGAGTCATTGGCGAGGCGGCGGTGTCGTCAACAAACGATACGGATAAAAGAGACGCGCATAAACAAGACCATCTCGGCCACCGCAAGAGGCTGAGGGAGCGATTCATCAAGGCGGGGGGCGAGGGGCTTGCCGACTACGAGATCATCGAGCTTCTCCTCACGTTCGCCATCCCGAGAAGAGACACAAAGCCCATCGCCAAGGAGCTGCTTCGCCGGTTCAAGAACATCCAAGGGGTGCTGGAGGCACCGAGGGAGGAGCTCCTTTCGGTCGGGGGTATGGGGGAAAACGCGGCCTTTCTGATAAAGTTCTTTCTGGCGGCGCCCACCCTCTACCTCAGGGAGCGAATCAGGAACCGCGAATACCTCCGATCGGCCGGCGACGTGCTCAAGTATCTGAAGGTGTCGATGATGTCGCTCAAGCACGAGGTCTTCAAGGTTATCTTTCTCAACGCCAAAAATGAGATCATCCACACCGAGACCCTGCACGAGGGGACCATCAACCAGTCGATGGTCTATCCCCGCAAGATCATCGAGGAGGCGCTACGCCATAACGCCTCGGGCATGATATTCGTCCACAACCACCCAAGCGGGCACTCCAAGCCCTCACCCCAGGACTACGAAATCACCAGGAACCTCGTGTTTGCCTCCCGCATGATCGATATCGAAGTCCACGACCACATCATCATCGGCCAGGGAGAATATTACAGCTTCGCGGAGGCGGGCGAGATCAAGGAGTTCAAGGAAAAGTACCTGATATTGAAGAGAGGCTAGGCGGCCAACCCATTCTCTGCAAAAATGCTGATGTAGGAAAGGGGCGGCTTGATGCCGCCCCTCTGCGTACGTATCTTGTAGGAGTCCGCTCTACTTCTGGCTCATCGGCGTCAGCTGTGGCGCAGGAGCCGGCGCGACGGGTGCGGCCGGAGGGGCGGGCGGCGTCGGCTTTCCGCAGATGTCGAACGCCAGCGATGCGCCGATCCCGACAACGACCACGCTGCTATCGGACTCAAAATCGAACGGGGACGGTGGCGGACGACCGCCGGTGTCTGAGAAGATCGCTTCGCCATCCACCACCGCCCTTCACGTTGGTCTTGGTCAATTGTCGCGAAAATAGATACCGACCCTTCGATCCACGGGGTGATCTGACCTGAGAGCACCGTGATATCGGCGAAGGCCTTCACGATATAGCCGTGGCTCAGATCGTCCTTGAACGGTCAACGGAAGGCGATCGTTCCCGAACATCTCTTTATAATCCTCATGCCCCCATACGACCGGACCCGCCAGGACGCCGACGTGTATGTCGCCCCCCCAGATGCCGTGCTTGATGCCGGTGAGCGTGCAGGTGAGCCCGGCGACGGGCGTCAGGGTCTGCATCGTGAAGTCGATCGTATCGGACAGGCGAGATAGCGACCCCAATAGCGGTGTGGGGGTCGCTCAAAGCTCATCGCTCTGGTAATCCCAGCGGAGGCCGGCGACGACCGAGAGATCCTTTATCACCGGCGTGTCCTTGATCAGGGCATAGGATACCAGCAGGTCGGCCGATACCCAGTGGCTCGTGCCGTCGGAATCCCAGTATCTCGCCGGGACTCCGGAGCGTCGTTATATCGTCTCGTCCAGCTCTCTTCCCGAGCCGGTAAACGACCAGTGCCGTCAAGCGCTATCGTGAGCCGGTCGGTGACGGCAAACGGGAGCTCGAGGGCAAGATAGGGCCGCGCGGTGCTCGGGAGGTCTCAGCGTCGAGGCTCGTCGATGCCGAACAGCGACTCCCCTTGGTTCGAAGCGTAATGGGGCGCCTCGGCGTCGAAGGCGACGCCGACCCTCAGCGTCGGCTTGAACCACGCAGCGCATCGGGGTCGGCCGCGAAGGCCGCCGGGATAAAGAGGGCCAAAGAGAATAAGGCCAGGATTACGAGAACGATCTTCTTCATTTTCTACCTCCCATGTTTTGCTGCTTATTCGGGATTCTCTCTATGAACGCTAAGAAGGCCCGGATTGCTCCGATGACGGACGATGGTCGGTGGCGATGTGAGATTCCACCTCTGTCCACGCGAAGAGAGACTAACGGTGCATGTTAACGGATTCTAATGTCGCTTGTTATAGCGAGTCAAGCATTAAGTGCACTCATCAGGCAAAGGCCGGTCCGAGCTCCGAGCCCCAGATCCGTTTGGATGTCATGAAGATTGGCAATTCGTAGGGGATGGCGAGATGCGACCCGACTCTTACAATAAGAGAGGGGCGGCTTTTGGCCGCCCCTCTCGGTTCGTATCTTGTAGGAGTGCCGATCTACTTTTGGCTCATCGGCGTCAGCTGGGGCGCAGGAGCCGGCACGACGGGCGCGGCGGGAGGGGCGGGCGGCGTCGGCTTTCCGCAGATGTCGAACGCCAAGGATGCGGCGATGCCGACGACGAACACGCTGTTGTCAGCCTCGAAATCGCCCGGGGACGTTTGAAACGGGCCATGCCCGGAAGGACTCTCCCTCAATCGCGCCCTTCACGTTGGTCTTGGTATACTGGGCGAAAATGGAGAGCGAGCCGTCGACACACGGGGCGATCTGAGCCTGAGAGCACCGTGACGTCGGCAAAGGCCTTCACGATATAGCCGTGGCTCAGGTCATTATCGAACTCAATAAAATTTTGAATCCCATTCCCGAATTTTTCGGTGTAATCCTCATGCCCCCAAACGACCGGCCCTGCCAGGACGCGGAGGTTTATGTCGCCTCCCCAGATCCCGTGACTTGATGCCCGTGAGGGTACAGTTGAGCCCAGCGACGGGCGTCAGGGTCTGCATCCTGAAGTTGATCGTGTCGACCGGTCGAGGAGACATGTTGCCGGTGAAGCGCGCGTTCGTCGAAGTTCATTGATCTGGTAGTCCCAGCGCAGGCCCGCGACCACCGAGAGATCTTTTATCAACGCGGCGTCCTTGATAAGGGCGTACGACACCAAGAAATCGGCCGATACCCAGTGGAGGGTGCCGTCGGCGTCCCACTGCCTGGCTGCCGCGGCCAAAGCACCGCTGTATGCCTCGTCCATCTCCCTGCCGGAGCCGGAAAACGTCCAGTCGCCCTCAAGCGAGACCGTGAGCCGGTCGGTCACCCTGTAGGGGAGCTCGGTGGCAAGGTAGAGCCGGCCGGCGTTCGGAAGGCTCACGTCGAGTGTCTTGATGTTGAGCAGATTTGCGTCCCGGTCTACGAACGACAGGGTGGGGCGCCTCGGCGTCAAAGGCGACGCCTACCCTCAGCGTCGGCGCAAAGCGCGCATCGGGGTCGGCCGCGAAAGCGGCCGGGAGAAAGAGAGCCAGAGAGAATAAAGCCAAAATTGCGACAATGATCTTCTTCATTTACTACCTCCACCACATGGGTTGCCCGATATCGGGCACAGACTTTCATCTATCGAAAGTCGCCGTATCTTGTCCACTGTTCTGTTCCCGTAATGGCGGCCTACGTTACGTCCACCGCTGAGAGCGGGATCAGGTAGTGGTAGGAGAGCGAGGCGTCTTTGCCCATGATCTCCTCAGCCATCGTAATGGCGGAGGTGAGGTCGGCGGCGGGCAGGAGCCCCAGGTGCTTGGCAACTTCGGGGTCGGCCCCCGCGGCGATCACGTTTTTTACGTGGGTGAGCCCCTTGGAGGCCCAATACCATGCCAGGATCGCATGCACGCCGTGGAAGGCGAACTGTGTCCGGTACAGGTCGATATAGTTCTGATCCTTCGCGAATGCTTCCTCGAGCTTTTCGGGGATCGTCTCCGGGTTGGCGTGCTGGGGAGGTACTTTTTGTAGAAGTCGATATAGGAGGGATGATGCCTCGGGTTGAACTGCTCCGTCAGCGGATTATTGATGATCACGACACCGTTCTTCTTGACGAGCGGCTTGTTACGGTGGCAGTTGAAGTAGTACCCCATCGCCATCGTGATGACCAGCATAGGGTTGATGGTCGAGAAGGTCGAATAGGGGCAGAAATTCGGGACGCCGTAGATGACGATATCGGACTGGCCCCGAACCAGGGTGTTCTGCTGGGGGAAGAGGAGCTCGAGGGTCTTTTTATGCACCTCCTCGACTTTTCCCGCATTGACGCCGATCATACTGTAGCCGGCCCTCAGGTGTTCGCGGACGTACGCCTTGATCTTGCCGGACATCTTCGCCGAAAGAGGGATCGAAGCCTTCACGATGGACGTGGGCTGGCGGCTCGTCGTCCGTCCGATGGGGGTGAGATGTTTCTTGAGGGAGCCGGGCCACAGGTCGTTGTTGATGACCGACTCGATCTGAAAAAGATTGACGTGTCCCTTGATCACCTCTCCCATGCGGTTGATGGAGGCGTGCATGCCGGAGGTCGTCGGATCCATCAGGGAGCCGATCTTGAGGGCGGGGGGGCGGTGATGGTGACGGACGCTCTTATAGGTGGAAAGCCCTACGGCGACCGATTTGTGTCCCCCGTTCATGGTGATATAGTTGTGGTTGACGTAGATGAGAAGATCGCACTCGATGGCCGCGCGGTTTATCTCCACGTCCTCACCTTCCGAGGTTGTGCCGAGCGAGACGATCTGCCGGGGATCCTCCGCGTCATGGCAACTGATCTGCTGTCTGAACTCGTCAACGACCTTCTTGCCGAGAATCGCCCGGAGCTCCGGGAGGGTCCACTTGCGATGGAGCCCGCCGGCACAGATGAGACGGATATTCTCCTTCTTGACGCCGGCGGCCAGGAGCTTTTCGATCACCACCTCGATGACCTGGCCCCTCGGGTCGCGATACATATGGGGAACGGGAAGGCAGGGGTCGTCAAAGGCAATCGTAACGCGGGAGGCGAAGTTTACCTGGCTAATGAGCGGAGGCGCGCCGAAGGGTCGGTCCAGCGCCTTTATGATCTCGGCGCGCTCATCGATTGAGGCCGGGCAGCGCTTCGAGTGGATAGATGATCCGGGTCTTTTCCGGGAAATCGTGAATGAAGAGATCGTCACCTGAAAATACGAATTCCCGCTTGTATGACGGCATGGGAGGCTCCTGTAATGCAAGGGTGATATTGAAATATAAGTATAGTGAAATTGAATCGTGAAATCAAGGGTTTTATGAGGGAAGGGCAATAATCCGGCAAGAGACGACTACCGCGCACGGACTCGATCGGCGAAGGTCGGCTTCCTAAGGGCTGAGGGCGGGCCTTCCCACAACCGCCGAGGGGCAAAAGGCGGGCGGCCGGTGCTCATCGGCACGTCCGAAACAAGAGGGTGGGTGCCGTCTCGGTTGCCCCGGATTTTCCCTCAGCCGCCCGGGTCCGTTTCCCTTCGATGCGTATTGATTGACAAGATTTACAGAGTCTGATAAAGTGTACAAAATTGTTATGGTTGAGATGTTTACCGTTAACCATTCCCTTCAAAAGCTCGACGCGCAGCCTTCCGACGTTATCACGCTTCTTGTGTCCACAAACCGACCGATTGTTGCCGTCACGGGGCCGTCCCAGCAGGCGGACGCCTTCATCGTCTCGGTGCGAAAGGGGAAGAGCCAGCCTGTCGTCATCTGTTTTCATATCATACAGGAAGGGGAGCGGCTCTTCTACACGGCGGATAAGGACCCGACGTCCGAATCCGCGCGCATCGCCCTGGAGCAGGAGGCCGTTCGATTCACGGAGGATATGGGGTTCATGATGGTGCGGGAAAGCTTCGACGGGTTTTCACCCGAGAAGAGATCCGAGTACGTCACGAATCTGGCGCCCTTTGTTGATAATTTCCAGGAGTCGCAGGAGAGGAAGGCATCGGAAGCGAGCGCGAAGAAGGCGGAAGCCCGGATGCGTGAATCGGAGACCGAGTACGAAGAAGTATACGAGGAAGTCCTCGAAGAGGTCCCCATAGAGGAGCCACCCCCGAAACCCGAGGAGTACGAGAGCCTCAGCGACATCGTTCACGAGGTATCCGCTGAAGAAAAGCCTCTGCCGAAAAAGGAGGAGAAGAAAGAGAAGAAGGAGCCGGCCGCAAAACCGATACGAAGAACGGAGGAGAAACCTGAGCGCAAGCCGGTGGAGAAAAGCGACCGGACTCCGGACCGAATAACGGTGCGGAAAACGGAGCAGAAGGAGCAATCATTTGACCTCGGCCAGGAGATATCCGAAGAGATCGCATCCATCAGAGAGATGCCCAAGAGAGAGGGGTTCAAGCAAGTCGACCGCACTGAGGGAACGAAGCCGACCGAGCAAAAGGGCGGAAAAGACACGGGCACCGGCCGGGGCGGACATCAGTCGGTCGTCAGATTATTGATATCATTGTGAGCGATATGATGAAAAATACCTTTGTCATCCTTTTCTTTGCGGTCCTCCTTACCGCGTGCGTGAGCACCCCGACGAATGTCGGAACATCGGACTACAACGATGCAAAATACACCCTTCATTATAATATGGGCATCGCGCGACTCTCGGGCAACGAGCCGTCATTTGCCATGGAGGAGTTTCTCGCGGCCGAGAAATATAAAAAGGTGCCGGAGCTCTATTTCTCCATGGGGCAGGCCTGCTATATGCTCAAGAGATATGATCTTGCGATCTCCTATTTTGATAAGTCACTGTCTATTGACAAGAACTACTCGAGCTCGTACGTCGGTAAGGGGATTGTCCTGAGGGAATTGGGCCGGTACGACGAGGCGATCGCCGAGTTCAATAAGGCCTTGGACAACATCCTCTTTCACGAGCCGGAAAAGGCTTACTACAACATCGCCCTTACCTATCTGGCGATGAAAGACCAGGAAAAAGCCGTAACGTATTTCAAATCAACGATTCAGATAAAGGAAGATTTTCTCCCGCCCTATTATCAATTGGCGCTGGTCTATTTGAGCCTGAAGGACTATGAGGGCGTAGCGGAAATCACGAAACGGCTCCTCGGCTACGCCCCGGATTCCCCGGATGCCCACCTCTTGCTCGGGAAAGCCTATCTGAAGCTGAATAAAGCAATGTCGGCGGACGCGGAGTTCAAGGAGGTGATTCGACTCTCCCCGGATTCGGACTCCGCACGGGAAGCCCAGGTCCTCCTGATGGGAGGAGACAACTGAAAAGGGGCTCATATGTTTCGGCCTATTTTTCCCTTGCCGTCTTCTGCATCTATTTCTCACTCGTCATCTTCGGTTTCTTCGTCCCCCGGGCCGAATATGCCCTGACGAGGGTGGTTCTCGTCGTGCCGCTACTCGGGCTCTTTATCAGGGCGGCCGTGCGATTCGGCAGGTCGTCGGGCCTGAGGCTTGCGGAAATCGAGTTCGGTGTCCTGTTTGTCATAATTACGGCGGTCCTGGTTCAGATCACCGGCTTTTTGTCCTCTCCGCTCTTACCCGTCACCTATTTTACGGCATCGATCCTGGCGCTGACGATCCGACCGGGCATCGGATTTCTTCTCTTTGCACTCCTGGTCGCCGCCGATCTTCTCCCGCGCTTCCTGGTCGCCGATTACGCGTCCCCAGTCTCGGAATCAATCGAGCGTGGGCTTATGCTGCTGTTCTTCTTCGGGTTCTTCCTGTTTTACGGGCGGGTTGAATCTCTCCGTCGGCACGAGGCCGCAAAAAGGCTCAGGCGTTTTGAAGAGGACCTCAAGGGCGTCTTTTCCGGGATCTTTGAGCGAGATAAATCAATCTCGGAGAAAGGGGTCGGTAAAGAGGCCGCCAGGACCCTTGCGGATATCGATGACCTCCTCTTTGAGATCCTCGACCGGGCGAAGGCGGCGCTCGCGGCCAATACGGTCGCCTTTCTCGTCCCTTCGGGCAGTTCGGACCTCCTCAGGATCCGTGAAGGCGTCTCCACAGACGAGGCCTTCGATTTCGAGGCGCGTATGGACCTTGAGATTTATCGCAAGGCCTTGGGGCAGAAGATGCCGCTGCTGTTGACCTCCGGACAGGGATCGCATCGGATCGATCCAGGATATTACCGCAAAACGTCGCAGGGGGTTTGCGTGATCTCGATCGTCCCGGTCGTCGACGGGGATGAGTCGTTGGGACTGTTGGTGTGCGATAGCAGGAGAGAAAACGGGATAACGAAAAAAGACGTCGCTTTTCTCGAGCTTGTCGCGGTAATGGTTCGGGATATGCAAAACATCATCGTGCACCTCAGAAGATTGTCCCTGGGCCTTACGGAGTTTGAGGAGTTGTATGGGGTGAGCCGGGAGCTCGCGGGGGCCAGACGGACGAAAGACGTCTGCACGATCGTCTACGGGTTTTGCCAGAGAATGCTTCCCGTCCGAACCATGGCCTTTACCGTGACACGGGGTGCCGACAGTGAGATCATCTCCTCATGCGGCCAGGACGCCGAAAAGTTCGAGAGGCGGCGCTTCAGTAACGATGATTCGCTGGTGGGGTGGGTCTGCCGGAACAATAAATATCTCGTGTTTTCGCAAAAGGAGAGAAGGCGCGATATCTTTGGCGAGGCGATCCCGGTGGACGGCGAGGGATCGCTTGCCGTCTTCCCACTGGTCTACGAAGAAGGCGTCACGGGGACCTTTACGATTCATACTCATTCCAAGACCCCTCCATCGTCCTTCCATATCCGACTGATTGAGGTCGTGTTGAACCTGGCCGCCGTTTCGATCACGGGCATCAGGTCGATGGCAAAGCTCAAGCGGCTTGCCGTCACCGATCCTCTCACCGGCCTCTATAATCGGAGAAGCTTCAATAAGGCCCTCAGGCGGACCTGGGAGCACGCGGATCGCTATACGGAGCCGCTGTCGCTCCTCATGATTGATATCGATAAATTCAAGGCGATAAACGATACCTACGGTCATCCGGCGGGTGATGAAGTGATCAAGGCGGTGGCACAGACGATCCTTTCCGCAACGAGGAAGGTCGATGTTGTCTCACGGATCGGGGGCGAGGAATTCGCGGTGCTGCTGCCTAACAGCTCGAATAAGAGCTCTTTTGTCACGGCTGAGCGGATACGGAAGGCCATGAAGAAGAACCCGGTTCCTTCCGGCAAGAAAAAGATATCGGTGACGGTGAGCGTGGGCATCGCAACCTTCCCCGACAACGCGAGACTTCCCGATAGTCTGATGAAGGTCGCCGATAAAGCCCTCTATGCCGCCAAGGAAGGCGGAAGGGATCGGAGCATGTCCGTACCATAGGTACATGGGGGGGCGGACCATACGCCGCGTCCCGGGCGCTTTATGGGAGGACGCTGAAGGTCACGTCGATACGGCTCTCTCCACGGTTCGACGGCAAGATATAGACGCGCGTATTCGTTCCGGTTCATCTCCGGCAAGGTGTGGGCGCATGCGTCCTTTCTATCCACCGATGTTTCGCATCGGGCGCCCTTTTTCCCGGGGTCTCCTTTATCGCGCAGGATGGCGTGTCTCCATAGTCGCCTGTCCCTTTTCCCTACCTGAATGAAAAAGGGAGTCGCCCGCACGGCGAGGACGGAGACAAAGCTCGCTGGATATTCACTATCGTGGACATTTATGAGCTCACCCATCGCCGCCTGTCGATATCCCTGCCCAGGTACCGCCACCAATGCAACGAATTACTCCTTTTCCCCTCTTCTTCTTCGATTCGAGACCGACGATTGCTTTTGACGGCGAAAGAATCGGGAAAATATGCATCGCTTTCCGCTTTGTATAGCTAATTTATGGTATTTAAATACGATAAATAAAATAAGATACGTATAATTTAATACTAATTATGCATAAAAAATGCTTGACATTGCCCGTTTCCATT
Source organism: uncultured delta proteobacterium (assembly GCA_963792965.1). Classification (GTDB taxonomy): domain Bacteria; phylum Desulfobacterota; class Zymogenia; order Zymogenales; family Zymogenaceae; genus CAWBYW01. Next base: position 267,681 of record CAWBYW010000009.1, on the reverse strand, counting down.
TATTATAATGTCCAAAAAACGAATATCAGTACAATACCAATAATAACCTCATTACTTCAGGGGGGAGGCGGTTGAGACATAATAACGTAAAGAACTATCGGGAACAGCTTCTCATGAGCAAGGCGGAGCTGGCACGAAAAGCCGGGGTTTCTCCTTTGACTATCGACCGTATCGAAAAGGGGAAGGAATGCCGCATGGATACGAAGCGGAAGATACTCTTCGCGCTCGGGCTCGATCTGGACGAGAAGGAGAAGGTCTTTGCGAGCTCATCAACATAGTCCAGGGGAAAGAAAATGTTTGGAAGGAAGAAGGACGTTATCGGTATAGATATAGGGTCAAGCTCGATCAAACTGGTCGAGATCAAAGAGGCCAAGAAGGGGTATCAGCTCACCAACTTTGGCATCGCGGAGCTTCATCCGGAGACGATCGTTGACGGGGCGATTATGGACACGGCCGCCGTGGTTGACGCCATCGGCAGCCTCGTTTCCAGCCTGAAGGTCAAAGTCAGAGACGTCGTCACCTCTGTATCGGGAAACGCCGTTCGTATTCAGAAGATCTCCCTTCCCTCCATGTCGAAGGAGGAGCTGGAGGAATCGATCCAGTGGGAGGCCGAGCAGTATATCCCCTTCGATATCTCCGACGTCAACATCGATTTTCAGATCCTTGACACCCTTGACGACGGCTCCGGCCAGATGGAAGTAATCCTGTCGGCCGCCAAGAAGGACGTCATCAATGAGTATGTGGCGGTCATCAGCGAGGCCGGGCTTAACGTCGTCATCGTTGACGTCGACTGTTTTGCCATCGAGAACATGTTTGACGTCAACTACCAGTTTGAGACCGGCGATATCGTCGCTCTGGTCAACATCGGTGCGAGCTTTACCAACATCAACATTATGAAGAACGGGATGAGCGCCTTCACGCGTGATATCGCCTCGGGCGGTAACCAGTATACCGAGGAGCTCCAGAAGCGCTTTTCCATCAGCTATGACGACGCGGAGGCGCTCAAGCTCGGCAAGGGGGGCAAGAACATCTCGCGCGACGATATGAAGAAGGTGATCGATCAGGTCTCCGGAGACCTTGTGGCTTCGGAGATCCAGAAGACCATCGACTATTTTCTCTCCCAGGGGGCGCACCATTCAATCAGTAAGGTGTACCTCTCCGGAGGCACGTCTAAGACCCCCGGTCTTCCAAAGATTATCGCCGACAAGACGGGCATCTCCATCGAGGTTATCAATCCCTTTGCGAATATCGATTACAACGAGAAGCTTTTTGACACCGCATATATCCAGGAAATTGCCCCCTTTGGGTCGGTGGGAGTCGGTTTGGCACTGAGAAGAGTGGGTGACCGATGATTAAGATAAATCTCCTCGCAACCAGAGAAGTCAAAAAGACGGATACCTTTCAGCAGCAGGTTGCCCTGTATATTTTCTGTATCCTGCTCACCTTTGGGGGTATTGCATATCTCCATATAAACATCAACAATAAGATAAAGAGCGTAGACGACGAAAAGGGCAGCGTCGACAAATCCGTTGCCGATCTGAAGAAGGAGGTCGGTGACCTCAACGAATACAAGAAGAAGACTCAGGACCTGGAAGGGAAACGCAACGTTATCACTACCCTCGAGGTAGGTCGTAACGGTCCCGTTCATCTCCTCGACGAATTCTCGCAGGCCATTCCCCCGACCCTCTGGATCGATGAGTTCACCCTGAAAGGCGACAGCCTGACCGTAAAGGGGTATGCATCGGACAACGAAACGATCGCCTCCTTCATGTTAAGCCTCACCAACAGGCCCTACTTTACCAACGTGAACCTCGTGAAGAGCGAAAAGGCGACATCGGGAGGGGTTCCCGTCAACAGCTTTACCCTGACGATGAAGGTTAAATATCCGGCCACCGAGATACCGGTGGAGAAGAAGAAAGAAGGGTAATTTTGCATCGGGACGGATAAGGACGAATTGAGGTAGCAGGAGAAAGAAATGGCGTTTTCAGCAGATATGGTCAAGAAGCTCCCCGCTCAGTATAAGGGGCTTATTCTCATCGGGACCGTGGTCCTGATAGCGGCGGCTTACTATTTCGGGATATACACCGGCAAGCAGGCTGAGTATACCAAGGTCAGCGATGACTTGAACAGCCAGAAGAAAGAGCTCCAGAAGCTTGAGGATACCAAGAAAAACCTGGTGACTTATAAGGCCAAGGTGAGCGAACTTGAGGCCGACCTGAACCTCCTGTTGGTACAGATCCCTAAGAGTTCGGAGATCCCGGGCATACTCTCGAATATCTCCACGAAGGGGCGTGAATCAGGCCTTACCTTTCTCCTCTTTCAGCCGGATAGAGAGGTCCTGATTAAGGACAAAAAATACACGGAGGTTCCGGTGAGCATACGGATCGAGGGGACCTATCAGAGCTACGCGGTCTTCCTGGACAAGGTGCGGAGACTGGATCGGATTATCAACATAAGAGATATCTCGATGAAGAAAAAAGCCGTCAAAGAAAATAATGTTATCCTCGATATTTCTTGTGATGCGGTAACATTCAAATTTAACGAGTAAATGAGAGTGGAAACTGTATTGAAAAAGACACGATTTTCCTTATGCCTCGTCCTCATTGCCGTCCCTCTTTTCTTTGCGGGATGCTCGGACCTGACGGATTTGATTCCGGGATTTTCCAAGTCAAAGGAGACCAAAGAGGAACCGAAGATCCACAAGTTGAAACCGACCGACGAGGTAAGGAGCTCGGCACCGGCCGGCGGTACGACTTTTACCCCGAGTGCCGTCGTGCCGATCGGAGGAGAGGGGCCGATCCCTGGGAAGCCGACCACGGGCGGTCCGGTGATGCCGGGCAAGAACGAGAAGGGAACGCCCCCCGTCGCGGAAAAGACGAAACCCGCCCCCGACAAGGGTGAAAAGAAGGAAGCGGTAAAGCCCGAAACGACTAAGGAGACCAAGACGCCGCCGAGCACACCCGCTCCCACGGGCACGCCCGAAAAGGGCGGGACCACGACCGTTGCGGGAGAAGACATCGCCATGGTAACCCTTGCCCCGGTTGCCGGCGCCCCGACGCTCACGCCTGATAACCTCACCGGCTCGCTCATGGATAAGGAATATATCTACGACCCCACCGGCAAGAGAGATCCGTTTCGACCTTTCACCCTGAAGGTGGAAAAGAAGGCTGAGACTCCCGCGGAAGAGCTTACGCCTCTTCAGCGGTATAATCTCTCACAGCTGAGACTGACCGCCATCATCTACGATCCCGAAAAAGAGACGGGAATAGCCATGGTGGAGGCTCCCGATAAGAAGGGCTACAACATCATCGTCGGATCCGAGATCGGCGGCGGGAAGGTTGTCCGAATAACCGATACCGAAGTCCAGGTTGAGGTGGGTTACGAGGATTTTTACGGAAATGTCGAAAAGAGAATTGAGACCTTAAAGATTAAGGGAGGCTCATAAATGGACCGATTGAAATGGCTGAAAGGTTTTGGTGTCCTGTTCATCCTTTCGGCGCTTATAGTGCCGATACATGGATGCGCCACCGGCGGCGCCAAACCGGCTACCGGGGTACCCTCCGCGGAAAATTCAGTCACTCTCGGCCCCGTCAAGGAGCTGGAGGACCGGACGGTTATCGCCATCACGGGCAATACCGCCCTGAACTACACGCCGTACCGGCTTGAAACCCCGCTCAGGCTTGTTGTTGACATTCCCGATGCCGTGTTTGTTGAACCGAACGTGGACGTTGAGGTAGGCAACGACACCATTAGTAAGATGTCAAAACTCGACATGACTTCCGACGGGAAGAAGGTGGCCCGTTTGGAGATATATCTCGTTCAGGACACGAACTATTTCATTACCAAGCCGTCCGACTCCCAGATTCAGGTTGAGATACAGAAGCCGACGGGTGCCGTCGGTGAGGAGACGACGCCCTCCAAGATCGTCAGCGAGCCGACGAAGACGACGTTTCCGCCTGCAAAGAAGATCATCAATATCGTGGCCGACGACACCTCCGACGGTACGCTCGTAACGGTGCTGACCGACGGAAGCGTCGAGAATTTCGAGTCGTTTGTCCTGGAGACCCCGTACCGGCTCGTCGTGGACGTCAAGGGCCTGAAGAATGATTTCCCGTCCAAGGAGATCAAGGTCGGTGGCTCCGATATCAAGGCGATACGGGTCGGCACATACCCGGACAAGACCCGCGTCGTACTGGAATCGGCGATACCGGGAAAGCTCAATACGTACAATGTCTTTCCCTATGACAACAAACTGATGATATCCTTCAGGAAGGCCGGCGAGGCGCTCCTCGGCTCCATTCCGCCGCCGGCCCACGCGGCGCCGCCCGCGCCGACCCCCGAGGTAACGGCTCCCGAGGTAACGACGCCCGAGGTAACGACACCCGCGCCCGCGGAGCCGACGGTAAAGCTCCCCGCCACGGTGCCGGGTCCCGGCACGGAGCTTGCGCAGCCGTCGGGGACCACGCCCTCTGCTCCGGCCACCCTCCCGGGAGAGGCGGGTCCATCCGTTGAATCCCCGGTTGTGCCGCCGGGCATGGAGCCGACGGCACCTAGCGGAGCGGCCCCCGGAGAGAAGATCTTTACCGGTAAGCCCATGACCCTCATCTTCAGCAACGCCAAGGTAAAGGACCTCATCAACCTGATTGCCGAGTTTTCCAACGTGAGTATCGTCATCAAACCGGACGTGCCCGACGACCTGAAGCTGTCGCTGAGGCTCAAGAAGGTCCCCTGGGACCAGGCCCTTGATCTCATCGTCAGCCTGTCGGGCCTTGGGATGGTGCAGCGGGGTAACGTCATCATCGTAACAACCCAGGCCAAGCTGAATGAGGAGATCCAGGCCGAATACAAGTTCAAGAAGAACCTTGAGGACGATGCGCCGCTGGTGACCCGTCAGGTGAATGTCATCTATCGAAAAAATCCGACCCCGTTGATGACGCCGGGCGGGGGCATAACCACGACGACCCCGACGGCGACTCCGACAGGCACGACCTATACGACGGGCGCGCCGGGAGGGACCTCCACCACCACGATTGTCGATATCGTCGCGGCTATTACAAACGCGAAGATGCTCAGCACCCGGGGGTCGATCGCCTGGGCCCCGTCGGGTGATATGATCATCGTGACCGATACCCAGGAGCGGGTCGATAAGATCATCGAGATGGTGCACCTGCTGGATACCCCCGACAAGGAGCCGGAAGTCCGTATCGAGGCCCGGATCGTCGAGGTGGATGACAACTATCAACAGGAATTGGGCATCAAGTGGGTCGCGGGATATAACGGAGGAGATAAGGGCGGATCGATCAAGTCGTCCCTGGGGTGGAGCGATACGGCCAATATCAACAATGCCGACAATTTTGACATCACGAAGACGATCTTCCCGAACCTACCGCTGACGTCTCTGGGTGCGGTCGGCGGCGCCTCGGCGATGATCGGCTTCCTGGATAACGCCCTGCGCCTCGACGTTCAGCTCCACGCATTGGAAAGTCTCGGCGAGGCAAACATCATCGAGTCACCTAAGGTGCGGGTGCTCAACAACGCGACGGCGACGCTGGATATCACCACGAGCATCCCTCAGAGTAACCCGACCGAGTCGACCAACGAGACCGGAACCGTTACCCTGACATCGACGATAGAATATAAGGACTTCTCCACGACGCTCGTCATCACCCCGACCGTCGAGCCCGATGGAAAGATCAAGCTCGACCTGAACCTGACCCACAACACTCAGGGCGACCCGGTGAAGCTGCTTAATACGTCAGGCGTGGAGAACACCTATTTTACCGAGCTCAAGAAGAACCTCATCACCAAAGTGCTCGTGGACAATCGCGACACTATCGTCATCGGCGGGCTGTATCGTAAAACGTCAAACAGCACCGATACCGGGCTCCCCGCTCTGAAGGATATACCCCTGCTCGGTTGGCTCTTCAAGACCAGGTCGGTGAGCGATGTGAGGAGAGAGCTCCTCATCTTCATCACGCCGACGATCGTGAGGGAGCAGGATGAACTTACCAAGGGTCAGTAGGCGCTCGACCTGATTACGATTCCAAGTGCACCTGAATCCGTTCCGGTGCACTTTTTTATGAGGGGTAGATGTTTTCTTTCTTTTCGGCAGGGGAGTCTCACGGACAAGGCGTCGTTGCGCTGATTTCGGGCGTTCCGGCGGGATTCCCTGTGCCCCTTGAGGCGATTAATGGGGAGCTGAGGAGGAGACAGAAGGGGTACGGCAGGGGCGGGCGGATGGCCATCGAGGCCGATCAGGCCCGGATTCTTTCGGGGATACGGGGCGGGATGACGATCGGCAGCCCGATCGTGCTCCTCGTAGAGAACAGAGATTTTGAAAACTGGAAATCATACATGAGCCCCGAGGGCGAAATCGCCCCGGGAAGGGAGGTCACCCGCCCTCGACCGGGGCATGCGGACCTGGCCGGCGCAATGAAATATGACCACCGTGACCTGAGGAACGTCCTTGAGCGCGCCAGCGCCCGGGAGACCGCCGCCCGTGTCGCCGCGGGAGCCCTGGCTAAGATCCTGCTGTCGACCTTCGGGATCCGCTTTTTCGGATACGTTGTCTCAATCGGGCCGATTCATGTGGACGCAGGCGACCTTTCCCTTGAAGAGCGGGCAAAAAATGCAGACGATTCTCCTTTCTCGACCCCCGTATCCTTACGGGACGTGGAGCTTCGACATCTCATCGATCAGACAAAAGAGGCGGGAGATACCCTCGGGGGCGTCGTCGAGGTAACGGCCGTGGGAGTCCCCCCGGGGCTGGGCAGCTATGAGCAGTGGAACAGTCGGCTGGACGGGATGCTGGCGGGCGCGGTCATGAGTGTGCCCGCGATCAAGGGGGTAGAGATCGGCGACGGCTTCGGCCTCGCCGAGACGCAGGGATCGACTGCACATGACGAGATATTCCACGATCGGGGGCGGGGATTTTACCGCCGGACGAACCGTGCCGGGGGGATAGAGGGGGGAGTCACAAACGGGGAGCCCCTCGTCATCCGGGCGGCAATGAAGCCGATACCCACTCTCATGCGGCCGCTCTCTTCGGTCGACATCGCGCATAAGGAAGCCGTATCGGCCACGGCCGAGCGGAGCGACGTATGCGCGGTCCCCGCGGCGGCGGTCGTTGTCGAGGCGATGGTCGCTCTCGTGATTGCCAGGGAATTTTTCGCGAAATTCGGCGGCGACAGCCTAAGCGACATCACGGCAGCCTATGAGGCGTATGTGGAGCGGATACGGAATTGGTGATAAGTCCGAATCTGGTGCTCGTCGGCTTTATGGGTACGGGAAAGACCGAGGTGGGCAAGATTCTCGCCGCACGGATGAAGAGGGCCTTTGTGGATATTGATGACCGGATTATAGAAGCAACGGGCATGACGATCAATGATATCTTTAAGGGGTACGGCGAGGATTTCTTCAGGGACATAGAATCGGAGGTGATCGAAAAGTCCTCGGCCGAAAAAGACCTGGTCATCTCAACCGGGGGAGGGTCGCTGCTCAGGACGAAGAACATCGAGAACCTCAAGCGAACGGGTGTGCTCGTCTGGCTCACGGCGTCGCCCGAGGAGATCATCGCCCGGATCTCGGATGATCGTCATCGGCCGATCCTTAACGTGCCGGACCGGATCGGTACCGTCAGGGAGTTGTTGGCCAGGAGGGTCGGGTCGTATCGTGTCTCGGACATCACCGTCGATACCGAGGGGAAGAACCCTTCTGTAACTGCGGAGGTGGTACTGGACAAGTATGAGAGGTTTTTGAAGGGATGGAGAGGATAACAGTAGAGCTCGGTGATCGGTCCTATCCCATATATATCGGGTGCGATGTGTTGCGGGATATCGGCCGCTGCCTCAGGGAAAAGGAGGTTTGCATCCTTACCGATTCCGTGGTGAAGGAGCTCTATGCGGATTTGGTGCGGCAGGCGTTGGAGAGCACGGGGGGAAGGGTTCATAGCATCGTTGTCCCGAGTGGTGAGCGCTCAAAGGATTTTCCACGTTTATTGGAAGTATACGACGCCCTGCTTGAGTTCGGCGCCAACAGGAAGACACCGTTGGTGGCAATTGGCGGTGGCGTGGTCGGTGATCTGGGCGGATTCTCTGCCGCGACCTTCATGAGGGGGATTCCGTATATACAGGTTCCCACCACGCTGCTTGCTCAGGTGGATTCGTCGGTGGGGGGGAAGACGGCGGTGAACCACCCGAAGGGTAAGAACCTCATCGGAGCATTCTATCAGCCGGAATTTGTCCTCATCGATATCGATACCCTCTCGTCCCTCCCGGATGGGGAGTTCCTGTCGGGTCTTGCCGAGGTCATCAAGTATGGAATCGTCCTGGATAGAGAGCTGTTTGCAGTGCTCGAGGAAAAGAGGGAACAGATCCTCAAGAAAGACCGCGAAATTCTCATGACGATCGTTCGATGGTCGGTCCAGACGAAGGCCGACGTAGTGAAAAAGGACGAGCGGGAGGAGGGGCTTCGCAGCGTCCTCAACTTCGGCCATTCCGTCGGACATGCCGTTGAGAAGCTCGTCGGCTACGGCGCCGTCAGGCATGGGCAGGCGGTTGCCAAGGGTATGGGATTTTCCGTCGGGTTTTCCGAGAAGATGGGACTCATTTCCTCGGCGGAAAAGGGGAGGATTATCGACCTTTTGCGCGCGTACGGCTTTGATCTCTCGCTTCCCGTCTTTTCGCGACAGGAGTACGAAAGCGCGCTGGCGGTCGATAAAAAAGCGGTAGGAAACGAAATTAATTTTGTCCTTACCGGAGGTATCGGTCGTTTTATCTTGAAAAAACTTGCTCTCTTAGATATACTTGATTTCATTGAACAATAGGGGTCTTTTATGGCAGACGTAAAAGAGAATATCAGAACACCTGAGAAGTCTCTTGTCCCGCCGGGAAAACCGGATGCAAAGCCAATCCCGTCCCCGATAAAGAAAGACGTCCCTATAGGTATCGGTGTCATTACCCCGGAGATGGAGCGGTATCGGGCGATCCTTGCAAAGGACGCGTCTTCACGCGTTTTTGCGGCGCTGGCCGAGCTCTACCGAAAGGCGGGGATGCTGGATGAGGCGATCAACCTCTGCCTGAACGGCACAAAAGCCCACCCGAAGTATATGAGCGGACGTGTTGCGCTCGGGAGGGCCTACTTTGATAAGGGGATGATCAAGGAATCGAAGGAAGAGATCCTGAAGGTCGTCTCGATTACTCCCGATAATATCGTTGCCCACCGGGTTCTCGGTGATATCTGCCTTCAGGAAGGCGACGCGAAAAAAGCGCGCGAAAGCTTCGCGAAAGTCCTGGCCCTCTCGCCCGACGATGCCGAGGTTAAGGAGAAACTCGCCACAATCGACCGTGGGCCGCAAAAAGGAGCCCCAAAGGCCGCCCAGCCCGAGGATATTCTCGAAGGCGAAACGCTCGAACTGGTCCAGGAGGGCGGCGGGGAAATTATCGAAGATGCCCAGCTCCTCGACGAGGACGAGGCGACCACGGCCGGGGCGGACGGCCTCTCTCTTGACGACGAGGAGATCGAAATCCCGACGGACTCGGAACGTGCCCTCGACAGCGAGGGGAGTCTCGGTGATCTCGTCGGCGAAGAGACGTCACGGGCACCCGACGACGGAAGGGCACTCGCGGAGACGGTGAGGACCGAGGGAGAGCCGTCCTCGTCGGAATCTGAATCGGTCCGGTCAGAGGCGGCCGTCGAAGACGGCGCCGTCGATGAGGACCAGGGATTAGTGGACGAATTCGGCATCCTCGAAGAAGGCGAGGAAGAGATCTCCATTGAGGGTTTTTCGGATCGTCCTGTTCCGTCTACGGGGTCGGGGGGGCAACGAGATGGGACCTCCGTGATGGGACAATCACCCGGTACCGAGGGGGGAAAGACGCGCGGGACCGTGCCGAGCGACCGGCAGGATGGAGAAACGGACGCGACCGATGCGAAAGGCGTCACCATAACGACCGAGACGATCGCGGACATCTACGTAAAGCAGGGGTATTACGACAAGGCGCTGTCGATCTATGAGGAGCTGCTGGGCACGTTTCCAACGCGGGATTCCCTCAAGCAGAAGATTGGCTTCGTCAAGAAAAGGATGAAAGAGGCGGCAGGGCCGGGCGAAATGGGAGAGGGCTCAATCCCAATCGAAAGCCCGGCGGATGAGGCCGGCCTTCCCCTCTCGGGGGAAGAAGAGGGGCAAAGGCGGACGATAGAGGGGCTCAATCGCTGGCTCCTCAATATCCGAAAATACCGAAGATCGTGAGGGCGCCCGCGGAGACTACCTCACCGATCGGCATAGGCGCGGGATCCCTGCAATCCCGATGAGGAGGTCGATCAACAGCATTCAGAGAGAAACAGATCACGCCGCGTGCCGCGCACGCGATTGACTCGTAGCGGCGTTCCCGTTGCGAGCGTGCTTTCCGATCGCGGGCACGGGGTCGTTTTCCGCTGCACTGCCGCGATTTGGGGGCGGTCATAATGTCGGCATGTCTCTCATTCTACTAACCATCCGCGTCATACATGCCAAACGGAACTAATATGATAAATTTCAAGACCGTTTTGGAAGAAGTGGTCCGAGCGGTTCCCGGAAGTCTCGTTGCCATGGTAATCGGCAGAGACGGGGTTATCGTCGAATCATGCCAGAACATAAGCATCGGTCTTGAGGCTGACGTTATCGGCGCGGAATATTCGGGTGTCGTGGCGGAGGTGCACAAGCAGCTGTCCGTATTGAAGATGGACGAGCTCAAGGACATCACCGTCATGCTCGATCGTTTTAAATTGGTCGCCCACGTCATCTCCGACGACTATTATTTTATGACCTTTCTTTCCGTGCACGCGAATGAAGCCCTTGCCCGGTACAAGACAAGGGTCTTTTCGCTCAAACTTCGTGAGCTCATGTAATCCCCGTTTCGCGCTTTATTAAGAGGACCTTTGGAATATGAAGTTTTTTGTGATAAACGGCCCCAACCTCAATATGCTTGGCGAGCGTGAGCCGGACATATACGGAAAGATGTCATATGACGGTCTCCTTGGGGAGATCCAAAAGGCGGCAGCGACGCTGGGCGTGTCGGCAACGGTCTTCCAATCAAACAGCGAAGGGGAGATCATCGATACGATTCAGAAACTAAAAGGCTTCGACGGCGTGATCATCAACGCGGGCGGGTATACGCACACCTCCGTCGCTATACGAGACGCGCTCTTGGCCTCTGGGCTGCCGGTCGTCGAGGTCCATCTCTCGAACATTTTTTCGCGCGAAGAGTTCAGGAGAAGATCATTCATATCCGATATTGCCGTCGGCGTGATTTGCGGCTTCGGGATCACCGGCTATCGCCTCGGCATAGAGGCCCTCCGGGACCACCTGATCAAAAAGAATGAATAAAAAACGAATTAAACGATTTGTTGAGTATCTTGACCGTACCAACCTCTCCGGGATGATCTTGGTCGATATGAAGAACGTCCGCTATTTTTCCGGTTTTACGGGCAGCGATGGGGCGTTAGTAATCGGCCGGGAGGGTGGTGTCTTTTTGACGGACGGGCGATATACTACCCAGGCATCGGGCGAGGTGACCTCGTTTCCGGTGGTGGAGTATAAGAGTAAGATCGAGGGAATCTGTGACGCGGCAAAACGGCTGAAAATGAAGAGGATCGGCGTCGAGTCTCATGTGATGACCATCTATCTGTTCGATATGCTCAAGGGAAAACTGCGGGGAAGGGGCCTGGTACCGGTGAAGGACGATATCTCACGCCTCAGGATGGTCAAGGACGATGAAGAGATCTCACTGTTGAAAGAGGCCGTGCGAATCTCCGAAGATTCGATGAAGGAAGTGGAGCGCCTCGTTACAGTCGGGGTGCGGGAAGACGAAATCGCCGTCGAGCTCGAGTATGCGATGAAAAAAAGGGGGTGTGGTCCGCTTCCCTTCCCGATCATCGTGGCCTCGGGGGAAAACGGGGCGATGCCCCATGCCCACGCCGGGACCCGGAGACTTGTGCCGGGCGATCTGGTGACGATCGACTTCGGTGCCGAGTACAGGGGTTATCATTCAGATGAGACGATCACGCTCGCGGTCGATCATGAAGAAAAAAGGGCGCGGGAGATCTACGACATCGTCCTGGAGGCCCAGCGGCAGGCAATCGCGACGATAAAGCCGAGCGTCCCCGTCAAAGAAGTTGACAAGGCGGCCCGGAGCTATATTCAGGCGCGAGGGTACGGGGACTATTTTTCACACGGGACGGGCCACGGGGTAGGTCTCGAAATCCACGAGCCTCCTCGCGTGAGCCTGCTGGGGGAGGAGGTGCTCGAAGAGGGGATGGTGATCACGGTGGAGCCGGGCATCTATATTCCCGGCTGGGGCGGGGTGCGCATCGAAGATATGCTGCTGGTCCGAAAGCGCGGGGCTTATCTGTTGACAACGATCGCTAAATCGTTTAGAGTGTTGCCTTAGTCGCTTTTTTGCCCCAATCTGAGGAGTCTATTCGGTGTATTCAACGGCAGATTTCAGAAAAGGATTAAAGATAGAGCTCGAGGGTAAACCCTATATCATCGTCGACTTTTTACATGTGAAGCCGGGCAAAGGCGGCGCGTTCGTCCGGACAAAGCTTAAGAGCCTAGTCACGGGTGCGGTGATCGAGCGGACGTTCCGCTCCGGTGAAAAGGTTGATCGGCCCAGTCTCGAAGAGAAACATATGCAGTACCTCTATCGGGACTCCGACGGCTTCCATTTCATGGATACGGATACGTACGACCAGGTATACATAACGGCCGATCAGGTGGGTGATTCCGCGAGTTTCCTCTCGGAGGGTCTGGATCTGACGGTTTTGTATCACGATAACACCCCGATATCCCTTGAGCTTCCGACCTTCGTCATGCTCCCGATCGCCTCGACGGAGCCGGGGGTAAAGGGAGATACCGCCAGCGGCGGTACGAAGCCGGCCCGCCTTTCGACGGGACTGGTAGTGCAGGTGCCCCTTTTCATCAATGAGGGCGACCTCCTGAAAATCGATACACGAACGGGTGAGTACATCGAGCGGGTCTCAAAGTAACCCTGCGGGGAAGAAACCATGAATCTCAGAGAGATAAAGGATATCATTAAAGCCATCCGGGGGACCGACATCACCGAGATCGAGATCGAACGGTCCGGCGAACGGCTCAGAATCAAGCGGGGAGCGCCGAGTACCGGCGATGTGAAGGTCGTCGCCGCGGCGTCCCGCGACGGGGCCGTTGCCGAAGACCGGGAGCTTGTGGCGGTTACCTCCCCGCTCGTGGGGACATTTTACCGCTCCGCCTCGCTGGACTCGCCCCCGTTCGTTGAGGTTGGGTCGGAGGTCCATAAGGGCGATGTCCTGTGTATCGTGGAATCGATGAAACTGATGAACGAAATCGAGTCCGACGTGGACGGGATCGTCGTCTCGATCGTCGTTGAGAACGGTCAGCCCGTCGAGTACGGACAGACACTCTTTCTCCTTGAGCCGCTTTAGACGGTATGTTTCATAAGGTCCTCATCGCCGACCGGGGGGAAATCGCGGTTCGGATTATTCGCAGCCTCAAGGAGCTCGGGATCAAGACCGTCGCGGTCTATTCCGTTGCCGACCGCGATTCATTACACGTACAGATGGCCGACGAGGGCCTCTGCATCGGTCCTGCGGATATCAAGGACAGCTACCTCAATTTCTCCGCAATCTTGTCCGCGGCACAGATCACCGGGGCCGACGCGATTCATCCGGGGTATTGTCCGCTCTCCGAGAACCTCGAGTTCGTTGAATCCTGTCACGATATAGGCGTTACCTTCATCGGCACGGGAGTCGAGTCGATGTCCCTCATGGCCGATAAGGTGGCCGCAAAGAACGCCGCCAGAAACGCGGGCATCGAAGTCGTCCCGGGCAGTGATGACGCGCTCCTCGACGAGCGCGAGGCGCTCGCGGTTGCCGACTCACTCGGTTTCCCGGTGATCCTCAAAGCGGTGGGCGGCGGCGGTGGACGGGGGGTCAGGGTTGTCCCGGATCGGGATACGTTTTCTTCCGCTTTCCAGCAGTCTCAAAGACAGGCCCAGGACTACCTGAAGAATCCCGGAATCTACGTCGAGAAGTATCTCGAGAAGGTGCGCCATATCGAGTTTCAGATCGTCGCCGACAATGCCGGCAACACCATTCACCTCGGCGAGCGGGACTGCACCATTCAGCGGAGATACCAGAAGATCATTGAAGAATCGCCGGCGTTCGGCATAAGCCCGGAGAAGCGGGACGATATGGCCAGGGCCGCGGTACTCTTTGCCCGATCGGTCGGTTATTCAAATATCGGGACCGTCGAATTCATTATAACCAAAGAGGGGCGGTTCTTCTTTCTCGAGATGAATACGCGGATACAGGTGGAACACGGCATCACCGAGATGGTCACCGGCATCGACGTCGTCAAAGAACAGATCCGTCTTGCCGCCGGGCAGCCCCTCAGGCTCAAACAGGAGGAAGTCGATTTCAGGGGGTGCAGCATCGAGTGCCGGATTACCGCTGAGGACCCGTTCAGGTTCACGCCCTCGTCCGGCCTGGTGACCCAGTATATTCCCTCCGGGGGGCCCGGCGTTCGCGTCGATTCGGCTATTTTCTGCGGAGCTCACGTAAATCCGCATTACGACTCGCTCATCGCGAAGCTGGTTGTCCTTTCAAAGGACAGGGGAAGCGCCATAGAGCGGATGAGGCGGGCGCTCTCCGAATTTGTCATCGAGGGGATAGAGACGACGATTCCCCTCTACAGAAAAATTATGATAGATCCCGTCTACACGAGAGGTTACGCCGACGCATCTTTCCTCGATAAGTACCTGTGATGTCTTAATGACTCGGCCGACGGTAGAGGGTATCGGGGTCGACAATCTGAAAGACGGCCAAATAGTAAGAACCGGTCCATAATTATTGACTTTTGTAGAGAAATGGTGTACTTTTAAAAGGGATTTTTACGTCTTGAGACGGGTATATGCCGCTGGATAAGAACAAAACCATCCTTTCCGCGCAAAAATTTATCCAAAGGGGGATGTATGACCGAGCCATTAGGGAGTTGGCCAGCATCGTCAGGGAAGACCCGAGGGATATTAAGGTGCGCCAGAAGCTCGGCGATCTATATGCGCGCGAGAACAAGAAAGCCGAGGCGCTGACCGAATACAATTTTGTCGCGAAATTTTACGCCGACGACGGCTTCTACCTGAGGGCGATCGCCCTGTATAAGCAAGTCCTGAAGCTCGACCCCACCCAGATAAACATAAACCTCAAGCTCGCCGAACTCTACCACAAGCAGAATCTCAACGGAGACGCAATCCAGCAGTTTCAGATTGTCTATCAATTCTACGAGCGAAAGGGAGATACCGTTCGCGCGTTGGAGACACTTGATAAAATGGCCGAAATGGCGCCGGGAAACCTCCAGCTTCGTATGAGGCTTGCCGACGCGTATTATCGCAACGGCTATATCGATCACAGCCTCGACGAATATGTCAAGATCGGCGAGCAGCTAAAAAAGGAGGACCGTGTCGAAGACATGGTCAACCTGTATGAGAAGCTGATCAAGCACCACTCGCAGCGGATGGACATGATCGTTGAGGTGGCCGAAATCTACCTCAAGACTAATAAGAGGGAGATGGCGGAGGCCCGCATCGATATGGGGCTTTCGATTGCCCCCGAAAACATGAAGCTTCTCTTCCTCAAGTCACGGCTCACGCTGGAGCGCAACGACTATACGGGCAGTTCCGACATACTCAATAAAATGCTCACGATAGACCCCGACTTCATCTCCGCCAAGGAGGACCTGACAAGGGTCTATGAGAAGCTCGGGGGGAAGAAAGACATCCTCGAGAAGCTCTATACCGAGTTGATGATCGCCTTTCGCAAAAAGGTCGGAGGGGAAGAGAAGTCCGCCCACTATAAAGCGCTCTACGAAAATCTCAAAAGTACCATATCTGAAGATATGATGAGTGGGGGAATCGACCGCGGGGCCGTGGAACGGGTCGAGTCGTTCGGGGCCGAGCCGCTCGACGAGGGGGAGGTCATCGAGGTCGGGGAGGATGACATCATCGAGGCGGAGCTTATCCAGGAAGCACCGCAGGTCGAGGAAGGTTATGAGGAGGTTGTCGAAAATCTCGACAACGAGGGGCGCCTTGTCATGCTGAAGGTCGACACCTACGTTAAGTACGGTCAGTTCAAGGAGGCCACCAACGTCCTTTCCGACTACACCGAGAAGAACGATTTCATCACCCCAAAGGAGAAACTTGCCGAGCTCTATGGTGAACTCGCCGATAAGATGAATGACCCCGGAAGGTACCATGGGCTGGCGGCCCGACAATACTACCGGATCTCGGAAATCGCAAAGAAGAACGGAAACGGGAGGCTCGCAAGCGCTATGCTCACCAGGGCAAAGGAGCTTGATCCGACCGGAAGCGCCAAGGAAACCGCTGCGAGGGCCCCGGAATTCGATATTGTGCTTGAAGAGCCTGAGGAAATCGGTGCCGCCGAGGAAGAGGTCGATTTTTCGACGGTAGACGAGATGGAGGTCTCGGAATCGATCGACGTCGGAGAGACGGGTGCCGAGCCGATCGAGATTTCCCTTGAAGAGGAAGCGATAGCCGAAGAAGAATATGAAACGATCGTCGAAGACGACGTGCTCCACGAGGTCAAACCGACCAGAGAGCCCCAGATCAGGGACTCCGCCGACTCGGGGCTGATCAATATGGCGCCAAAGGATGAGCCGCTGTCCGAGGGTGAGGACTACTTTGACCTGAGAAAGGAGCTGGAAGAGGTTGTGCTTGAGGAGGATCTCTCCCTTGAATCCAAGGGAGGCGCAGGACTCCTCGGCAAAGACGATCAGTACTCCTTCGAGGATGTATTCGAGGAGTTCAAGCGGGGGGTTGAAAAACAGTTCGGGAGAGAGGATTTCGACACCCATTACAACCTCGGGATCGCCTATCGGGAGATGGGTCTCTTTGACGATGCGATTACCGAGTTCTTAACCTCCTCAAACGATCCGAAAAAGAAGCTCGACAGCTTCATCATGCTGGGAGTAACCTATCGCGATATCGGCGTTTTTGACAAGAGCATCGACTACTTCCGGGAGGCGGCCGATACCCCGACGCTCAAGCCCGAAGAACGGCTCGGTATCCTCTACGAATTGGCGCTTTCCCAGGAGCTGTTCGGGGAGACCGATGAGGCGTATTCGCTCTTCGAAAAGATCTACGGCCGGGATCCTTCCTTCAGAGATGTCTCCGAGAAGATCAAATCCCTTAGGGGGAAAGCCGCACCTCCCGTGAAGGATGGCGCGCCGTCGGTAAAAGAACGGACCTCCCAGGAAGGCAAGCCGACCAAACCGGCGCCGCCGACAAAGGGTAAGATATCGTTTGTATGACCTCTCCGCTCCTTTTTGTAGACGACCGGTCATTAGTTTTATTCATACGGCAAGATAATGGAACACTATCGATACTACGGCATGCAGTTGGATCCTTTCTCCAACACGCCCGACAATAAATTCTACTTCAATAGTGAGCAACACGCGATCGTTCTTACCAAGCTCCTCTATATCGCCAAGTCGATGAAGGGGCTGGCAATTCTCATTGGTGACGTGGGGACCGGAAAGACAACGCTGGCCCGAAGACTCCTGGTATCGCTCTCCGAGGAAGAGTACGAGGCATCGATGCTGGTTATCATCCATTCGGGGATCAGCGCCGATTGGCTCTTGACGAGGATCGCAACCCAGCTGGGCGTGGAAGAGCCCGCCGAAGAGAAAATAAAACTGTTGGGTCAGCTCTACAAGAGACTGATAGAAATCCAGGAGAGCGGCAGGAGGGCGGTCATCCTTGTGGATGAGGCGCAGATGCTCAAGAGCAGAGAGATCATGGAGGAATTCAGGGGACTCTTGAACCTCGAGATCCCCGATAAAAAGTTTATCTCCTTTGTCCTTTTCGGACTGCCTGAGATCGAAGACGCCCTCAAGCAGGACGAGCCGCTTAATCAGCGGGTAGCCATGCGGCTCAGGCTTGGCTATATGAACCTCGATTCTACGGAAAAGTATATCAAGCATCGGCTTAAAGTTGCCGGGGCGACCAAAATGCTCTTTACCCGCGAAGCCGTCGAGGTGATCCAGAGATATTCGCGGGGCATCCCCCGTGTCATCAACAATATCTGCGATAACGCGCTGCTTGAGGGGATGCTGAGCAAGGCCCCGGTCGTCGGGCGCGCCGTCATCCAGAAGGTTGCCGATGAGCTGAGCCTGATACCAGCATCGAAAGAGGAACTCGCCCAGATCGAGTCACACCGGATCTGGGCATCTGACGCTACCGAAGATGCCACCGCGAAAATCGGGGACGTCAACGGGGCTCAGCCGCCTCAGGGAAAGGGAACCGAGCCCGGTCGGGGCCCGACGCCTACGGCGAAGGGTGCGCGGGAGGCGGAAAAGACGACCGAGAATATCGATATCGATTCAATCCTGGATTCACTTGAGATCGAATAAAGGATCCGTCCGCGCTCGCGCGGACGGATCCTTTTCGTCAGAGGGGTGGCGAGGGGAAGGAACCGGGTGGCAGGAGGACAAGCCGCCCAAGAACGCCGCAATCTGAGGGAAAGAGAGAAAAATATTGACAAATAGTCCATTTTCCTCTATATTTAGGTTTTGAAGTATAAGGCGGGCATAACTCAGTTGGTAGAGTGCAAGCTTCCCAAGCTTGATGTCGCGGGTTCGAACCCCGTTGCCCGCTCCACGTTTTCTATTTGGATGCGACAGATGGCCTTTTTCTGATTCACATGAGTGCGCATGGGTCTACTTATTAAGAAGTGGGCTCTCCGCCCACTTTTTTATTTAATGTGGGCCGTTCTCTTTTATGTATAGCGTGCGGTTCTTACGATTACCAAGGACGATAAAAAGCAGGGATACCTCGACAGTCTCAGAGATACCCTGTGGGCGATAGGCGAAAAGGCGTGCGGCCTCTTCGGATTCAGCCTCATCGAGGTGGAGGTTCATCGCGGGAGGGGGAGGCTTCTGGTGCGATTCTATATCGACCACGAGCGGGGAGTCACCGTCGAGGATTGCGCCCAAATCAGCCGCACGATCGAGCGTCTCCTGGATGCGAAGGACCCGATTGAAGGTCCGTATACGCTCGAGGTCTCGTCGCCGGGACTGGAAAGACCGTTGAGGAGAGAAGAAGACTTCCAGGCATTCGCGGGAAGGGAAGTAAAGATAAAGACTCAATCCCCAATCGACGGAAGGTCAAACTTTTCGGGGATTTTGTTGGGGATAACCGACGGGTCGGTCGCAGTTAAAGGGGAGCAAGATGAAGAGTTTCGGATTCCTCGAGACGCCATCAAGAAGGCCCGTCTTGTCTATCGTCAAATTCCTTAGAGGATAGCTCAGGTGACCACGTATTCGAATTTGAATCATATCATTGAACAGGTCGAGAAAGAAAAGGGGATATCGCGTGATATCCTCATTGAGGCCATTGAGGCGGCGCTTCTTACCGCCGCCAAGAAGAAGTACGGAAACCTGAAAGAGATCGAGGCCTCTTTCAACGATGAACTCGGGGAGGTAGAGCTCTTTGAGTTCAAGGAGGTCGTCGACGAGGTTATCGATCCCGAGATCCAGATCACCCTGGATGAAGCCGTCAAGACGGATCCCGAGGCGGCGGTCGGTGACAGCCTCGGCTTCAAGCTCGATATTTCGGACTTCGGCAGGATCGCCGCGCAGACGGCAAAACAGGTGATTATCCAGAAGGTACGCAACGCCGAGCGGGATAACATTTATGAGGAGTATAGGGACCGGGTCAACGAGCTTATCACGGGGATGGTGCAGCGTTTCGAGCGCGGACACATCTACGTCAACCTGGGCAGGGCGGAGGCCGTCATCCCCCCCAAGGAACAGGTTCCGCGTGAAGGGTACCGTCAGGGCGACCGGATCAGGGCCTATATC
Organism: uncultured delta proteobacterium; assembly: GCA_963792965.1. Lineage (GTDB taxonomy): Bacteria > Desulfobacterota > Zymogenia > Zymogenales > Zymogenaceae > CAWBYW01. Next base: position 247,772 of record CAWBYW010000009.1, on the reverse strand, counting down.
CTTGAGGTGCTCCGGGAGTCAAAAGGCCCCCAGATCATCCTTTCCCGGACCCACCCGGGGCTTCTGATCAAGCTCTTCGAGCTGGAGGTGCCCGAGGTCAGCGAGGGGATCGTGAAAATCATGGGGGCGGCGCGGGAGCCCGGCGAACGCTCGAAGATTGCCGTCTTTTCCACCGATAAGGATGTCGATCCGGTGGGTGCGTGCGTGGGAATCAAGGGATCTCGCGTGCAGAGCATCGTCCAGGAGCTCAGGGGCGAAAAGATCGATATCGTGCCCTGGGTCGACGATCCGGTTAAGTTCGTCTGTAAGGCCCTCTCGCCCGCGGAGGTCACCGAGGTCATTATCGATGAGGAAGAAAAGGCGATGGAGATCGTCGTTCAGGACGATCAACTGTCGCTGGCTATCGGCAAGAAAGGCCAGAACGTGAGGCTGGCTTCCAGGCTCGTAGGATGGAAGCTCGATATCAAGAGCGCCTCCAAAAAGGAGAAACAGTTTGCCGAGGCAGTCTATGCGCTCGGGGCGATACCCGGCGTGGGTCTGGCGACGGCGGAGGTTCTCTACCGGGAGGGTATCGCGACGGTCGCCGATCTCGTGAACGCCGGCGTCGAATTTCTTGCCAATATTGAGAGCATCGGCCAGAAGAAGGCGGATAAAATCTACGCCTCGGCCCAGGCGATACTGGAGGGACGGGAAGTCCCCGAGGCTGTGCACGAACAGGGGGGTGCGGGGCCGTCGCTCGAAAGCCTGGAGGGTGTCGGCGAAAAAACCCGCGAGCTCCTCGTGGGGGGCGGGTTTGACAGTATAAACAAGGTTGCCGCCAGCAGCGTCGAGGATCTCTCTCAGATCCCCGGAATCGGGGAAAAGAAGGCCCAGGCGATCATAGAATCGGCCAAGAAGCTCGTGACGTCTATGCCGGCCAAGGAAAACGAATAGCGAATAGCGACACCACGTCATATGACGACAATAGAGTGGCAGACGATGTCCGCCTTGTGGGGGTGCTTTTTGTATGTCTAAAATGAAAGTCTTCGAACTGGCGAAAAAACTAAAGATGGAAGACGAGGCCTTGCTGAAAAAGGTCCAGGAGATCGGCCTGGGCATAGAAGACGCCACGGAGACCCTCGAAGCGGAAGAGGTCAGGATCCTCGAAGAGATGGTCAGGAAGGAAAGATCGGACAGTGTCGTCGAGGAGCGGATCAAACCGACCGTCATCAGGAGAAGGGCCAAAGAAAAACCGACGGCGTCCGCCGAAGAGAGCACGCCGCCGGAGCCGGAGGTCGACCAAGAGGTTGGTGTCGAGGAGGCGCAGGACGAGCGGGGGCCGAGGAAAGAGAGCACCCCGAGACTTAAAACAGTAGAAAAGGAAGAAACGCCGCTTCCACGGATCATTGCCGAAAAACCGAAGAAAGAGCGGGAAGAGAAAAGGGAAGAGGTTCAGACCGCTGCTAAAGCGGTGACCCCGGCCGAACAGCGGGTCGAAAGGAAGCCCGAGAAGAAAGAGGCGCCGGTTGAAGAGCAGAGGGGGCGCCTCCTCGGCAGGAGACTCAAGACCGTCTCCAAGGAGGAGATGGGAGAGGTCGTCGGCCCCAAGATCATTCAAAAACCCCAGAAAGGGGAGGCCGTGACCGCGGAGAGGCGACGGGCCGACGGCGCTGTCGGCGAGAAGAAGACCGCCGTCGCGCCGGTAAAAAAAGAGGTCGAGAAGAAGAAGAAGAAGAAGCGAAGAGGCAACGTCGGTGAAGAAGCGGCGACCGTCAAGCGCCCCGCCAAGAAACGCGAGGTCCTCATTAAGCCGGAGGTTCAGACCACCTGGGATGAGGGGGCGCGGGCGAAGGCGGGTCCCCCTCCAAAGAGGTCAAAGAAAGCCGTCAAGCCGATAAGAAAGGTTATGCTCAAGACCGTTATCACGACCCCCAAGGCGAGCAAACGCGTCGTCAAGATCGAGGAGGTTGTCAGCGTCGGCGAGCTTGCCAAGAGGATGGGCGTAAAGGCGGGCGACCTGATAAGAAAGATGATGGGGCTGGGCATGATGGCCACGATCAACCAGGTCGTCGATCTGGATACCGCTTCCATTCTCGCTCAGGATTTCGGATACGAAATTGAAAACGTCGCCTTCGAGGAGGGGACACTGATCAAAGACGTCGAAGATCAGGACAAAGACCTGATTACTCGTCCCCCCGTGGTGACGATCATGGGGCACGTGGATCACGGGAAGACCACCCTTCTTGACGCCATCAGAAAAACGAACGTCGTCGGTGGCGAATTCGGCGGTATCACCCAGCACATCGGCGCCTATGAGGTCGACGTAAAGGGGAAAAGGATCACGTTCCTGGATACCCCCGGCCATGAAGCCTTCACCACGATGCGGGCGCGGGGCGCGCAGGTAACCGATATCGTTGTCCTTGTCGTCGCGGCCGACGACGGCGTTATGCCCCAGACGATCGAGGCCATCAACCACGCCAAGGATGCCGGCGTCCCGATCATCGTGGCCGTAAACAAAATCGATAAGCCGGACGCCAAGCCCGAGCGGATCAAGAAGGAGCTCATAGAGTACGGGCTGGTCCCCGAGGATCTCGGAGGGGATACGATTTCCGTTGAGCTTTCCGCCAAGAAGAAGACCAACATCAACGAGCTTCTCGAGATGATCCTCATCCAATCGGAGATGCTGGAGCTCCGCGCCAACCCCAACAAGCCGGCCCGGGGGGTTGTCATCGAAGCGCGGCTCGATCGAGGCAGGGGACCCATCGCCACGGTCCTGGTGAAAGAGGGTACCCTCAGGGTGGGGGATCATTTCGTGACCGGGCTCTTTGCCGGCAGGGTCAGGGCCCTCGTAAACGACCTGGGAGAGTTCGTCCAGGAGGCGGGCCCGTCCATCCCGGTGGAGATCCTGGGCCTCGGGGGCGTGCCGATGGCGGGAGACCCCTTCAGCGTCGTCGAAAGCGAGAAGACAGCCAAAGAGGTGGTGGGTCACCGCCAGCTGAAGGTGCGGGAAAAGGAGATGGTCGTTCCCCGCTCACGCGCCAGCCTTGAGGATTTCTATAAGAAGATACAGGAAGGAGAGGGAATCAAGGAGCTGAAACTCATCATCAAGGGGGATGTGCAGGGCTCCGTCGAGGCGCTCACCGACAGCCTCACCGGCCTCTCCAATGACGAGGTGAAGGTCGTTGTGGTGCACGGGGCGACGGGAAGCATCACCGAATCGGACGTGATGCTCGCTTCGGCCTCCGAGGCGGTCATCATCGGCTTTTCCGTCCGCCCGGAACCAAAGGTTACGGAGCTGGCGGAGCTGGAGAAGGTCGAAATAAAACTCTACAACATCATCTACGATTGCGTAGACGACATCAAGCGGGCGATGACGGGCATGCTGGCGCCGAAACTGGTGGAGAAAACCCTTGGACATGCCGAGGTACGCGAAATCTTCACCATACCCAAGATCGGGCCGGTCGCCGGCAGCTACGTCGTAGACGGGAAGATTGTAAGGGGATCCAGGGCCCGCGTTATCAGGGATAAGCAGGTCGTCTTCGAAGGAAAGATCGAATCCCTTAAGCGGTTCAAGGAAGACAGCAGGGAGGTCGCGACGGGCTACGAGTGCGGCATCAAGATAGAAAACTATAACGATTTCAAGCCGAACGACACCATCGAGTCATACATGATCGAGGAGGTCGCCGCGGAGTTGTGAGATGTTCGTCGGGGTGGGGCGAGTCCAGTTTTTCATCCACCACGCCAATTCTCTCAAGGCAAAACGGCAGGTGGTAAAAAAACTTACCGTGTTGGTCCATAATAAATTCAACGCCGCGTGCGCCGAGGTCGCCGACGGCGACCTCTGGCAGAAGGCGACCATCGGCATAACCGTGGTGGGAAACGACGCCTCCTTCGTCAATTCCCACATCGACAAGATTATTAACTACATGGAGTCTCTCGATCTTGCCGAGATAATCGATCATAGAATAGAAATACTCAACTATTCCGATGGAGATTTTTGTTAGGTGAAGGGAAAGGACGGCAGGAGAACAGAGAGGCTCGCCGACCTCATCAGGGAGGAGGTCTCCAGGCTCTTGATCAAAGAGATAAAGGACCCGCGCATCGGGATGATCACCGTCACGGGCGTCGAGGTCTCACGGGACATCAGGACTGCAAAGGTCTTTTACACCGTCGGCGCAGACGGGACCGCCAGGAAAGAGGCCCAGAAGGGGCTGGAGAGCGCCGCCGGGTTCATCAGGAGCAGCCTTGCCGCCGGACTCACGATAAGGAGGGTGCCCGAGCTGACCTTTATTTACGATAAGAGCAGCGACTACGGGGAGAAGATCGACAGGATCCTCGAGGAGCTGAAAAAAGAATAGCACTCATGCTGGAAAAAATCACAAGGGCGATAGAAGACTCGAAGCGTATCTTTGTCACGACGCACATTAATCCTGACGGCGACGCGATCGGCTGTCTCCTTGCCCTCAACTGTCTCTTTAGGGAGATGGGGCGGGACGTCACGGCCTTTATGACCGATCGGATTCCGAATAACCTGAGATTCCTACCGAACTCAGGCGACGTGGTGCACGATCTTGACGTCGTGAGGGGAAGCTTCTTCGACCTCGGGATCGTCGTCGACAGCACGGACTGGGAGCGAACCGGGAAAGATATCGCGGCACATGTCAGGTTCGGCCGGGTGGTCAATATCGACCATCACATCTCCAACGCCCTGTTCGGGGACATCAACCTGATCGACCCGAACGCGTGCGCTGTCGGCGAGATGCTCTACGATCTCATCGGCGCCCTCGGAAGAGCGATCAGCCCCGATGTCGCGACGTGTCTTTATACCTCCATCATGACCGACACCGGGAGCTATACCTATTCCAATACAACGATGCGGGCCTTTGAGATATCGGCCGGGCTCGTCAGGTATGGTGCGCGTCCCGCAAAGATAGCCGAAGAGATAAACGAGAACTACTCCGTATCGCGGCTGGATCTGTTGCGGTTGGCGCTGGGCACGCTCGAATTTGCGGATCGGGGAAGGGTAGGCTCGATGACGATCACGCAGCGGATGTTTAAGGAAACCGACACCGGCCCTGACGTGATCGAGGGGTTCATCGATTATCCCCGTTTCGTCGGGGGGGTCAAGGTGGCGGTCCTGTTCCGGGAGCAGCCGGACGGCGGCTTCAAGGTCAGCTTCAGATCGCGGGATGACATGGATGTGTCGCAAATCGCCGGCCACTTCGGCGGCGGCGGCCACATGAACGCAGCGGGGTGCACCATCTACGGTACGCTTTCAAAGGTGAAACACGACGTATTTGCGCTTGCGCAAAAGGCCATTGAGGAAAGAGCCGGTGGAGGGAAGAAGCGTGTCGTTTGACGGTGTAGTTATCATCGATAAGCCCGATCGCTTGACCTCACACGACGCGGTACAGCAGGTCAAGCGGTCGCTGTGTGCCGCCAAGGTCGGCCACACCGGGACACTGGACCCCTTTGCCACAGGTGTGCTGGTCATGGGCGTCAATCAAGGAACGAAGCTTATCCCGTTTCTGGATAAGACCGAGAAAGCTTATACGGGGGTGATGGTTCTCGGCGCGGCGACGGATACCTACGACGGAACCGGGAAGGTTCTCGAGAGCCACGACATCGCCGGCATCACCGAGGACGACATAAGGCTTGTGATGGCCCGTTTCGTGGGGGACATCCTCCAGAGGCCCCCGCTCTATTCGGCCGTAAAGGTCGATGGCGTGAGACTCTACAAGCTGGCTCGAAGTGGGGCGGTGACTCCCCAGCCGGCTGCGCGCACCGTCCATATTCGGTCGCTGGACCTGGTCGAATATGAGCCCCCGCGGGTCACTTTCGAGGCGAGATGCGGTCCCGGAACCTACATCAGGGCGCTGGCGGCTGACATCGGAGAGGCGCTTGGGGTGGGCGCCTACCTCGAACAGCTCAGGAGAACGGCCTCGGGCCCGTTCACCATCGAGATGGCCCACCCGCTCTTTGATTTCGTGGCGCTCGGCATTTCCGGCTACAGCGCCGTGATGAGCCTCAGGGAGGCGGTCGCAGACATCAGGGAAGTACCCATCAGCCACGAGCAGGCAAACCTTGTGGCTAACGGCGGATTTCTGAGCTCCCGGGAGCTGTCGGAGATGCGGCCGGGGGTCACGGTAAAATTAGTGCACGACGGAAAGCTGGTGGCGCTGGCAAAGGTTTTGGATGAGAATATGAGGGCAAATTTGAAGCCGCTCAAAGTATTTGTGTGACAGAAAGGAGGTAATGCCATGTCGTTGGCAAAAGAGAAGAAAGTTGAGATTATCGGCGGATATAAGAAACATCCGTCCGATACCGGTTCACCGGAGGTTCAGATCGCCCTTTTAACGGAGCGTATCACCATCCTTACGGAACATTTTAAAACACATAAGAAGGATCACACGTCTCGGCGCGGCCTCTTGAAAATGGTCGGACAACGCAGGAGGCTCCTGGACTACCTCAAGAGGAAGAATCTCGAGGGATACCGGGAGCTCATCGCACGGCTCGGCATCAGAAAGTAAGAAAGGCCGCCCCCAGACTTTGGAAAAACTATATGATCGAACAAACAGAAAAACAGACAGATTTCTATGGGAGGACGTTCGCCATCGAGACCGGCAGGATGGCCAAACAGGCCAGCGCCGCGGTCTTTGTGAAATATGGCGATACACGGGTTCTCATCACGGCCGTATCGGCGGATACTCCCCGGGCCGGGGCCGATTTTCTGCCCCTGACCGTTGACTATCAGGAGATGACCTACGCCGCGGGCAAGATTCCCGGCGGCTTCTTCAAGCGGGAGGGAAGACCCAGCGAACGGGAAATCCTCACCTGCCGCATCATCGACCGGCCTATCAGGCCGCTCTTTCCCAAGGGATATCACTACGAGACCCAGATCGTGGCGACGGTCCTTTCCATCGACCGGGATAACGATCCGGACATCATGGCGCTCACCGGGGCTTCGGCCGCTCTCTGCCTTTCGGACATCCCGTTTCACGGGCCCATCGCGGCCGTCAGGGTGGGAAGGGTCGATGGAACGATCGTCTTCAACCCGAGCGGCGAGGAGCTCGAGAAGAGCGACATGGATCTGATGGTCGCCGGGAGCCGCGAGAACGTCGTGATGGTGGAGGGGAAGTGCTCGGAGATCAGCGAGGAGGACGTCCTGAACGCGATATTCTCCGCCCACCGCGCCCTGCAGCCGCTCATCGACATTCAGCTCGAATTGATGAAAGAGGCGGGCCGCCCCAAGCGGGAATTCGTCGAGAAAGAGCTCGATTCAAGGCTGCTGGCGGACGTAGAAAAGCGGATCATCGATAAGGTCAAGAAGGCCTTTGCGGTAAAAGTAAAGCAGGAACGATACCGGGTATTTGCGGATCTCAGAAACGAGCTCTTCGAATCCCTCGAAATCGCCGACGACTCGGAGAAAATCATCGAAGCCGCGGCGTGCTTCGATGAGGTTGAGCGCCGCGTCATGCGCACGATGATCCTGGACAGCGCACTACGCATTGACGGGCGGAAATTCGACGAGATCAGGCCCATCACCTGTGAGGTGGCGATACTCCCGCGCACGCACGGCAGCGCACTCTTCACCCGCGGGGAGACCCAGGTTCTCTCCTCGACGACCCTTGGGACGTCGCAGGACGAGCAGAAGATCGACGCGCTGAGGGGGGAGAGCTATAAATCGTTCATGCTCCACTACAATTTCCCGCCGTTTTCGGTCGGCGAGGCCCGGCCGCTGCGCGGGCCCACAAGACGGGAGATCGGCCACGGCGCCCTGGCGGAGCGAGCGATTTCCAGTGTCCTGCCCCACGCCGAAGACTTCCCGTACACCATCCGGATCGTCTCGGACGTGCTGGAGTCCAACGGATCGTCCTCAATGGCGACCGTCTGCGGCTCAAGCCTTTCCCTGATGGATGCGGGCGTCCCCGTCAAAGAACACGTGGCGGGGATCGCGATGGGCCTCGTTAAGGAAGGCGACAAGGTGGCCATCCTGACGGACATCATGGGAGACGAGGACCATGCGGGCGACATGGACTTCAAGGTCGCCGGCACGAAGAAGGGGATCACCGCGCTGCAGATGGACATCAAGATCAAGGGTATCGGAGAAGCGATCCTGGGGCAGGCCCTCACGCAGGCGAAGGCGGGCAGGGAGCATATACTGGCCAAGATGTCTCAGGCCATAGTAAAGCCGCGCCCGGAGCTGTCGCCCCATGCGCCGCGCATCATAACGATCTTCATCAATCCCGATAAGATCAGGGACGTCATCGGCCCCGGTGGAAAGATGATAAGGAAGATCGTCAGCGATACCGGCGTCAGGATCGAGATCACCGACGATGGCAAGGTGGAGATCGCCTCCAACGACGAGGCTGCCGCAAACCGGGCCATAGAGACGATCAAGGAGCTGACTAAAGAGGCCGCAATCGGAGAGATCTATGACGGGAAGGTCGTGCGGGTGGTCGACTTCGGCGCCTTCGTGGAGATACTCCCCGGAGTCGATGGGTTGGTCCACATATCGCAGCTTGCCAGGAACCGCGTCAACAAGGTCACGGATGTGATCAAGGAAGGCGATACGGTCAGGGTCAAAGTCATCGATATCGACAAAGAGGGGAGGATCAAGCTCTCCCGTAAAGAAGCCCTGCGGGGCGACGAATCGTAAAAACCGGCGGACATGTTTAAGAAGACAGACATCGGAAAAGGGATCACCTTTCTTTCGGAACATATACCGTATGTTCACTCGGTATCCCTCGGGATCTGGGTGAAATCGGGCTCGATCTCCGACGAGAAACGGACCATGGGGATGGGTCACTTCGTCGAGCACATGCTCTTCAAAGGGACCGAAAAACGGAGTGCGTTCCAGATCGCCAAGGAGATCGATGACGTGGGGGGAAACCTCAACGCCTATACGTCGAAGGAATACACCAATTTCTACGTGAAGGTGCTCAAGGAGGACGTCGCCCTTGGGGTCGACGTCCTGTGCGATCTGTTTGTAAACCCGACGTTCCCCGAAGGTGAGCTCAAGAAGGAAAAGGGGGTGGTCATCCAGGAGATAAAAATGGTGGAAGACGCCCCCGATGACTATATCCATGATCTTTCCTTCAAGACCATGTGGGGCGACCACCCTCTCGGCTATTCGATCCTCGGAGAGGAAAAGACCGTCAAGTCCATCACCCGCCAGTCTCTGATCGACTACCGCGCGCATCACCATACGCAGGAAAACATCATAGTTGGCGCCGTGGGTAATTTCGATCATGGGACCCTTGCGGGCCTGCTTGAGCGACGCGCTGGCCGGCGTCCCGAGGGGAAAGCCCGAGCCGATGGCCGCACCGCGTTTTGTGGCCAAGACCGTCGCGCAGCCCCGGGATATCGAGCAGGTCCACCTCATCATCGGCTTTAATGCCCTTCCCTATACCCACCCCAAGCGTTACAGCCAGCTCATCCTTACCACCGTCATGGGAGGGGGGATGAGCTCACGCCTTTTTCAGGAGGTAAGGGAAAAACGCGGCCTGGCATACACGATCTATTCATTCCTCTCACCCTATAAGGACGCCGGGGCGCTGGAGGTCTATGCGGGGACCGACAAGGAATCGCTCGGAGAGCTCATCGACGTGACGATGAAAGAGATCAAGGAGCTTACGATAAAACCTCTCCCGGACGGAGAGCTTGCCTCCGCCAAGGGTCAGATCAAGGGAAACCTCCTGCTTTCCCTTGAGAGCACCGACGCGAGGCTCGGGAGACTCGCCAAGAATGAGATCTACTTCGGCCGCCAGATCAAGGCCGAGGAGATTATAGAGAAAATCAACAGCGTCACCGCCCAGGACGTCCTTGCGGTTGCAAACGAGATTATCAACCCGAACATAATGACGGCGGTCTTGTTGGGGCCGCTCGACGAGCGGGATATCCCGACCATCGGATAAGAAAGCGTCAGGATGCAATTTTACCCGGGCGGCTTGCGCGGACGGGCATGGCCCGAGCAGCAGGTCTACTCCTTTTTCGACGAGTCAACGCGCTTTCATAACCCATGTTCTCCAAAGATGAAATATCCATCGAGTTTTATCGGTCATCCGGTCCCGGTGGCCAGCGGAAAAACAAGAAGGACACGGCAGTACGGATCACGCACCTCCCGACCGGGGTCAGCGCCACCGCTTCCGAGAGTCGGTACCGGAGCATCAACCTCAAAAAGGCGTTTGAGCGCCTCAGCGAGAGGATCGAGGAAAGGACGAGGCCCGCGACCGTTCGCATCGGGACCCGAATCCCCCGAGGAGCGCGGGAGCGGCGCCTTGAAATAAAGAAGAGCGTTTCGCAAAAAAAGAACATTCGAAGACGGGTGGATGACGATGAGTAAGACAAACGGTATCGATTGGAACAGAGTAAAGGAAGAAGCGGCCGATATCCTCTCCCGGTATGTACGGATCAAGACCGTCAACCCACCCGGAGATGAGGAAGAGGCGGCGAGGTTTCTCTCCGCTCTCTTAAAAAAGGACGGGGTCAGTTCCGAGATCTTTTTCGGTGCAAAGAAACGCGCCAGCATTCTGGCGAAACTTGCAGGCGCGGGTCCTAAGGGGCTCATCCTCCTTTCCCACATCGACACCGTGGGCGCACAGGCCGAGAGCTGGGATTTCGACCCGTTCGAGGGGAAACGCAAGGACGGCTACGTCCTTGGCCGGGGGACGCTTGACGATAAGGGAATGGGAGTCATGGAGCTGGTTGCCTTCCTGTTGATAAAGCGAAACGGGATCAAGCTCAAGCGGGACGTTCTGTTCCTGGCCACCGCCGACGAGGAGACCGGGGGACATCTTGGGGCGGGATACATGGCGCGTGAGCATAAAGATAGGTTGAGCGCGGCCTTTCTCCTCAACGAAGGCGGCGCGCATATGAGAGATACCCTGCCGAAGGACAGGGCCGCGTATATGGTCGCCGTCGGGGAGAAGGGTCCCCTCTGGATGGAGCTCTCCCGGGAGGGTACTTCCGGGCACGGATCCGTCCCGGTGGCCGATAACGCGATCCTCAAATTGTCCGAGGGGGTCCTCCGGCTCAGCAGTAAGCACAGGCGCGCGCGGTTCACGCCGGAGACGGTGAAATTCTGCGACGGGCTGGGCTCCGGAATCGGGGGCGTAAAGGGGGTGATCCTCAGGAGCGTCCGTCTTGCGTTCATGCGTCCGCTGGTCGGCACGCTCCTGGCCAAAACCCCCACGATCGGCGCCATGCTCACGGACACCGTGAGCGTCACGACGGCACGGGCCGGGATCAAGGAGAACGTCATACCCGACAAGGCGCACGTGACCGTGGATACGCGGCTGCTTCCCGGGACCGACAAGGAAGCATTCAAAGAGTGGATGAGGGGCCGGCTCGGCGACGAGAAGATCGCGATTCGCGAGATCTTCTACAGCCCCGCGTCGCTCTCGCCCGCCGACGGAGAATTCTTTGAGGCGGTCACGGAGACGGCGAGCCGACTCTCGCCCGATTCCGTCACCATCCCGATGATTTCAACAGGATTTACCGACTCACGCTTCTTTCGTGACCTCGGGATCGTATCATACGGGCTTCTTCCCGCCCCGCTCACGACACAGGATGTCCAGGCGGTCCACGGTAAAAACGAGAAGATCAGCGAGGAGGGGATGCTACTCGGCGTCCGGTATATTTATGAGCTCATCCTGAGACTTTGCGCCTGACGTACCGCGGTGGGTCGTGACGTATGAACTATACCTTTGCCATAACGTCGTTCATCACGATTTTCGTGGTGGTGGGGGCGCCTGAGAGCGTTGCGATTTTCCTTACTCTCACCAAGGGGATGGACCCACGCAAGGCGAGGAAGACCGCACTCAAGTCATGCGTGACGGCGCTCTTGGTCCTGTCGGTATTTACCCTTTTCGGCGACAGCATCCTGAAATTTTTCGGTATCACGGTGGAAGCCTTCCAGATCGCGGGGGGCATCATCCTCTTCTTCATCGGGTTTGCCATGATCCGCATCATCCGCGCGCGCGTGATCACCACGCCCGAGGAAGAAGACGAGGGTGAGAAAAAGGAAGATATCTCCATCGTCCCAATGGCGATCCCCATCCTCGCGGGGCCCGCCTCTATCACCACGGTGATGGTCCTGTCGGCCGATACGCCGGGGTGGGAGAGCAAGATGGTAATACTTGCCGGCAGCTTCCTCACGATGCTGATCTCCTTTATCCTGCTCAGTTGGGCCGAAACGGTGCAACGGGTCTTCGGCAGGACCGGCATGAACATCCTGGAGCGGGTCATGGGGCTTATCCTTTGCGTGATGGCTGCGCAGTTCATCATAGACGGGATCAAGAACGCGCTCTCTTAGGGGGACCAAAACATCCTGTTTCCCGGGATGCCGTGTCGGGAGAGATTCAGAAAAGCCGTGCGACGACGAATCGACAATCATCTATGAACGTAAAATCCTCCGCGAACTCCCTGCTCAACGTCCTGGAGCAAAAACTGAAACGAGAAACGCTCGTCTCGCTGCCCACGATCATGCAGGTGGAGATCACGTCCGACTGCAACCTTGCCTGCTCCATCTGCGCGCGCGCCGAGTTTCCCTACGGGCCGGGGAGCCTTCCGGTCAAGCTCTTTAAATCCCTCACGCCCGTGTTTCCCTATCTCAAGAAGCTCATTCTCCACGGCTACGGGGAGCCGCTGGCCCACCTCCGGTTTGCCGAGATCATGGACATCGTGGCCCCCGTTTCGTGCGAGAAGTCTTTCTATACCAACGGGACGCTCCTGTCCGGAAAACGGGCTCAGGCCGTCCTGTCGGGCGGGATCACCGAGTTCACCGTGTCTATCGATTCCCCCAATAGGGAAGGTTTCGAGGCGATCCGAAGGGGGGCGTCTTTTGACCGCGTTATCTCGAACGTACGAGGGTTCATCGCCGAGCGAAACAAGAACGGAAAGAGGCTGCCCCGCGTGGCGATCGCCGCGGTGGCGATGGCAGACAACGCCAGCGACCTCCCGAAGCTCGTGGATCTGGCGGCGGAATGCGGCGCCGAGGCCGTCGAGATCAACTACCTGATGGCGTACAAGAAAGATCTCGTGAAACGGAGCCTCTTCTTCGACCAGGGACGGGCGCGCGCCGCCATCGAAGCGGTAGAAAGGAGGGCACGAGCCCTCGGCATCGAGGTTCGGCTCCCCGCCCCGTTTTCCAACGACGCCGTCGTGAGTGCTCCGACACCCCAAGAGACGTGCCTTCGCCCCTATGATTTTTCCTATATCGGCTACGACGGAAACGTGAGGCCCTGCTGCTTTCCTCTCCTATTCCTCGGCACGATCTCGGAGCATAACTTCCGTGATATCTGGAATGGCGCGGGATATCGGGGGCTCCGCCGCGCGTTTGCCCGGCACCGTCCTCCGGATTTTTGCCGGGCGTGCCTCTCGGGCGTCTACACCGACGTAAACAGCGCCAGTTGCCACATATCCTGCGAGTATGCCTGATGAAAGCGCCGCGTTCTCGGTGGCAGAAGGGGCCACGGACGCCTCGACAAAATGCTTGTCATCCGAACGTCGTTGTGATAGTTTTTCTCACATACACCCAATCCAACCAGGAAGGAGCGCTCACCGATGAAAGACCTGATTTCACGGGCGGCATGGGAGATCTACGGCGCGCAGCACGTGGTGGCCCTGACGGGCGCCGGCGTCAGCACGGAGTCGGGCATCCCGGATTTCCGAAGTCCCGGCGGACTGTGGGAAAAATACGACCCTATGGAGTTCATGTTCGAGCGTTTCATGTCCAACCCGAGGCGGATCTGGGAGATGAGCATCAAGATGAAGCAGGAGGGGGACCTCGATATGGCCCAGGCCAGGCCGAACCCCGCACATATCGCCCTGGCTGAGCTTGAGGCGATGGGATACCTCAGCTGCGTCATTACCCAGAACGTCGACGACCTCCATCAGAAAGCCGGGAGCAAGGATGTGATCGAGTTTCATGGGAGCCTCCTGTGGGGGCGCTGCATCAGCTGCGGCCTTCGATATTCATCGGACGATATTGAAAAAAAGATCGACGCGGGCGAGCTGCCGCCGCGCTGTGAAAAGTGCGGCGGGATCCTCAAGCCGGACGCCGTCTTCTTCGGAGAGCCGATCCCTCCCCAAGCCCTTCACCGGTCGATTTCGGAGGCGCGGCTCTCCGACGTGATGATCGTGGCGGGGACCTCCGCCGTGGTCTATCCCGCCGCCGAGCTCCCCTTCATCGCGAAGAGGGGCGGGGGTTTCTTCTCCACCGCGGTTACCGAGCCGTCACAGAACGTCGGCGCGGTGGTAGTCGAGATCAATAATGAGCCGACACCGCTGACGGGAAAGGTGTCCGACTACATCATCCTCGGGATGGTGGGGACGATTCTTCCCGAGATCGTCGAAGAGATAAAAAAGCTCGAAAACGAGAAGGGCAAGAGGTGCCAGTGAGGGGGCTTGGTGGTCTTGGGGGTGGGCGGTAAAGGCCAGGAGTAAGGCCTTCACGTGTGTCGAAAAGGTCACCCGCCTTTCTCCGGCAAGGTGTGTTATATATGACACACATTATGTGTGATTTCTAACATAGCTTACCGGTTTTCACGAACCTCCCTCGCAGTCGCTCAGATAACTACTTGACATCGTTACGTATTTATTCCGTGCGACTGTCCACGACCTGGCAAGGTATTTGCTTATAGAATACTCGGTCGGCGGGCTCATGAAAAAGACTACCCATAGTGGTTGACGACAAATTGACAACGGCTTTTTACGATAGATAGCCACAGAATACGCGCACTGAGGAACCAATGACGGCACTTACGAAGAAGATAAGCGGGAACGGAAATGGAAACGGCCGGCACAAGAGCAACGGCCATAAGGGTATGGATCTCCTTGCCAAAACCATGTTCAAAGAGCTGAAGACTTCGGGCTATGATCTCGGCCAAATCCTCGATTTTTCGGGTAAACTCATCTCTTTTGTCCATGAGGAAATCTCCGAGGAGAATGGAGAAAAGGGATAAGACCGATCACTTTCCCACTATTCGTCGCCGATACAAATATATCGCCTAACGGGCGTTTTTTAATATAAACTTCCGAAGACCGCCCTGTTCGCGCACAAGGCCGGAAATCTCCTTGACGAATCCCGTGTCTTGGTATATAAGAAAGCTGTTACACGATTATTCAAATCTTGAATGGAGATGGAAATGACCGTAAGAGTTGGTATTAACGGATTCGGCCGGGTTGGAAGATACGCGCTCCGCAGCATTCTCAAACGCAAAGACATGGACATTGTGTCCATCAACAGTCGTGCGGAATCGAAGGTCCTGGCTCACCTGTTCAAGTACGATTCGATCCATGGCATATA
The DNA here is from genome assembly GCA_963792965.1 of uncultured delta proteobacterium. Lineage (GTDB taxonomy): Bacteria > Desulfobacterota > Zymogenia > Zymogenales > Zymogenaceae > CAWBYW01. The sequence continues at coordinate 232,483 of CAWBYW010000009.1, read as the reverse complement.
TAACGCGGACGTGACTTATGACGACGACTCGATAATTGTCAACGGAAAGAAAGTCTTCATTTGCCGTGAGACCAATGACCTCAAGTGCATCACCTGGGGACAGGAAGGGGTCGATATCGTGCTGGAGTGCACCGGCAAATTCCGTAAAAAAGGTGAAATGACGGGCCACCTCGAGGGCGGCGCGAAGAAGGTAATCCTGGCCGCCCCGGGAAAGGGCGTGGATGCCACGATCGTTTTGGGTGTTAACGAGGACACGTATGATCCGAAGACCCATAACATTATTTCCAACGCATCCTGCACGACCAACTGCCTTGCCCCCGTCGTCAAGGTGCTTAATGATAGCTTCGGGATCGAGAGGGGCCTGATGACTACCGTCCACTCCTATACGATGGATCAGAGGCTCCTGGACGGCTCTCATAAGGACCTGAGGCGGGCGCGCGCCGCGGCGCTCTCCATGGTGCCGACGACCACCGGAGCCGCGGTCGCGGTGACCCAGGTCATCCCGGAGCTGAAGGGAAAGCTCGACGGGTTTGCGATCCGCGTCCCCACCCCAAACGTATCGCTTGTGGACTTCGTTGCCGACCTGAAGAAAACAGTGACCCCCGAAACCATCAATGCGGCCGTTAAAGAAGCGGCAAACGGGAAGCTCAAAGGTATTATCCAGTATATGGAGGAGGAGCTTGTCTCGATTGATTTTCAGTCGTCGCCCTACTCCGCTATTTTCGACGCGCCGCTGACCATTGTTGTCGAGGGAAAGATGGCCAAGGTCATCGCATGGTACGACAATGAGTCCGGCTACACCGAGCGTCTGGTCGACCTTGCCGCGTACGTCGGCGCACGTCTCTAATCGGGAGAGTAAAACGATGATCAGATATATCGATGAGATCGAGATCAAGGGGAAGGCCCTCCTGATCCGTGCGGATTTCAACGTCCCGCAGGACGATCAGGGAAAGATCACCAACGACGCGAGGATCAGGGGCGTGCTGCCGACCATCGAGTATGCCCTCGAAAAGGGGGCGAAAGTCATCCTTATGTCTCACCTTGGACGCCCGAAAGGGAAGGTCGTCGAGTCCATGAGCCTGAAACCCGTAGCGGTGCGGCTCTCCGAGCTCTTGAAAAGAAGCGTCGTCATGGCGCCCGACTGTATCGGTCCTGATACGGAGAAACTCGCGCGCGAGATGAAGCCGGGAGACGTGCTGCTGTTAGAGAACCTGAGGTTTCACCCCGAGGAGACGACCGACGACGTAGGGTTTGCGAAGGCGCTCGCGAAACTCGCCGATATCTATGTGAACGACGCCTTTGCCGTCTCTCACCGGGCGCATACCTCGGTGCACGCCGTCACGGAGTTCTTCGATATCTGCGTGGGCGGCTTCCTGATGAAAAAAGAGATCACCTACTTCGATAAGGCGGTCACCAACCCCGCCCACCCCGTGGTGGCAATCCTCGGCGGTGCAAAAGTCTCCGACAAGATCGGCGCCATCGAGAATCTCCTCACGAAGGTCGACAAGCTCATTATCGGCGGCGCCATGGCCTCTACGTTTCTGTCCGCCCTCGGCTTTGACATGGGAGACTCAAAGATCGAGCCCGACTGGACCGATCATGCCCGTAAGCTTGCCGATAAGGCCCGCGAAAAGAAGGTGGAGCTCCTTCTCCCGGTTGACCTCGTCGTCGCCGATAAATTTGACGCCCAGGCAGCCGTGAAGACCGTGGCGGTGCAAGAGGTACCCGGCTCACTGGATGGCGATGGATATCGGCCCGGCGACGGCTCAGCTCTTCAAAGAGGCGCTGCAAGACGCAAAGACGATCATCTGGAACGGCCCGATGGGCGTCTTTGAGATGGCGCCCTTTTCCAAGGGGACCTTTTCGGTGGCGGCAGACGTCGCCAACTCGGGCGCGCTTACGATCGTCGGGGGAGGCGATACCGATACGGCGCTGAAGAAGGCGGGCGACCTCTCGGGGAAGATCTCCTATATCTCCACGGGCGGCGGAGCGTTCATCGAGCTGTTGGAGGGTAAAACGCTTCCGGGCGTTGAGGCGCTGGAGAAAAAGGCGGGCACAAGTGCGAAGTAAGCTCATCGCTGCAAACTGGAAGATGAACATGACGCTGCCGGAGGCGACGGTGCTCTCGCGGGGGCTCGTCGAGCGTATCGGCAAGGTTACCGATGTGGGAATCGTGGTGGCACCCAACTTTACGGTCCTCCTTTCGGTCGGCCAGATCGTTAAAGGGTCATCGATCCGCCTGGCCGCCCAGAACCTCCACTTTGAGCAGAAAGGTGCCTTTACCGGCGAGACATCGGCCTCGATGATCACGGCGGTAGGCGCCGAGTTTGTCATCGTGGGGCACTCGGAGCGCAGACACATCTTCGGCGAGAGCGACGAGGTTGTCAACAAAAAGCTCACCGCGGCGATTTCCGGGGGGCTCTTGCGATCTTCTGCGTGGGCGAGACACTAGGGGAGCGCAACGAGGGGAAGGCCTCGTCCGTCGTAGAAAGAGCAGGTGTCCGAGGGCCTTGCCGGCATCGACGAAGGAGAAGATCGGCGATGTCGTCATCGCCTATGAGCCGGTCTGGGCCATAGGGACGGGCGTCAACGCAACGCCCGAACAGGCACAAGAGATGCACGCCGTCATACGCGCGCAGGTAGAGAAAAAGTACGACAAAAGTATTGCAAATTCCCTAAGAATACTATATGGTGGGAGTGTTACGCCCGAGAATATCGACGCCCTGATGGCCATGCCCGATCTCGACGGGGCGCTGGTGGGCGGGGCGAGCCTCAAGGCGGATTCGTTTGAACGGATCGTCCGGTTCAAACGATAGGGGAGACGGGACAACGCCGTCACAGTGCCGCGAGACACCGACGGCGAAACGAGAGATATCTCTGAGTAAGGTAGAGTGAAGCACTAGAGAAGAAAGGAAGGATTCCATGACAGCCGCTATCATAATCGTTCATGTTATCGTCTGCTTTGCGCTGATCCTCATCGTGCTCCTTCAGACCGGGAAGGGCCAGGATATGGGCGCGGCCTTCGGTGGGGCGAGCCAGACGTTGTTCGGGAGCGCGGGACCGGCGACCTTTTTAAACAAGCTGACAACGGCGGCGGCGATTATCTTCATGCTCACGAGCCTCGGGCTTGCCTACTTCACGACCTCGATAGGCTCGTCGTCATTGATGAAGAGTCTCCCGAGCAAGCCGGGCGTTGAGGAAAAGCTGCCGGAAGTTCCTAAAATCCCAACCGGTGAAAATAAATAAATCTCCTTGACAGACTTTCCGTCTTTGGATAGTATGACGAAAGAAGAGCCGAAGTGGTGGAACTGGTAGACACGCCATCTTGAGGGGGTGGTGGGTTAACGCCTGTGCGGGTTCGAGTCCCGCCTTCGGCACCATACGTGAAGAGAAGGCCGGTTGACACGGCCTTTTTTTATGGGAGCGCCCTCGGGGTCGCTCAACGCGACCCGCCCGACCCGACAGAGGCCCCGTGTCCGGACATGACCCTTTTTTCAGAAACGTGATTGAGAATCGCTTCCCACTATGATATAGTAGAAAGACAAGCGCGATTTCTCATCGTTTTGACGGTGCCGGCATATGATATGCCATAAAACGGCACCGCCGGGGAGTCTCAGATCCGTGACCGATAAACCAACCGTATCCATTACAAGATCTGACCTCCCGGTGACCCAGAGCGATATCACCGGGATGGTTAGGAAGTCCGTTGACCTCATAGGTGGGATCGGACGATTCGTCAAACGGGGACAGACGGTCGTTATCAAGCCTAACCTTTTTGCCCCCTATCCCCCACCAATATCGGTGGATCGCCGAACCATCGCCGCCCTTGTCGGTCTTTCGCGAGACGCCGGGGCAAAAAGGGTCGTCGTCGTCGAAGGGGTAAGCGTCGGCAGCCTCATGAAGCGCCTTAACCTTTTGGCCACCGCCACCTCGGGAAAGATGGCCCGGGGGATGAGGACGGCAGAGGTCATGGAGCTCCTCGGAGTGAAAAAGGCCGTCGAAGAGGCCGGCGGCGAAGTGCTCGGGGTCGAGGAAGACGAGCGCGTGAGGGTTCCCGTCCCCGGAGGAAAGGTCCTTTCATTTCTTGATTATCCCAAGGCGGTGCTGGACGCCGACGTCTTTATCAATCTCCCCGCCCTCAAGACCCATACGATGACCATGGTGACGCTCGGTATCAAGAATCTCCAGGGGCTCTTAACCGAGGCAGACCGTTACCTGGGGCACCGGGACGATCTGGACCAGCACATGGTCGACATCATGAAGGCACGGAAGCCCGACCTCACCGTGGTCGACGGACTTATCGGCATGGAGGGAATGGGAGCGGGAGAGGGTGGAAGCCCCGTGCCTCTCGGTGTCATTCTTGCGGGAGCGGATCCGGTCGCGGTGGACTCCGTCGCCTCCCGAGTGATGGGCATCGAAGTGCCGACCGTCGTCGGGACGACAAGGATCGGCGCCCATGACGGGCTTGGGACGGCCTTCCCCCACCTGATCTCGGTAGTGGGGGAACCGATCGAAAAGGTGAAGAAGAAGTTCATCCTCCCCATCAACTATACCCAGCCGATCGATACGCTGGTGACGGGCGTCTATCCTAACGTCGATGTCTTCATCGGAGGGGCCTGCCCGACCTGCTGGCTGATGGCGGCGCTGGTGCTTGGATCCCTCAACAAGTTCCCGAAGAGAACGAGCCTCATCGTCGGGGTGGACCCGAAGATTCCCGACGGCAGAGTATGGGACAGTGAGAACACCTTTCTCCTCGGCGATTGCGCGCTCGGGTGTGCCGGAGGCGTGCGGGAGGTCAGAAACCGGATCGCGCTTTCGGGCCACGACACGTTCCTGCCCGGCTGCCCTCCCTACGAGCAGGCGATGCTGAAAATCGAGCAGATAATGGTCGCGCGCCGAATCATTACCGAAAAAGACCTCATCACCAAGGCCGAGGAGCACCGAGAGCGCTTCTTCGAGTTTTACCGGGAATACGATCCGACATGGAAGCCGGGTGGATAAATCGAACTATTAAATAAATATTCGTAGGTATCATGATGGAAAAAGAATTCGTGATGGCGGTGGACAGCGGCACCCAAAGCGTACGGGCGATCGTCTATGACCTGCAGGGGAACGAGCTCGTCGTCGCCCAGGCTCCCCACGATCCCTATTTCTCTCTCAGACCCGGGTGGGCCGAGCAGAACCCGGACGACTACTGGAAGAAGTTCTGCAAAGTCGTCGGCGAGGTGATGGCCAGCAAGAAGTTCGACCCGAAAAAGCTTGCGGCCCTCGGGATTACCGCGCAGCGCTCGGCGATCATCCCGACGGATAAGAACGGGACGCCGCTGAGAAACAGCATCATCTGGCTCGATCAGCGATCCACCGAAGAACCCCCCTCCGGTGAGCCTCAAGGTAAAGCTCCTGTTCGGCCTCATCGGCAAGCACGAGCTCATCAAATTCGTCCAGAAGAACTCCCGTTTCACCTGGCTTTACACCTATGAGCCCGACATCTATAAAAAGACCTACAAGTTCTGTCAGGTGACTACCCTTTTCGTCAAGAAGCTGACCGGCGAGTTCAAGGACTCGTGTGCACTCTACGTCGGCTATTACCCGCTCGAACACAAGAAGTTCGACTGGTTCAAGATCGGCGGTGTCATGGAGCTTTTCAGCGTGAGACCGGATATGCTCCCCGAGATCGGGCAGCCTGATGAGATCCTTGGAACCGTGACGAAGGCCGCGGCCAAGGAGACGGGCCTCCCCGAGGGGCTGCCGATCATCGTCGGGGGTGGGGACAAGCAGTCCGAGTCGCTCGGGGCGGGCGCCATCACCCCGGATATCGGGGTCATCTCTTTCGGAACGGCCACGGCAATGGAGATCGTCACCCGAAAGTATATAGAGGATCGAAACTCACGCTTCTTTACCTGGTGTTCGGCGCTCCCCTATGCCTGGAACATCGAGTGCTTCATCTACCGCGGTTTCTGGATGGTGAGGTGGTTCACGCAGGAAATGGGACAGCGCGAGGCCATGATCGCCAAGGAGCGCAAGGTCGCCCCCGAGGTCGTCCTCGACGAAGTCATCCGGGACATCCCCCCGGGGTGCCTCGGCCTGATGCTGCAGCCGTACTGGACGCCACTGCCGTCTCTGAAGTTCTCCAAGGGCTCCATTATCGGTTTCGGGAGCGCCCACACTCATGCGCATATCTATCGGGCAATCCTCGAGGGGATGGCCTACGAGCTGAGACGCCTCGGCGAGCTCGCGCAGAAGAAGACGGGGGTGCCGCTCAAAGAGCTCAGGGTCGGCGGCGGCGGCTCACGCAGCGATATGGCCGTCCAGATCGCCTCTGACGTCTTCAACCTCCCGGCCAAGCGGATGAATACACACGAGAACTGCGCTAAGGGGGCCGCCATCGACGCCGCCGTCGGGACCGGGCTGTTCAAGAACTTCGAAGAGGCGGTTGCCGCAATGACGAAGACGGGCCGGGAGTTTCGTCCAAACGAGAAGGACCATGAAATCTACGACGCCCTTTATAAAGACGTCTACCTGAAGACGTATGAAGCCCTGGCTCCTCTCTATAAGCGCGTGATCGAGATCACCGGGTATGAGAGCACATAGCGCGCTGCGCACGGAGGAAGCTACGAACGCCTCCGTGCCCCGCTTCACGCGCACCGTTCGAATACTTATCTTGTCGCTTCTTCTGCCGGCGGCCGTGATGCTGTTGTCGGTGGCGGCACTCGCTCAGGAGGACCAGCTCGGGAAGCCCCTGATCAATCTTCGGGACGCGGGGTACTACCTCTGGCAGGACCGGGCCGGATGGCATGTCGTTACGGTATCGGGCGGGCAGGCGAGGTCGTTTTCCGGGGATATCCGGGTCATTAATGGGATCATCGAGGAGGTACGGCCGGTCGACAGCGGGATGCGGGATGAGGACATTACGCTGCTTGACGGTCACACGATTACCTTTTCGTATCAGACCAAGAAAGATCTCGTCGGGTTTGATTTCACGGATCGCGGGGATAGCCCGTGCGTTGTCTTCAACCTGAAGATCGACAGCCGGGCCGTCGAGAGGGGCATCTTTCTCGGCAAAGAAAAGCTGATGCCGATACAGATCCCCTTCTCGATCTGTAAATAGGGACCCGGGCCGACGGCCTCCCCGGAAGGGAGGGTGTCGGAAACAAGTGAAGGTGACCGAGGCTCTTCTATCGCTTTCTATAAATCGTCCGCAGAGGCGCTCCGCGGGCATCGTACAGTCGCAAAGGATAATAAGCTATGGGGAATTTGTCGGTCGTCAAGACCATCGCGGAGATCAATGAGAAGATCAAGTCAGGCAAAGTGGTGGTGGTCACCGCCGAACAGATGGTTGATATCGTGAAAAAAGAGGGTGAGGTGGGGGCGGCGCGTCGTGTCGATGTGGTCACCACCGGCACCTTCGGTCCGATGTGCTCTTCGGGAGCCTTCCTCAACTTCGGCCACACCAAGCCGCGCATCCGCGCCTCAAAAGCGTTGATGAATCGGGTCCCGGCCTACGGCGGAATCGCGGCCGTCGACCTTTATATCGGCGTCACGGAGCCGTCGGTCGATGATCCCCTCAACAAGGTGTTTCCGGGCCAGTTCCCGTATGGCGGCGGCCATGTCATCCAGGACCTGGTGATGGGGAAAAAGGTCGAGATGGAGCTTGAGTCATACGGCACCGATTGTTATCCCAACAAGGGTGTGAAGAAGGCCATGAGGCTCAAGGAATTCCCGTACGCGATGCTGATGAACCCGCGCAACGGCTACCAGAACTACAACGTGGCGGTCAACAAGGGCGACAAGACCCTGTATACTTATATGGGAGTGCTCGGCCCGAAGGTTAGCAACGCGAACTATTGCAGCGCGGGGGAGCTCTCGCCGCTGCTGAACGACCCGCTTTTCAAGACCGTCGGCCTCGGGACGCGGATATTCCTGGGGGGCGGGGTCGGCTATGTCGTCTGGCACGGTACCCAGCACAACCCGAAAGTCAACCGGGGGATCAAGGGGGTCCCGACGGTGCCGTCGGGGACGCTGGCCGTCATGGGAGACCTCAAGGGGATGAGCGGACGGTATCTTGTGGGGGTGAGCATTTTGGGTTACGGCTGCTCGATGGCGGTGGGGCTTGGCATCCCGATCCCCATCCTCAACGAGGAGATAGCTTACCACACCTCGATCTCGGATGCCGAGATCCAGGCCCCAATTGTCGACTACAGCGTCGACTACCCGCAGATGACGGGACAGATCCTCGGCTATACGACCTACGGCGCACTGAAGACCGGCAAGATTACGTTCGAGGGCAAAGAGATCCAGACGGTCCCGCTCTCCTCGCGTCTCCGCGCCCAGGAGATAGCGAAGGCCCTCAAGGATTGGATCTCCGAGGGGAAATTCACCCTGACGGAGCCGCAGGTGCCCCTTCCGTCGAAGTAAGAAGAGCCGGTGAAACCGGGTTTCACTCGGACTCGCTACGGGGAGGAAAGGGGACCGCTTTGTTCTGTGTGTGGGACTCTTGCCGCGGGTTGGGCGTCTTTTGGGAAGGGGTCTGTGCTTAAGGATCCTCGCGGATATATATCTGATCGGGATGGCGAACCGTGATCGACGGGCCGTTCTTCTCATTAATCGTCCCGGTCACCTCGATCGTCCGCCCGCGATAGGCCGCGGCGGGATCCGAAATCCCCGAGTCGGAAAAATAGACGAGGTATTCGTTCGGGATGAAGACCGTGAAGTCGGTCGCAAAATCCTTCCCGAAGTTGAGGAAGACGCCGGGCCGCGCCGCCTTGGCAAAGAGGACACGCCCCGCCACGGTCTTGGACTGGCCGATAAACTTCCTCGCGTCATCCGACCCGACGATCCACCGTTCCGGGTGCGCCCACATGCCCCGCCTTTCGCGCCGGGCGTCACCCATGGCGTCGTTGAGTTGCCGCCGATAGGCCAGGTTAGGGAGGTAGGGGACGGCGAGCGCGGCTCCCTCACGCACAAGCGCGAGGTTCACAAAGACGTCCCCCACAAATACATATGCCAACGTCCTGCCGTATGAATCTGTAAGCTCCTTATCGAACTGGAGCCTGATCTTTTTTCCGTCGACCAGCCTTCTGTTTGCCTCGGATGCCTCATCTCCCCAATATTCTCCGGGCCGATATCCCCCGACTTCGGGCGTGTCGATACCGATGTAGCGAACCTCCCTCCCGTCGGTAAGCAGGATGCTGTCGCCGTCGAAGACCTTTGCTACGTAAGCATCACCACCCATAAAAGAAGCGACCCTGATTATAGGAATAACCAGGGTCACAACCAGCATAACAGCGATAGAGAAGAGGGCCTTTCGCAGGGGGAGTCTCATGAGCTCAGCGATTTGCCCCCGGCACTTCGATGATCATAAGGTTCTTCTTGGATTCCTTCGGAGGCTCCGCGGCGACCGCCACTCCCTCCTCGGGCTGCTCGGTTATCGTGAGCGTCGGCTCGACCTTCGACTCCACCACGGTGAGAATGAACGGCTCCTTCGTCGACTCGCCGGTCCGGTCGATGGTAGTGCTTCCGGTTACGCCTTCCCAGTCGCGGATCGAAAGAAGCGATAGTCTCATGTCATTTCGGCTCTTGATGCCCTGGGTCTTCATGAGATACTGGATCATGCGTATCGTGTCGTATCCGTACGCCTCAAGCACCCCCGGCTCCCGGCTAAACGCGCTCTTGAAGTCGTCGACAAACCGCTTGACCTCGGTTCGGTCGCTGTTCGGGCAAAAGGCGTCGGCAAAATATGAGCCGATGAGCATATCCCCCCCGATGGACAACAGCCCCGGATCGTTCCAGCCGTCGGTACCGACGAGCGTGACGTTCTTCAGGTCGTAGAAATAGACGTACGGGATGATGAGTCCGACGGTGTTGTAGTAGTCGGGGATAAAGATGGCGTCGAAGGGGGTTTTTTTCTTATCTCCGCCGGCGGCGGAGATAAGAGTCCTGAGGGTCGATCGGAAGTCGGCGGTTTCGCCCTCGTACGGGGTCTCTGCAACAACCCTGGCGCCATAATAGCCGACCTCCCGCGAGAAGAGATCCTTCATCTCCTTGCCGTAGGCGTCGTCGGGGTAGAGGACGGCAAACCTCGTGAGCCCCCGGCCCTGGACGATGTAGCGAACCAGCCCCCTGATCTCATCGGGATTGGTGAGGAAGTTTCTGAATACGTAATCGCCAATGTCCGTGATCCCCTGGGCGCGCGTAAGGGTGATGATCGGAATTTTGAGGGCCTGGGCCTCCGTTGCCGCGGCCACGGCGCTCTCTTTCACCATCGGGCCGACAATGGCCAGGACATCGTCTTCCTGCGCGAGCTCCCGTACGGCAGACGCGGCGGAGGCGGGATCGTCCCCGCAGTCCTTTATGATCAGCTTAACGCGCGGTCCCTCGGTGAAACCCATGTCGCCTGCGGCAAGCTTGGCTCCGTCGCGCACCCTGATGCCGAAAGACGAGTTGCGCCCGCTCAGCGGCAGGATGACGCCTATCGTGATTTCGCGGGCGGTCGTGGGGCCTGCCGTTTCCTTGAGCATCCCCTGGGCCTCGTAGTAATACTCATGGTCCGGCTGGTTTCTCACGATCCTCAACAGCTGTTCGTGGGCGGCGTCGACATCGCCGCGGGAGGTGTAGATCTTTGCAAGCGCGTAAGCCGCATATCCGCCCGCATCCTTGCCGATGAAGTCGTCCGATACCCGGACCAACTCATCCTCGGAAAGGTACTTTTCGACGATCGACTTTACGTTAGACTTCGCTTCGGACTTGATCGTGGGGTCGGCAGTGGCGTCCTGGACTTTTGTAAACCAGACGATCGAGGAGTAATAGTCACCCGTCATCAGGTAGCTCTTGGCCAGTATCAGAGAGGCCGAGGTGTCATCACGCCCCGAGACCGGGGACTCGACAAGGGCCTTAAGGATCTGGACCGCGTCCGGATATTTTCCCGCCTTATAATAGGCGTAGCCGAGCTTATAGCGCGCCTCGTCGTACGAGTCAGAGCCGACATAGTCTCCGACAACCCTCAGATACATGTTCTGGGCCGATTCAAGGTCCCCGGAGGCGAGGTAGATGTCTCCCGCCCTGACCAGTGCGTTATCGGTCAGCGCATTTGGGCCATACGTGCTGATATAGGAAAGGTATTCCTTGAGTGCTTGAGAATAGTTGCCGCCCTTGAAGTCCTGTTCGGCCATCGTATAGACGCCCGTCATTTCCGCGGTCGGCTGTGGAACGCGCGTTTCCATTGGACGTGGAACGGTAGCGCAGGATATCAGGATCGGAACAAGCGAGAGGGAAGCAATAAGCAGGGTTCTTGAGAATCTCATGTCGTCGGTTCCTCCTGTTCGGAATTCTTACATTCTAACATATCTGGGAAAAGAAAACTATATTAATCAGACCTCTTAGGCCTTGACTTGTTCCGGATTTCACAGGTATCATATATCCAGCCTCTATTCTGTCCCCGTACAGGAGGCTGTCTCTTAGGGAGTGTCCCGCGCGGGAGCGGAAGGGTCACCTTGGTGCGCCGTCACGGGGACGATGAGAAACAGCCGGAGGTTTTACAGCGCCATGTCTACACACATATCGGTTTACCCGCGTTGGGGTGGAGCACCGGCGAAAAATCCGTTCAAGCCAAGCCGCCCGGTGTCCGGCGCCCGTATGTTGTACTTTGCCCTGGTCGCTCTTCTTATCATGCCCTTTTACCTTCAGGCCGCCCAATGCCCCCCGGCGAGTAGCTCTGACCTCACCTCGGCGGGCCTTGTCCGTATCGGAGAGATGAAACGCGCCGCGCCGACCGATTTTTCTTTTGCCGTTTTCGGGGATAACCGCGGGAGCACCGATGTCTTTAGAGCGCTCCTCAGACGGGTGAACGGCGATCCTGACATATCCTTTGCCGTCTCCACGGGTGACGCCGTCGGGATGGGTACGTCCGATCGGTATGCCCTCTACCTCTCACAGGTCGGCGAGAACCTGAAAAAACCGTTGGTCTGCGCCATCGGAAACCACGAGCTTCTCGGAAAAGGGAGGGAGCTCTACTTCCGGACCCTCGGCCCGTTTTACTATTCCTTTGCCTTCGGAGACGCCTATTTTATCGTCATCGACGATGCAGGTTCCGAGGGCATCGATCTGATGCAGGAGCGATGGCTCGAAGATGAGCTGTGCGCCGCCACGGCGTATCCGCTCTGCTTTGTCTTCATGCACCAGCCGCTTTTCGATCCCGCGGGGACGACCATCCGGCACAGCCTCCCTGCTGTGCCCGCGCGAAAGCTTATGGATATCCTCAAGAAATACCGCGTCACCTATATCTTCTGCTCGCACATTCACGGCTACTTTGTCGGGCAGTGGGAGGGGATCCCGTACGTCATCTCCGGCGGCGCGGGCGCACCGCTCATCGGCACGGATGCCGCGCACTACTTTTACCACTATCTCAAGGTGCGCGTTAAGGAGGGGCGGGTAACCATCGACGTGGTGCCCGTGAAGGAGGATAACAAGTAGGGACCTTTTTGTTGTGACGTGGCTGTATCACCGGGACTGATGACATACGCCTGTGGTGTGTGAGGTTTTTGGGTCTGGTTGGTGTGGATCAGAACGCCGGCGCGAGGTGACGAATGGTCAATAAGGCAAGAAACGACGAAAGAAAGGACGCTCGACGAAATATTTTCTTCGTGGGGCTGGTCAGCTTCTTTAACGACTACGCCTCGGAGATGATTTATTCGTTGCTTCCGCTCTTCCTGACGACGGTCCTCAAGGCGGGGGCCGCGTCCCTCGGGATCATCGAGGGTGTCGCGGAGACTACGGCGTCGATCCTGAAATTCTTTTCCGGGTACTGGTCGGACAAGTATAAGAGGCGAAAGCCGATATTTGTGGCGGGGTACAGCATCTCCAACGTCGTGCGGCCCCTCATCGGTGCCGCGGGGGCGTGGTGGCACGTCTTGCTGTTGAGGTTTTCCGACCGGATCGGGAAAGGGATCAGAACTGCGCCGCGTGACGCGCTGTTGGCCGATTCGGCCGAAAGCGGGAAGCGGGGGATCACCTTCGGCTTCCAGCGGGCGATGGACAATGCCGGGGCGATCCTCGGACCACTGAGCGCCGCCCTCATCCTGCCGCTGATCGACAACAATCTGAGCACCCTCTTCTATCTCTCGGCGATCCCCGGGGTTGTCGTTCTCATCATCGTCTTCTTCTTCGTCAAGGAGGTCAAGCCGAAAAAGCCCGCCAGGACGTTATCCCTTCGAGGCGGGCTGAAGGAAATGGACGCAAATTTCAGGTACTATCTGGTAGTAGTGCTCATATTCACCCTCGGCAACTCCTCGGACGCGTTCCTGCTCCTTCGCGCCAGCAACGCCGGGATCCCGGAGGCCCAGATCCCGATCCTTTGGATGGTGCTTAACGCCGTGAAAGCGGTCACCGGCATCCCCGGAGGGTCTCTGTCGGACAGGATCGGCAGGAAACGGGTGATTATCGCAGGCTGGGTTGTCTACGCAGCCATATACCTCGCCTTCGGGTTTACCACCCACGTCGCCGGTATCTGGGTGCTCTTTGCCCTCTACGGTATCTACTTCGGGCTCACGGAGGGCGCCGAGCGGGCCCTCGTGGCGGATCTCGTGCCGGAGGACCGTCGGGGGACCGCCTACGGCCTCTATAACCTGATGGTCGGTATCGCGGCACTGCCGTCAAGCATCGTCTTCGGTCTCGTCTGGCAGTACGTCGGGATCGTCTATGCGTTCGTCATGGGCGCAGGCTTTGCGTTTCTGTCGTCGATTATGCTCCTTTTCGTCCGGGCTAAAAGGACGGCTTGACAATCGTCAGGACCGAATGGTTCAGATCGATATATTTGTCGGCCGCCTTCTTGACGTCATCGATGGTTACCGCGTCGATCTTCTCGGGGTACCTCAGGTAGAAGTCGTACCCAAGCCCGTAGATCTCGTCGGTCGCCATGGTAAGGGCCGTAGTGGTGTTGCTCTGGAGGCCGAGCTCGAAGTTGCCGATCAGATAGCTCTTGGCGCGCGTGAGCTCCTCGGCCGTAATCCCATCCTTTTTGACCTTCAGGAGCTCTTTATCGATGCCGGCCACGGAACGGGTCAGGTTTTTCGGCGCCGTCCCCATGTATATCCCGAAAAAGCCCGGATAGATCCCCCCGTGATTGATTGCGTCGACGGTATAGGCCAGCCCCTGCTTTTCCCGCAGCTCCACGAACATTCTCCCTCCCATGCCGGAGAGGACCGCCGTCAGGACATCCATGGACCAATAGTCGTTGGATAGATAGTCCGCCCCGAGAAAACCGAGGAAGATATGGGCCTGCTCTTTATTGGCGACGGTCTCGGTGGCTGTGACCGATCGCGCCGGAGGGGTGATCACCATCGGGGCGGCGGGCACGTTCGTCTGTCTCTTCCAGCCTCCGAAGAGATCGTTCACCCTTTTGAGCACCTCGTCGGCCTTAACGTCGCCGACCACGGAGATGACCATCGTGGACGGAGAGGCATGGGCGCCCCAGTAGGCGACCAGTTCCTCGTGCGAAAGGCCCTCGACGCTTGACTTCGTTCCGATCGTGGGCAGACCGTAAGGCTGGCTTCGGTAGAGGGTCTTCTTGAAGAGGTCAATCGTCCGTTGGGGGAGATCGTCCTTGCCCTCTTCTATTGCGGCCAGGGTGATATCCTTTACCTTCGCCAGTTCATCGGAATCGAAAGAGGGGTTGATGATCATATCGGAGATGAGCCCCCACCCTTCGTCCTGGTACTGCGTGAGGAACTCCGCCTTAAGGCCGAAGGTGTCCTGCCCCGAAAATCCGTGGATATCTGCGGCGATCAGCTCTATTCTTTCCGCGATGGTCTGAGCGGTGAGGCTCGTTGTACCGCGGGTGAGCATGCTGGAAACGAGGTTCGTGACCCCGTTAGTCTTTTCCGTTTCGGTGCGCACCCCCCCGTCAAAGGCCGCCACAACAGACACGATGGGCAGTGAATGGTTCTCCTTGATGACCAGCCTGACGCCGTTTTCGAGCAACGCCTTGTACCCCTTGGGCTCTGCTATGAGCGCGGGAGGCGTGCGTTCGTTCCCCATGGGCGAGGTGAAGGCGCCGATTGCCGCCGTCTTGATCTCTTCGTCGGCGATCGCCTTTTTGTCCTGGTCAGGCACCAGATAGGTGATCGTCATATTCTCGGGGACAAAGTATTTTTTCGCAACGCGCACGATATCGGCGCCCGTGACGCCGCTTATCCCGGCAAGGTATTTCTTTTCGAAGTTGACGTCGCCCGTCGCCGTCTCGAAAAAGCCCAGCGAGGACGCGCGGCCGTCGTAGGTCTCCTTGTCGAAGATGAAATCGGCCGTCGTCTCGTTGCGCGCCTTGGTAAGCTCTTCGTCGGTGACCTCTATGGAGGAGAGACGGGAGAACTCCTCGATCGCGGCGCGTACCGTGGCAATGATCTCGGAGGAATCGAGGGTCGCCGATACCGCGAAGAGGCCCGCCTCCTTGGGGGTGTATGATGAGGCGTCGATCGAATAGGCCAGCCCCTTATCCACAACCGCCCGATAGAGGCGGGATCCCGTTCCGCGGCCGAGGATAAGGGCGGCCACGTCGAGGGGATAGAGGTCGTTATCGGTGATCGGCGGGGTATTGAATCCGATATAGAGATAGGTCTTCTGAACGGGGGCGGCGATGCCGGAAACAGAACTTCCCATCAGGACGGGGTAGGGGATGTGCGGCGGGGTGGGCACGCCGACCTCTGGGGCCTGCCCCAGATAGTGCTGGATCATCGGTTTTACGCTCACGGGATCAAAATCGCCCACGAGCACCGCGACCATGTTTTCGGGCCGCCAATGGGTTTTGTACCAGGCATACAGCGCGTCACGAGAATACCCCTTGACCTTGGCGGCGGTCCCGATAACGGGCTTGCCGTAGGGGAAACCGTGAAACGCCTTCTCAAAGAAGAGGTTCGAGATGCGGACATCAGGGTTATCCATATCCATCCTGATTTCCTCCAGGACAACCTGGCGTTCCCGCTCCAACTCATCGGGAACAAACGTGGCGTCAAGCGCCGTATCGGAGAGAACCTTGATCAGCGTCTCCGTGGCGCTTGAGGGCACGCTTGCGGTAAGCACGGTGTCGTCAAGCTCGGTATACGCGTTAAAATTTCCGCCAGCGGCTTCGATAATGTCTGGCCCCTCGCCCGGGCCGAGGGTGTTGCTCCCTTTAAAGACCATATGCTCGACGAAGTGAGACATTCCGGACTGGTCTTGCGTTTCGTTGAATCCCCCCACGCCGACCCAGATGTTCATGGAGACGGCGGGAGTCGAGTGGTCGGGCAGCAGTACGACCACCATACCGTTCTTAAGGGTATAATGCTCAATTTCCGACCCGCTACAAATGGTCGTAATTGATATAAGGAACAGGACAATAAGCGTGGTAACCATTGTCATTCTTTTCATAGGTGCCCTCCTTTCTTATCTATGATAAAGCCGTTCTCGGATAAAGTAAAATGAAAAATATGGCCTTGACAGGAGACCGAAAAGAATCTATGATGACAATATGTTTGGAGTTTCAGGCCAAGAGCTGTTTATCATCGTCATCCTTGCCCTCGTGATCCTCGGGCCCAAGAAGCTGCCGGAAGTTGCACGGACCCTCGGCAAGGGCTACAAGGATCTGAAAAAGGCAGTGGACGGCATCAAGGGCTCCGTGAACGTAAACGACGTCTTCTCCGAGATAATGAAGGACCAACCCGAGAGCACCCCGAATAAAAAGGAAGAAGGGGCACCGCCTAAGCAGGACAACGACCACGAGCTGAGGGGATAGGTGGGGGAAGAGGGGAGCTTCTTGGCCGAAAAGGAAAACAACAGCGGCGACGTCACAATGACGATCCTTGAGCACCTTGAGGAGCTGAGAAAACGCCTCATCAGGATTCTCATCGCCGCGGCTGTGGGCTTCGGGATCGGCTATTACTTCTCGGGGCCGATCTTCACGTTTCTGAAACGGCCCCTCGTCAATGCGCTTGCTCAATTGGGCGCCAAGTCGGGCAAGGTCGGGCTGATACTGGGCCCCGGCAGCAGCTCGAAAGTCGTCCTCCACAATCTCATCTATACCGGCTTGACCGAGGCCTTCTTCACCTACCTCAAGGTGGGGCTGGTCGCGGGCATCTTCATCGCTTCGCCCTACATCCTCTACCAGATCTGGGCCTTCATTTCCCCCGGTCTCTACAAGAAAGAGAGAAGCATGCTGGTCCCGGTGACGGTCGTCTCATTTCTCCTCTTTGTCGGGGGGGCCGCGTTCGCCTACTTCGTCGTCTTCCCCGCAGGGTTTAAGGTCCTCATCGCAATAACGAAAGGCACGGGGGAGGTCCCCCTGATCAAGATGCAGGAATATTTTTCCTTCGTCATGTGGATGCTCCTCGCTTTCGGCGTGTCGTTCGAGCTGCCGGTTGTTATCTTCCTGCTTTCGAGATTCGGGATCGTCTCCTACCAGGATCTCAAGAAGTTTCGCCCCTATGCGCTCCTCGGCGCGTTCATCCTCGGCGCGATCCTGACGCCGACGGGCGATATCTTCAACCAGACGTTGTTGTCTGTGCCGCTCTTCATCCTCTACGAGCTCAGCATCTGGATGATCTTCTTCTTCGGGAAGAAGAAGGCGCCGAAAGACAGCGACGATGAGACGAAAGCCGCCATGAAAAGCGGAGAGGGGGAATGACGGACGGAAGCGGCAGGATCGTTTTTCTTCCCGATGCGCACCTTTCCGACCCACAGGGAGAGGACTTCCGTGACTTAGTCGCGTTCCTCGACGAGCTGACCGCGAGCCTTGGGCCGGCCGACGCCGTGGTCATCATGGGAGATCTGTTTGACTTCTGGATGGGCTTTCGCTACGTCATCCCCTATAAGTTCCTCTCGGTTCTTTCGTCATTGCTTACCCTCTCACGAAGGGGCGTCGCGATCCACTACACGGAGGGAAACCACGATTTCTTCATGGGGCCCTTCTTCACGGAGTCCTTGGGCGCCACCGTTCATCCGAGCCAGTGGGAGCTGACGCACGGCGGGCTCAGGATCCTTGTGGCCCATGGGGATCAGGTGAACAAGAAGGACTGGGGCTACCGCTTCCTGCGACGGTTGCTACGGAGCCTCCCGGTCAAGGTGCTCGGGCGCCTTGTTCCACCCTTTATGCTGGAGAAGATCGCGCGGGCAATGAGCCGCGCCAGCCGCGTCTATACCGACAACAAGAAGGACGATCGGGAGGGAATCTGCCGGGAGTTTGCGGTCCTGAGATTCTTTGAGGGATATGACGGCGTTGTGCTCGGCCACGTTCACCAGCCCGACCTGTGGAAGATGGAGCTTGACGGAAGGCGACGGACTTACGTCAACGTCGGACGTTGGATGGACAGACGGGACTATGTGGTGCTTGAGGGGGACGAGTTTAGGCCGATGAGACGTAGCATCCCGGCCGATGGACCTGCCTGAGCCCAAGGAGCGGACCCGACATCACGGCGCGTCCGATACGCGCCTCATAGGGCCGTGCGAACTCTCACACCTTTTCCACCGTTTCGTGAGCAAACGCCCGCGCCTTTTGTTCGTCCTCACTGTCGGGGTGGCCGGTCATCTTCTCGACGATCTTATTCCACTCGTCATCGGACGCCTTTCGCGACTTCTTGACGTACGGCTGTATGTCGGCAGAGAGGTATCCTTGACAATCAAAACAACCGAGAAATTTAATACCTTTTTCGGCGCTTATGGTCTCAAGCGTCGTAATGCACTTGGCGAACCCTTCCTTTTCATAGGCCGAGGAGGAGTGAGTGATGAACCCCGCCAGGGCAAACGCGCCCTGCTGGGGGAGGCCCATGAGAAAAGATTTGGCCGCGGCCGAAAGGTCACCCGCGTGGCAGGGGGAGCCCATAAAGACCAGGTCGTATCGGCCGGCCTGATCGGGCGCAATCTCGTCGATCCGCGCAAGATCGGCCTCATGCGTCTTTGAGACCTCATCAAATATTGCGCGGGCGATTTTTTCGGTGTTAGTGGTCTGGGTAAAATAAGTTACCAGGATCTTCATGGGTACGTACCTCACGACTATGTGTTAGGGAAGGCCAACAATTTCCTCCATGCCCTTCGTGTGCGCAGGGTCGCTGTTCTCAGTGCCGGCCTGCGAGCACTTTTGCCAGATCCACCGCCTCGACGGCGTCCTTGGCGTAGCCGTCGGCGCCGACGGCGTCGGCAAACTTCTTGTTGACGGGCGCCCCGCCGACCATCACCCTTACGGAATCTCTCAAACCTTTTTCCTTCAGCGCGTCGATGACGACCCTCATCTGATCCATCGTTGTGGTCAAGAGCGCCGAGAGGCCGAGGATATCGGGCTTGGCGATCTGGACCCGACGAACGAACTCCGGGGCATCGACGTTGATGCCGATATCGATCACGTTAAATCCCACGCCCTTGAGCATGATGGACACCATGTTCTTTCCGATGTCGTGCATGTCCCCCCGGACGGTGCCGATGAGGACCGTGGCGCCCTTTTGTTCCTTACCGGCGGCAAGGTGCGGCTCGAGCTCGGCCAGCGCCGTATTCATCGCGCGGGCCGAGAGGAGCACTTCGGGGATAAAAAGGTCTCCGTCCTTGAAGCGCCGCCCCACGATCTCCATGGCCGGGATCATGCCCCGGTGGAGGATGTCATGGGCGGAGAGTTTCCGGGCGAGGAGCTCTTTTATGCGGGAGAGTAGCGATTCCTCGTCCCCCTCGATGATTGCGTCCTGGATCGCGGAAAAATCCTTATCGTCGGGACGCCTCACCGAGAGGGCCGCCGTCGCCTCACGCATACGCTCATCGGTCATCGGTCGATAGCCGCCCGCCGTGAGCGGGAGCCTTCCCTGTTCCTCTATTCGCTCTCCGATCCTGACGAGCCGCTCAAAGACGGCCTTGGGGGGGGTGGAATCGGCGGTTCCGAGGATGAGTCGGTCTCCCGGGGCGACGCTCCCCAAGAGGTTGGTCATGAACGCTTCGAACTCCTCGTCGCTTGCCGTGTCGGCCGAGAGGACCGACTCGGGTATGCCGCCCATGATCGTGAGGCGATCGTGCCAGCGGTGGTAATACTCTTCGATCCTGACCTTCGTCATCGGCCAGGGGGTGACCGACTCGGCCACGTGCACGCCCGAATCCCGGATGAGGTCCATCAGGCCGAAGTTCTCTCCATCGGTGTGCGTGGCCACGAGCTTCCCGCGCGAGCCGAGATATTCGGAGGCCTTGCGCAGCCAGGGCAGGATTTCCTTCTCGAAATAGGGGGGGTAGGTGAGCATATCGTCGTAATTTGCGCCCCAGAGCGACACCTCGGCCGGCGAGTCTCCGATCACCTTTAACACCTTTTCGAAATAAACCGCGATGCTCTCGGAAAGCCGCCGCATCTCTTTTGGGTGGTCGTTATATTCGTAATAGAAACGAGTCGGATCGAGGAACTCCTTCTGGATGTGGTGCATCGGGGAGGCCCCGAGCGAAGCCCCGCCGGCGGCCACTACGCCGTCGTCCCCAACCGTATCCATATAGGCCACCGCGGTCTCATACTGCGGGAAGACGTCGATATGCTCGAAGATGTAGCCGACGATTGGATAGTCTTCGGGTTTCTTGATGATATGTTCCTGGGTCCAGCCGAGCGACGCCCCGGCCCTCTGCATCTCTTCCGTCAGCCCGCCAACGGTCCGGACGGTCCCCTTGGGGGTGTGGTAGGTAACGATCTGCTGGCCCCCCTCGCTCTTGACCTCGATCTCGATGTCCCTGGAAAAACGCCACCCATAGACCGACTGGATGAAGTTAAACAGACCGATGGAGCGGTGCAGGATATCGTCGGGGCTCTTGATCATGTTGGTGAAGTCCGGAACCATGTGGTAGCAGGCCCAGCCCTCGGCCCGCGCGATATCGTCGGGCTTCTTGTCCTTGTATTTAGCCGGCAGGGTGCCGCCGAGGTTGTTGGCGATCCACCAGAGGTCAAGACGGGGGACGAATGGGATCTTGTCGGCCATCTCGCCGCGCATCGTCATGAGGATTCGTTGTTTGTGGGTCGGGATCGTCATGGACCTTCCTCCTTTCTTTGGCGCGATGGGAATCGGGAAACAATGGAGACGGCTCTGTTGACGGACGGCATCGCATGCAACGTGTCGGCACGGCCTTAAATGAGAAACAATGGATACGACTATAACAAAACCATCGGTGGCCGGTCAAGTTAAATAGGAAAGAGGAGCCGCGGCGGGCCTCGCTCCTTTCCGCGCCTCGTGACATGTGCCGGGCCGCCCGTCTTATCGTCAGCCACGCGCGTGACGGGGCGCGGTTTTTTCTTGAAAATGCACGCTTTTTGGGTGAAAATAATTGAGGGTCCGTTGTGCCTCCTCACACAATGGGACTAACACAAGACTCGCACGCCGATTACCCCGAGCACCCGCTAACACGTAAACTGAAAGCGACCGAGGGAGGGAGATATGATTCCTTTTCGTAAAAACGTGGCTATCGCTATTGACGGAGGCGGGATCAGGGGGGTGATCGCCACCAAAGCGCTCATGCGTCTTGAGGACCACCTCGGGAAATCATGCCACGAGATCTTTCGCCTTGCGGCGGGGACCTCGACCGGCGCAATCGTCGCCGCCGGGATCGCGGCCGGGCGTCCGATCAAGGAGCTCCACGAGAATTATCTGTCGATCGGCACTGAGATCTTCAGGAAGACCTTCCTGAGCCCGCTGTGGTGGTTTGAGAATCATCGTTATTCAAACGATGCGCTGAAGGAGGCGCTCCACAAGGCGTATGGGAGCCTCACGATGGGTGACCTCTGGAAGGCGGACCCGCCCACGGACCTGGTGATCACCGTATTTGATCTCATACGGAACAAGGCCTGCTTCGTCAAGCCCTGGAAGGAACGGGAGGAAGACCCGGATTCCAATTACGCCGACTGGTCAATCGCAAAGACGGTCTTGGCCTCCTGCGCGACGCCGTCATTTTTCCCACCCGTCGAGGGACGGTATGTAGACGGTGGCGTGGGCGCGTACAACAACCCCTGTTTTCTGGCCGCCTATGAGATTCAGCACTATCTTTCGCAGATGGACGCGTGCAACCTTGCCCAGTCGTGGGATCCCAAAAATAACTGGAACCCCGCCGAGACGACCCTTATTTCCCTCGGCACGGGGCTCGAAATGCCGATCATCAGGGACCCCGAGGAGGCCTCTCATCTGAGGGCCTGGGAATGGATCGAGCCGGTGTTGGGGGCGTTTCAGCATTCCGCTATTTTACTCCAGGTGCGGCTCGTGAAGACGTTCTTCAAGGAGATAGACTTCCGGCGCTTTCAGGTCCGCCTCACGGAGGTCATCAAGATGGACGACGCATCCAAGCTCGATCGGCTTGAGGAATACGGCGAGTTGTTGTGGGAACGAATGCTCAACGATCAATGGGAATAGCGGCACGCCGCTCGTCATCGGCCATAGAAACGACCCACCACGCTCCTTAGACCATCCATAGCCCGCTACGGACGGAAAGACACGTTTGACACGCGGGACAACGGTCTCCGTATATAATCTTGAGTTTTCCAACGATATCTGCTATGGTGTCTCATCTCAAACTCACGGGATAGAGTATCGCACTTCTTAACTCCTGAGACGCTCTGTTTATCATTATTTCATTTCATTCCATGAGGAGTCCATTATGAAAATCATCAAGGGCTTTCCATCGACCATGCAGGACGACTACCCGCTCAACCTGATCAACCTCATCAAACACGGCGCGCGGAACTTCGAAAAGCAGGAGATCGTCTGCAAGGTCGGTGATCGGATGTTTCGCTACACCTACGGAGATGCCTACAAGAGGATCATGCGGCTTGGCAACGTGCTCAAGAAACTGGGCATCAAGGTCGGCGACCGGGTCGGCGTCATGGACTGGAACTCGTACCGCAACTATGAGCTCTATTTCTCCATCCCGGGATACGGCGCGGTGATGCTGTTGATGAACCTGAGGCTCGCCCCGCCGGACCTGACCTACGTCGTGAACCACGCCGAGACGAAGCTCGTTTTCGTCGACGAGACCCTGGTCCCGCTCGTGGAGATGGTCGCCCCTAACCTGAAGACCGTCAAGGGCTACGTTATCATCACCGACAAGAAGCTCTCCGAGATCCAGACGAAGCTCAAACCCGTCTACAGTTACGAGGAGCTCATGGCCGGCGAGAAGGCGGAATACGACTGGCCGATGATGGACGAGAAATCGGCCTGCGCCGCGTGTTACACCACCGGGACGACCGGCAAGCCCAAGGGGGTCTACTATTCCCACCGCAGCACCTACATCCACGCCCTGGCCGTGGGCACGAACGCGGCCCTCTCATATTCTGACTGCTTTTTCCAGCTGGTGCCGATGTTTCACGCCATGGGGTGGGGCGGGCCCTATTTTTCCACCATGTGCGGCGCGAAATTTGTCCTGCCGGGGATGTATAACCTACAGCGCCTCGATGAGCTTGCCCAGATCATCGTGGACGAAAAGGTCAACACTACGGCGGGCGCGCCCGCGCTCTTCCTCCCGATGCTTGAGTATATCCGCAAGCTCGATAAGAAGCCTGACCTCAAGGGAGCCCGGTTCCTCTCCGGTGCGACGGAGCCACCCCTGCAGATGATGAAGGACTACTGGAACCTGACCGGCGCGGAGGTAATCCACGCCTACGGCGCCACCGAGACCTCGCCCCTGGCCAGCATGAATCGGCTCAAGCCGTGGCTCGAAAAGACGATGACCGAAGACGAGAGGTGGGACATGCGCAGGAAACAGGGATACGTGGTCACCGGGCTTGACGTCAAGCTCCTTGATCCCACCGGGAAAGAGGTTGCGCACGACGGCAAGGCCCCGGGCGAGTTTTGCATCAGGGGCCCCTGGATCACCGAGAAATACTATAACCCGGACAGCCCGAGCACCCAGTTCACCGAGGACGGCTACTGGAAGAGCGGTGACGCCGGCACGATGGACGAGGAGGGTTACCTGAAGATCACCGACCGCGTCAAGGATATCATCAAGAGCGGCGGCGAGTGGATCTCCTCGGTCGACATGGAAAACGCGCTCTTTGCGCATCCCTCGGTCCTTGAGGCGGCGGTCATCGGCGTGACGCACCCCAAGTGGGAGGAGCGGCCGCTGGCGCTCATCGTGCTCCGCCCGGAATACCAGGGGAAGGTAAAAAAGCAGGATATCCTGGACCACCTCGCAAAAGGATTTGCCAAATGGCAGCTCCCCGACGAGGTGATGTTCGTCGACGATATTTCCAAGACCTCCGTCGGCAAGATCGACAAGAAGGTGCTCAGGGAGCAGTACAAGGATACCTACGTGAAGAAATAGGGCGGCCGCTATCGATAGACTATTGAGGTGATGTGTATGAGCAGACTCAGCGATATTCTCGGCAGCCGCTACCCGATCATCCAGGGGCCGATCGGCGCGATGAACAGCCCAAAGCTCGTGGCGGCGATCTGTGAGGCGGGAGGGTTTGGGATGCTTGCGATGGGATTTTCCGGGCCCGAGGACGCGAAAAGACTCGTCGGCGAGGTTCGGGCCCTGACCGACAAGCCCTTCGGGGCGAACCTCATGATCATGAACGGGGCAAATAAGGAAATCCTCGAGGTATTGGCGGCGGTGGGCGTCAGGGTTGTCACCACGTCGGCCGGCTCCCCCAAGAAGATCTTCCCCGATATCCATGCCCTTGGGATGAAGGGGCTTCACGTGTTGTTGTCGCTGCCCCACGCGATTGCGGCCGAACAGGCGGGGGCCGACGGCCTGGTCGTCTGCGGCGCGGAGGCCGGTGGGCTGCGCTCGATCAACCCCGAGTCCTCGACGATGGTGCTGGTCCCTCTGGTGGTCGATCACGTCTCGATTCCGGTGGTCGCCGCAGGCGGGATCGCGGATTCCCGGGGTTATCGGGCGGCGTTAGCGCTCGGCGCCGAGGGGGTGCAGGTCGGCACACGCTTTATCGCCTGTGATGAGAGCGAGGCACCGGCCGCATGGAAGGAGGCGATCGTGAAATGCCCCGACGGCGGGACGGCGCTGTTGCCGATGGGCAGGATGACGATGCGCACGATCGTCAACGAGAAGCTCAGGGCGCTGATGGGCGACCCGAAGGCCGATCTTATGTCCGAATACAGCTATATGAACGCGGGGAAGGCCTGGACGACCGGGGATTTTGACCTCTTCCCGGCGGGGGCGGGCGACGTGGCCGCCCTCATAAAAGAGATCAAGCCCGTCAAGGCGATCATCGATGAGATGGTGTCCTAACAACGAAGGGGGAGCCTGTTAAACAGGCTCCCCCCGTTTCACCCCCGATTTTTCTCGCTATCCCATTTCCCCTATCCGGTAAGCATTTTCTTGAGGGCGTCAAACGGCAGGGGGACCCTGAGAATCGATGCTTCGTTGAGCACAAAGAGCACAATCAGTATCAACACGGCCGAAAGAATGAAGACGGAGCCGTAGAGGAGTGCCCGGACGAGTATCCTCCCGAGCCGTCCCGGCGATCGAATGGAGACGATATCGGCCAGGTGCGCCAGAGACAGCGCCCTCCCTTTCTTGAACGACCCGAAGCGCGCCAGCGCGACGGTGATGTTGTCGTGTCCACCCCGAGATTTGGCTATCCGAATCAGCTTCCTGCAGGCCTTGTTGAGGTCTCTCTGATCCTGGACGACGGCGACGATCTCCTTGTCCGAGACGAGGTCCCAGAGTCCGTCGGTGCATAACAACAACACGTCCCCGTCCATGACGTGGATCTGGCGCGGCTCGTCCACCTTCACCCCACCCTCGGTGCCGAGAGACCTCATGAGGATATTCTTCTGCGGGAAATCCTTTGCCTCTTCGGGCGACAGCTTCCCCTCGCTGACGAGGTGCGCCACGTAGGAGTGGTCACGGGTGAGCGGCAGGATCTCGTCGTTTCGTATCTGGTAGGCCCTGCTGTCGCCGATGTGCCCGATGAACGCCTGGTTGTCGACAATAAAGGCGCCGGTGAACGTGGTGCCGGGGGGCTTATCGCCTCCCTTCCCGATCTCGTTCACCCGGACATCTGCCTCGCGGATAACGCCCCCGATAAAGGAAAAGATATCGTCTCCAAAATGCGCCTGGGCGTCCCGATGTCGCGGGGTAAAGAGCTGATCGATGAAGGAAACGACCGTACGGCTCGCCTCCTGCCCGCCCACGTGTCCGCCCATGCCGTCGGCAACTATGAGAAGCGCCCGAATTTCGAAGGGGCCCCGCTGCCTTCGCTTGATATGCCGTATCAGAAAGCTATCCTCGTTCTCTTCTCTGACGAGCCCCACGTCGCTTGCCCCCGCAAGGGTGACGGGAATGTCTTTGTGCGTGTACATCTTCAGTCCACCGATGCCGCCCTGCGGATCTGCCCGATATCGACAAAATGGGACGGCGTCTCTCTATCGATTCAGATTATCTGACGGCGTACAGGTACCCGTCCCGGCTCCCAAAATAGGCCGTACCGTCGGACACGGCCGGACCCGACCTGACCTTGCCCCCCGTCTTTGCCCTCCATCGCTCGGACCCATCCGTGAGACTGAGCGCATAGGCATTGCCGTCATCGCTTCCGATCAGTACCGATCGCTCCGTGAGCGCGGGAGAAGAGCAGATATCCCCGCCCGTCTTGTGGCGCCATTTAAGTTTCCCGGTTTGGAGGTCAACGGCGTAGACCGAGCCGTCGCGGCTGCCGACGTAGACGGTATCCCAATTGACGGCGGGCCGACCGACGACGTCACCGTCCGTTTCGAAGCGCCAGACTTCTTTGCCTGTCGTCCTGTCAAGCGCATACAGGTAATCGTCGTCGCTGCCAAACAGCACAAGCGACCTCGTGACGACAGGTGACGACTCGATGTCACCGTTGGTCTCAAAACGCCAGGCTTCCTTTCCAGATGTGATGTCGAGTGCGTAGAAGCGATTATCAAAGCTCCCGAAGTAGACGAGATTTCCCCACGCCGCCGGCGATGAGACGATCTTGCCCTTCGTCTTGAAGCGCCAGACCTCCTCCCCGCTTGACTTATCGACGGCGTAGAGGATGTCGTCATTGCTGCCGAAGATGACGAGCCTGTCGGTGAGCTCGGGAGAGGACCTCACGTCGCCGCCCGTCGTGAAGCGCCAGACGAGTTCCCCATTTCTGTTGGCCACGGCGTAGAGCGAATGATCGTCGCTCCCGAAATAGACGGTCTTCCACCAGGCGGCCGGGGTGGTATTGATTGCGTCCTCGGCTTTGAAGACCCAGAGCTGATTTCCCTTGCCGGTCGTGACGGCGTAGAGGGTGCCGTCGCCGCTTCCGACGTAGACGGTTGTGCCGGAGACGAGAGGCGATGCGTCGATGGGGCCGAACGTCTTGAACCCCCACACCCGGTCGGCCTCCCGGGACGTGCCGAGCGGCGCGGTGCCGGACGAGAAGAGAGACCTGAGCGAGAAATTGAGCGACTTGACCAGCAAGACACCCGTCACGATTACCCCGACCACGATGAGTGAGGCAAGGGCCGCCGTCAGCATTTGCTGCCGGCGCGGCAGCCGTCGGACGTTTGCGGTGAGCTCATTGACCAGCGATGTCAACCGGGTGCTCCTTGTTTTTCTCGTCAATGAGACTTTCGGGATAATGAAGGACGAGTCGGCCATGTGATGAGAGATCTGGGCGATGAGCTCTTCGGCACTGCCGAAGCGCTCCTTCCTCTCCTTGGCCATCGCCTTTTTGACGATAGCTACCGCCCATTCGGGGAGATCGGGCCTGAGCTCCTCGATGGGGGGGGCCGTTTCGCTGAGCACCTTGGCGATGGCCGAGACACTCTCCTCGGCCCGAAACGGCGATACGCCGGTGAGCATCTCATAGAGGACCACACCGAGGGAGTAGATATCGGCGCGCGCGTCGATATCCATTCCCTTGAGCTGCTCCAGGCTCATGTATTCCGGCGTCCCGACGACCGAGCCGATGGTCGTGTCGCTTTTCGCCTTGGCTGACCGCGCTATCCCGAAGTCGGTAATAACGGTGCGGCCCGAGGGCTCGATGATGATGTTTGCGGGCTTTATGTCCCGGTGGAGAATCCCGCGCTCGTGCGCGTAAGCAAGCCCCTGCGCCGCCTGGACGGCGATATAGAAGGCCTCCTCGAGAGGAAGCTTCCCTCTTTTTTCGATGATGTCAACGAGGTCCTCGCCCTGGATAAACTCCATCGCGATGTAGTAGGTGTCGCGGATGGGGCCGGTATCAAAGACCTGGACGATGTTCTGGTGGCGCAGGCGCACCACCGTCTTGGCCTCGTTCTCAAACCGGGAGAGGAACTTCTTGTTTCGGGCCAGATCCGGGTGCAATACCTTAAGGGCGGCGTCAACGTCGAGCCGGACGTTCTTGGCGAAATAGACCACCCCCATTCCTCCCTCGGCGATCTTCCTGACCACCTGGTAGCGTCCGTCGACGATGGTGTCGACGAAAGGATCAGTTGCTCCATCCAGGCGCTGGGAGCACTCTTCGCAGAAGATCGACTCGTCGGCGTTGGCATGTCCGCACGAAGGGCATGTTTTCATAGAACACCCGGGAAGGGCCCCGGTTTTCCCGGGGCCTCAGCGATTGATGGAAAGAGAGATGGTTGTGGCATCGGTGTCTCTCTATAAACGCACAGCTTCTCCGGCACGGCCGCGCGCACAGAAAAGCAGTCCGTATTTGATACGGAATCGGTACGCGGGCGGTTAAATGAAAGGGGGAAAATCGATCACGGTTTGTCTCATTTCCCCCATTTCGACACGCTTGAAGGGCTATTTCACCAGGCTGAATTTCGCCTTGACCGTTCCCATGAGAATCTCGTCGTTATTCTTGAGCTCATGGTCGCCGTCAACGGCCTTGCCGTTGACCATGGTGGGGTTGGTCAGGCTCACGTTGGTCAGGACGTATTTGTTGCCGACGAAATTGATCCGGGCGTGCTCGCCGGAGACTCCACGGTCTTTGAAGCGAATGTTGCCTTTGTCGCTGCCGATAACGTTTTCGGTCACCAGGAAGATGTCTTCACCCTTCTTCTCGCCCGTGAGGATCGAGAGCTGCGCGGGTTTCGAAGGCACCTTCTCGGTCTTAGGACGTCCGGCAAGGGCCCGCGCCTCGGATTCGCTCAGCTTCTCGGTGCGGGGCGCCCCCTTCGTCGGGGTCGGTCCCGCGGCCAGCGACGGCTGCGGAGCCTTAGCGGGCTTTCTCAGCACCATGACGAGAATGATGATCAGGATGAGCACCACTGCCCCGATTACGATGGCCCAGATGAGCGTGGGCGAGCCCCATCCGGTGATCACTTTGGTCTCTTTGAGATAGGGTTGGCCCGTTGCCTCATCGATCAGCACGATACCCTCGACGGTAATCTGGGCGCCGGGGCCGGCGGGCGTGAACGTGGAGACGGGGATCTGCTGCAGGCTGTCGTCAACGAGCATGTAGTAGCCGGGCGTTGTTCCCTGGGGTGGGAAGGAGCTGTCGACGCGCCCAGAAAGCGTGACGGTCTTGTTGATGAACCGGGTGGGGTTCTGGAGAATGTCACTGATCAGGACCGTCTCCTCGGCGGAGAAAGCGGCGGGTGCAAGAACGGCTAAGAGCGTGACACAGATGAGCATCGTCTTTATGGTTCGGTGTATCATAAGGACCTCCTGTGCGTCTTTTTGTTTCGTAAGAACTTTATCTTTAGAATAGTAACAGGAAGATTAGAATAAAATCAAGATATAAATTGCCTGTCTGCAAGGCCGATATATGATTTTTGGGGCAAATAGGCCCGAATTCATCCAAAAACGCGCTCACTGACGATGCAGGAAGCAGTTGGGAGGACAAACGGATACCAGCTAATTATGTTTGCGTGTCCGGGATCCTTCCATTATAATGGCCGGGAGCTTTTACCCTATTTAAAGAGAGGTTTGGATGAAACGCTGTCGTGATCTTGTTGGGTCCTTAAGGGTGCAAAAACGTGAGAACTATTTACGGATCAGAACAAGGAAGAAAAAACGATGGAGTTAGATTCATATTTCTACGAGCTGTTTAACGACCTCCCGCGACAGGGACCCGGAGACAACGAGTCGACAAGGAAGGCGTTGTCCATGATGCGGGCGCTTCCCGCTACCGTTCGTCTCCTGGACATCGGCTGTGGAGCAGGGATGCAGACGATCGAGCTGGCAAAAAATATCAACGGAACGATCACGGCCCTGGACAACCACCAGCCGTTCCTGGATGAACTAAAACGCAGGGCGTCCCGCGAGGGCTTCTCCGAGAAGATCAAGACGGTCAACCGGTCGATGTTTTCCCCCGGGTTCGAAAGGGGAAGTTTTGACGTCGTCTGGTCGGAAGGCGCGATCTTCATCATCGGGTTCGAGCGGGGGCTTAAGGAATTCAAGCAGTTCTTGAAACCCGGCGGGTACATGGCGGTTACCGATCTCTGCTGGATCAAAGACGACCCGCCGCAGGAGATCGCGGCCTTCTTCGGGAAGGAATACCCGGCTATCCTGAGCGCGGCGGAAAGCCTCGAATGCATCGATCGGACGGGCTATGAGACGATCGGCAGCTTCACGCTGCCCGAATCGGTATGGTGGGAGGGCTATAACCGTCCTATGGAGACGGGGATAGAACGGATGCGGGGCAAGTATCCGGGAAACGAGCGCGTCGAGGAGCTGTGCCGGACGATGGAGCGCGAAATACACATGTACCGGAAGTATTCGAAATACTATGGGTATGTCTTTTTCGTTATGAGGAAGGCCGGCTGATCGTCGGGGTAGGGTAACACGAACAAGGCGCCCGCACTTTGTGCGGACGCCTTGTTTTTTACTTTCAGGAGCCGTCGCGTCAGGACGGCAGGGTCGCTATTCCGGGCATCAATCCGATCTGTTTTCGGACGCCATCCCGCGAACTTCCGATCAGATGAGGATCTCGAGATCCTCGATGGGAAAAGAGACACAGGAGTGGACGTACCCGTATTTTGTGTCCGAGCTCCTCACCGGCGTGCCCGGGGGTTGGTAGATCCTTCCCCCGGTCACTCTCAGGCGGCACATGCTGCACTCCCCCGACCTGCAGAGGAACGGCACGATGACCCCGTTTTTCTCAAGAGAGGAAAGGAGCGAGACCCCTGCCTGCGCCTTGAAGCTTTTCCCCCCCCTGACGCTCACCGCGAATGTGTCGCCTTCCTTGACCGCTTTGGGCCACCCCGGGTAGTGGCTGATATTGACCGGCGCGCCGTACATCTCGCGCTTGATCTTCCTGGGGGAGACGCCGAGCTTTGCCAGCTCGGGCAGGCAAAAGTCGTACATCGCCTGCGGCCCGCAGAGGAGGAAGGTCTTACCGGCCACACTCCCGATCTCCTTTTTGATCACGTCGGCCGTAATAAAGCCGGTATGGCCCTGGTATCCCTTTGGCGGCTTTTCGATCACGGGGATGTAATGGATATTCTTGGCGGAGGCGGCGATATCGGTCAGCTCCGCGTGAAAGATGACGTCATCGCTCGTCCGGCTCCCGTAGAAGAGATAGATCGTCTGTTCGAGCCCCAGATCGACGATCCGCCGGATCATGCTCATGAACGGGGTGACGCCGCTTCCCCCCGCGATCGCCACCAGCGCGCCTGTATGGACCAGCGGGTTGGGGTAGAACGACCCGGCGGGCCCCGAGCTCACAAAGACGTCCCCGACCTTAATGCGGTCAAGCAGGAAGTTTGAGACCAGGCCTTTTTCCACCCTGCGCACGGTCAGGTCCCAGTAGGCGATCTGAGTGGGGGGCGATGAAATCGAAAGGGGCCTCCCGGTCCTGACGCCCGGCGTCTCGACGACAAGGGTGACGTACTGTCCCGCCATGAAGGGGGGAAGGGGAAGGTCCTTCGATACAAAGCGGAAGGTCTTCGTCGACGCGCTCTCTTCGATGACCCGCGTTACTTCAAGGGAAAGCTCCTTGGGGTGGAGCCGGTTGATATAGTCCTGGGCCATGCCGCGCTCGTAGGTGAGGTCGGCGCCGATTTTTCTTGCGCTCTCGAACTCCTCGCGGATCTCCTCATAGCCGTCGAATTGACTTAAAAATGAGTCTTTCATCTCTCCTCCCTTTTATGCTCCCATCTCTTTGAGTATGACGCGGGCGACCTTGGCCCCGTTTTCGAGCGTCGGCTGGAACCCGCCGCCGGCGACCGACGCCCCGGTCTCGAAGAGGCCCGGAACAGGGGACTTGAAGGTGGCAAACGGCGCTTGATCCTTCATGAACTGGTCAAAGCCATAGATTGACCCGTGGATGTGCCCGAGGTATCTCATGTGGGTCAGCGGCGTGGAGACCTCGATCTCCTCGATGTGGTCCCGGAGCTTTGGGAAGACCTTCTCGGCGTCCTTGAGCATGAGATCGGCCCACTTGAACTTTTCCTCGAAGTATCGGTGGGGCGGGACGCGCAGCCACGGCTCGGTATATTTGAGATTGACCAGCGCCGCCTGGCACGCCCCCTTTGGCGAGAAGTCAGGGTGCATCTTGTCGTAGCAGGTAAGGAGCATTGCGCTGTCCGTAGTGTCGATGACCTTCATCCGGTCATAGGCCTTTTCCATATCCGCGTCGGGATAGATGAAGTTTGTCGATTCGGTGATGCCCATCTCTTCCGGCTCGCAGTCAAACCCCATATAGATGGTAATGGCCGACGGGCCGATCGATTTCCCCCTGAGGCTGTGAACAACCGACGGATCGATCTGGTCGGGGTCCAGAAGGTCGAGATAGGTGTTGGCACGAAACGCGTTGGAGACGACGTATTTGGCATCGATCGTCTGCCCATCTTCCGTAACGACGCCGCAGGCTTTCCCGTCTTTGATGATGATCTTTTTGACGGCGCAGTTGAAGCGGATCTCGCCCCCGCTCGTTATGATGGCGTCGGCCAGGGCATTGGATATCGCCTGGGACCCGCCGAGCACGTGCCACGGCTTGAATTCGATATAACCGAACAGCATCCCCGCCAGGAACGCAAAGGAGATGAGGCGCGGCGGCAGACCCGCATAGGGCCAGTATGCGGCAATAGTGAGCTTGAGGTAGGGATCCGTGAAGTATTCGTCGAGGACCTGCTGGGCGTTCCGGAACAGATACGTGAAGTAAAGGGGGAACTCAGCGGGGGTGACGTCTACCCCTTTGCGCGCGACGGCGGCAAGGAATTGACCGAAAAAGTCGTAAATGAGGTTGAAGAATTTCTCGATCGCGTCCTTTTCGTCGGGGAAACGCTCCGAGAGATCCGCGACGATCTTGGCGCGATCGGGCTTGAGGGTAATATCGAGGATTCCCGGAACGACGAGCCGGTAGAGGTCCGTCATCTCGACGAGGTCGATCTTATCTGCGATCCTCAGGTCGGTGAAGAGGTTTCTCAAGGGACCGGGGAATTGGGGAGTCCCGACGCCGGAGAGCTGGTGAAGGGCGATCTCGAACTCGAACCTCCCCCGCATGAAGCTCGTGGCGCATCCGCCCGGGATGTTGTGTCGCTCCAGGACGAGCACCTTTACCCCCTTCTGGGAGAGGGCGGTGGCCGCGGTCAGGCCGGCGTTCCCCGCGCCGACGACGATTACGTCATAGTTGTCCATAGCACCTCCGTATGCTACCAGGATGGGTGGTCTCATTGTGTGTGGGAATGTTTTATTCTTATCCCAGATAGTCGGGCGAGTCAAGAGATATGGGAAGGATGAGAAAAATATAATGGGCGGATTTGCTGTCGCGAGGGGCTTGGGGCAGGGCCCCATCTGCGGATCACATGATCTCCGTCAGATAGGAGGCGAAGAGCCGCGTCATCTCCAACAACACCGCCTCCTCCTCGATCTGCTCTTCAGGCCGAGGACTAATCCGGTGGATTATCCCTTCGGCCGGCGTGATAGATGACGAACGCCTTGGCCCTGGCCCGCGTCTGTCCATGCCCGTCGATATAATGCCTCCCTCAAGGATCGTACCACCCGTCGCGTCCATCTCGTCAGGCGGCGACTTCACCTCTCTATCGGCCAGTCGACATCTTCAGCATTTCCCTATTGAGGAGCGGGGATGCGTCTGATGTGACTGAAACCAGCAGACTGATCGTATTCATGATGAAGGAAGAGACGTTGGCCTTTCGGACAGAGGCGATGTCGCGTCGACCCCCTCCATGACGACGCCTCGATCGCGCGAAATAGTCGTCCAGCACGGCCAAAAAGAGATCGCGTTTATCCGGCAAAATAGGCATAAAAGCTCCCGACGCTCGCCCCGGCGGCGCGGGCGATTTCGTCGGCGGTGACATTATGGTAGCCCGCGCTTCGAAAAGAGGTCTCGCCGGCCTCCATGATCTTCTGTTTCGTCCTGATTGCCCGGGTCTGAACCGGGTCCCTGACTCTCCTTTCTCTCGATTTTCCACGGTATCCATTTCGCCTCACGATTCGCCGGCAAATCTCCGCTACATCTGTAGCGACGCGACCCTTGTCGTTCCGACCGGGAAACTCATTTATTATACACCGGAAAGTGAAAAGCGAGAAGAATAATATGAGATAGTATCTCATTTTTCTATTGACAATATGAGATATTTCTCATATACTTCAACAGGCAGAGAGGGACCAGGACATTAGGAATAGGGTCGAATCTCTATATCATGTCTGGAGTGAGGTAAAGAAATGACGACAGGGATAATCGTGACACGAATCGGGCCGAGGGAAAAGAAGGAGCCGGGCCGTTAAAATCATCAAGCTCTGGCATGACAAACTGCTATCTGTTGCCCTGCGACGGCGGGTATCTTCAGATCGATTGCGGCTTTCCTAATGAGTATGAAAAACACGTGAAGCAGCTCGAAAGACTTCGGTATCGATCCGTCCGAAGATAAAATATCTCCTTTTGACCCATCATCACGATGATCACGCGGGCTTTGCGGCCGAGCTCCTCGAAAAGACCGGCGCAAGGCTCATCGTCCACGAGAAGGCCCTGCCGTTTCTTGCCCGCGGCGTCTTTGAGGGTAAATCAAGGCCGCTGAACCGGCGCGTCAAGGTGATTCTCGGGATATTCTCCTTTTTTCGCAAGCGTGTCTGTCCACCCGTTGTCCCGAGACGAGATGACCATGTGGTGGCAGGAGACGATCGCGGATTTTTGCGGTCCATCGGAATCGATGGTGATATCCTTTACACGCCGGGGCACACCAGCGACTCAATGTCCGTTGTGATGTCAAACGGCGACGCCTTCGTCGGGGACGCCGCCATGAATTTTCTCAAGGTCTGCACCATACACTATCATCCGATATTCATCATGGACATCGATGAGGTCTATGCAAGCTGGGAGAAACTAAGAGCATACGGGGCAAAGACCATCTACCCCGCTCACGGGAAGGCTTTTGGGGTGAATAACCTTGTTCCAATCGGAGGGAAAAAGGAAGGAAATTAGGATTCTATCTAATCTAGTTCTTTCTCTGACCCCTTGGAATGCTACGTTACTTGATAAGCGGTTATTGGAGGCTTAGGATGAGTCAGGATAGTGTCGAGGTATCTGCGAGAATATTGCTCGCATTCGATATTTCCGCTTTCTTTCAAAAGAAGGTGCTGAAGAAGCGTTATGGAAAACAGAAAACCAATATCTGGCTGAAGAGAGCTCGAGATGTGTTCAAATCGCTCTATCCGTTAGTTCCAGATATCGGCGGCAAGAAGAACGCCTTTTACTATAACCTTGTATTGGCGACTTTCTTGATGCCGATGGCCAGTATCATGAAAGAGGAGCGTCTTTCGACGAGAGAGATAGGCGAGTTTATTTTTAAGCTCGCCGAGACGACGTATAATACTATTCCGATCCCGTTCCGACTCGTTAAGAGGCTTTCCTTTTTCAAGGAACAGAATATCGAAAAATGGAAACTGGCAGCAAAGGAGTCTCAGCTTCGCAGGTTTCCCGCGGATTGGGTCTCCGATTTTATAGAGGGAGGAGAAGACTATCTGTATGGCTATGATATCAGGGAATGTGCGATTCATAAGTTCTGGTGTTCTCAAGGACTTGAAAAATTAGTTCCCTATCTGTGTCTTACTGATTGGCCGAAGTGGAAATCGATGGGGATGAGTGTTGAAAGAACGCAAACTGTCGCCAATGGCCAAGAAGTCTGCAATTTCAGGTTTTGCAGACAAAAGAAAGAATGCCCTTCTGGGTGGCCTCCAGAATCAAACTCTGAATGGACCGGTAAATTCGAGAGGAATAAACAGTATGAAACCTGATAGAGAAAACATCACGCAGGACGTACGGCCGAGACGGGGCGGCTGGGTATGGTGGAATTCCTGGCGATGAATAACCCCGTGCGACGTTTCCTTCACAAGCATGTCGAGTTCGCGTCTTTCCGGGAGCTCCTGAGAACTCACAATATCAATCTCACGGGAACAGTAATCATGGATGCCGGATGCGGTTCCGGCTACGGCACACAGCTTATTATGAACGAGTTTACGCCGTCTCGGGTAATCGCCTTTGATCTCATGCCGGAACAGATCAAGCTGGCGCGAAAAAGAGGCCTCGGGATAGATTTCTTCGTGGGGGACATGACCGACATTGATCTGCCGGATGGTACCTGCGACGCGGTTTTCATCTTCGGTGTCCTTCACCACATAAGGAACTGGAAAGGCGCCGTCAAGGAGATCGTCAGAACGCTCAAGCCCGGCGGTGTCCTCCTTGTCGAGGAGCCACCCTATGGCTTTACGTGGCGGGAGTTGGAGGACGGGCTCGCGGCTTCAGGGCTTACAATGCTCGCCTCCAAGAAATTCTTTCTTAGATTCCTCCGCGGCTATCTGTGGCGGAAGCAGGGCACGGGTCGTAACACGGCCAAAGGATAAGGGGGTAGATTCGCACCAGGAGAATTCCTGCGTGCTCGGGCAGGGACGATCTATACGTCCTACGGGCTGCCGTCGCCCCTGTGGAGCCGTTGCGATCGACCGAATCGTTACGCCTTTCGTGGCGCCATCCGTCTCAGAAACCTGACCCACACCCCCCACCGGGCCGGCCTTTTCGGCCCGACGTCGAGCCCGACTTCTGCGCGGTCCAGCGCGTCCTCCATGAGGGCATTATGCATCGGCCGGATCATAAAAAACCAGGTAGGCCATGCGCGCGCGTCACAATCGGCGTCTATCGTATGCCGGAGGATCACGTGGGTTTTGTGCGGGATGACCTCGAAGAGGTGCCTTCCGTCCCATGCTGCCGTCAGCCCTGTGCCGTCGAATCGAAACTCCGCGAGCTTCCCGGGCAGGTATGCCGAGACGGTGTATCGCACCGGCCCGTGACCACCGCGCGCCCCAACACCCAGCGGTGCGTCAAACCGTTGGGGGGGCCAGCGGTCGCCCGGCCACAGCCGATCGTTTTTGCTCGAGAGGGTATTAAGGAGTGCACCGACCTTTTCCTCAGACGCATCCAGGCACCGTTCATGTACGTTCCAGATTCTCATCATTTCCTCCCATGACGCAATGATATGTCTTTTCGATCAGCCGGTCGACAATCTCCGGCGGCATTTCACCTGCCTCAAGGTGTCTCTTCACGGCCGCGTAGGGCACATCGATCAGGGCAAAGCGTGCGGTTCTCATGGTATCTTTCGTGATGCTCCCGAATCTTCGTCGGACAAAGGCCTGAAACCCCTCGTCCAGTTGGTGAGCCAGGGCGGCAGCCCGCTCTCTCACTTCAACGGGCCATTCTGTGCCCATCACCTCCTCGCGGCGGAAGAGGAGCAGGACTCTGCCTTCGCTGACATGCTCCCTGGCCCAGCGGGGCGTATGGAGCGCGGCGGCACGCCCGTCGCCTCTCTCGAGCGCGCCGAGGAAACCGTCCTGGAACGACCCGACGATGTCGAGCCACAACCGGGCCGCGATGTGGTCCAATGAAGGGAAGCGGTGGTACACGGAACCGATCGGCGCCCCGGTCTTCTTTGAGATGGCTGACGCGGTAAGGCCGCCGGGCCCCTCTTCCGAGACGATGACCAGCGCCGCCCGGATAAACTCTTCATCGTCGAATTTTGCGTTTCTGCCCATGTCGCCATTATATTAGAATATATATTCTATTATGTCAAGAATTATTCCCATCCACCCATTATTATTTTGACGGGGCGAACCCTTCGAAGCGGTGGTGCATCTATACTACCAAATTGATAGTGATTAAGTATCACAAGGAGGATAAAAGATGAACACGAAACACTTAGTGGTTGCTTTTCTGCTCGGTCTGTCGGTTCTGGTTGGTTCAATCGTACCGGCCTTTGCGAACGGAACCTATGAGTATGGTAAGATGGGCCCCGGTTCTGTGATTGCCCCGTCGGAATTTCAGAGCTTTGAGCTCCTGGGTCGATAGGAGGCATCCGGGTCGGCTCGCCTCGCGAAGACACAGGAGCCCTCAGAATGCCTTAATTGTCCTTTACTACAGAGAGCCCTCTCGCAAGAGAGGGCTTTGTTTTATCATGTGCCGGAGGCGCTGTACCTCTAAAACCGGCGTGCTTTTCCGTCGAGGTTATCTCCGCTCGGCCGCCCCGAACGAGTCTTTCCCCTTTTCCTTTGCTCAGCTAACTCACCCGCCGGGAAACCCTACAAAAAGTCGGTGATTTTTTTCTTGACAAAGCCGTGCAAACTAAATACTATTTAGTTTCTGAAGCTCATTAAGTAATTGTGGCGAATTTAGAAAGGGAACTTCTCTCATGGGAATAGCCGAACGAAAACAAAAAGAAAAAGAAGCCAGACGGGATTCCATACTCAAGGCCGCAAAGACGGTTTTCCTCGAGCGCGGATTTGTCGGCGCGACGATCGAGGCCATTGCCCAGGAGGCGGAGCTGTCGCCTGCGGCCATCTACCTCTACTTCATGAACAAGGACGAGCTCTACGCCTCGTTGAATCTCGATACGGCCTCCTCATTTGAGCGCGTAGTCACCGAGATCGCCGCGGTCACAGACCTCTCCCCCGTGCGAAAGCTCGACCGGGTGTGGGAGGCGATGTACGACGTCTTCTGCAGGGATCCGCTCGCGCTGAGGGCGCTGCTCCATACGCATATCGAGGGCACCATCCCCTTGTTGTCTGATCGTTTGAGGGCGGTGCTGGACGAAAGCGGGAAAAACGCCATCGATAGACTTGCATCGATCCTCCAGGAGGGCATCGACACGGGTGTTTTCATTCCCGGAAATCCGATAGCGATGGCCGACGCGCTGTGGGGGCTCTTCACGGGCCTTGTGGTCTGGGAGGAGGCCAAACGTATGCGCGACGGAAGGAAGGACTACCTCCGGGCGACGCTCGCCGCCGGGTATGAGGTATTCACCCGTGGTCTAAAAAGATAAGGGAAGGTTAGGAGGGGGGGTGTGCCAAGACACAAAAAGGAAAGTTTTACTATAATATCGTGAATAATCGCGTAGCAACCGATTGAAAGGAGACGGGCATGAAGACAGGAAAAGAGTACGTCCAGGACATGATCGATATGGATTTCAACCTCTATATCGACGGCACGAAGATCACCGGAGCGGACGTGGTGAATCACCCCCACGTGAGGCCGATGATAAATGCGCTGGCCGCCACATACGATATGCAGCACGAGAAGGAGCTTGCCGATCAAATACTTGTTAAATCCCACCTGACGGGAGACACGATCAGCCGCTGGACCCATGTCCCCCAGACTGTCGAGGATCATATCCGCAAGGTCGACATCACACGGTTTGCCAACCGGAGGATCGGGATGTGCTCGTTTCGCTGCGTACAGAACGGCTTTATCCCGATCCTCATGACGGCGCAAAAGATCGACGAGGCAAAGGGGACCCACTACTACGACAACGCCGTACAATATATCAAGTACTACCAGAAAAACGACCTGGTCGGCTGTCCGGCGATCACCGACCCCAAGGGGAACCGGCGCACGCCCGCCGACAAACAGGAAGATCCCGAGATGTACCTCAAGGTGGTGGATAAGACCAAGGAGGGGATCTACCTCAAGGGTGCGAAGGTCGCCCAGACGGGCTCCGTGGCCTCCCACGAGAAGCTCGTCATCCCCTGCACCACGCACGGGAAGGGTGCCGAGGACTACGCGGTGGCCTGCGCGGTCCCCGGCAACGCCAAGGGGATCTCGAATATCTCGGCCCGCTACTCCCAGGACGACCGCAGAAAAGAAGGGGCCACCTGGGACCTCGGCAACATCACCTACGGCTTCCACGAGACGGTCGTCGTCTTCGACAACGTCTTCGTGCCGTGGGAGCGGGTCTTCATGTGCGGCGAGACGGATTTCACGGGCATGCTCACCAACCTGGTCGGGGCCGCCCATCGGCCCACCACCGGCGGGTGCAAGACCGGCTGGTCGGACATCCTCATCGGGGCGGTGCAGGCTCACGCCGAATATATCGGCGTTGACAAGGTGTCGCATGTCCGTGAGAAAATCACCGATATGATCATGTATAACGAGATGATGTACTCGTGCGGCATCGCGGCCTGCGTCAAGTCCGAATTCGCCCCCGGCGTCGGGATGATCCCGGATATCGTCCTTGGCAACAATACCAAGTATATCGCCTCGAAGGTTGTCTATGAGCTGACCAGGCTGGCAGAGGACATCTGCGGCGGCATTATCACGACGCTCCCGGGGGAAAAGGAGTTCAAGAACCCGGAGATCGCCGGGATCCTTTCCCGGATTTATAAGGGGGCAAACGGCGTGTCGGCGGAGAATCGTGCGCGTATCGTCAGGCTCATCGAGAACCTGACCTTCGGCGGCGGGGCGTTGTGC
The DNA here is from genome assembly GCA_963792965.1 of uncultured delta proteobacterium. Lineage (GTDB taxonomy): Bacteria > Desulfobacterota > Zymogenia > Zymogenales > Zymogenaceae > CAWBYW01. The sequence continues at coordinate 191,898 of CAWBYW010000009.1, read as the reverse complement.
CACTCGGCGGCCCACGGCGGCGGATCGGGCCAGGCCTGCAAGCTGTCCATGTACGAGTGGGCCAAGGGCGAAGCCCTCCAGTCACGGGTGAGGGACGCAAAGCGAATCTGCGGGATCACGGAGTAGGAGAGGGAGAGCAATCCAGAGGAGCAAATATGGACTGAAGGTATCTATTTCATACATATTCCATTATAGGAGGCGACTATGAGCTTGAGCGAGCTTCATGAAAACCTGCTGAGGCGTGCCGTTATCGGCGATCTTATCACGAGGTCGGCCCTCAGATTCACGACGCGCACGGCGCTCGTCTACGCAGGCAAGGAGATCAGTTTTTGGACCCTTAACGAGAAGAGCTGTCAGGCGGCGCACGCATTCCTCAAGCTCGGCGTCAAGCGCGGTGACCGGGTCGCCTTTATGACGCACAACTGCCTCAACTATATCTACTGCCGCCTGGGACTGGCGAAGATCGGCGCGGTCCCGGTGCCACTTAACTTCATGCTCAGAAAAGATGAAATCGTCTACATCGTCAAAGACAGCGAACCGAAGCTCTTTTTCGTTGAGGACTCGCTTTCAGAGCACGTCCTGGAGGTGAAGGACAAGCTCAAGGGGATTTCTCACTACGGTTGGCTTGACATCGGGGCGGGAAAGAAGAAACCCGACGGATGGATCGACAGCGAGGAGTTCTTCTCGTCCAAATATCCCACGGTAGACCCCGAGGTCTTCATCGATTCCAACGACATCGCCACGCTCATGTACACCACCGGCACCGAGAGCTTCCCCAAGGGCGTCATGACGTCGCATCTCAACTATTTCATGAGCATGTTTCACCTGGCCTGCGACTGCGACTTCAAGCGGGACGACGTGATGATCATCGACATCCCGCTCTTTCACGTCGCCGGAACAACGCTGTTGATGGGTGCGCTCACGTTTGGCTCCAAGGCGATCATCGAGTATGCCCCCGACCCCGCCAATATCCTCAAGAAGACGGCCGAACATAAGGTCACTATGTGGGTCTACCCCCCGACGCTCTATCAGGTCCTCCCGATGATGCCGGACTTTGACAAGTACGACCTATCCTCTCTCAAGAAGTTCATCACCTTTGGTACGGTGTTACCGCCGGTGGTTCACGAGCGCTGGAAAGCGATCAATCCGAACCTCCAATGGCGTAACTACTACGGCCAGACCGAGAGCTCCCCGGTGGGGACGACCTCCTCGCCGGAGGTCTTCGACCAGAAGATCGCCTCTATCGGCATTCCCGATACGGGCGTGACCGTTAAGGTCTTCGACGATCACGATAAGGAGCTTGGCACCGGTGAGGTCGGCGAGCTGGTCATCCGGGGACCGTCCGTCATGAAGGGGTACTGGAAGAACGAAAAGCTGACCGATAAGGCACTCCGAAACGGGTGGCTCCATACGGGAGATATGGGGTACATCGACGAAGACGGCTACGTCATCTTCAAGGATCGCAAGAAAGACATGATCAAGTCCGGGGGAGAAAACGTCTCTTCTCAGGAGGTCGAGGGGCTTCTGCTCAAGCACCCGAAGGTTGCCCAGGCGGCGGTCATCGGGATGCCCGACCCCCACTGGACGGAGGCGGTGACGGCGTTCGTCGTCAAGCGGCCCAACGAGGAGGTGACCGAGCAGGACATCATCGCGTTCGCCAAGGAAAACATGGCGGGCTACAAGGTGCCCAAGAAGGTCATCTTTATGCCTCAGCTACCCATGACGCCGACGGGCAAGATCCTCAAGCGCGAGATCAAGGACGGGTTTCTAAAGGGGGAGAAGAAATAGAGCCCGGCCTCGGCGAGAACTCGGCCGGCCGGTAAGAGACAGAAAGAACCGTAGGGGGCGCAATCGCGCCCCCTTTCTTATGGGACGCCATGCTTACCGCTTACCCCGCTACCAGAGAAAAAAGCCCACGCCCAAAAGAGATAATTAAGCTATAATAAATCTTCATCCCCGTGCAATAAAACCATTCATGATCCGTCTCTATAACCATGGAGGAAGCGGTGAAAAAAGAGACGATCGCCGATTTCTGGGCGGGTGAGCGGCGGCGGCTCGTCGGTTATGTACGGAGCCTGATCGGAGACGCTCCCGATCGGGACGGCGAAGACGTCGTCCAGGACGTGTTAGTGGGCCTCATGGAGCGGTTGGATGTGGCCGGCCCTATCGAGGACCTCTCGGCCTATATCTACCAGGCGCTCAGAAACCGGGTCGTCGATCTGTTCAGGAAGAGAAGGGAGACGGTCTCGCTGGACGCCGGTCGGGCCGACGATCCGAGCCTCTCGCTGATTTCCCTTATCGCCGATTCGACGGCGGACGCCTTCGACGAGCTGTACGGGGCCGAGATCCGGTATCGGATCCTCGAGGCGATCGAGACGCTCACCGATGAGGAAAAGGCGGTGGTGATCGAGACGGAGTTTAATGACAGAACTTTCAGGGAGCTGTCCGAGGAGTGGGGGGTCCCGCTCGGGACACTCCTTTCGAGAAAAAGCCGTGCGCTGGCGAAGGTCAGGGACGCGCTGGCCGATCTCGAAGAAGAATTTGGAGGAGAGATATGAACGAAAAGAATGAAGAAAGGTGCGGGCGGCACGGGTCCAGCCGGTTCGGCAGGGCGATGAGGTTTATCGGCAGCGTCTTTGTGAGGCTGTGCTTCGTGGTCCTCTTCGCGCTTGTCCTGGCGGTTGTCGTCATGTGGCTCTGGAACCTGCTTATGCCGGGAATCTTCGGCATCGGGCAGATCGGCTACTGGCAGGCGTTCGGGCTCATGATCCTGGCGCGGCTGCTTCTGGGCACGCTGGGCATTCACGGCCGCCGGTGGCACGGTGGCCCGCACTGGGGCCATGGGTTCAGGCACCACCACGACTGGTGCGGCGACATGGGCCGGGGAGAGCACGTCAACGACACGATGATGTGGTGGCACAACTATAAGCGGTTCTGGCACGACGAAGGCAAGGCCGCTTTCGAGGAGTATCTGAAGAAAGCCGGTAAAGCGGGCCCAGACAAGGAAAAGAAGAGGGTCTGACGGCTCACATCCAACCGTGTGGGGAAGTACCTCACAAAGACCGACGGGGGCGCAGGGCGCCCCCGCTTTATTTTTATCCCTTCTTCTTTTTGGCCTCGGTGACCTCGTAGGTTCTCATCCCCTTGACCATATCGACGGTCGGCTGCGGCAGCGTCGTGACCGGCTTGCCGGTTGCCAGCGCCAGGCAGTATATGTGGGCGACCTTCTCCAAGAGCTCGGCGGCGAGCAGCGCCTTGTCGAGGGTCTTGCCGAGGGCGATGATCCCGTGGTTCTGGATAATGTAGGCGTTGGCATTGTTGTCGAGCTTTCCCGCGACGTTATTGACCAGGTCCTTGCTCCCGGAGAGCCCGTAGGGAACCACGTCCACCGTCTCGCCGAGGGTAAAACCGACCTCATCGAAGAGGGCCGGGATCGGCTCCTTGATGAGGGCGAAGACGCTCCCAAAGATCTGGTGGGTATGGACGACGGCGTTGACGTCGGGGCGCTTCTGATAGATGATGCCGTGCATACCCGATTCGACCGATGGGTTATGCGTACCCTCCAGGACCGTCAGGTCAAATCCCACCACGCAAATATCCAATGCCGCCAGCTCATGGTATTTCACCGAAGACGGGGTGATAACCATGGCGGGCTCATTATCCACACGTACCGAGACGTTGCCGCCAGTTCCCCGCAGTGACCCGAAGTAGCCGTGATCCGAGAGCCAGAGGCTGGCCCCGAGCACCTCTTTCTGATAACCGTCGTATTTTCCCATAGTCTGTTTTCTCCTTCTATCAAGTCTCTCGGCCTGCTTTTCGCCGGAGATATTCCTTTGTCATGAGGTCATGGTGGGGCGCTTATTGCGTGAGAGCCTTTCGAGCTCGCGGTCGTCGGGCAGGCGGCGGGGCCCCGAAAAGGCGAAGGTCGCCAGCACCCCGGGGTTGAGGATATAGTCGGGCGGGGAGCCGGAGAGGAGCTTTCTGAGCTCGGAGGCCGCGATCGTCCCCTGATGGGCCGCGATCTGGGTTGTATTGCCGCCCAGATGAGGGGTGACGATGACGCTCGGATGCGACACGATCCGATCGTCGGACCCGGGCGGCTCCACTGAAAAGACGTCGAGCGCCGCGCCGGAAAGCCGGCCGGAGTCCAGGGCCTCAAACAGGGCGTCGTCGTCCACAAGGGAGGCACGGGCCGTATTAATGAAGAAGGCCCCCTGTTTCATGCGTCCGAAGGAGTCGCGGTTCATCATCCCCTTTGTCGCCGCGATCGCGGGGGCATGGAGGCTGACGAAATCGCTTACGGACAACAGCTCCTCAAACGAGACCTTTTCGGCCGAGAAGAGCGCCGCGTCATCAGCGCTCACTGCGGGGTCATAAAAGATAACCCGAGCGCCGAAGGGCGCAAGCCTCCTTGCGACGCAACGGCCGACGCTCCCCAGCCCGACCAGGCCCACGGTCTTTCTCCAGAGCTCGCTTCCCTGATACTTAAGGTACGCCTCGCCCATCTTCCCCATGTCCCCGGCCTTTATGGAGCCGGTTTTGAGGAAATCGGCGGACGACGGCATTTTCCGGGCGAGCATCACCATGAATGCGACGGCCAGGTCCGCCACGGCGTCGGCGTTTCTGCCGGGGGTGTTGACCACCGGGATACCGAAAGCGGTTGCGGACGAGAGGTCGACGTTGACGGCGTTGCCGCGGCACGTGATAATCATCCTCAGGTCCGGCGAAGATTTGATCGCCTCAAGGTCGACGATATCCATCTCCGTGATCAGGACATGACAGCCCGAGACGGCCTGCGCGAGGCTCTCGCCCCCGTCGTAGATCTTCATGGACTGTCTCCAGTCGGCGTAGGTAATGTCACCGATTCTCGCGAGCTCCTCGAGGGCGGCCTCGTCCATCGACGCGGTGACGAGGATTTTCGGCCGGAAAGAGGGATCGGCGGCCCGGGCGGCCGAGGGCGTAGCCTCGAAGAGGGACATCGTCAACAGATTTGAGACGTGGGCGTCGGCCTCGGCGCGCTTCGCGTGGGCCTCGCGCCAGCCGGCGTAGAGGCCCTGGTATTTTTGCGACGAATCGCCCGGACGGTCTTCCCGAACGATCTTTGTGACTTTCTCCGAGCCGCCGGCGGGGTTGGTAAAGACGCCCGCGCCGACACCGGCCAGGATCGCCGCGCCGAGGGCCGTGACCTCGGAAGTGGTAGGAACGAGGACCGGGATGCCGGTCACGTCGGCCACGATCCGGGTCCAGAGCGCGTCTTTCGACATCCCGCCGGAGACGTGCAGCGTCTCTACGTGAGCGCCGGAGACGGCGGTGATCTGCTCGAGGTTGGCGCGCGCCGAATAGGCGATCCCCTCGATGAGCGCCCGGGCGACCGACGCGCGGCCGTGCGAGGTGTCCTTTGTCACCATGGGGGAGATGGAGAGGTTCCCCACCGGCAACCCGAGGGTTCTTGCGTCAAAGACTGCCGCCCCAAAGGTGGAATAGACCCCCGAGCCCCCGGGAACGGAACGTGACGCGTCCGCAAAGACGGAACGGACCGGATCGGAGACGTCTGAGTACATAATGCGAGAAAACCACTCGATGACGTCGCCGGTCATCATCCCATTGCTTTCGAGCACGCAGAGCCCCGGCACGACGTGTCGGCCGCTCCAGAGCCGGCCGGTTTCGTCGAGGATCAGTCTATCCGTCACCATCTGGATCGGCATCGTGGTGCCGGCGATCACGGCGCAGTCGCCGGACCTCACGGCGCCCGCGCCGAGGAGTCCGCACTGGGTGTCCGCGCCTCCGGCGGCCACGGGTATGCCGGGGACGAGCCCGAGGACATCGGCGGCGTCTTTCGTCAGCTTCCCGAGGGGGCTGCCCGACTCGACGATCTCGGGGAATATGGCCCTCGGAAGCCCGAGGGATTCGATGAGGTTAGATGCCCACTCCCGCCTTTTCAGGTCAAACAAGAGCGTCTCGCCAGCCTGGGACGTCTCGGCGGCGACCCGTCCGGACAGAAACATGCCGACCCAATCGGAAAGGGAGAACGCGACGGCGGCACGGGCCAATAGATCGGGCATATTGTTCTTCACCCAGACCAGCCTCGTGCCCAAAAAGAGGGGGCTGGGCCAATGGCCCGAGATCGCGTGGATCTCTTTTCCCCGCTCGAGCCCGAGCGTTACCCCTTCGCCGAGGGCGCGGGCGTCCCGGTTCGGGGTCCCGAAAAGAACCTTATGCGCGCGGTCAAGGATCACGGTCGTGTTGCGCATGCTGGCGGCCGCGATCCCAATCACATCGCGCGGCGCAGCATTCGCCTTGCTGAGCGCCTCTATTGAGGCCTCACCGAGCTTTTTGATCAGGTCCGTTGCATCGAGGTTTGCGCCCAGCCCACTTGTGCCGGGTGCCGTAGGGTGGGACCATTCCCGCTTTGCGACGATAACCTCGCCGGTAGTAGGCTCAAGCAACAGACACCTGCCCGAACCGCCGCCCACATCCAGCGCCATCAGATAGTTCTTTTTCATCTCTTTCCTGTTTCCTCCCGGTTGCGATAGGAGAAGTCGCCTGTCTACGTCGGGCCATATTGACCTCGGATAAATCTATCAAAAAAACCGTGTGAAACACAAGCTCTTTTTCGCGTCGCGAGAATTTGGTGGAGAAAACGGGGATTGTCCCTGCGGCCGCGGAGCGGCACATCCGGCGATTGGCTATTTCGTACGTGCCCGCCCGATAATTTGCGCGATGAGCCGGTCGTTCGGGATTTCGGGCTCAATTCACGAAAGGACCCGGAAAAATCGATACTCGAAATCGTTTTATGCTTTACAATTGGAGCCGGTATATAATATTAGTTAGTATAGTTTTAGTTAGTACTATCTCCCGCCTTGAGACGTGCCGCTCCTGAGGCGGGATAAGGAAGCGCCATGAAGCCGAGATACGAGGGGGCGTTCTTGATCGCCCGCATCCATCAGACGTCCGGGAGGATATTCGAGGGCATCCTCAGACAGAACGATCTGGACCGGATCACACCCGCCCAGGGGAGGATCCTCTTTGTGCTCTGGAAGACCGACGACATCCCCATCCAGGAGCTGGCGCAACAGACGTCCCTTTCCAAATCAACGCTCACGGTGATGATTGACCGGCTCGAGGCCGCGGGGCTGGTGACGCGCGTCCCCTCAAAGGAAGACCGCCGAGAGATCCTGATTCGGCTCACCGATAAGGACAGGTCGCTCAGGGACGTCTACGCCCGGGTGTCTCAGGAGATGGCCGACATCGCACTCTCGGGACTGGACCGGCAAGAAATCATCGACCTTGAAGAGAAGCTGAGCCGCATCCTGGCCAACCTCGTCACCTACGAGGAGAAGATGAAGAAATCGGCCGATCAGACGTTTCAGACAAAGATCGAGGGTACGAATGGATAAGCAGTTTGAAATCATTGACGCGTGGATACAACACCCCACGATGCGGTTCATCAACCAGCCGATGTTCGATTCGCTCCGTCGGTGGACGGGGGGGCAGCCCCTGTCGGCCGAGATCCCCGTCGAGGTCACGGTCCAGATGATGAACCGGGCGAGGGTGGGTCTGGGGCTCATCTGCGCGTGGTGGGGTCCACACGGCCCGCTTATCACCAACGACGAGGTCGCCTCCTTCATCAATCAATACCCGGACCGGTTTATCGGCATCGCCTCCGTCGATCTCTCTCGGCCCATGGACGGCGTCAGGGAGCTGAGGCGATGCGTGGAGAAGCTCGGTTTTCGGGGCCTGAGGATCGTTCAGTGGCTGTGGAACCTCCCGCCGACCGACCGGCGATACTACCCGCTCTTTGCGGAATGCGTCAACCTCGATATCCCCGTCTGTCTTCAGGTCGGCCACACCGGTCCCCTGTGTCCCTCGGAGCCGGGCAGACCCATACCCTATATCGACGAGGTGGCCATCGAGTTTCCCGAATTGAAGATCGTCTGCGGCCATATCGGCTACCCCTGGACGACCGAGATGATCGCGGTTGCAACCAAGCACCCGAACGTCTTTATCGACACCTCGGCATACCTGTCCCGGCGATACCCGGCGGAGCTGGTGGCCTACATGAAAAAGAACGGCAAGAAGAAGGTGCTGTTCGGCACCAACTACCCGATGGTAACGGCCGAGCAGTGCCTTGCGGATCTGGGCTCCCTCGGGCTTGAGGGCGAGGGAAGGCGGCTCTTCCTGTTTGAGAACGCCCGCCGCGTTTTCAATCTCACGTAACACACCTTTGGAGGCACCATGGATACCTACGAGCGACTTCAGGAGATCCTTGACATCCATCCCACGGGGGCGCCAAAATCGGCGGCCTTCGATGAGATACTGAGGATCCTTTTTACCCCCGAGGAGGCGGCGCTGGCAGTTGGGATGAGCTACGCGTTCAGATCCGTCGCCGACCTGGCGGGGAGGGCGGGCATTGGCGAAAAAGAGGCCGTCACGATCCTCGAGCGGATGGCCGACAAGGCCATCATCATCAGCCGGACAAAAGACGGGACGGACTCGTACGCGCTGCTTCCGACGATCCCCGGGCTTTTCGAGTTTCCCTTCATGAAGGGCGGGGGGGAGCCGGTGCACGAGAAGCTGGGGGAGCTATGGCGGCGCTACCACCACGAGGCGCTCGGCAAGGAGTTCGCCGGGACCGATACCCCCCTCATGCGCGTCGTACCGATCCAGGAGACCATCGAGGGGAAGAGCGAGGTGCTGCCCTATGAGCGGGCGCGCACGCTTGTCGACGGGGCCTCCTTTATTGCCGTGACCGAATGCGCCTGCAGGGTGAGCGTGAACGCGTGCGATAAGCCGCGCGAGACCTGCCTTGTCTTCGGTCCCACGGCGCAATTTCTTGTCGACCGCGGCTATGCGCGCGCCATCGACAAACAGGAGGCGTACGGCGTGCTGAAAACGGCGGCGGAGGCGGGCCTCGTCCATACGTCCAACAACAGCGCCGACCGGGGCAACCTGATCTGTAATTGCTGTCCGTGCTGCTGCACGGTGCTCAGGGGCAGGACCGAGCTCAACATGCCCAACGCCTTTGCGCCGAGCGCCTATTTTGCGCGTATCGACAAGGACCTCTGCACGGGCTGCGGTGTCTGCAAAGACGAGCGGTGCCCCATGGGCGCCATCGAGATGGTCGATGACGCAGCTGAGGTTTCCGAGGATCGCTGCATCGGCTGCGGCGTCTGCGTGGGAAGCTGCCCGACGGAGGCGATATCGCTTTTGGCGCGCACCAATCGTCCGGAAATCTCTCCGACCGGCCGGGAGATGGGGATGACGATTCTCAAGAAAAAGGGAAAGCTTGAGCGGTTTATCGAAATGATGAAGGGGTGAGAACGCGATCGCGGGGTTCGAGCGCCGCGACCTGAGAGGCGTGGAAACGTCGCCTCGGGTCTTTCCGCTCGCCTCCCGGCCTGGTCGGTGAGAGAACCGTCGCGCCCGGACTCATGGCGCGGGCAGGGGGGATATTCCGGGTCAGGCGGGGCCGCGGGGGGCCGGTCCTTGCTGGCGCATCTGAATCTGCCTGATGGTCTCTTTCACGCGGGTTACCATCGATTTGTCGACCTTTTCGGCAAGCTCAAGGAGGGGAGGGAGGGCGTCCTTCGTGCCCATTCTCCAGAGGGCCTTGAGGACGGCGGCCTGCATGATCTGATTCCCTTCCTTTTTTGCGGACACCTGCTTGATTTTCTCCATGAGCTTCTGCGACCACTTCTTTTCGGGCATCATCAGGCCGATGAGGAGCTCTTCCACCGTCCTGTCGCCGAAGACGGACTCGTTTCCGATAAGTGAGAGGGCGTTGATCGCCTCCACTTTGAGCTCCAGGATATCGCGCCTGTACTCGGGGTGCCGTTCCTCATCAATGAAGAGGATCTCGGCAAGGGCCGTGACGACCCGGGGAGACCTGAGCGCGGACTGCCCCATACAGGCGGCGGCGCGCTTGCGAACGCCCAAGTCCGAATCGGAAAGCGCCCGGAGAAGCTTCGGCTCGGCCGAAGCTCCCTCCAGCGTGCCGGCGACCGCGATCGCTTCCTCGCGCACCCTTGGGTTTTCATGGAGCAGAAATCCATCGACCAGCGGCGCGTCCTCGCGCTTGCCGAGGCTGACAAGAGCGGCCAGGGCGTTTCGGTATATGTACCAGTGGTTGGACGGAGTCTTGAGGATCTTGACCATGGCCATGCGCCCGTAGTCCCCCATACCGACGAGCATCTCGACGGCGCTCTTGCGCACGAACTTGTTCCGGCTCTCCATGAGGATATAGACCAAGAGCGAAACTCCGTAGGGTCCGAGCAGCTTGACGATCTTTTCGATGGTGCCCCGGGTCTCCTTCGTTTCGTCCTCAAAAAGCTTGGCCAGAATATCCATGGAGTCGAGCCAGATGAAACGGATGGGGGCCTGGAGCGCCTTAACGGAGCTCGACGTGAAACGGGATTGGTCGTGAAACTTCGCCAGCACCGTCCCGTTGATGAGGGAGATGAGGTCATAGAGGCGCTGCTCCAACAGCTGCGGCAGGATTCGACGGAAAAATCGCAAGAAGAGGAGAACGTCCTCGTCCTCGGACGCTTGCTTAAACCTCTCCATATAAAACGGATGATATTCCTTGAGCTCGTTGACCAGAATCATCGTGTCGATATGGTCCCTGACGATCTCCGGCAGCTCTTTGTAGGTCAATATCTTCTGAAAATAGAGCTGCTCGAAAAATGACTCGCCGGCGGATATCTTTTCCTGGAGCACGCGCGTGGAGATCCAGCGGAGGATCCTCTTGACGCTCTCGAAACGGTTCAGAAGTCCCTGGTGATCCGGCTTCTGCGTGAGCTCTTCCTTTATGCGCGCGAGCTCTTCGAAGACGTATTTCGACGTGGGCAGAAGGATCTCCATGGGGAAGGTCTTGACGATTGTCTGCTCGAGGTCCTGTGCGTCGACGGCGGCAACGTTCCGGGCGATGATGTGGGCGTTGACGACGATATCCTTGAGCATGTGGGGCTCCCTCAGCGGCCGGATGATATCCTGGATGATGCGGATCTTGATATTCTGGATTTCTTCCTTCGTCTTGTCCTTGAACATCGGGAGGACCTTCAGGTCTTTGGCCAGCCTCTGGATAGCCATCTCGACGCGCCAGGGGAGCTTGAGCTCAAAGATGATCAAATCATCGACGAAGACGGCGGAGACCTCGGTGATTCCTTTCTCCACGAGGGCCTTTGTCAGGACGTTGCCGACCTCACCTTCCGTGCCCCTATCGCGCTTCGGGTCGCTCATAATGTCGATGAAATCCTCGAAATGTGTCAGGGGCAGGTCGTTTCTGAGGGAAAAGCTCACGAGGTTCTTGCGGGTATAATACTCTTTCAGCTTGGGCATGTAGATCTGCGCCTGCTCGATGCCGATGAGCGCGCGCAGGCTGACCTGGTCCTCGAGGATGCCGAGGATCATCACGTCGAACCGTCCCTGTGTCTCCTGGCTGGTGAGCGTAATATCCCGCTGGTCACCTAATGCCTGTTTAAACTCCGTATAGATTCCCTCTTTGGCCTGTTTGCTTCCGGGATGCTCCGGGGCGTAGTAGCCCGAGCGCAGCATTGCCTTGGCCAGACCGAGTATAAATCCGGACACCGGCTCCAGACGGTCCCTCTCCTGGGTCGAGAAGTCCTTCCTGACGCGATCTCCCGTCTGCTGAGTCGTCGCGGCGGGCTTTTGGTCTTCATCCGTCTTCATCCGCGCGACGGTATCGCGGTCGCGGATGATCGTCCGGATCTTCTGAAAGCGTTCATCGGTGAGCGACGACGGGCGGTGGGGAGAGGCGGGGGCGTGTGGAGGGCCGGCTACCCCTTCCGAAGGACGGGCCGGTGCGGGCGCGCCCTGCGGCGCTTGCCGCGCCTCGGCCGTCGATGAAGATCCCATGAGGGAACCGTAGTCTCGATGATTGGTGAGCGCCTGCCGCAGTTTCCGGAGCCGATCCTGCTGCCCCCCGGCGAACTGAAAGAGGATGTCGTTTTTTGCCGCGCCCCCCGGCTCGGGCCTCTGCTCGAAGACCGACTGCACCATCCCGGTGATCACGAACGGCCCCGTAAATCCGGGGATGGACATGATCAGCTCGGCCGGGGTGCCGATGGGTAGTGTCTGGGCAGACGAGAGCACGAACCGGGCATTGGCGATATTTGCCCGGTACTGGGCGATAAAAGCCCCTGGTGTGGCGTAGCGGATATTGATCTTGATGATCCGGTCCACGGCCCTTTCCTGCGGGCGAGAGCGACCCCGGTCAGGTGCGAGAAGGGGTCCCGGGTCGGGATGGGGACGGAGATACGAGTGTCGCGTCGCCGATCGGGTGATGTACGGTAAAGACCACGCCGATATTTAACCATATATCGAGACCATTTGTCCATGAAAATATACGGTGGCTGGTTTGCCCGCTTAGGTGAGCTTGAGCTCAAGCTCCACGAGATGTGGCTCGACAAAACCGGCCTTGCGGTAGAGGGGCTCCCCGTCCTTTGTCGCGCGCAGGTGGATGTTGGAAAGGCCCTGTTTCTTGCCCTCGGAAATCAGGAGGTCGAAGATGTGCGCGCCGAGGCCGTTTCGGCGCGCCTCGGGCACGGTATACATGTTGAGGATATATCCGATCTTCCTGCCCCGGGGGGAGTCTATCGGCGGCAGGTTGTAGGTCGACATGCCGCCCACGGAGAGGACGCGCCCATCGTACATCGCGAAGTAGGAGACAAAGCCGCCCGATGAAATCGCGTTCGTGAAGTATGCCGCCGCCGAGCGCCTGAAGACCTCCCGGTCCTGGTCGAGCGACTCGGGGAAGGTCTCCGTGAGGAAGGCCTCACGAAACTGCACGAGGGTCTCCACGTCATCCAGAACGGCTTTCCGATACGTCACCTTATCCTTATCTATCTCCATCGTGCGTCTCCTCGTCTCGATTTAGCTCCGGAAAAAGCCCGCGTAATGCGGGCGCGTGCTCCTCTACACCCATGATAGCAGAAGAGACGCGGTGGTTTCAAGGCGATGGGGAGATAATGAGGCGGGCGACGGATCCGCCGTCGCCCTCGGCGATCGACGTCACCTCGCCCTTGATGGTATCTTTGCCGGCCCGCGTGCAGGAAAGGGTAAGGAGGAGAAGGGTGGGAAAAAGAAGGAGTGTTATTATTCTTAAGGATCTCATGGACTTGAACCTTTGTAGAAATACTCAAAGAAAAGGATATAATGAACAAACTTTCTTGTCAATTTGAAAATTATTATATTGACAGATGCATGTGGCGGTACTAATAGTGCGCTGAAAAGGGTATAGCGTTAACTTTCCCATTAACTGCTATGACTAAAGCGAGAACCACGGCAAAAACTGATACGTGTGGTGTGGGAATCCTATACCACACGACCCGTAGAATATGGTTTGACTGAAAACTGCTCATTTTTTCCTTGACGGGTTCCTTGGAAATGAGTATGATTCATAAAATGAATATATTTCAAATCATGAGCGAGGTTCAAGAATAAAGATATGGGAGTACCGGAACGAAGAGAGCGCGAAAAGGAGCTCAGGCGCGAGCAGATCCAGGAGGCGGCAAAGCGGGTCTTCCTGACGAAGGGATTCATGGCGGCAACGATCGACGAGATTGCACGGGAAGCGGAGGTCTCCATCGGCTCGATATATATCCATTTTGCCAATAAGGAAGACCTGTATGCGTCACTGAATCTTTCCACCATCACCGCCTTTGAAAAGGCGGCGTCACACATCGCTGCCTATCGGGATAAGGGCGCCGAGGAAAAGCTCGACATGATATGGGAAATCATGCATACCGTCTTTTGCTCCGATCCGGTCGGACTCAGGGGGCTGCTCCATACGCAGGTGGAGGGGTCCTTTCAGCTCCTTTCACCCAAAATGATGAAATCTCTCAACGAGAGCGGCAAGAACGGCCTCCGTATGCTTGCCTCAATCATCGAAGAAGGGATGAACGAAGGGGTCTTTGTCAGGGACGATCCGATCGTGTTTGCCGACGCCCTTTGGGCGATGTTCACCGGCCTGGTGATCTGGGAAGAGGCAAAGCATATGACGGATACGAGGAAAGACCACCTTAAGCCAAGCCTCGACAAGTCGTATGCCGTCTTTAAGAGGGGATTGAAGGCCTGGACATGAATCCGGGCAATGACGGCGCCGACGATTGTTCACGCGACGCCGAAACGTCAGTCCGCGTCGGATACGTGTTGCTGTATGAATAGGAGACTACCCATGGAAACCACGACGAGTGACCTGAGAAGCAAGCTTACCATCAAGGCCGTCCGCAATGTGCGGCGGGGCTATGAAGAGGACGAATCGGCCCGGGGGATGTATCGCCCCGGCATTACGCTGGATATACAACGGTCGCGCCTCCTGACCGAATCGTACAGGGAGACGGAGGGGCAGCCGATGACCATCCGCAGGGCAAAGGCCCTCGAGAGGATCCTCTCGAAAATGGACATCTATATCCAGGATTGGGAGCGTATTGTCGGCAATAACGTCCCGACCCCGGAGGGGCTCTACTTCGGGATTGATATGAACTGGCGATCGGTCAAACGCGTGGTGAGCGGCCAGGAGGGTCAGTCGCTCCTCGATGATGCCGGACGCGCCGAGCTCGCCGAGCTCGTCGAATACTGGAAGGGAAAGTCCATGAGCGACATCCAGCAAGAGATGTTTACCGGAGAGGTCCTCAAGTACTGGAAATACGAGGGGACCTTCCTCTGGACCCATTGGTCGGAGATCGGCATCCCCGACTATGAGAAGATATTCCGGGTCGGGCTGGGGGGCCTGATCCGCCAGGCGCAGGAACGACTTGACGAGATCGACAGAACGGTACCGGCCGACTATGTCGATCAGAAGGACTTCCTGACCTCCGTGGTCATCGCCGTGGAGGCGGTGATTGCGTTCGCGCACCGCTACGCGGCGCTTGCCGCCGAGCGTGCCAAGAAAGCGACCGATCCGGAAGATAAGCGGCGGCTCCTTGAAGTGGCGCAGGCCTGCCTGTGGGTGCCCGAGAATCCGCCGCGTTCGCTTTTGGAAGCGCTGCAATCGTTTTTCTTTATTCACATTATGCGGTATCTCGAATACTCGACCCTTGGCATCGGTATCCGGTTCGACAAGATCTTCGGTCCCTACCTCGAAGCGGATCTAAAGAAGGGTGCGATTACACACGAAAAGGCCCTTGAGCTGCTTGAGCTCCTCTGGGTGAAATTCAATGAGCTGGGGCTTGTCTATTCACCGCTCCTCACCGCCATTTACGGGGGGGTGGCGTCCCTTCAAGCGATCACGCTGGGCGGTGTGGACGAGAATGGGAAAGATATCACTAACGAGATGACGTACCTTGTCCTTGAAACCGCGCAAAGAATGCGGACGCTTGAGCCGTCTATCGCCCTCAGATACCACAGGGGTACCCCCGATCGGCTCCTCTCCAAGACCATCGACGTGATCCGGACGGGAATAGGATATCCTTCGCTGTTCAACGACACGTCGATCATCCCGACGCTCGCGAAATGGAACGTCCCCGAGCGGGACGCGCGGGATTACGCCGTCACCGGGTGCGTCTACCTCGAGATTCCCGGCAAGAACGTCGCCCGGAGGGCATACGGCGGCATGGTGCTGCCCAAGTGCCTCTGGTGGGCCCTCCACCAGGGAAAGAATCCCACCACCGGCGAGCAATGGGGCGCCCCCACTCCCGATGCCCGCACGTTCAGGTCGGCGGAAGACGTCCTGGATGCCTATCTTGAGCAGGTACGCTTCTTCTTCGGGCGGCTCAACGCGATCGAGAATACCTGCAGAACGCTCTATGAGAAATACCTGCCCCGCCCCTTCTATTCCGCGGTGCTGGAGGGCTGCATCGAGCGGGGGCAGGACTGCCGAAAGTGGGCCTATCCTTCCAGCGTCCATGATATCTGCATAATACTCGGCCCCACGAACGTGGCCGACTCGATAACCGCCATTAAGAAGGTCGTCTTTGAGGACAAGAAAGTAACCATGGACGAGCTGATCGGCGCGATGGACCATAACTGGGAAGGTCAGGAGCATATCCGTCAGCTGATGCTGAGGGCGCCCAAGTACGGCAACGACGACGACTACGCCGACCGGATAGCGGTTTTGGTTCATCACAAGACTTCGGAGGTCCTGTCTGAGTTCACCGATCGGTTCGGCAATCCCTGTCGGGGGGACGGAAGCGGCGTCTCGGCAACGTACGGAATCGCCCTCAATACCCCGGCCACCCCGGACGGGAGGAGGGACGGGGAGCCGTTTGCCGACGCGACTCTCTCACCGACCCAGAATATGGATAAAAAGGGTCCCACGGCCGTATTGAAGTCGGCATCCAAAATCGACACCACCAAGACCTATAACCACCTCCTCAACCAGAAATTCTCACCCTCCGTGTTGTCCGACGATAAGAAGCAGCTCTTCATGAATTACCTGCGCACATGGGGGGACCTCGGGATCAGCCATATCCAGTTCAACGTAGTGGACAAGGAGACGCTGCTGGCCGCCCAGGAAGACCCGGGGAAGCATCAGGATCTCATCGTCAGGGTCGCCGGGTACAGCGCCTATTTCGTTGATCTCTCAAAGGGGCTCCAGGACTCGATCATAGAGCGGACCGAGCTCTCGTTTAGCCGGTGATCATCCGATAATTCTTATCCGATTATATCCTTCTTCTTGGGCTGGAGGGGCGGTGAAAGAGAGTGGCGATGTGAACGTAGGTGGTCACGACTTACTTCCGTGCCTCCCGACCCCCTCATTACCTGTACCGCACATCGAGCAGTAACTCAACTCGGAAGGATGATCACGTTATCATGTCAATAGATATAGAAGGAGTAGTCCCATGGCTAAAAAAGTAAACCAAGGAAACCCGTCCCACGTGACTCACGACCCCGCCTGGGGCGCGGAGCCGATCCCGCCGATCCCTGACGGTTCCTTTTACGACCTCATCAAGCAGACCGTCTGGCGCTATCCCTCGAAGACCGCCCTCATATCCCTCGGAAAACATCTCTCCTATGCCGAGATGGACGACTTGTCCGGGCGATTTGCCAACGCCCTGATCGAGGCGGGCGTCACAAAAGGCGACAGAGTCGGCGTGCTCCTTCCCAACTGCGCCCAGAACGTGGCCGCCTTTCACGGGATTATCCGCGCGGGGGCCATATCGGTGCCCTGTAACGTCATGCTGAAACAGGATGAGCTTGAATACATTTTTAACGACGCGGGGGTTGAAATTGTTGTCGCCATCGATCTCCTCTGTCCAGTGATCGAGGCGATAAAAACCCGGACGAAGATAAAGAAGATCATCAGCGTCCACGTCGCGGACATCTCGGCCGAAGGCGGCTGGATACCGCCGATCCTCTCCGGGCCGAAGAACGAGGTCCCCGGCGCCCTCGATTTCTCGGTCCTCGTCGAAAAATATCGGCCCGACCCGCCGAAAATAGCGGTGAACCAGAAGGAGGATCCGGCCCTTATCATCTATACCGCGGGGACTACCGGGTTTCCCAAGGGGGTCATGGAAACCCATTACAATATGATCTACTCTTGCTTTGTGCACGCGCACCTCTTTGACATGAACTACAACGACATCAACCTCCAGATTCTGCCGATGTTTCATATCGGCGGCTATTTTCTCTGCCTCCATGCCCTCCTCTACCGTGGGGGCACCGTTGTTCTGGTGCCGTCTTTCGACGCGGGGGAGTTTCTTAAAATGGGGGTGAAATACCGTGCAAATACGATCGTTGCTCCGCCGACGCTCTACGTAGGACTCCTCAACCACCCTGACATCAAGAAATACGATTTTACCACCTTTAAATTCACTATCTCCGCCGGCGCCCCGGTTCCCATACCGCTTCAGAAGCGCTGGCAGGATACGACCGGGGTGGAGCTGAATAAGGGATGGGGAATGACCGAGACCAACGCCGGGGCGATCGTGAACCTCCCGAACAAGAGAGACCTCGATTCTATTGGGGTACCGCTGTCCGGTGAGGTCAAGATAGTGGATGAAAAGGGAAGCACCACCCCCCGGGGAGTAACCGGCGAGATCTGGGTGAGGAGCCCGCAGGTGGCAAAGGGGTACTGGAACAATCCGGAAGAGACGGCAAAGACTTTCACCGACGGCTGGCTCCATACCGGGGATGCGGGTTACATGAACGAGGACGGGTTCATCTTCTTTGTCGACCGGATCAAGGACCTGATTATCGCCTCGGGCTATAACATCGCCCCTACCGAGGTGGAGGCGACGATGATGAAGCACGACGCGGTCAGCGAGGTCGGCGTCGTCGGCGTGCCGGATGACTATCGAGGAGAGACGGTCAAGGCATTCGTCGTTCTCAAGGATGCCTATAAGGATAAGATATCAAAGAGTGAACTGGACGCGTTTTGTCGGGATAACATGGCCGCGTATAAAGTGCCGCGGGTCATCGAGTTCGTCGACGCGCTGCCGAAGAACCAGGTGGGGAAAGTCCTTCGGTACAAGTTGAAGGAGATGTGATATAAAGGGCCGGTGCCCGCGGCCGGGTGGTGGGACTTCAATCGAGGGGATTATGGTATTTCATAATCCCCTTAAATCATCGGCAGGAGCGGCAGGACCCAAACCTCCGCTGGATCCCTTTGTTCCTCACGTAAGTCGTCGTGGGGATAATTTCCTGACATCGCCGTAACTTCGCTTCGTCCGATTTTCCAGGCGGACTAAAAATTCTCCGGTGAAGGTAAGACTTCCCGCAGACGCTTGGCCGGGGCCGGACAAACACCCCCAGGAGAGAATACTCGATGAAGCGTACGAGGGGAAAGGATTACGCTTGACATTAGTTCGGTGCCGTACTATATTAAATGGAGGTGGGTCATATGAACAAGAACGCGGTAATAGGCCTCATTGGCAGCCTTCGGGAAAAATACGGAAGCTTCCTCGAAAGGGAGCTGGCGGCGCATAATCTGACGGGACTCGTCCCCTCGCACGGCTCGGTCCTCTCCGTGCTCTATCAGAACGAGGGGAGGCTGTCGATGACCGATATCGCACGGAAGATCGGACGGACGAAATCAACCGTGACGGAGCTTGTCGAGAGGCTTGTAATAAAAGGGTTTGTGGACAAGCAACGATCCACACAGGACAAGCGCGAGGTCTTCGTCGTCCTTACCGAAAAGGGTTACGGTTTCCGGAAGGACTTCGAGGAGATATCGCAACGATTGATCGAGACCGCCTACCGGGGGTTTACGGAAGACGAGAAGGAGCTGTTGGTAGGATATCTTTTACGGATGTGGGAAAACTTCTGATTTCTTTTGGGTAAATAGTACGGTTTCGAACAAATAGAAAAGGAGGTTCGTATGCTTGAAATGATCAAGACCAGGAGGAGCGTCAGAACATGGAAGGCGGACCCCGTCCCCGAGAGTGATATCAAAGATATCCTCGAGGCGGCGATGAACGCTCCCTCGGCCGGCAACGAGCAGGCGTGGCACTTTATTGTGCTCGACGGCGAGGCCCTCGAGAAGTACCTGGCCATAAACCGGAACGCCCCCCGGGGCGCGCCCGTGGGAATCCTCGTGTGCGGGGACGTGAAGGCGCAGAAATACGACGGCTTTTATCCCCAGGACTGCGCCGCAGCGACCCAGAATATCCTGTTGGCGGTCCACGCAAAGGGATTGGGGGGAGTATGGACGACGGTATTCGCCGATAATGTGCCGGCCACACGGAAGCTGCTCGCGCTTCCCGAACAGGTCGTGCCCTTTTCGTTTGTCCCGTTCGGACATCCCGATATGAAACAACCGCCTTTCGTCAGCCGTTTCGACGAAGGAAGGGTGCACCGCAACGGGTGGTAAGGGGTCTGTGCTCGTTGCAAGCCGCATTACGTGGAGAGGCCCGGGAAAAACTCCCCACCCCTCTCTTTCATGCGGCACTGAGCGCAAGGCGCATCGGATGAGTTACGGACAGGCACGGCGGGGCCCGCACCCCACGGATGGGCCCGCGGCACCAAGAAAGCACGGGGAAGCGGGCTTTTTTGCTTGACAGATCGTTTGTTCGTATCGGACAATATTAATAGAATGTTTTTCCGAGTATCCTTGTTATATCATTTGGTAGAGAGCACTTCTTACCCTTCCACCGGAGATATGGACAATATTCTGAGTTGAATCGGGGGTACTGCCGCTGGGGCCCCGATGACAGCGGGAGACAACGGACTCACGTTTCCCGCACGCGCGTTCTGAAAAGAAGTTTTACGATGATATCCTGAGACGGCATCAGGTCTTTTTTTGTCAGTTGACTCATCGGTCTACGTGAGTGTTCGTTGATGAAAAAGTTCGTCGTCTCCCTGCTGCTCACTTCTCTTCTTGCCCTTCCTCTTTTCGGGCAAGAGTCACCTCCCGTTACCTATACCCTTGAAGAGTGCGTCGACATTTCCCTCAAGCGATCCCCCGCGGTCCTTTCCGCCGAGCAGGAAATGAGGCGGGCAAGCGGGGTCGTCTGGGAGACCTGGTCGGATATCGTCTCCGTCGATCTTTCGGCACAGTATATTTCCTCGGAGGCCGGGGAGCGCTCGACGGGCCTGTCGTCTCTCTCGGGACTCGGGGGTACAGGGATAGGACGAAGCACCGGATTCACGACGGGGTTTGGAGGGTCCGTCACCATTTTTTCCGGCGGCAGGGTCATCAACGGCATCCTCTCGGCATACCTTGGCCGAGACCTCGCCCGAGAGCAATACCTTCAGGCCGTCAATGACACCGTCTACAGCGTCATATCGTCATTTGACCAGATACTCCTTGACCGCGAACTGGTGAAGGTCAGCAAGGAGCAGGTGGACTTCCTCACCCAAACCTACGATAGCACGAAAACCAAATATGACTCGGGCATGGCGTCATGGTATGAGCTCTTGCGCACCCAGGTGGATCTCACGAACGCCGAGCCCGCGCTCCTGGATGCCGAGGACGCCCTGGCGAGCGACACCGATAACCTTAAGAAGATCCTCGGGGTGGATGTCGGGCAGCCCCTCGAAATCGAGGGAGAGCTTGTCTACCGGGACGCCAGTTTCAGCCTCGACGACTGCCTGGCGAAGGCGTCGGTGAACAATCCGGGCCTCCTGGTCGCCTCGACCCAGGAGGACATCGCCCGAAAACAGGTAAGAATCGTCATCGGACAATATTTTCCGACGATTTCCCTGTTCGGGACGTACGAATTCACATCCGACCAACCGAATGTCTCTTTTAATAGTGATGAGTGGGACTTTATCGGGGGGATCACGGCCTCGATGCCTATCACCGATCTGGTGGGCATTTCCGCCCGCCTGAAACAGGCTCGGGCGCTTCTGGAAGAGGCCAAAATCTCTCGAAAAGATACCGAGAACGGAATAAGGGCCCAGGTGAAGAAGGCGTACAAAGACTTTACGCGATCGAAAAAGGTGGTCGAATCTCAGAAACAAAACATCGTCCTGGCCAAGGAAGGCCTTGATATCGCGGTGGTCCAATATGACAACGGCATCAACACCTATCTCGACCTGATCAACGCACGTCTCGCGCTGACGCAGGCCAACCTCAACTACATAAATGCGGTTTATAATTACCTCGATGCGTTGGCACGTTTGGAAGACCTGATGGGTGAGCGCCCTGAAGGCGGCACCGTGGAAACAGAGAAGAATCCCGACGGGGTCGGTGCCCCGTCTCAATAGCATCGTGAGACCCACGTTATGAAGAAGAAGGAATTAGTCGACACGGCGCGAAAACATCTCGTTCCCATTATTATAGTGGTGATCTCGGTTGCCCTGGTGGCCTCCATAGCGGTCAGGCTCTACAAGTCAAACCTGTTCAGGAAAGCCGCACCTCCCAAGGTCGTAAAGATACCCGTGGTCGTGGCACCGGTCACGAAGGGTGAAATCCTGGACACGCTCACCTTCCCCGCCGATCTTCACGCCGAGCGGGAGGCGACGCTCTATACCGACGGGGTAAACGCGTGGGTAATCCGCTACAACTACCGGGAGGGCGACGAGGTCGTGAAGGGAGCGGGGATCGTCACGCTGGATCGGCAGGAAAAGTGGAACAAGTACATGCCGCTTATCGTCTACACGCCGATACCGGGTAGGGTCGCGCAAATCTATGTGGAGCCGGGTGGATATGTCACTCCCGAAACCCCGCTGTGCCTCATCGTCGAGGGCAAAACGATCCGCGCCGTCCTCTCCGTCCCGGATCCGGATATCCGGATGATCCGGACCTTAATGGAGGCGACCCTGTCTGTTTCAACCATTCCGGGAAAGACGTTTTCGGGAACCGTGCGACACGTCACCCCGTTCATCGCCCCGGGCAGCCGGGCGGGGGAGGTAGAGGTCTTTTTTGAAAACAACGATTCGGCGCTATTGAGCGGAATGAGCGGCGACGTGACGATCATCCTTGACCGGAAGGAAGGCGCGATCATAATCCCGTATAGCGCGGTCCTCTATGCGGAAGAGGGCGAGCAAAGTCCCTACGTTTTCACCGTCACTAACAACCGGGCGGTGAAAAAGTCCATTACGCTGGGCGTCCAGGAGCAAAAGCGCATGGAGGTCGTCACCGGGCTGGCGGAGGGTGAGCGGGTCGTCACCCTCGGCAAGGAAAACCTGAACGATGGATCACCCGTCATCGTAACGGAAACACGATGATCTAAGGATGTTCCGGGGTCTCGTATGATACGGTTCTGGGTGAATAACCGCCTTGTGGTCAATCTGATCACGGCCGCCGTGATCATCCTCGGCATACTTTTTTCTGCGAGGCTCAAGAGAGAGATCTATCCTCCCGTCGATTACGGATACATCTTCATTACCACCACCTATCCGGGGGCAACCCCCGAGGTGATCGAGACGGCGATCACCATCCCGATCGAGAATGCGATAGCGGACGTCAGCGGAGTCAAGCAAATCACCTCGGTAAGCTCCCAGGGACTCTCCTTCATCACGATCCAGGCCAACAGCGACGTTCAGGGCCCGGAGCTCGACAATCTCCTCAACGACCTGAAGAACGAAGTCGATACGATTCAGACCTTTCCCACGGCGGCGAAGGTTCCCATCTTTCGCCGCCTGAGGCCCGAGTTTCCAGTCGTGACGGTCGCAGTGGGAGGAGCGGTTCCGGAAGAGACGCTGCGCAGCACCGCCGAGCGCCTCGACGACGAAATCGAGGCGCTCGACGGAATCAGCACCGTTGACCTGACCGGCTACCGGAACAGAGAGATACACGTCCTGGTCGATCCGCGGAAGCTTGCCGCAACTGACCTCTCGCTGACGGGCATCGCGGATTCGGTGATGAACCGGAATGTCAACCTTCCGGCGGGGACCGTGAATTTTGACACAAAGGAAATGCTGGTTCGCACCAGCGGGGAGACCCCGACGGCGGCCGACTTCGGCGCGATCATCCTCAGGTCGGGACCCGACGGCGTCACCTACCTCCGGGATATCGCGAAGGTGGCCGATACCTTTGAAAAGGAGACGGTTATTGGAAGGCTCGACGGTCACCGCTCCATCAGCCTGGCGGTCACCAAGACGGCGGGGGGCGACGTCATCGGGATCGTCAAGGAGATCAGCGACCTCTTGGACCGGGAGAGTAAGAATGTGCCGAAGGGAACCGTCCTCAAACTGGTTCACGACAGGTCAGTACAGGTGCAGCTGAGGCAGAGAACGCTGTTAAACGACGGCGTCATGGGCCTTCTTCTTGTCGTCGTCGTTATCAATCTGTTTCTCGGTTACCGGTTCGCGATCTGGGCCGCCATGTCCATCCCGTTTTCGTTCCTGGCGACCTTCATTTATATGTATCTCACCAATACGACCATGAACCTCTTTTCCATGTTCGGCCTCCTGCTTGCCCTCGGCGAGGTGGCCGACAACGCCATCGTGGTCACCGAGAACTACTTTCGGTACCGGCAGATGGGATACTCCACCTATGACGCCGCGACGATCGGGACAGACGAGATAGTCCTGCCCGTTGTCGCGTCCAAGGCGACCAATATAGCATCCCTTATCCCGCTTTTGATGTTGAGTGGAATCACCGGCACGTTTCTCAGAAGCATCCCCGAAATTGCGATCGTCACCTTTATCATCTCAGGACTCCAGGCGTTCTTTATTCTCCCCAGCAACCTCAACCAGTTTGTGAAGGTATCTATTGCCGCGACGAAAGAGGATTCCAAGCAGTGGTTCCTCCGTTTTCGCGAATTCTACGGGGCGCTTCTTGGCCGAGCCCTTGCGCATCGGTACGCCATCTTTATCGGCCTGAACGTCGTGGCCGTCATTACCATTCTCCTTGCAGCTCTTACGATGAGGTTCGTCTTAACGGGACAGACCCTTGCCGATCGTTTCACCGCAACGGTCAGCAACCCCGTAGACACGAACCTTGACGAGACGGATCGGATTCTCCGCCAGGTGGAAAGCCTTGTCCCCGGGCTCCCCAAAGAGGATGTTGCGGCCCTTGAGACGTCGGTGGGAAGGGCCGCGCCGTCTCGTAACGCTGAAATTGGTGATTATACCGGTGCCGTCACGATCGACCTTACGGAGCACGGATATCTCAAAACGGGAGCCGAAAAGCTGGCTTCCATGCTTAGCAAGAAAACGGACTTTGTCCCTGGTCCGAGGAGGATTACCTATACCATAAACCGTGAGGGACCGCCGACCGGATCGGCGGTATCGATGGAAATCCGTGGAGATGACTTCGGGGTCCTTGAGCCGCTGGCCGAAGAGGTTATGAGAGAGCTGCACAAGATGAAGGGGGTCACCTCGATCGACAGCGACTTCCGCAGAGGCCAGGAGGAGTATTTCATCGGCGTTGACGAATATCAGGCCAAGAAGGTCGGCCTCTCGGCCGCCTTCGTGGGCAACGAGGTATATGCCGCCCTGAGCGGGGCACGAGCCGGATATATCTACCGGGGGATAGATACCATCCAGATATTGGTGGAATACCCGGAGCTGCTCCAGACGCCGCTTTCCGTGCTGAACTTCACCGTCCCCTCGCCGTCAGGAGGGCGTGTCCCGATACGGAGCGTGACCGACATCTCAAAAGATCGGGGGATCTTGAGAATACATCACTCGGAGCGAAAGCGGACGATCACCGTCAGTGCCGACGTCGTCACGGGCGTGACCACCTCGTCCACGGTCAACAATGCGTTGAAGGAAAAATTTGGCACAACAAGCCCCACCCACCCGGGGTACTACTACTATTACAAGGGCGAATACGAAGACACCCAGGACGCCTTACGATCAATCATACAGTCTTTTTTCCTGGCGCTGGGTATTATGTTTATCGTGCTGACGCTTCTCTTTAAATCCGTTTCTCAGCCCTTCATCATCATGCTCGCCATCCCGTTTGCCTTCATCGGCGTCGTGTTCGGGCTCTTTATCATGGGAATAGGCCTTTCCCTGAACGCGGTCATCGGCGTCGTCGCCCTGATGGGGATCGTCGTCAATAACTCCATCCTGCTGGTGGATTTCGTCAACCGCGCCCGTGCGAAGGGATCGGACATCTACGACGCAATCATCGATTCGGGCAAGATACGTCTGAGGCCCATCGTGCTCACGAGCCTCACGACCCTTTTGGGCCTCTTCCCCATGGCATTCGGGATCGGAGGGGAAGAACCGTACCTCGCCCCGATGGCGATCTCGATGTTTTGGGGGGTGCTGTTTTCGACACTCCTGACACTCTTCATCGTTCCGTGTCTCTACCTGATCCTCGAGGACATCAAACAGGGCGGGATCAAGAAGGCCATCCTCGGCAGATCGTGAGTTACCTCACCCATGCGCGAAGGCGACACCACAGCCACGCGGCGTGCTCACGCCGCGGATAAGCGAAGATCTATCTCCGGCGGCGCTCGGCATCAGTGGAGGGGGCCGGAGGATTTATACCTCCGACTCCCCGCTCCCACATTGCATCGTCATGACGATACTGTATGTGAGACGTGTCGGAGTTTCTATTGATCTATCAGTTTTAGGATGGCGCTCACGGCCGGTTGCACAAGCTCCTGGACCTGAGGCGAAAAGCCTCGCTTAAAATCAAAATCGTAGCCGCGTATTGAGACCAGATGCGCTTCCGGTTCGTGCCGGTACAGAGCGTTGAGAAACGCCAGGAGCGCCGACGGTGTCATGTGATGGGTAAATGAAGAAGAAATGTATTGTGGTAAGACCGGAGAGCAGTTGAGATCTTCCATATCGGGGCCGACATGGGCATCGACGAAGACTATTCTATCGTAGCCGGTGAGCAGCTCCATAATTTCCGGCACAAGTTGGGATATAAAAATTGAGTCATTTTCATTATTCAGATCGTCAAGGCCGGTGTCGTCCTCTTCCAGCATTTTCTGCCCCAGTTGGCTGCGCAGCTCATTTATTACCGCAAACGCAACACCGTCGTCCGCACGGTCTCGATTGCCGTATCCGATGACAATTGACTTAGAAATCATTTTGTTTTTCTGAAAAAAAGGCGGGTAAGCGTCATACTTATCCGCCCGATATACTATCTGTATTTCCTAACGGCTGATGCGATCAAGAACGGTGCCGTCGGCGGCAATCAATGTAATTTCAAGCGGCATTTGGCCTATGGCATGCGTGGAGCATGACAAACAGGGATCATAGCAGCGAATGGCCGCCTCTACCCTGTTCAACATTCCTTCAGTCAACTTTCTCCCATCGACATAAGCCTTTGCCACCGACCCCGCGGCAGTATGCATGGCCCAATTGTTATTGCCGGTGGCCACGATGAGATTGACTCTGGTCAAAAGGCTGTCTTCATCTGTGCTGTAGTCATGGAAGAGTGTCCCCCGCGGTGCTTCAATGACGCCCACACCCTGACCGGGAACAGTCTGAAGCGGAGGATATGTGCGAACATTATTGGACATAATGTCCGGATCATCCAGGAGCTGCCCGATGCGCTCAACGCCATAGAGGGCCTCGATCATGCGCGCGTAGTGATAATAGAGAGAGCCTTCCACGGGCTTGCCGCCATTTATTTGCTTGAACAGCTTGAATTCTTCCTGAGCCAGCGGCGTGCTGATCTTATCGATGACATTCAATCTGCCCAACGGTCCAACCCGGTAGAAGCCCTGGGGGAAGCCCTGCTTACGCAGGTACGGGTGTTTCAAGAATGACCACGGCTCAACGTGCTCGGCGATGAAAGATAGATAGTACTCCGGCTTGAACTGGGCCAGAAAATCGCCCTGAGCGTCTTTCACGCGGATTTCGCCGTCGTAGAGTTGGAGCGCTCCCTGTTCATCCACCATTCCCATATAGTTTGAAGGAAATGAGGCAAAAACGGCCGCCAGTTCGTGATTTGCCTCGAGCCATCCCTTGGCTATGCCGATCGCCTCCTGTGCGATCGTAGTCATGGTTTTTAGCTCCGATGCGATCGCCTTGCGATTTTCTTCGGTCAGTGGGGCATTGACTCCGCCGGGAACCGCAAAATTCGCATGGACGCGTTTTCCGCCGAGCCTTTCGATTATCTGCTGACCGTAGCGGCGCATGTTAACGGCTTTCAGCGCGAGTTCCGGATTTTCCTTGATTATTCTGAAAACGTTGCGCGTTGCCGGATCGGCATCAAAGCCAAAGAGGAGATCGGGGGCAGCCAGATGGAAGAAATGCATGCCATGCGACTGTACAAATTGGCCCATGTGCATCAACTCGCGCAGTAGCTTGGCGGTGCGTGGAGGCTCCACGCGGGAAATCGCATCGCACGCTTTAGAGGCCGCAAGGTGATGGCTGATCGGGCAGATTCCGCATATACGCTGCGTAATTTGCGGCATCTCGTAATACGGACGGCCCTCGCAGAATTTCTCCAAACCGCGGAATTCGTCGACGTGGAAAAAGGTCTTTTCTACCGCACCGTAATCATCCAGATGTATTGTTACACGTCCGTGGCCTTCAATACGTGTTACCGGCTCTATAGTTATCTTCCGACCCATGAATATTCTCCTCTAATCGTACGTAAATACTTCGGTGGGTATGACGATAGGCGTACGCCCAGCAAGGAGCTCCGTTAATGCATAAAAGAATGCATCCGGTCTCGGCGGACAGCCCGGAATGAACAGATCAACTTTGACTACCTTATCGACTCCAACAACCATGTCCAGGGGCTTACCCAGCTCATCGGAATCCGGAATGACTCCATCAACCGTGCTTTCCGATTCAATATACGCGCGCCTGAGGGCCACATCGGTACCCACGAGATTACGCATGGCCGGAACACCACCGAACGTGGCGCAGTCGCCAACCGCGATGAGGATATCGCAGCGCTCACGCATCTGCTTGGCGACTTCAATATTGTGAGTGTTGCAGATAGCTCCTTCCAGAATGCCGACGGTCACCCCTTCTTTGGGCGGATGCTTGAGGTCCGTGATCGGACTGGAGGTAAATTCGACCAACTCCGACAACGCTACAATACGCTCATCAATATCGAGCAACGACATATGACATCCTGCGCAGCCTGCTAACCAGTCTGTCGCTATCTTGACTTTTGCCATCTATGCTTCTCCTCTCAGTTAAGTGACTTCATCACTTCGGCTGAAACTGTATCTAAAGAAACGGCGATATCCGTGCCGAGTTCTGCCGACAACAATTGCAGTGCTTCCCAGTCCGCTTTAGATTCGCCTGCAGGTTCCACCGCTTTATTAATATGCTGTATCCTTCCTTCGATATTTGTCAGGCTACTGTTTTGTTCCGACCAGATCGACGCGGGCAACACGAGATCGGCCCGTTGGGTGAGCGGCGATGAATGGCTTGCCTGTGCTACGATGTACGCGCCCTTGGGGATTCTCTTGAACAGATCATCTCCCTCGGATTTTTCATCACCCAATAAGACGTACACCAGTTTGAGGGCGGCCGGATTGTACCCGTTGTTTAATCCCAATGCCACCGCCGCGACCGTGTTGACGCCCGATTCGGCTATGACATATTTTGCTTTCTCTTCCAGCTTCTTGAGCTCGGCTACGGCGGCCTTGGTAACGCCCGTGCCGTAGAGAATAAAGGGATTATCGGCTCTCGCCGCGACCTCTATCGCCTTGCCGATATCAGCCATACCGACGCTCATGAAGCTAAACGGAGCCAGGCCGTTCTTCTTATCATCAACGACGATCAGCCGTGCTCCGTGGTCCACGGCACGCTTAATAATGAACGAAGCAACGGGCTGGTCGCTTGCCGGATCGGATCCGATGACGAGAATCAGGTCGCTCTTGGCAATATCTTCCAGCTTGCCCTGGGCTTTGTTGAATATCCGGGGCGCCGCGCTGTCGATCAGGCCGATATTGGTAACCTGCAATTTCTGATTGAATAGCTTCTTGACTAAGTAGAGGGCCTCATTGGAGGAATGGCTGCCCGCAAGCACCCCTATTTCCGAGGTTTTGATCGACTTAATCTGCTTGGCCAGCGTCTGGATCGCCTTTTCCCAGCTTATTTCCTCGAGCTTTCCTTCGGCGCGCAAAAGGGGCCGGGTAAGTCTCTCGCGGGTATCATAAAGGGGCTCAAAACGCCCCATCTTGCACAGCAACCCTTTATTAACCGGGGCGTCCCAATCGCCCATGATATGCAACACGTTCCCGCCGCGGGTGATAACTTCCATACCGCAGCCGACGCCGCACTGATTGCAGGTGCTCTTTACTTTATCGGTCAGGCTGTCCCGTCCCATAAAGGCGCTTCTCTTATAGAAGAGGGCGCCCGTTGGACAAACCTGGGCGCAGGTGCCGCAGGAGATGCAGGAAGATTCGCCAAGCGGTATGTTGCCGTCCGCGCAGATCATGCTCTCACTTCCACGCTGCCCGAGTCCGAGGGTATGATTGGCCACGAGCTCGTTGCACGCGCGATAGCATCTCCCGCACAGGATGCAGCGATTGTGTTCCATCAGATAATATTTGTGGGTAGGATCCAGCGGGAAGGCCTTCGTGTACGTGGGGAACGCCCAGTGATCGACTCGGTAACGGTAACCGAGGTCCTGCAGCTCACAACTGCCGCTGGCCTCACAATAGGGACAGAAGTGATTTCTTTCCGAAAAGATCATATCGAGAACCAGTTTTCGGGCATCGGTCACCCTTTTTGACTCCGTCTCTATCTTCATCCCATCGGTTATCGGAAACGTGCATGAGGTCTGCAAGTTACGTTGCCCTAATATCTCCACGATGCACATTCGGCAAGCCCCGACCGGAGACAGCGCGGGATGGTGGCAAAGCGTGGGAATATAGATGTCCGCTTCCCTGGCGGCTTGCAGAACAGTAGTTCCCGCCTCTGCGCTGATCTCCCGGCCGTTGATAGTAATAGTTGCCTTAGTCGTCATCTTTTGCCTCGCCTCTTTCTATTAGCCATTTTATGCTCTTATGTTACCTGACCCTGATAACGATACCGCCGTCTACGTCAGTCCATAGGTTCATGTTTCGTGTCCACCTTCCGAAGACCGGGGAAGAATGGTTTCGAGTATCCGGGGATTGCGCCCAAGAGAACTCTGTATCCCAGCGGGATTATACTTCCTTCGTCACTTCTCTGTCAAGACTTTAGCTTCTACAAAAGTATCGAAGCTCTTACCTTTAAGCAGCTCATCCCCGACCTTGCCCTCCTTTCAGAGTCTATTTTGCCTTAAATCCTAACTCCTGACATGGACCCGTTTTCGGGGGCATGTCGCGTCACGCAATAAGAAAGGGTCACGAATGACCCTTAGCCAATTGAAATTATTGGTCGGGGCGAGAGGATTTGAACCTCCGACCCCCTGCTCCCAAATTGCGTAATCATGACGATAATGTACTGACATCATTGTATTTTCAATTCCTTACGATTCCATAGGATGCTCCAGAATGCCCTATAATTCCCCGGTTTCTGTAACACTTTCTGTAACATATTTTCGTTAGTATATTGCAATGTTCTCTTCTTTTAATAGACAATCAATCGCGCAGAATTCGGTTTAGGTACCATGAATCATGCCATGAGAGCGATGAAGCGTTTATAATGATTGCAATATTGCAATGCTTCTGTTATACTATAACAATGAGTGATAAACGAAGTGGAAAAGAGACTCAGAAAGAAGAATTCATCGACATAATCCTTGATAGCATCGCCGACGGCGTCTTTACCATCGACGATGACAACATCATTACGTCGTTCAACAGCGCCGCGGAGCGGATAACAGGGGTCTCCCGTCGTGATGCCGTCGGGAGAAAATGTCACGATATCTTTCATGCAAGCATCTGCTCCCACGATTGCGCTCTGAAGAAGACTATCGATACCGGTCAGGAAGTCATTGATCAAAAAATCGACATCATCAGCGCCGATGGAGAGAAAATCCCGGTAACAATCAGCACCGCCGTGTTACGCGATAAGGAGGGAGCTGTACTCGGTGGGGTCGAAACCTTTCGCGATCTCTCCGTCATCGAGGCGCTGAAGAAGGAGATAGCCGCCAAGTACACCTTCGAAGACATCATCAGCAAGAACAGAAAGATCCTTGATATCTTCGATATATTACCCGACATAGCCGAAAGCGAGAGTACCGTCCTTATTGAAGGAAAGAGCGGAACGGGCAAGGAACTATTCGCCCGGGCAATCCATAATCTCTCACCCCGCAAAGACGGCCCGTTCGTGGCGGTCAACTGTGGTGCGCTCCCCGACACCCTGCTTGAATCGGAGCTATTCGGCTATGTCAAGGGCGCGTTTACCAACGCCGTCAAGGATAAGCCGGGTCGTTTCGAGCTTGCCCGGGGTGGCACCATACTCCTGGATGAGATCGCAGAAATGCCGCAAGCTCTCCAGGTGAAGCTCTTAAGGGTGATTCAGGAAAAAGAGTATGAGCCCCTCGGCTCCGTCAAGAAGGTCAAGGCGGACGTTCGCATTGTCGCGTCCACGAACAGAGAGATCAAACAGGAGGTTGAGCGAGGGAATTTTCGCACCGATCTTTACTTCCGGCTCAACGTAATGAGGTTACGGATTCCCGATCTTTCCGAGCGCAGAGAAGATATCCCAATCCTCATCGATCATTTTGTTGAGAAGATGTCCCGGAAGCTGGGCAAGGAGATCGCCGGGGTAAGCGACGAAGTGCTGGATCATCTTATGCGCTACGATTATTCTGGAAACGTGAGGGAACTGGAAAATATCATCGAGCACGGGGCTGTTCTCTGTCGATCGGAATGGATTACCGCAAGAGATCTTCCTCAGGAGATATTCGGAGGAGCCACCCTTGGCGATGTTTCTGCGAGTGGAGTGCAAATCTCCGCTGATCCGCGCGACTGCAGAGACGTGACAGCAGAGGCCGAGAGACAGGTTATCGCGGAGACACTCGCTCGTTTTAAGGGAAGCAGAGTGAAGACCGCTCAAGCCCTCAATCTGAATAAGTCCACCCTCTGGAGAAAGATGAAAAAGCACCAGTTGCTCTAATAATCCTGGACTGGTATCGTCAAACCTACTCGTTTCCTACAATCATTGGCCTGCTTAAGACAAGTCAAATAGTATCATTTCTGCAATTGTCTGCTCTCAAATGATTGCATTTATGAAACCGTATTTCTCGCCATCCCGTTCGCCACAATTCCCGGCGTTGATCATGTTTCTAATATGTTGAATTGACTGCTATTTTCAGACATGTATCTCTGCCTGGTGATTGGCACGACTGTTGCAATCTATTAGTAGTATGGATGGAGCCACTTATCGAATTGCCGTTCCTCTTCTGGAAAAACGTATCGCGCCTCGGTTCGATACAGCCCAGAGGATGCTCTTTGTGACCGTGTCGGATACCCGAATTATCAACGAGGAGATTGTCCGCCTTATCGGGATCCATCCGCTCCAGATGGCCCACTGGCTGAAAAATGAGGGCGTGGACGTTTTTATCTGCTCGGCAATTGACGTGATTACGTGGCAGAGCATGACAAACCTCGGAGTTACCGTCTATTCCCGGATAGCCGGCGACGCGGTATGCGCGGTGGAGGCGCTCATCCGAGGCACACTCGACGAGATGTCCATCCCGTGCATGGGCAGAGGAGTCGGGTGCAGACGCAGGAGATGGAGGGGTACGGAAGACAATAACAATCCGTAGCACTGAAAGGAGGTATTGATATGCCGAGAGGAGACAGAACCGGTCCCCAGGGAATGGGGCCGCGCACCGGAAGGGGAATGGGATACTGCTCGGGCTTCGACGCACCTGGATTCATGAACTCGGTCTCTGGAGCCGTTGGTAGATTCTTTTCCGGCGGCCTCGGGCTTGCCCGGGGTCGGGGAAGGGCGATGCCCGGGTCCGGGATGGGAATGGCGTGGCGGCGGGGAGGAGGACGCGGACGGGGCTACGATTCGTTTCCAAACTATCCTGACTCCGTCCCTTCTCCCTCGCTGAGTCCGGAAGAGGAAAGAACCGCCATTGAGGGTACTATCGGTGCGCTGAAGTCGCGGATCGAGACGATGGAAAGAAGGCTCTCAGACCTTTCAGAGAAAGAGAAGTGAGTGCATCATGAGTACGGGGGACCGATCCCCCCTACTCCCCGCAAAGGGTTGAAGGTTTGAAAAAGACTCATTTTCGTCAACAGCGTAAATATAGAAGCGGCATGCTGTTCATCAATTTCATTTATACCAGGCATTTTCCTTTTATTGAAATACGATTATGAGGTGAGAGTTTGGAACAAAAAGAATGTGACAAAGATGCCGCATGCTCCTCGTGTGGTTCAGAGCAACAATGTGAATCTCAGGAAAAGGAACGGCATACCGAAGAGATCCTTAAAGCACGCCTTTCGCGCATCGCTAAGAAAATCATGGTAATGAGCGGCAAGGGCGGCGTCGGCAAATCCACGGTCGCCGCCAATCTGGCGGTCTCCCTGGCCCAAAAGGGATATCGAACCGGCCTGTTGGACGCCGATCTTCACGGACCTAACATTCCCAAAATGCTTGGTGTGGAGGATCGGAGGCTCCTCGGTTCTCCCGAAGGGATTGCCCCAATTCCTGTCATGGATAACCTGACGGTGATTTCCATGGCGTATCTGTTGGAAAGCCCCGACACCCCGGTAATTTGGAGGGGGGCGATGAAGCATGGGGTCATCAGACAATTCCTGGGGGAGGTCAATTGGGGCGACCTTGATTATCTGATCGTGGACCTGCCGCCCGGCACGGGCGACGAACCGCTCTCCGTGGCGCAACTTATCGGCGATGCGGACGGCTCCATCATCGTCACCACCCCCCAGGACGTGGCGCTGTTGGACAGCCGCAAGTCGGTCAATTTTTCCCTGAAATTGGGGGTCCCGGTGCTCGGGATTGTCGAGAACATGAGCGGTTTCACCTGTCCGCACTGCGGCAACGAGATCGATCTCTTCAAAAAGGGCGGCGGAGAGCGCGCGGCAAGTGAAATGGAGGTCCCCTTCCTGGGGAGGATTCCGCTGGATCCCGGGGTCATTGTCGGAGGTGACGAGGGAAGGCCGTTCGTAATCGACGCGAAAGGGTCCACAGCCGCAATATCTTTTCTTCCGATCGTTGATAACATTCTTCGGGAGCTACAACCATTACAAAAAAAGACTTCCGAAAAAAAAGGAGATTGACACAATGAAGAATATCGCTCTTGCATCCGAGACCGAGAAGATGCTTGACGGGGAGCTCTCCGCCCATTTCGGCAGGTGTCCCTATTACACCCTTGTGTCCGTTGACGGCGATTCCGTCAAGACGGTCAAGGCCGTATCGAATCCCCACTTCGGTAATCACCAGCCCGGCGTCATGCCCGAGTTCATCAAGTCCACCGGCGCCAACGTCATCATCGCCGGGGGCATGGGACCCCGGGCGATAGACCTCTTCGATGAGATGGGGATCGAGGTGGTGACAGGTTATGCCGGTCGGGTGGGGGATATCCTCACCGCCTATCTTGAAGGGAGGATCAAGGGAACCACTCCGTGCGCCCACGACCACCATGACGGGTGTGAAGGATGATAATGGGATGAGGGGAAAGCACCCCGCTCATTATTGATTCTATTTCTACTCACGTGTGGAGGAACATCATGAAAAAAGTCCTCAGAGAGGTCGACAAGGTCGAGATTCTCACCCTCCAGGACAACTACGTCGACCTGGTTTCTCGCGATAATACCGAGGTAGTGCTCCGGGCGATGCCTCTCAAGGACATGCAGGTAAAGAACTCGATTCTGGCCGAACACGGATTTTCCTCTGTCGTTACCATAACCAGTAATGGTGAGTCAAAAAGCATCCTGTTCGATTTCGGTTTTTCCGCCCACGGGGCGGCCTTCAACGCCGACGCCCTCGGCGTCGATCTTTCGAAGGTCGAGGCGTGCGTCATCTCCCACGGCCATCTTGACCACGTGGGTGGTATGAAGGAACTTGCGGAGAGAATCGGGAAAAAAGGGATACCGCTCGTCGTCCATCCCGAGGCATTCAGAAACCCTCGCTACCTCAAGATCACGGAGCAATTTAAGGTCTTCTTTCCTCCTCTGACCAAGGAGGGGGTAGATGCCGCGGGCTTTTCTCTATCAGCGACGACCCAACCCTATTCCCTTTTTGATGATGCGGTTCTCTTTCTGGGAGAGGTACCTCGTAAGACCTCGTTCGAAAAGGTGGGGCAGGATTTCCGTTATGAGAAGGAGGGCAAGGAGCTTTGGGATGACATCATCGACGACTCTGCCATTGCCCTCAACCTCAGGGGGAAGGGTCTCGTGGTGCTCTCGGGGTGTGCCCATTCGGGGATTATCAATACTCTCCGGTACGCACGAGAGATGACCGGTCAAACAAAGATCCATGCCGTCATGGGAGGCTTTCATCTGAACGGCGCGGATGCACCCACCGTTGTGAATCCGACGATCGAGGGGCTAATCGATGCCGATCCGGCGTATATAATCCCGACTCACTGCACGGGGAGGAAAGAAGTAATAGAAATCGAAAGACGCATGCCGGATCGGTTTCTTCTGAATATGGTCGGCACGAAAATGACCTTTTCGGCATAGACAGATAAAAAGGGAGACTCAGATGATAGCGCGTGGGAGAGGACAGGGAGGATCCTGAGGAGGCTCCGGGTCCGGCGGTGGAATGGGGAGGGGAGGCGGCGGTGGAGGTCGCGGGAGAGGTATGGGAAATCGTCCCGGCTCCGGTCCCGGCGGAAACTGCGTCTGCCCGGCGTGTGGGACGAAAGTCGCCCACCAGAGGGGCATGCCCTGCTACCAGGTGACGTGCCCCAGCTGCGGGAAGGCAATGATGAAGGAGTGAGGGGGAACATATGAAGATTGCGATTACGGCAAAGGGGAACTTGCTTTCCTCCGAGATGGATGAGCGGTTCGGCAGATGCGCGTACTTTATTGTCGTGGATGCCGATAACCCCGGTAGTTTCAAAGCGATAAAAAATGACGCGGTCGATGCCGGCGGCGGGGCGGGGATCAGGGCGGCCCAGACGGTTATCAACGCCGGGGCCGAGGCGGTCGTGTCGGGGAACTTCGGCCCAAAGGCCTTTGATGCGCTGTCGGCGGGGGAGGTGAAACTCTATGGGGTTTCTGCGTCCACTGTTCAGGAGGCGCTCGACTTATTCCGGGCAAATAAGGCCCGACTGCTGGAATCCGCCACTGCTGCGGCTCACGCGGGATTGAAGCGGATTTGAGAGGGTTTCTTATTGTCGACAGAAGACCATAGAAATAAGAAAGAAAGGGAGGCAATGATCACTGTCCAGGGCGATACCGGGATGCGCAGCAAGAAGATCGTGTTCACTCCCATCGGGGTCATTCACAGTGAACACATACGGTCGGAGGAGACGCCCATTCAACCCGCTTTTGCCGGAGGATGCCCGGGCACGGCTGTGCTTGCCCCGGAATACGCGGAGGGGCTCAAGGATATCGAGGGTTTCTCACACCTGCTTCTCCTGTACTACTTTCACAAGTCAGGGCCTTTCTCGCTCGTGGTCAAACCCTTTCTGGACGACATCCCCCGGGGTCTATTTGCGACTCGACATCCGTGCCGTCCCAACGGTATCGGCCTGAGCATTGTCCGGCTCATCCGGTGCGAGAGGAATACACTCTATCTCGAAGATGTCGATATACTGGACGGGACCCCCCTACTGGATATAAAACCCTTTCTCCCTGGATGCGACATCCCTCAGGAAGCGCGGGGGGGATGGACCGAACGGCTTGATCCGCAGGAAAGCGAGAGGAGGGGTCGGCGAGGGTATCGGAGCAAAAGCCTTAAGAAAAGTGGAGAAAAATGATTATGAGAATTGCGGTGGCGAGCGGCAAAGGCGGGACCGGAAAGACCACGGTCGCGGTTAACCTCGCCGTGGTAGCAAGAGAATTTTTCAACAATGTGCAGTATGTCGATTGCGACGTGGAGGAGCCGGACGGCCACCTTTTCTTGAAACCCCGGATTAAGAAAAAAGAATCGGCCGTCGTGATGGTTCCGGTCATTGACGAGGCGCGGTGTGATCTCTGCGGCAGGTGCGCCGAGGCGTGCCGCTTCAATGCCCTCTTGGTTACCAAGAAAAACGTGCTCGTCTTCCCCGAGCTCTGCCACGGGTGCGGCGCCTGCATGATCGTCTGCCCCTACGGGGCGGTGAAGGAGTCTATCCGGGAGATTGGAGTAATCGAAACAGGCTCGGCAGTCGTCGGTAAAAATGGGTTTTTCGATCGCAAAATCGACTACCGCGCGGGCGTGCTCAACGTGGGCGAGCACATGGCCACCCCGCTGGTGAGATCGGTAAAAGAGAAAACCTCCACCAAGGGGATATCGATTCTCGACGCGTCGCCGGGGACGTCGTGTCCTGTCATCGAGGCGGTGAAGGACTGCGACTTTGTGGTGTTGGTGACCGAGCCGACCCCGTTCGGTCTCTCGGACCTGAAGCTTGCCGTCAGCATGACGAGAAGCCTCGGGCTTCCCCTGGGCATCATCATCAACCGCGCCCAGGGGGTCGATGAACAACTCATGAGCTATCTCTCGGCTGAGAGCCTGACCATTACCGGCGAGATCCCTCTGAAAAGGGAGGTTGCCGAGATGATATCCCGAGGGGAAATCGTGGTCATGAAAGATGAGGTCATGAAGGCATTGTTTGAGCGGATTTTTAAGACGATAAACAATCAAAGAGGAGAATAGACATGGGAAAAAAGATTGTCATCATCGGTGGTGTTGCGTGCGGGCCGAAGGCCGCCGCGCGGGCCAGACGGCTCGACCCAGAGGCCGAGATCACCATTATTGAGAAGGGTGAGCTCCTTTCCTATGCGGGGTGCGGCCTTCCCTATTTTCTCTCGGGTGACGTTAAGGACGTGAAACAACTCATGGAGACGCCGGTGGGGGTGGTTAGAGACACAGTTTTCTTCAAGAACGTCAAGGATATTGCTGTCCTCAACAGAACCCTGGCCGAATCCATCGACAGGAAGAAAAAGATCGTGAACGTAGTTAAAACCGCCGACGGATCGCACTCCGAAATCCCCTATGATAAGCTGGTGCTTGCCACAGGCGGTGCCCCGTTCCTGCCGGATATCCCCGGGCGCGATTCGGCTAATAATATCTTTACCCTCTGCTCCCAGGCGTGTGTCGAAGACGCGCTGAAGATAGACCAGGCTATAGCCGGCGGGGGACTGAAAAGGGCCGTGGTTATCGGCGGGGGCCTCATCGGTCTGGAGGTCACCGAGTCCCTCGTCAAGAAAGGTCTTTCGGTCACCATCGTCGAGATGATGGATCGAATCCTGCCGGGTTTGTTCGACGGCGAGATGAGCGCGTATCTGACGAAACACCTGGTAGAAAAAGGCGTTGCTGTCATGACCGATACTAAGGTCGTAAAAATCACCGGAGACGGTCAGGGCAACGTGGCAAGCGTCGCTACCGACAAGGGTGAGATCACGGCCGATTTCGTGCTCGTTGCCGTCGGTATAAAACCCAACGTAAAACTCTCAAAAGACAGCGGCCTTGAGATAGGGCATCTGGGCGGTATCCTCATCGATGAACAGATGCGGACTTCGGACCCCGATATCTACGCCGGGGGTGACTGTGTGGAGCAGATTGGCCTTGTGCACGGAAAGCGCGTCAACATCCCCATGGGCTCGACGGCTAACAAGCACGGGCGTGTAATCGGGACAAATGTGGCCGGGGGAAACGAACTATTTAGGGGTGTCTGTGGGACAGCCATCGTTAAGGTCTTTGACTATACTGCTGCCGCAACAGGGCTCTCGGAGACGGCGGCGAAGAAGGCGGGCTTTGATGTTCAGACTGTCCTTTCCCCCTCGCCCGACAAGGCACATTTCTATCCGGGGGCCAAGACCATCGCCATAAAGCTCGTGGCCGACACAAAGAGTCGCAAGCTCCTTGGCGCCCAGATCATCGGACCCGGAGGTGCTGACAAACGTATCGACGTGGCGGCCACGGCCCTCGGCTTTGGGGCTACGGTAGACCAGGTGGCTAACCTCGATCTCGCCTATGCGCCTCCGTATTCGTCGGCGATGGATAATATCATTACCGCCGCGAACATCATGAGGAACAAACTGGACGGGACCGCCAAGAGCGTTACACCGATGGAGGCGATGGACAAAATCAAACGGGGCACGGACTGCGTATTTCTGGATGTCCGTATGCCCGCCGAGCTCGACGAGCAGGGGCGGCTCCCCTCGGACAAGGTAGTACATATACCCCTCGGCAAGCTTCGCACGGAGGCCCATACACTCCCGAAGGATAAAGAGATCATCGCCTTCTGTAAGATCAGCCTCAGAGGCTATGAGGCGGCCAAGACCCTTGAAGGGCTCGGCTTCAAGGACGTGAAATTTCTCGATGGCGGGATCGTGCTGTGGCCGTATGAAAAAAGGAAATAGATACAATAAGTAGACACACCCAGAACGGTACGTGATTACAAAATGGAACAGATTGTGATAATCAGCGGAAAAGGTGGTACCGGCAAGACAACGGTTTGCGCCGCCCTCTCCCATCTTCTCGAAAACAAGGTCATCTGCGATACAGACGTGGACGCGGCTAATCTGCACCTTCTCCTTTCACCGGAGGTACGGGAGACACGGGACTTTTTTGGAAGCGAGCGGGCGGTCGTCGACGGGAAGAAATGCACCCGGTGCCGACGGTGCGTGGACACCTGCCGGTTTGACGCTTTTGTCTTTGATGCGGAGGGTTACCCACATGTTCGGGAGGAATACTGTGAGGGATGCGGGGCCTGTCTTCAGGTATGTGGTCCGCTGGCCGTCACAATGACTCCCCATAAATCGGGCGAACTGTATATATCTGAGACGAACGTAGGGCCGATGGTTTACGCGCGGCTCGGCATCGCCGAGGACAACTCGGGAAGGCTTGTCAGTGAAGTTAGGAAGGCCGCGGCGAAGATCGCACAGGAAAGGGGCCTTTCCTCCATACTCATCGATGGCCCCCCGGGGATCGGGTGTCCGGTTATCGCCTCCGTCACCGGGACGAGCCTTGCCGTGGCGGTGACGGAGCCGACCGTCAGCGGTGCCCACGACCTGAATAGGATTCTCGCTTTGACGGCCCACTTTGAAGTTCCTACGCTGGTTGTTATCAACAAGTTTGATATAAACACGGATATGTCTGAGAAGATCGCGCGTGAGGCGGAAGGCGCGGGAGCCCCGGTCGTTGGGAAGATTCCCTATCACGAGGGGGTGATCGATGCGGTGAGAAAGAGAAAAAGCCTCATCGAATGGGGGCCGGAGGAAGTAAAAAAAGAAATCATCGCACTATACGGGGAAATAGAGAAACGTTTGAACGGTCATGTGAAACAAGGAGAATAAAGCAATGCCTATCCATGAGTATCGATGTCTTGCGTGCGGCCAGGTCGGCGAGTTCCTGACCGGAATGGGAGAAAAGAGCGACCCCCTCGTGTGTAAAAAGTGCGGGGGAAAGGGCTTCGAGCGGCTTCTGT
Source organism: uncultured delta proteobacterium (assembly GCA_963792965.1). Lineage (GTDB taxonomy): Bacteria > Desulfobacterota > Zymogenia > Zymogenales > Zymogenaceae > CAWBYW01. The sequence goes on along the minus strand of CAWBYW010000009.1, from coordinate 151,187 downwards.
CGTCGACAAATTTTTCGATGGGGAGCCGGAAAGATACCGGGGCTTCGTCCGGCCGCTGTTGCGGATCGGATGAGCCGCGCGGGGACTGCACGCCGGGAATGTGCTGTGGATCAAAAAAGTAACGGCCTGAGCACAAATCGGCGCACAGAAAGCGTTGAAAGAGGAAAGCGGACGGCGAAGAACGCCGCGTGGGTCACGCTTATTCTCGGACTGGCAAAAGGGGTAGTCGCGTATCTATCTTCGTCATCGATCCTTCTGGCGGAGGCCGTCCATTCTCTTGCCGATTTCCTGGCCGCCGCTGCCTCCTGGCTTGGGATGAGGCTCTCTTTACGAAAGCCAGATGAGCGGTTTCCCTTCGGTCTCTATAAGGCCGAAAACCTTACGGCGCTGGCTGTATCGATGATCATCCTGGCTACCGGGACAAGGTTGATCTTCGAAGGATGGCGTTCACTCTTTCACCCCCATCCCCTTTCCCTTCCGTTTTTGGCCTTCGGCACCGCGATTGGGGCGGGGGTTGTTTCACTGATCCTTTCGGTTTTGACGCGAAAGGTCGGCAGGCAGATCAACTCCCAGAGCCTGACGGCAAACGCGACCGAATACCTTATCGACGTGCTCACGTCGTTGATTGTCTTGTGTGCCCTTGTCTCCTCATATCTTGGGATTCCATACGTCGAGGGTAGTGCGACAATAGCCGTGTCTATCTTCATCCTCGTGATGGGCGCGAGAATCGGATGGTCGTCAATACTGTCTCTGTTAGATATCGGATTGGATGAAGCGACGGTTGCCTCGATTACTGATGAGATCATGCGGGTACCCGGTGTCAAAGGGGTGTTATCGGTGCGAGTCCGAAGATCGGGGATGTTTTTCCTCGGCGAGGCGGAAATCGGCATCGAACGGTCCCTCCCCATTGAAAAGGGTCATGAAATTGGTGAAGGGATAGCAGAAAAGATAAGAGAAAAATTTCCGAAGATAATTGATTTCATGATTCACATTGACCCTTATCGGGGAAGAAAACAACGGGTGCTCATCCCCGTATCCGAGAACAAGGGACTGGAATCAAAGGCATCCATCCATTTCGGAAGGGCACCTTTTTTTCTCATCATAAACCTCTTTGATAGAAAGACAGAAAGCTCCTTCGTACACAATAACGCGGCTTTAAAAAAGGATGTGCGGGCGGGTCTTGCCGCAGCGCAAGAATCGGCAGGTATGGGGATTGACGCTCTTCTCGTACGGGAAATCGGGGAGATCAGCTTTCATACGGCACGGGATCTTATGATCACGGTATACCAGGCAAACGGTCAAACCGCCGGTGAGATGCTGAGGAATTATATGTCAGGATCATTTATAAGACTCACTCACCCTACGCACACATCGGATGAAAAAATTGCTGAAAAGGAATTCCCCCCATCAGATCATTGAGAACAATAGAGAATACCATGCCGGTTCGCGAGTGCGGTAGGGTCGAGAATGGGGCAAGATCGGAACAGTCGGATGCACCGGGAGATGTATTGGACCCCATCCCCATTATAGAGTTAGAGCTAACGGTGCTCCAATTGATCCACTGAGCTATATCTTAAATATGTTATAAGAGAAAATAGAGATGTATCGTGAATTTCTGTCATCCCTGTCTCGGAGACAACGGGTATGGGCCGTGGTCGGTCTTGTCTCGATCATTATCCTGATCCTCCTCGGGCTCTTCTTTGGGACTGCCGTTCCCAATCGGGGAGACGGCCGAGTGACCCTCGACATGACCCTGAAAGAGACAGTGCCCGCCTTTGGAGTCACCGGGAGCGCCATGGCAAAGGAATTGGGACTGGCGCTGGGCGCCCCCAAGAACGTGCCGATGTGGCAACTCGGTGTTACGGAGGTGAGACTTCGTGGTGCCGGAAAACATCTCATGGGCCACGCGAAGTCCACGCTGAAGTACTATCTCTATGGGGCGATTGTCTTATGGGGCTGGCTATTTCTCGTCAAGATCGGACGGCCAGAGAAGGCCGGGATCGAGCGGAGAAAGATATGGTATCCCCGGCTGGGATATCTCGTTCCCGTCTTTCTGGCCACGATTGTCCTAGGATTCGTTCTGGGAAAATCGCCAAATCCGATGCAGGGAGTAGTACAGTTCTTGAAGACGATGGTGGGGCTGTATCCGGACACTCTGGCGAGCACTGCGGCTTTTTTCTTTTTCATCGGGCTTGCCATCGTTGGCAACAAGCTGGTCTGCGGCTGGGCATGCCCCTTCGGCGGTCTGACAGAGCTCATCTACAGCATCCCCTGGCTGAAAAGAGCCAAGCGGTATAAAATACCTTTCTGGGTTTCCAACTCGGTCAGGGGAGGGCTCTTCATCCTAACACTCTTCGTGCTCTTCGGCATCATCGGGGGCAATAGGGGATTCGTCATCTATCACTGGCTGAATCCTTTCAACCTCTTTAACTATGAGTTTGAGGGATTATCAATCCTGATCACCGTTGTCGTTGTTCTCCTTTTGGGCCTGGTCATATACCGCCCGTTCTGTCAGTTTATCTGCCCGTTTGGATTCTTATCCTGGATCGCGGAGCGAGTCAGCCTCTACCGCGTCAGGGTAGATCATGACATCTGCACCGAGTGCGGTAACTGCATCCGGGCCTGCCCGAGCGAGGCTGCTCAGGGTAGGGTTGAGAGAAAGAAGCTCCCCGCCGACTGCTTCAGTTGTGCGCGTTGCCTCAACGTCTGTCCGGTGGACGCGATCAAGTATGAGTTTATCGGAGGAGGGAAAAAGAAGGCCTGATATCTCAATTTAAAATATGCTGACATGCCGCAGAAATAGTAAGGGGGATTTGAACGTATTGGCTCTGGAAGTTTCAAGTTCTCTTTTCACCACCAAAACGCCTCGGCAAACTCCTCCCGAATATCCTCGACGGTGTACTTCAAATAATGCTCGGTACTCCTGATGGTGGAGTGACCCAGAAGTTGTTTCAGCTTGGCGAGGATGTTGGTGCTATTGAGGAAGCGGACGGCGAAGGAGAAGAGAAAGAGGGATGTCATATGCCTCGGTGTATTATTAGAAGTCCGAGGCTATGCCTCCCTGTCTCACCGCACAGGTAGTCATGACGATATTAGACAGACCTCACTGTAGTTACAATTCCCCAGCTTTCCCTATGATGCCCTGAAATTCCCTAGCATTCCCTGGTGTATGTAACAGTCTTCGTATCAATAAAATCCAGCATAAGAGCCGTTTTATAAGCTATTGATATTATTACATAAATGGTCGGGGCGAGAGGATTTGAACCTCCGACCCCCTGCTCCCAAAGCAGGTGCGCTAACCGGTCTGCGCTACGCCCCGATCGTCCCATTATAGTTCCGACTCTTGGAAAAAAGCAAGAAGAGATGAGGCGTGGTCTCGCTTTCTTTCACTCGAACGCCGTGAAGGCACGTCACTTTCGGCCCGGCCGGCCCCTTTCAACGCTCGGGCGGGGAGGTCCTTGCCTCCTGTGGTGTCGTGGGCCGTGCCTCCTCCTGGGGGATCGGATAAGCCTTCTCAACGGCTCCAGCCCCTCCGGTCCGGGTGGCCAGGGCGCCTCGGGGAAGTAGCCATACGCCTTGGCGGTGATCGAGAGAAGATCAAAGGCCTCGGTAAAATGCGTCTTTCCCCTCAGGACCGCGGGGATGTAGCCGCGGTCGATCATCCTGAACATCTTCCAGTTTAAGAAGAGGAGGTGGCGCATCGTGTCGATATTACGCTTGGATACCCCGACCCTGGCCAGCGACCGGACCAGGGATTCCTGGATGATCCGCGGGACATCCGGCGTCTTCCCCTCCGCCCCGGCGGTGGCGTGGTCGATCAGCGAGATCACGACGGGGATCAGGGGGACAGAGAAGAGGAAGGGAATGGAGAACTCCCTTCCCGACCGGGTGAGCGCGTCCAGCAGCTCCAGACACCGGTAGAACTGGTCACGGGTGATGTCGTGCTTTTCGGTCGCATCCTGGATTTCGGGGAAGAGCACGCTCAGGATGCCGTAGTCCCTGAAGTACCTGAGGGTTTTTCCTGAATATCCGCCCTTGAGCTCCTTGATGAGCTCCTCGTGGAGTCGTGCGGGCGAGCAGTGGGCGAGGTTTCCGAAGAGCTCCCGAATGGCCTGATCGGTCCGTTCCTCGATGCCGAAGCCGGTGCGGGCGGCGTGCCGTATGGCGCGGATGATACGGACCGGATCCTCCGTGATTCGGGTCCTCGGCTCGCCGATGATCCGGATAACCTTGTTTTTGAGATCGTCCAGGCCCCCGACGTAATCGATGATCGTGTAGTTCTCGATGTTGTAGAAGAGCCCATTGATCGTGATATCGCGGCGAAAGGCGTCTTCCTGCTCAGTGCCGAACGTGTTGTCCCTGAGCATCGGCAGCCCCGGCCTCGACTCGTCCTGGTCGCCCTTACGTCTGAAGGTCGTCACTTCAATGATCTTGTTGTTTCTGAACCTGATATGGACGATCTTGAATCGGCGGCCGATAATCATGCTGTTGGTGAAGAGCCGCCGGATTTCCTTCGGGTTGGCGTCTGTCCCCACGTCATAATCCTTGGGGTTTTTACCCAGCAACAGGTCGCGGACCCCACCTCCGACGAGATAAGCCTTGTGCCCGTGATTATAGAGGCGGTACATGACCTTGAGGGCATCGGGATCGATGTTTCTTCGGGATATCGGGTGTTTATCACGGGAAAGGATTACCGGTTGGACTTCCCGGTATGGGGAAGGCTGTCTGTCTCTCCCCTTTTTTTGGTCCCGGGAGAAGGGCACTATAGCGAGGATTGTATCTTTTAACCAGCCCACGAAATCACAAGTTAGTTGAGGTTCAACAAAAGACAGATCGAGCGTTCATACACACCCTATCATATGAGATTTGTGACAAAAACTCAACAGTTTTTATTATCATCGTGTATTTTTTACCGTAAATTACCCCTCATATTCGTACGCGGTGGTGCTCGCGGCCGTCACGAACCCCCCTTATGATCGTTTTGATGTTTTCGGGGTACGGGGGATTTACGATGCCCCTTTCGGTGACAATCGCGCTCACATGGGCCGCAGGCGTGACGTCAAACGAAGGGTTTTTCACCTTGACTCCCTTCGGCGCACACGCTACCCCCATAAACTGTGTCACCTCACCGGGCGAGCGCTCCTCGATGGGGATGTCGAATCCTGTGGACGCCGATGCATCGAAGGTTGAGAGGGGTGCAGCTATGATAAAGGGGACCCGGTGCTCCTTTGCCAAGACGGAGAGGGTATAGGTGCCGATCTTGTTGGCCACGTCGCCGTTTGAGGCGATGCGGTCGGCGCCCGTGATGATCTTTTTGATGAGACCCTCTTTAAGGAAGTGGCCTGCCATATTATCGGTGATGAGCGTGACGTCAATGCCGTCGGCCGTCAGCTCCCACGCCGTGAGGCGGCTCCCCTGCAAAAGCGGCCTTGTCTCCGTGGCGATAACGCCGATCTGTTTTCCGTGACCGATCGCCGACCGTATCACGCCGAGGGCCGTGCCGTAACCGGCGGTGGCCAGGGCGCCGGCGTTGCAGTGGGTGAGAACCACGTCACCGTTGTCGAGGAGTGCCTGCCCGTGCTCCCCGATGAGCCGGTTGATCTCGACATCTTCGTGGAATATCCTGAGCGCCTCATCCTCGAGGGCGGCCGTGATGGCATGGGCAGTCTCTCCAGAGGAGCGGGCAGTCTCTCTCATCCGCTCCAACGCCCAGAAGAGGTTGACCGCCGTGGGCCGGGCCGACGCGATGAAGGAGCAGAGTGTCTCAAACGACGTCAGGAATTGTTGCCTGGTTTTTGCCTTGATCTTTCGGGCGCCGAGGGCCGCCCCCATGGCCGCAGCCACCCCGATGGCGGGCGCGCCGCGGATCGCCAGCGTCTTGATCGCCTTCACCACCGCCTCGGGGCTTTTGAGGGTCACGTATCGAACGCGGCCGGGCAGTTTTGTCTGGTCGAGGATCTCGATACCGTTTTCGCGCCACTGGATGGTATGAAAGGACATATCGTGAGGAATTAAAACGAGATTCGATTTATGAACTTGATGGAGTAGCCTTCCTTATATTTATCCGTGATCTCCCGCTTGAATTCATCGAATATTTCGTCGGCGTCTTTTTCGGTCAGGAACTCCGGACGCAGCAGGAATTCGAGGCTTTGGACGTTACCGGTGATGTTGAAGGGCAGGGAGAGCCTCCCCGTCTGATTGTGCAGCATGGAGGTGAGGTACTCCGGCTTAATATCCAGCGACATCGCGCTGGAGAGGAACATGTCGCCCGAAAAATCGACGGCCCCCGAAAGGTCGACCTCACCTTTGGCGATGGCGTCCCACTCCTCGGCTTTGATGGCAAGCTTCGAGGTTACGAATTTATTACCCGAGAGAACGAAGCTTCCCCCGATGATGGAAAAGCTCGTGTCGAGCATATCGGAGATCCCTTTGTTGGGGATGAGGCCCAGGGCGCTGAGCTCGGTCCTGATATTGAAAGACGGGATGTGGCCGTCCTCGACCCGAATCAGACCTTCTCCTGAGATATTGTCTATCATCTCACCCGTCGTCTTTCCTTTGGCGGTAAATGTCCCCTCGAAGTTCAGCATGCCGAAGCAGGAATTTTCGTCCTTCCGGATGATGGAGATGAGCTTGTTGGCCACGACGTTGGAAAGCTCGGCGTTGATAACCATGCCCTTGTTGACCCGCGAGAGATCGACGTAGCCGTTGGCGGAAAGCGAGCCCCCGAAGAGCTCCGTGCTCATCTCGTCGACTCTCAGGGTATCGTCCTTGATCGTGCCGGCGACCTCCATGTTATCGAAGGGGAATCCCTTGACAAATCCGGTCGATATCGTCAGCGAGACGTCCCCGGAAAGAGGAATCGACGGTTGAGCGATCCTTTCGGTCGCCACGGTACGGGTCGCCTCGATGTTCTTGATCTCGATATCCATCCCCTTGAGGCGGAGGAGCTCGTCGAAAGTCTTATCGGCACTGATTCGGGAGTAGATTACGTCGGCGTCTTTGATGTCGATTTCCTGCACCATGGGACCGTTATCGGCAAGGGAAGGAATCGGGAGCTCAAAGAGGTTGGTCTTCAGGATCGTGCCCGAAGGACCCTTGGCCTGATATAGCGTGAGCGTCGCGACGTTAAGGGATGAATCGTCTTTTTCGATGACCGATAATACAGGCTTCTTAATCACAACGCCGCGCACGACGATCCTACCCGACAGGAGCGGGATCGGCCTGACGGAGATGACGACCTCGCGGGCGGAAAGAAACGGCTCCCGTGAAAAAGCGGGGTCGTCCTGAATCGTAAGATCCCTCAGGATAATCTTAGGTCCGGTAATGATGGAAAGCCTGAGGTCGCCGATGGTAACGACACGGCTGAGCCGTGCCGTGAGCCAGTCGGCAGCGCTGTTGCGGTAGGCGGTCGTGTTGATCACCCTGGGGATGAAGGTGAGAAACAAGACGACACAGATGACGCAGCAGCAGGCAATGATGAGTGCGATTCTTGCTCTTTTTGTCATGGTATGCGGGAGGCGCGGCCGTCGCCCTTCAGGGCGTTGCGAACCGCGTGATGGTTACGCTAAAAAAGATCTTCTGCCAATGCTGTCGGCCACCCGGCCCGGCGGCCCCAGATGGGGACGGTGCCGTAAAATCCGGCTCTATTTTTCATCGCAAGAATAATCCCTTTACCTTAAGAAGAGTATGACTCGTATCACACGCCGAGGTTCCATACGGGCGGACGTCGGTTGCGACCTCACTCTTTCAAGACCTTCTGGAGCAGCTCATTGACGAGCTGCGGGTTGGCCTTCCCCTTGGTCTCCTTCATGACCTGGCCGACGAAAAAGGCGAGCAGCTTTTCCTTTCCTGCCCTGTAGTCGGTCGTCTCCTTGGGGAATGCCTTGATGACCCTGCGCGCGACCGCCTCGATCTCGGCCGGATCGGAGATCTGGGTGAGCCCTTGTCCCTTGACGATCTCACCCGCCGCTTTTCCCGTCTTTGCCATCTCGGCAAAGACGGTCTTGGCGATCTTACCGCTGATGGTTCCCGACTCGATCAGAAGGATCATCTGGGCCAGCGCCTCGGCGGAGATCGGGGACTTCGGTGATGTCGCGCCTGGCTTCCTTGAGCTCGCGCATCAGCTCCGTCATGATCCAGTTTGAGGCCTGTTTTGCGGGCGCCCTGTACCGAACGACCTCCTCGAAGTAATCGGCCATCTCCTTCTCGGCCGAGAGAACTTCCGCGTCGTATCGCGGAATCCCGTAGTCATGGACGAACCGGGCCACCTTCTGGTCGGGGAGCTCCGGGAGCCCTTTCCTGATCTCTTCTATCCACGCCGAATCGACCACGAGCGCTACGAGGTCGGGGTCGGGGAAATAGCGATAATCGTGAGCCTCCTCTTTTGATCGCATCGACTCGGTGATGTCTCTCGCGTCATTCCAGAGGCGGGTCTCCTGGATGACCTTGCCGCCCTCATTGAGGACTTTGGTCTGTCTGACGATCTCGTAGTCGAGCGCTTTCTCGACGTTCTTGAACGAGTTCATGTTCTTGAGCTCGGTGCGTGTGCCGAGCTCCTTTGAGCCTTCCGGCATCACGGACACGTTGGCGTCGCAGCGGAAGCTCCCCTCCTCCATGTTGCCGTCGCAGACCTCGAGGTACCTGAGAATGCTCCTGAGCTTCCTCAGATAGGCCCCCGCCTCCTGAGGACTATTGATATCGGGCTCGGAGACGATTTCCATCAGCGGCACGCCCGTTCGGTTGAGGTCCACGTAGCTGTGCGGGGCGCGCTCATCGTGCAGAAGCTTCCCGGCGTCCTCTTCCATGTGGATGCGGATGAGGCCGACCTTTTTTGCGACTCCGCCGGTCTCGATCTCGATGTAGCCGCCCTTGGCCAGGGGAAATTCATACTGGGAAATCTGATAGCCTTTGGGGAGGTCGGGATAGAAGTAGTTTTTTCTGGCAAACCATGAGCGGTCCGCAACCTCACCGTGGGTGGCCAGGGCCGTCTTCACGGCGAATTCCACTACCTTTTTGTTGAGGACGGGCAACACCCCGGGCTGTGCCGTGCAGACCGGACAAATAGAGGAATTCGGATCGGCGCCGAACTTCGTGGAACAGCCGCAGAATATCTTTGAGGCCGTCAACATCTGGGCGTGGACCTCAAGGCCGATCACCGCCTGATAATTCATATTCACCAATCCCGTATTCTCGTGTTGTTCGGGAAATTATAGCAGATTTAAACGTACCTGTTACGTTTTTCTTATAACGATATCATTAATCTTTTTTAATTAGTTATGTACGGTTGTCAGTTGCGACCCGTACAGGAAGGGCACCGTCGCCTACGCCGCCTCGGGCGAGAAAGGACGGCTCGATGGGGCAGCGGGCGTCAAGAGTTCCTTGCACAATGCAAGGAAACCATCACGTCAGACGACGCCATGTACGCCGGCGCCGGGCCGGCGTCACGGGAAGCGCAGCCCCCCGTGTCCGCTCGATTCCGGACAGGCTACCTGCAACCCGTCCGCGCTGTCCGAGCGGATGTGTTCGCTTCGTTGCGCTATAGCCTCGGCTTCGGGGAGCTGTACCGTTTGGTGGGTCTGGACGTAGTGGGCGGCCCTGAGTATCTCGGGCTCTCCGAGGGGTTTTCCGAGAAGCTGCAGTCCGATGGGGAGCCCGGCGGCGCTCATCCCAACCGGCACCGAGATCCCCGGTATGCCGGCGAGGTTGGCCGTCACCGTGTAGATGTCGCCGAGGTACATCGAGAGGGGATCGGCGATCTTTTCACCAATCCGATACGCCGGTGTCGGCGCCGCGGGACAGGCGATGACGTCGGCCGCGGAAAAGGCCCGGTCAAAATCGTCCCGGATGAGCCGGCGGACCTGGAGGGCCTTCTTGTAGTATGCGTCATAGTAGCCGGCCGACAGGGCGTAGGTGCCCAGCATGATCCTGCGCTTCACCTCCGCCCCGAATCCGGACGAGCGCGAGCGCGTGAACATGTCGATCATCCCGTCGTCCGGGTCCACCTCCCTGAGGCCGTACCTGACGCCGTCGTAGCGGGCAAGGTTTGAGCTTGCCTCCGACGGGGCGATGATATAGTAGCAGGCCAGCGCATACTCCGTATGGGGCAGCGTGACTTCGACTACCTGCGCGCCGCCTCTCTCGAGTACGGCGACGGCGTCCATCACCCGGCCTTTGACCTCGGGATCGAGCCCCTCGCCGAAATATTCTTTCGAGATGCCGATCTTCATCCCGGAGACGTCACCCGTGAGAGACGCCGAAAAATCCGGCACGGGAACCGCGAGCGAGGTGGAGTCCCTCCGATCGTGTCCGGAGATGACGGAGAGGAGAATGGCGGTATCGGCCACGTCTTTGGTCATCGGCCCGATCTGGTCAAGGGACGACGCGTAGGCGACCAGACCGTAGCGGCTCACCCGCCCGTAGGTCGGCTTGAGGCCCACGATGCCGGAATAGGAGGCGGGCTGGCGGATGGAGCCGCCCGTGTCCGATCCGAAGGCGCCGGCGGCAAGGTCGGCAGCTATGGCCGCCGCGGACCCGCCGCTCGATCCGCCGGGGATATAGTCGAGATTATAGGGGTTCTTGGTCGGGCCGAAATGGGAGGACTCCGTCGAGGAGCCCATGGCGAACTCATCCATGTTGGTCTTGCCGAGGATGACCGCCCCCGCGTCCCTGAGCTTCTCTACCACGGCCGCGTCGTAGGGGGGGATGTAGTTATGGAGGATCTTCGATGCGCAGGTGGTACGGACCCCCTTGGTACAGATGACGTCCTTGACGGCCAGGGGTACGCCGAGGAGGGCTCCGGTCTTTCCGGCGGTAATGCGCGCGTCTGCCTCCCTGGCCGCGGCCAGTGCGGACTTTTCTGTGACCGTGATGTAGGCGTTGATCGTCGGGTTAAGCCTCTCGATGCGCCCAAGGTATTGTTTCGTGGCCTCCTCGGAGGTTATCTTCCTCTCTTTCAGGAGGTCTCTCAGCTCATGGATCGTCAGCGCGGTTATGTCCATAGTCTCGTCTACTCAATGACCTTGGGGACGCGGAAAAAGGCCCCCTTGGCGTCGGGGGCGTTCTTGAGGATATCGGAGGCGGCGTCAGACGGGCAGACGACATCTGGGCGCATTACGTTTTCATTGGGAATGGCGTGCGTCATCGGCTCAACGTTTTTTGTGTCCAGCTCGCCCAGCTTGTCGATATAGGCCAGGATATCGTTGAGGATATCGGTATAGTGCGCCGTCTCCTTTCCCGTGAGGGAGAGACGCGCGAGCCTGGCCACGTATTCGACCTCGGTAACGGTGATCTTCTGTTTGGGTTGGGCCATGGGACGCTTACACCTCCATTTGCTCAAGAATCTTGGACGCGGTCATCGGCTTTGCCTCTCCCCCTTTCACGAAGAGCATGGTGATGAGGGCAAGGAGGAAAAAGGCGGGCACGATATAGAACATAGTTTGGTAGTCGCCTCGGTTATAATCGATAAAGATCCCCACGATCGGTGGGGAGACCGTCTGGGCCAGCATCGAGAAGAAATAGTAGAGCCCGGTGTAAGTGCCCAGCATCTCTTCCGTGCTGATGTCCCATATCATCGGGAAGGAGTTGATATTAACGGCGGCCCAGCCTATTCCGGAGACGAACATGATGGCGATGATCGCGTGTATGGACGTGGTAAAGGCCATAAGCGCCATCGGGAAGATGAGGAGACAGAGCCCCGCGATGATCGTTTTCTTTCTCCCGATTTTCGTGGCGATAAAGCCGCTCGGGATGGCAAAGACGATGAACGTGATGATGAAGATCCCGAGGATCATCGACGCGGTGCCCGCTTTGAGCCCGAGCGTGTTGACGCCGTACAGGGTGAAGAAGGTCTCCACGGCGTTATACCCGAAGAACCAGAAAAAGATCGACAGGAATATGAATATCGTGCTCCTGTGGACCCACCTGAGGATCGTGAAAAAGACGATGAGGGCAAACAGTGCCAGCGCAATCAGCATATGTCCCTGATAGATCGCGTCCGCCTTGAAAAACGTCAAATACGAGTCCAGGACGCCGGTTCTGTTGAGGAGGAGAAACGATACCACCCCGACCGCGAGGGCGATCGTGGAGACCTTCACGAGTTTCCACGAAATATCCTCCGACGCCTCGGCGGGTATCTCCTTGGGCTCCTTGATGGTGAGGTAGACGACGATAATGGCCGTCAGCATGACGGCGGCGATCGCGACGAAAGGCACGTCCTGGTTCTTGTTAAAGAGCGCCCCTCCGGCAAAAACCGCGATGAGCGCGCCGGCCCCGCCCATGAAGTTGATGACGCCGTTGGCCTTGCTCCTCAGCGGCGAGGGGATGATATCGGGCATGAGCGCGATGACGGGGGAGCGAAAGAGCGCCATGAAAATATTCATGAGGATGATCAGGGAAAGGAGCACCATGAGGGTTTGCGCAACGGGGATAAGGGCGAAAAAGATTGCGGCGAAGGGCGCACCGATGAGCAGGTACGGCATACGCCTGCCGATCTTTGTCCGCGTCTTATCGCTGGCGGCCCCGATGATGGGCTGGATCGTCACGGCAAGGATATTGTCAAAGGTCATGATGAGCCCGATCAGGGCGTTGGAGGCAATGAACCCCTTGAGGATGATCGGCACGAAGCTGTTATAGAACGTCCAGACGACGCTCACACCTAAAAAGCCGAAGCCCAGCAGAAACGTCTTCCTGTAGTCGAGTTTCATACCAATACCCCTGTATAGATGTTCTCTTTTAGCTAACACGATTTACGCGCGATTGTCAATCAAAAAGGCTCTCCAGGAGCGCCGCGGCGGGGATCGAGCGCGATCCCTCATCGTTATCCATATTGACACGCGCGTGCCCCCATGATACGAATGAAGAAAGCCGAGTGCGTGTCCTGAAAAGACCTTTGTGGAGAGAGACGTATGCACACCGATACCGACCAGTATGACGGGCCGCCGCGCCCCACTCGGGAAGACACGGCGCTGATCGTCATCGATTTTCAGGCGTCCCTCCTTTCGACGATGGAAACGGAGGTCGCCGAGCGCACGCTCGCCCAGACAATCCTCCTCATCGAGGGCGCACGGATCCTCTCACTGCCGATCATCAGTACGGAACAGTACCCGCGCGGACTGGGCGTGACCGCGCCCGAGATCCAGCGTATCCTGGGCGACGCATACCGCCCGTTGGAGAAACTCTCGTTTTCGCTCATGGGCGAGCCCGCCGTGGCCGACGCGGTGAGGGCCCTCGGCAGGCCGAACCTGATCCTGGCCGGGATGGAGACCCACATCTGCGTCCTGCAGTCGGCGATCGAGCTGATCGACGAGGGTTTTGTCCCTTTTGTCGCCGCCGACGCCGTCTGCTCCCGAAAGAATCTCGACTGGGAACTCGGGCTCAGTTTCATGGCGGACGCCGGGGCCGAGATAACCTCCGCCGAGACGATCCTCTTTTCCCTCTTTGGGAAAGCGGGGACGCCCGAGTTCAAGGCCTTCGCCGGGCTCCTTAAGGAGCAGACGCGATCAGGGCGATAACGGGAGCGCCCTCGTGCCGCGGCATGCGCCTTGACGTGGACAATCGTCCATGTAATAATAATTATAATAAAGAATAATATGTTATCTCTCTCGGATTCTCATCGAGCCTGCCATGATACGCGTCCATGTCCAGACCATAGCACTCCGTGACTTCCTCCAGGAAGAAGGCACCCGCTACGGGCACGCACGACACGCGGACGGCCTTTCATCACGGAGTGCGGGTCGTTTCGTGCCATCGGTCCGGGCCGTCCGGGTAACCGGGCCATGAGGCGCATCGAGTCGTCGGCCGTCGTGCTGGGGGCCAGGGATTTTGGGGAATCCGATCTCTTAGTGGACCTTCTGGTCAGGGACGCCGGAAGGATCACCGGCATTGCCAAGTCGGCAAAGAAAAGCAAGAAGCGCTTCGTCAATACCTTCGACCTGGGCCATCTTATCCGGGTGAAATTCTACCGCCCGCGGGGAAGGGACCTGTTTCTCATCGAGGACGCCGCCCTCATCGACCCACACGAGGGGATCGCACGTGAGATGCGCTCCATGGCCTACGGGGCGCTTGTCCTGGAGCTCACCAGGGAGCTTGCCCCCCAGGAGGAAGGGGCGTCGGACCTCTTCGATACAACCGCGACGTTCCTGGCCCTTCTGGCTCAGCGTGGTGCGCGGGAAGACATCCTGTGGCTTTTCGTGTTGAGGATATTGAAGATCGTCGGCATCGCGCCGCTCCTTTCGTCATGCGTGCGCTGCAGGTCGGCGGCCCTCGATGGCGAGGGCTCACTGTTTGTCCCCGAGGCGGGGGGGATCGTTTGTGCGAAATGCCTTGTGCCGAGGGACCGAGGGGTGGCCCTGTCGGGCTCCACGAGCGCGGCCCTGAGGGCGGCGCTCGACGCCTCTTTTGCGAGGCTGCCGCGTATTGCGCTCAGCGCGCAATCGCTTCTCGAAACCCGAAGGATCCTCCTTTCTTTCGTCGACCATCAACTGGGAAAGCGGATGAAGTCGGCCGACTTCATCGAGCGCTATGTGCGATAACTGCCGTACCTACGATAGGCCGAGCCCACCCATCAGGCTTCTCCGTCTTCCTGAAACTCGCGGACCCCTTGGGGCGCCCGTTGGGTCTCAGGAACGCCCGGGCCTTTGGGGATAACCGCCGGGCCCGTATTACTCTTGACATCATCAAAAAAAGCGTTACATTATGATAGATAGGAGGTGTGATGATGATATTTGATCCATTGTATCTGCTCTTGATGGCTCCGGCGTTTATCTTTTCGCTTTTCGCCTCCTTCTGGGTGAAGAGCTCCTTTCGTAAATATTCCAAGGTCGGGACGGCCTCGGGGATGACAGGTGCTCAGGCGGCCGACAAGATATTAAGGAGCAAAGGCATCACCGACGTGGAGATCGGGCCGACGAGGGGATTTCTCTCCGACTTCTACGACCCTTCCAGCAAGACGCTCAGGCTCTCGCCCGACGTCTATCAGGGCCGCTCGGTCTCGTCCATCGGGGTGGCCGCACACGAGGCGGGGCATGCGCTGCAGCACGCGGATGGATATGCGCCGCTCAAGCTTCGGACGGCCATCGTGCCGATCGCGAATGTCGGCTCAAACTTCGCCTGGATTCTGTTGATCGCCGGGATGTTTTTGGGTATGGTCGGACTGATCAAAATCGGCGTCATCCTTTTTTCCGCCGTGGTGGCGTTTCAGGTGATCACGCTTCCCGTGGAGATCAACGCGAGCCGGCGGGCGCTGGCGGCCATTTCATCCTCGGGCATCCTCATGGCCGACGAGGTGGCGGGCGCGCGGCGGGTGCTGACGGCCGCGGCGATGACCTACGTGGCGGCGGCTGCCACCGCTATCCTGACGCTCCTCTATTTCCTGATGCGTGCGAGGAATTAGAGGAATGATGTTGACGCCGTACGTAGTTACTCGGCGTGACGTCTCCTGATATGACGCGCGGTTGACGTCGAGCCGAGTGTGTCATTGGCGACCAAACAACAAAACAGATTTCTCTATGTCGCTGTCTGATCGACTTCGCATATCGGGCCAATTCATCCTTACGGTGGGGACATTCTGCGCGGTAATCGTGTCGTTTCTCGCCTCGGTGACGATCCTTGGGGCGGGGGCGCGATTTAGCCTGGTGATAGTGCTGTTCCTCGCTTTCTTCGCGATCCTCTTTGCCCCGCTGACGCTCTTGACAAAGCCGCTTATCGAGCGCGACTCCATCGGGAAATACCTCGACGACGTGGAGAAAAAGATAGAGGAAAAGACCTTCGGCGCCAAGGACCTGGAAAAGCTGAAAAAGCTCAAGGAATTGGTGATGAAGAAGGGAACCCGCCGCTACCTCACGATGCTCCCCCGCCTCACCTTCCTCCTGTCGGAAATCGAAAAGATCGAAAGCGCCCGCACGGCCTTCTTTTGGGATGAGCACGAGGGGACGATGCACTAAGGGACGCCGCGAGTCAAAACAGGCAGGCGTCGTCACGGGACGCGGTTTACGATTGACTCACTCTGTTTCTTCATCATAAGAGATGAGGGGATGAGGAATTATCTCCTCTTTGTTTATCACGACCCTCACTTGTTGATAATCCGGCTCGAGACCCGAGTTGGAGGGGGAGGTTAAGCCGATTACGGGAATGGCAGGGTACCCACCATGAAATTCGGTTTCCTCTTGAAGGGATTAGTCATAGGTTTTTCGATCGCCGCGCCCGTCGGCCCGATAGGGATTTTCTGCATTCGACGAACGATAACCCGTGGTTTTCTGCTGGGGGTGACGGCCGCCTTGGGAGTAGCCGTCGCCGACGCAATATACGGCAGTGTGGCCGCATTCGGGCTTACGGCCGTATCTGCTTTTTTCATCGGGAAACAGTTTTTTCTCCGTCTCGGCGGAGGCATCTTCCTGTGCTACCTTGGGTGTAAGGTCCTTACGGCTGAGCCGGCGGAGCTTACCGCGTGGCGGGAAGGAGAAGAATCAGCAGGAAGGGGGGGAGTCCATATTCAGGGCGGAGGCACCGGAGAAAGGGGGAAGATATTCAAAGGCTTTTTGTCCACGTTTCTTCTGACGATTACCAATCCCATAACGATACTCTCTTTTACGGCCGTCTTCGCGAGCATACGACTGGGGACAACGGAAGGCGACTATTTTTCGCCGACATTGTTAGTATTAGGGGTGTTTTGCGGCTCAAGCATATGGTGGCTCATTCTTTGCGGCACCACCGAGCTATCCAGGAGGATCATAAGCCGGAAAACAATGAAGGCCGTCAACTATCTTTCCGGGATTCTCATCGCCGGTTTCGGGCTTTATTCACTTTACGGCATCTTGTGAGGAATCGGAAAGGTCGGGCGCCGGAAAAGAACGGAAAGGGCCGGATCGAAAACGGCCATTTTTATCGCCCGCCCCTTGACTCGCTCGATCTCGCCCTTGAACATCCCCAGCGTCTCCCTCAACACCTCCTCGGTATACTCCCCCGGTGCCAACAAGCGTCCCTCGCAATCACCGGATGCCATTAGTGTTATTTCCTACCGATGTAGATATACGCAATGCCTAACGTCTGAGGATGAGCGGTTCGGTTTACGAGACGGGCCTGCTCCATGAGGGCGAGCACCTCCTCCGGCCTCAGGAACCCCGCGATTGTGTCCGACAGGTGTTCATACGCTTCACGCCTCCCGGTCAGGACCCCGCCGATGATGGGTATGAGGAGCCTGAGGTAGACGCGGTACGCGAGCGCGAAGAGCCCTCCCCTCGGCGGAGCGAACTCGAGGATCAAGAGTTTCCCCCCGGGCCTTAAAACCCGGGCCGCCTCCTCTATCCCCCGCCCGTAATCGGCCAGGTTCCTCAGCCCGAAGCCCATCGTCGCCACGTCAAACGTGTCGTCGGCAAAGGGAAGGACAAGCGCGTCGCCGCAGACGAGTGCGGCCCCAGCTCCCCTCCCCCACGCGTCGAGTTTCTCTCTTCCGACGGCGAGCATCTCGCGGGAAAAATCGAGGCCGACGACGTGCCCGTAGCGCGTGGCCCTCAGAAACGCGATGACGATATCGCCCGTGCCGGCGCATATATCCAGCACGCGCGCGCCGTCCGTGACGCCCGAGAGGGAGACGAGACGCCTTCGCCAGATGCGATCGATCGAAAGCGAGAGGACGTGGTTGAGGAGATCGTAACGCCTGGCGACGGCGGCAAAAAGGCTCTTGACGGTGACGGGGTTGGGCATGGGGAAACCTGACGAGTTTTTCTGGGGTGAGTATAGCCGAAAAACGGACGGTCGGCAAATGTAATCGACGCCGTTGTTTGACAGCCGAGGTCCAGTCTGGTATCATTTATAAATAATCGCCGGAGGGCTTTGTTATGGATCACGCGAGAAATTTCGGAAGGGTTGCGGAAAAGATCGTCGATCGCCTCTCGGCAAAAAAGATCGACACCTACGAGCTCTTCTATACCGCCTCCAAGCGCCTCTCCATCGAATCGGAGGGAAAAGAGACCGAGGACTTCAAGTTCTCCGAGCCTTACGGGGTAGCGCTCCGGGTGATCGTGGACGGCGGGATGGGATTTTCGTTCTCGACGCTGCCCGACGACCCCGCGATCGAGACGATGGTCGAGAGCGCTGTGGGAAGCGCGCGCAACTCCACCCCGGATGAGCACTACGCGCTTGCCGGTCCGGTGGGCTCACTCCCCGAGACGGGAGTGATCTTCGACGACGCGATCGAAAAGGCGCCGCTGGCCGACAAGATCACGCGGGCACGCTTGGTGGAGGAGGGGGCGCTTGCCGCGGACCCGAGGGTTGTGCGGGTGCGGGGCGCGCGGTACGCCGAGTCTTCGTATGAGGTCTTTCTCAGAAACTCCCTCGGCGTGGATATCAGCTACAAAAAGAGCGTTGTCTCCGCACAGGTCATGGCAATGGCCGAGCAAGACGGCGAGCAGGAGATGGCCTACGACGCCGATTTTTCAATCGGGTACGAGGGGCTCGATCCGTACCTTGTGGGAAAGCGGGCGGGCCTGACGGCGGTCGAGAGGCTCGGCGCCCAGAAGGCCCCCACGGGAAAGTACACGGCGCTGTTGATAAACGAGGTAGTAGGGGAGCTCCTCGGGGTGCTCTCATCGTCGTTTCTGGCCGAAAACGTCCTCAAGGGCAAGTCGGCCCTGGCCGGCAGGGAACACGAGAAGATATTCTCGGAGAAGATCACCGTCATCGACGACGGGATCATGCCCGGCGGCGTGGCGAGTTCTCCGGTGGACGACGAAGGGATCGTGAGGGGCAGACACAAGCTCGTGGACAGGGGGGTGCTCAAGGGCTTTTTGTACGACCTGTTGTCCGCGCGGAGGGCACAGGTGAGGCCGACCGGCTCGTCGGCGCGCGACGGGGTGATGACCCCGCCGATGCCGTCCCCGAGTAATCTTTTTATTGTCGGCGGGAGGAAAAGCCCCGACTCGCTGGTCGCGGAAGCGGTGCGCGGCGTTATCATCACGGAGCTGATGGGGGTGCACACGGCAAACCCCGTGACGGGGGAGTTCTCCGTGGGGGCCTCCGGGTTCGTGTTCGAGAACGGCGAAAGGCTCTTCCCTTTCAAGGAGGGGGCCGTGGCGGGCAACCTCATCTCGATGCTGAGCCGGGCCGTGGCCGTCGGGAGCGACCTGAGGTTTTTCGGTGGGGTGGGCGCGCCGTCTCTCCTGGTGGAGGGGGTAGATCTCAGCGGGCAGTAGGCTATCTCATTTCCCGGAATCGGAACGATGCTGGTGCGCCATATCGAGGAATGGTTTCTCGGTCGGGGGATTGCCCGGATCGAGCTTAGAATCGCCGCGCGCAACACGATCGGGCGGCCCTTCTGGGAGCGGCAGGGATTTTCGGAATACGAGGCGGTGATGTTTCTCGATACAAGGTAGGTCCGGAAAAACGGCATAGAGAGTTGGGATGCGCGGGCGGCCAAGAGGCCGCCCGCGCGTCGTTTGGCGTCTTTCCTATTTGGTCATAAAGACGTTTGTCCACTCCGGCGCTGCGGGGGCCGTGCCCGCGCCCAACATCGCCTTCCATGCCTCGTCGGTGAGCCGCCCCGATACGGGCACCGTGAACTCGTAGGTCGAAAAGACGCCTCCCCGGGCTACCTCGAGCTTTCCCCGGCCGTTCGGAACGACGACGTAAATCTCGTTGATCCTGCCCGTGGCGAGCTCAAGGGCCTGGTCACCGCCGGTTGCTACGTCGGCCGCCAGCGCCGCATCGATGTCCTCAAAATAGGGCCGTCCCTCTCCCTCGGTGTCCGCGGCGTTAAGCGTCAGCCACTCCAGATGCTCGCCCCAGTACATCATCCGGTCATTATTCTCCGGGGTCGATGGGTGCGCCCGCCAGCTCTTTGTTGGTCACGTCCAGCAGGAAGCTTACGTCGCTTTCGAGGTCGTCCAACATCCGCCCATGCTCGTCATCGAGCAGACCCCGGGAAGAAAGGCCGTCACGCATCATGCGCACCAGCGACAGAAGCCGCGCCCAGACATAGGGCTCGGGCTCCACCCAGCCCTGAACCTCCGGCATCTCTTCCCCCCCGGCCTCGGCCATGACCTGCTTTGCGTAGAGGATCGTGTCGTGTTTGAGCTCGGTATAGGAGCCCACGGCCGAGTTGAGGTCCTTGGCGGCCCATTTTTCGGTCCGCATGAAGGCGGGATAGCGCGCGTCTTTCTGGTCCAATAGCGGCATCATCGCGTAGAGCCAGGCCGAATAGAGGGTGCGCGTCCACGAATCACCGGGCAGCGCCGTGATCTCCGTCTTCATCGCAGCCATGTTCTCTTTATAGTTCTTGTACTTCGTTTCCCCCTCTTTATCGAGGATGGCGTATGCCTCTTTCGAGCCGAGGGCGGCCATCACGTCCAGGGGCGAGGGGAGCATCCTCGGATTATCGATGGTGCCGACGCGACGCCAGATCAGGTTCTCGAAGATGTAGGCGTCGATGACGAAGCGGCTTCCCATGAGCCGAAAGCCCCGGGTGGCCTCTTCCGTGTTCTCAAAGATGGTGACCCACATCGAGTTGATCCGTGGGGCGGGGAGTTTTTTGGCCTCGTCGATGAACCGCGCCAGGAGCTTTTCATCGCCGAATTTCTCCGGAAGCGCGCCCGCGCCGAAGACCGTATCGGCCAGCGCCCCGTATTCTCTATACGAGGGGTCGTCGGACCCGCCGACGAAAAAGGAGGTCGGCTCGTATACCCGCTCCCAGAGTGTGGAGACCGGCGTGCCGTCCGCCGCCTTTGCGTGCTTCAGGATATAGGTGACCAGAAGTGCCATCTTCGTCTCATCGGGGTTTTTCAGCCGGAAGGTGATGCGGCCGTACCACATCATCGCCTTGAAGTAGCGCTTCAGCGTCTCGCTTTTCGTGTAGTGGCCGCGGGGAATGTACTGGGAGTAGTCCTCGGTCATCGTCGGGAAGACGACGCTTGTGCCGAGTCCCGCGGCGCCGTTGATGAGGGAAAGCTCGCCCTTCACCAGATCGGCCACGGCGGGGGGCACGGGGGAACCCGGGACGAGCAGACTTTCCGCGACCGAGAAATAGGCAAGGACGTGCCGGGACGGCTCGGCAAGCTCGGTATCCTTGAGCTCACGGTAGAGCCTTTCCGCCTCGATCCGGCAGCCCGTCGAGAGCGCGCGGATATCCGGCTCGAAGCGCTTCTGCTCGAGGTCACGCAGCACCTTGTCGAAAATGAGGTGGAAGACGTGGAGCATCGAGTCTGTGGTGATGAAGGTCGGGACCCTGTCGTAGAGCCCCTCGTCGTAGAGCTGAAAGAATTCCTTGGACGTTCCCGGCGCCACGAAAAAGCCGGTTTGGGTAAGTGCCTCTATCTTACCTGTCGGGAGCTTGAACTGGGCGAGGTTGGCGATATCGGCCGCCCTGACCGGCAGTGTATAGCCTTTGTATGCCCCCGGAAGCGAGACGGGGACTTCCTTGTAGGGCGAAAAGGAGCTCTTGGGCTCCTCGGCACGCAAACGTGACGGCAAGGCCCGAAAGGATTATGCACATGATGACAAACAGAGATAGTCGACATGATAGGGTTTCATGGGTTCCTCCTATCTTTCTCTGTTATCGGACGATAATCTCAACTATACCATCATTGTTGATATCGCGCAAGAAGAGCTCACGGAACGCGCCTTCGTCCGAGCGGTGGACGAGCTTAAAGCCGAAGGCGTCCCACCTCCACACGTCGATCCGGACGGCCGGGCCGTTCGGCCACCGGGCGTAGTCCCCTTCGAGGGTGACGACCTCGACCTTCCCGTCGCCGTCGATATCGCCCGCACGGAGCTTACCGATCGGCCGGGGAAGGGGGAGCCGGCCCAAACTTCGCTCCCGTCGGGACGGAGCACGATGAGGTGCGAGCTCATCATCTCGCGATCGTGACAGTCGGCGATGGGGCTTTTCCCCCCGTGCCACCTCATGATCGGCCAGTCGCGCCAGGGGCGGCGAACGGAGAGGACGAATTCATCGATCCCGTCGCCGTTAACGTCGGCCCGGTCCGCCGAGAGGACCTCCCAGCCCGCGGGGAGGCGAGGGAGCGTGAGCGTGGAATCGGAGGCTGGGTCTATGGGGCGGGAAAGGGGCGTAAAAGATGAATCTTTAAGGGAGTAGAGACGATAGGGCCCCGCCGGCACAGGAAGAACAGAATAAGGCACAGAGCACGGCGGCGGCTACCGACGCCCTCGAAAAAGAATCTCTTTGTCGTCGCAAACCACATCGGGCGTCCGTCCACGAAGTGCTATTTCGGGTACGAGAAAAGGAGGCTGCGGTTGAATTTTCGGTCAAAACGAAAGACCTCGGCCGATATGCTTTTGTCATGGATAGTCAGTATGGCGATCGATGAATACTCCCCTCCCGGGTAGAAGTCCCCGGGGTTGACCAGCAACACGCCGTCTCTCTCCTCGAGGAATGCCTTGTGGGTGTGGCCGAAGAGCGCGACGCGCGCCCACTCCTTTTTTGCCGCGGCAACGATCATGTCCAGCCGCCGCTCCCATTTCTCCTTAGGGAGGTACGGGTTGAGGTCGAAGCGATGGCCGTGGGTGAGGAAGAGGCGTATCGATTCCGCCGGAATGACGAGCTCCGTCGGCCCGTCCCGGGTCCGGTCCTCGTTGCCGAGGACGCCGACCACGGGGCAGGGGAGATCGGCCGCCAGCGCGTCGATGTCGGCGGCGTGGTCGCCGAGATGAACCACGAGATCAATATCGGGGAACGTCATCAGGACAAGCCGCGCCCCGTCGACGTTGCCGTGGGTATCGGAAATCACCGCGATGCGCATGGAGAGCTACGATTCCCCCCAGAGCTCGCGCGCCCGCTTCTCCCAGGCCGGGAAGGCGGCGGGGTCCGTGGGGTAGGCCTCGTAGTGCTTCCTGATCTTGCCGGCGATCCCCATGGCCGAAAGGAGCGCGCCGAACCCCTCTTTCGACAGTCCGCCCGGAAAGCCGCCCCCTGATCAATTTTGTGGCGACGGAGAGGAGCCTCCCGAGGCCCATCTTCACCTCGAAATCCCTGTTCATCGACTCGAAGTCGAAGGAGGAAAAGATGATATCTTCCTGGAAGAGATAATTCACGTCGCCCCTCGAGAGCTCGGCGGCGGCGGGGAGCTGGGCGAACAGCCCCGCGAATTTTGCCCCCTGGTCGCAAAAATAGCGCGTGTTGAGGTCCCACAGGGCCGCCTTGGACGTATCGCCCTTCTTGATGGCGCTGTCGGCCGTCTCGGCGGCAATCCGGCAGGCGGTGAAACCCGAGGTGACTCCCTCGCCCGAGAAGGGCTTGGTCATGAAGGCGGCGTCCCCCACCGTCATGAACCCGTCCGCCACGAGGAGAGCGGCGGACGCCGGAAGGGCGTCTTCCCCCATGTCTTGCGCACGAGCTTGTGCTTAACGTGTGGGAAGCGCTCGGCGAGAAACTCGGCCTGTATCTTTTCGGCCGTCTCGAGGCTGCCGGGCTGGCCGATGCCGACGATGGAGCCGTTGCCGTAGCTCGGGTTGATGAAGGCTTTGTGGAATGGGTAGAAATTCAGGCCCGTGGGGAATTTCCCCGTCTTCTTCCCCTCGACGTCGTCCCAATACTGCAAAATGACGTAGAGGAAGTCGGCGGGCTTGATGGGGTCGGTTTCGAGCCCCATGCTTTTCGGGAGCGACGTGCGGACGGCGGCGTCGACTCCCGAGGCGTCGATGACGATCTTTGCCGGGATATCGACGCTCTCCGAGCCCTTTTTGACCCGGATCCCTGAGACCTTTCCCTCCCGAAAGGATCGGGCCGGCATACTGGGTCTCGAAGAGGTAGTCGGCCCCCGCCTCTTCCGCGTATTTTTGCATCCTTACTATGAAGAGGGGAAGCTCCATGACGTAAAAGGCGTAATTGACCTTCTTTGTCTTGTTGCCGTCCGGCGGCCAGGCCAGCCCGTCCTCATAGTGTCCGATCAGCTCCTTGCCCGAGGGTATCGGGACGCCGAACTCGGCAAACCTGATCTCGTCCATGTGGAAGATGCCGATATGGGAGCCGAGCGTCCCGCGCTTCTTCTTCTCGACGACGAGGACCTTATGGCCCCGCTCGGCCAGCCGCCAGGCGGTGTAAGAGCCGGCGGTGCCGCCGCCGACGATGACGATATCCGCGTCGAAACGTTTCATGGTATCCTCCATCGAGTAAGCGGGAAACGTTTTCCCGCACATCTTGGCTAAGAGGCGCCCGACGCCGTTCGGCGATCGGCGCCTACGTGATTTCCCTGATCAGCGCCACCTCGTCGCAATCGGGGAAGTGGACGCACTTAAGGCAGTTGGTCCAGATCTTATGGGGGAGCTTGGCCTTGTCGAATTCCTGCAAAACCGAGCTTCTTAAAAAATTCCGGGAGGTAGGTCAGGACAAAGACGCGCCCGACGCCCAGCTCTTTCGCCTCCACAAGGCACCTGTCTGACAAGCCGGCGGCCGATCCCCTTTTTCTTGTATTCCTTTGTCACGGCAAGGGACCTGATCTCGGCAAGGTCGTCCCACGAGATGTGCAGCGCCGCCACCCCGACGATGGCGCCCCCCTCGTCCTCGAACAGGACAAACGACCTAATCCGGTCGTAGATCTCCGAGAGCGATACCGGCAGCATCGCCCCGCTTTTGCCGTAGGGCTCGATCAGCTTCCTGATGGCCGGGATGTCCTGGACTTTTGCTTTGCGAATCATAACCTTCCTGTTCTCTTTCCTGAAGCTCTCGAAGTAGTAAAGGGATTGCTTTGTATCGCTTGCAGTGACGTCACATCACCGTGACGATTCGATGATCTCCTTGGCGTGGTTAATCGTGATCTGGGTGATCTTCTCGCCGGACAGCATCCGGGCGATCTCCATAACCCGCTCGTCGGCCGACAGCCGCTCCATCGAGGTAACGGTCCTGTCGCCGCGTGACTGCTTCGCCACGGTGTAGTGCGTGTCGGCAAAGCCCGCGATCTGCGCCAGATGCGTGATGCAGATGACCTGCTGGAAGCGGCTCACCTCTTTGAGCTTCTTGCCCACGACCTCGGCTGTCGCCCCGCCGATCCCGGCGTCGACCTCGTCGAAAACCAGCGTCGGGATGACCTGGGTTGCCGCAAGCGTCTTCTTCATCGCCAACAGGATTCGCGACAGCTCGCCGCCGGAGGCGATCCTGGCCATCGCCCGGGGCTCTTCGCCGACGTTGGGGGCGATCAGGAACTCGACCTTATCGATGCCCCGCACTGTCAACAGATAGCCGTCCGCACAGAGGTCCTCCGTGGGGGCGGCCTTATCCCGCCTGATGGAGATCACAAACCTCGTCCCCTTCATGTTAAGGGACGAGACCTCCGATTCGACCGCCGCCCCGAACTCCCGCGCGGCCTGTTCCCTCTGCCCCGAGAGCGTGAGGGCAAGGGAAAGCGCGCGTTTCTTTTCCGCCTCAATCTCTCGCCCGAGCTCCTCGATCCGCTCCTCCCCCCGCTCGATGCCCGAGAGCTCGCTTTCGGCCCGAGCCAGAAAGTCAAGGACCTCCTGGTCCGAGTTGCCGTATTTCTTTTTGAGCGTCCCGATCAGCTTCAGCCGGGCCTCGAGCACCTCGAGGCGGTCGGGGTCAAAGGAGACCCGGGAGGCGTAGGCGGCCAGCTCCTTGCCCGCGTCCTGGACGGCGTAGAGCGCCCCGTTGAGCGATTCAAGCAGAGGGGCCAGCGTCTTGTCGATCTCGGATATCTCCCTGATCCTGGCAAGAGACGCCGCGATCTTTTCGGCCGCCGAGCCCTCCATCGAGTAAAGGAGCTCGTGGGCCTCCTCGGCGTTTCTGAAGAGCCGCTCGGCGTTGACGAGCAGGTCGCGCTCGGCCTTAAGCTCGTGCTCCTCGCCGGGCACGAGCTTTGCGTCCTGGATCTCCTTGATCTGGAACTTGAGAAAATCGATGCGCCGCGCCTTCTCTTCCTCGTTGAGCGAGTGGGACTTGAACTCCTCGAGGAGGGCTTTCAGCCGCTTGACCGACGCGGCCACCTCGGCCCGCTGGGGAAATAGCCGCTTGTAGGCGTCGATGATATCTATGTGGCGGTCGGGGATGAGGAGCGTCTGGTGCTCGTGCTGCCCGGAGATGTTGATGAGCTCCTCGCCGACGTCCGAGAGTGTCGAGAGGGTGACCTGGGCGCCGTTGATGAAGGTCCGGTTCTTCCCCGTTCGGGAGATGACCCGCCTGACGATAAGGCCCTCACGCGTGTTGTCGATCCCCTTTTCGGCGAGGAACTGGTGGATCGGGTTATCTTCGGGGAGCGTGAAAGTCGCCTCGACAACGGCTTCCTCGGAGCCGGTGCGGATGAGGTCGTTTGCGGCGCGATCGCCGAGGATCAGGTTGACGGCGTTGATGATGATCGACTTTCCCGCCCCCGTCTCCCCGGAGAGGATATTGAGGCCGCGCGAAAAAGTCACGGAGAGCTCATCGATGATGGCGAAGTTGCGTATGGACAGATCAACGAGCATGCTCCCTTACCTTCCCCAGTTCAGTTTGGTCCTGAGGATCTCAAAGTAATCCCGGTCGGGCGGCTCGACCAGCAAAATCTCCTTGGCCGATTTATGAATCGTCAGCCGGTGCTCGTGCGAAAAGTCCGTCCCCACCTGGCCGTCGAGCGTGACCGAGACGTTGCCGTCGCCGGAGGCAAGGCGCACGTCGATCATCGATGAGTCGGGGACGACGATGGGGCGGTTGGTGAGGGTATGGGGACAGATCGGGGTGATGATGACGGCCGAGAGCGTCGGGTGGACGATCGGCCCGCCGGCCGAGAGCGAATACGCGGTGGAGCCGGTCGGCGTCGAGATGATCAGGCCGTCACCGTTGAATACCGTCAGGAAGGCCCCGTTCACCGACACTTCGAGCCTGATGGTCCGGGCGAGGTTTCCCTTGTTGACGACGACATCGTTGAGGACCGAGAAGGTCTCCTTCCTGCCGTGTGTCTCCACCACCGCCTCGAGCATCATGCGCCGTCCCACACGAAAATCGTCGGCGATCATGCTCGAAAGGACGTTTTTCAGCTCGGGGACCGCCACGTCCGTGAGAAAGCCGAGGCTGCCGAGGTTGACCCCGAGGATCGGGATCTCGCGCTCGCCGGTGAGCCGTGCCGCCAAAAGGAGCGTCCCGTCTCCGCCGAGGACGATTATTCCGTCGGCGTCACGCGGGATATCCTCCGCGCGGATATCGGAGGCGATCCCGGCCCTGTCGGCGGTTTCAGTGTCGACAAGGGCCTCAATCCCGCGCTCGTTGAGCCACGGGACAAGCTCGGCCACGATATCGACCGCTTCTTTCTTGTTTCTCTTGGCGATGATGCCGATCTTTTTCACGGTAGAGTCTGCCGTCAATGAACTGGTATCGATTTAGTTTATTTTTCATATCACAGATCGTCGCGCATGTCCACACCTTTCGAGTGTCGACAATCGCTTACGGGACAAGAAAATAAAAAGCGATAGCGATTCCTTCCGTTTTCCTGAGACAGGACACCGGAAAGACGGGGGGCCTTTTTCTCTGGCAATGACACCATGAAGGGGTTATCATGACGACGGTTCATCTCTGCCGTTGAAAGGAATCCGGTGTCATGGTCGACAAACCTCGTCGTGGTGACCGCCTCCCCGATAACATTACCGTCAGACATCATTTGAAGCCCGGCGACTTCGGCGCGATCGTCAAACTTCACGGGATTCTCTACGCGAGCCAGTACGGCTACGACACTACCTTCGAGGCGTATGTGGCGGCTCCGCTGGCGCAGTTCGTGTTGTCAAGAAGCAATCGTCAACGCATATGGATCCTCCAAAAGGACGACAAGATCGTCGGCTCGCTGGCCGTCGTGGACTTCTCCCCCGAAGAGGCCCAGCTCCGGTGGTTTCTCCTTGACCCCGCTATCCGGGGCCTCGGCATCGGTCGTCTCCTGCTTAAGGAGGCGCTCTCGTTTTGCAGTGA
Source organism: uncultured delta proteobacterium (assembly GCA_963792965.1). Taxonomy (GTDB): domain Bacteria; phylum Desulfobacterota; class Zymogenia; order Zymogenales; family Zymogenaceae; genus CAWBYW01. The sequence goes on along the minus strand of CAWBYW010000009.1, from coordinate 123,304 downwards.
ATCCGGCTATTGCCGGGTATTCCTCATGACCGTGGATGTCCACACCGAGGCCGCCGCGCTCTATCGGTCGATGGGGTTTGACCTCACGGATCAGCACAAGAAAGAGATGTGGGGAAAAGAACGGACGGAGCAGCGTTACGACAGGATGCTCTGATACAAACCACTCCGGGGGCGAAAACGGGCGTCCGACCGGCTCTTTCCCCCACCGAGGCCGCGTATGTCCGGCGTATTTTTAGTATTGACTCCGCCCTACAATGTGCTACAATCTAAAGCCCTTTCGTCTGGGAGTTAGCGTGGATTACCATCTACCACAAAAGAAGGAAGAGGGGATCAGGGTCGGCTCCGTCCTCTGGAAGCGGAGGCTGTCTGAGCCGGTCGTCAACCCGCTGATCGTCGTGGACCGCTATCTGGTCATCGAATCAGGGGGGTACCTCTACGCCTTCAACGCGACGAGCGGCACCATGGCCGATACCGAAAAGTACGCCGAGCGGATGGGGCACGCGGAAGCCCACTATTTCTCCTTCTCCGGGCTGGGCAGCGCCGATATCAAAGGAGTGGCCCCGCCACCGCCCGAGGCCAATTCGGTCAAGAGCAACCATATCTACGACCTGTCGACCATGGAGCGGATCTACGCTAAGAACTCCGGCACCGCGGGAGTCCCGCTCGTGGTTGGGAAGAAGGCTTTCTTCGGCTTTGTGGGAGACGGGGGGGATTCGGCCCTCATCGGATACGACCTGAAGCGGCGCCGCGTCCTGTGGGAAAAAGACCTGGCGGGTCACCGGATCATCCTGAAGTTCGGGCCCGTCACCGACGGAGAGCGGATATATTTTCGGACGCTCTCCCACCTGCTGGCGGTGTGGGCCAAGAACGGCGAGATCGCCTGGATCACCAAGCTCACCGGTAAAGAAAAGGAAGAGGGCTACCGGGACATCATCTACTTCTCGGCGCCGGTGGTCTGGGACCAGACCGTCTATTTGTTTCGCGATGAGTACCTCATCCCCTATCGGAGCAAGAGCGGGGACACCCACTACAACTCGTGGCGGCGCTACCTCGGATCCATCGGACTTAACGCGATCGAGGCCGGGGCGCCCCCGATCCTCATGAGAAACCGGCTGTATACCGCCGGGGGGCTCTACTTCCTCAACGGGAGCCTCAGGGCGCTCTCGGGCGATCCGGGCGGCTATTCGCGAATCGCGGCCGTCGACCTGGCAGACAAGCGGACGCTCTGGGAGGCCGATACCGGCGAGATTTGCGTCCAGAAGATGGTCCTGGCCGGGAAATTCCTCGTTGTCGCCGATTATCAGGGCAAAGTCCTCTGCCTCTGCTCAAAGACCGGAAGAACTCTCTGGGGTGCGGAGCTCGAAGGGGGTGTCCGGGTGAAGCCCGCCATCTATTTCGGAAGGGTCTATATCGGGACGGACCAGGGCTGGCTCTACTGTATCTCCCTGTAGAAAATCCCGCCGAACCCGGTAAACGGCACGACTTCTCTCCCTTTTCGGGTCCCTTCTCCCGTCTTGAGGCCGACTCCGGCGAGCGGTGCGGAGTGCGCCCCGTAATACGCTACTAAATCCGTTATATTTAACCTCGCGACGCCCCTCGACTGTGACCCCGGTCATATAATTGCGCTTGAAATGACGATATTCTTATCGTGTATTTAACGTGAGATGGAAGGAGTAACGATCATGAGCAACAAGACAATAAAGACAACGAGAGGCAGGGTTTTGCTCATCGCGGCGGCCGCCGTTCTCCTCTTTGGCTGCGCCTACGGACCCTACGGACCCGGGCTCACCTATACCGGGGGCGGGGCCCTCTTGGGAACGCTCTACGGCGCGGGGCTCGGGGCGGCCATCGGCTCGGCGACCGGCCACGCCGGCGAGGGCGCGGGCATCGGGGCCCTGGCGGGCACGATCGTCGGCGGACTGCTCGGGTACACCACCGAATATAATGACCGATACGGTTACTACGATCCCTCCTATGACGATTCCTATTACAACAACTCCTACTACGGTGATTCCTACTACAACGACCGGTATTATCGGAGAGGATGTGATAACAGGCCGCCTTCCGGATACGAGCCCAACTACGGATACGACCCCGGCTACGGATATCGACAGGACTACGGAAACGGCCCAGCTCCCGAGGAGCGTTATCCCTCCGGGAATGAGGGCGCCTACTCGGGCAACGACACCGGCCCTTCCACACCGAGCACAACACCCTATTCCGAAGACTACTACCAGAAGCAGAATCGCCGCTTGATGTCTCCCGGGTATAACGGCCAGTAGCTATCTCCACAACGAGAGGAGGCGCGGTCCATGAACCGGATACGTAGGAAAGAAGGTTTCTCGTCGTTTCTTCTCCTTGCGACGGCATTGATCTTCGTCCTCGTCAGCTGTGCCCCCGGGGGCGGGCTGACGAAGACCGAAAGCGGCGCCCTGATTGGGGGGCTGGTCGGCGCGGGTCTTGGGGCGGCCATCGGCTCGGCGTCGGGGAATGCCGGCACGGGGGCGGCCATCGGGGCCGCCAGTGGCGTTATCGTCGGTGGCGCGATCGGGTATGCGCTCGAGAGACAGGAACAGGACCTCAGGGACATGGGTTACGAGACATCGCGAAACGGCAACCGGCTTACTGCCTATTTCCCCAACGATACCCTTTTTGCCACCGGGAGCGCCGAGCTAATGCCCGGCGCCTACGCAGAGCTGTCACGGGTGGCGGGCATCATCAACGACGATCCGTCCACCTCGGTGATCGTAGAGGGGCACACGGACAGCGACGGCACACGGGAATATAACCAGATCCTCTCCGAGCTGCGGGCAAACGCCGTGAGGACCGCCCTGGTGTCCTACGGGGTAGATCCCCGGAGAATCACCGCCTATGGATATGGCGAAGACCGGCCCCTGGTTCCCAACGACACCCCGTACAATAAGCAGCGCAACCGCCGCGTGGAAGCCACCATCGTCTCGCCGACCCACTGACGGAGCGCGACGCACGCAAGGCCCCACGTCCTGACGCGGGGCCTTTTTTTGCTTTACCGAATCGCCGGTAGTGTAGTATAAAACAATTTTTAGACGGAAGAGAGATGAGAATCAGAAACTGGTATCCGATGGTGGCCATCGCTGTCCTCTTTGCCTGCGCGACGACCACCGCTACCCCCCCTCCAAAGATGTCGACCGAAGACCTCGCCCGAAACGTCGTCGACAAGCTCTGCCTGGCCTATGAAAGCCGCGACGGAAGGGGGTTCATGGCCCTTGTGTCCGCCCGATACCTCGAGGGGTACGGGGATCTTCAGGCCCGGATCGAGAAGAGTCTCGATACGGCCTCCTCGATTGAGCTCGAAATCGTCCCGGAGCGGATTTGGACGGGCGACGAGAAAAACGAGGTGTTCATGGATGCCCGCTGGAAAAAGACGAGGATGACGGGATCGAATCGACCTTCGGAAGTGACGACGGGGATGGTTACCTTCACGTTTATCCGCTCAGCGTCGGACGCCCTGAAGCTCTTCTCTCAGAAGGGGAAGGAGGTCTTTCCTTAGGTGCCCGGCCGTTCCGGCGGACGTCGCCCCTGGATAAGATGCGGCCAGGCCGATAAGAAAACCCGCATGCATGAGGGATGTATGAGAAAGACAATGCTCCCCATTTTCTTGTTATGGGCCCTGTGCGTCGTATCCGTGGTATCGGCCCCGCTGTTCGGGGTGGAGAACGCGACCATCGCCGGCGACGGGGTACGGATCCGGGAAGCGCCGAAAGCCACCGCCACAATACTCGACCAAATCAACAAGGGGACACGCTTGGAGGTGAGCGCGCGGACGAACGTCTCCGAAACTATCAACGGGCAGTTCGATGTGTGGTACGCGGTCGTCTTCAAGGGGAAGAAGGGATACATCTTCGGCCGATTTATCACGCTTGATGCGGGCGTCATCGTGCCGGATGAGGGAACGCCCGCTCCCCAGAAACCGTCCATCACCAAGACGTCGATAAGACCCGAACAGATCCTCGGCGACTGGGCGCTTTACAGCTCGTCTCCCGCAATCATCTATACCTTTGAGCCCGAAGGGCTGGCCCAGTATATCGCGCTGTCGTGGAACGTCGACTTCTCGGGCGAGAAGATCAGCCGCAAGTACCTGACCATGGACCTTGTTCGGGGACGCTATACCATCGACGGGCAGACGATCCGCGCCGAATGGTTCTGGGGACCAAGGTCCGGGGACGTCTTTGAGGCGGAGACGGGCGCGGGCGGCATAACGCTCACCGTCGGCGGTCAGTCGATCGATCCGCGCTTTCATACACCGATGCCCGGCAGAACCTCCATCGAGGATATCGTCATCAACACCGAGCCGGATCTTTAGGCAAGGGGCGAAGTTGGGCCGAACGTGCCCATGAGCGCGGGCCAAGGAGTATCACGGATGACCTCATCCGTCCATGGACGGGTATCCCGGTACTCCTTTTTTTCATTGAAAAGAGGCATTTTTGTGCTAATATGAGGATGGTTTTTTGGATTGAGTGATCTAGTACGACAGGGGGATTCATATGTCCGGCCATTCAAAATGGGCGAGCATCAAACACAAAAAGGGAGAGGTGGACGCGAAGCGGGGGAAGATGTTTACCAAGTTGATCAAAGAGCTGACGGTATCCACGCGGGCAGGCGGCACCGACCCGAATTTCAATCCGCGGCTCCGGACCGCCATCGCCGCCGCTAAGGCCGCCAATATGCCCAAGGACAACATCGATCGGGCCATCAAGAAGGGCGCCGGAGATGCGGAAGGCTTCCACTATGAGGAGGCCATTTATGAAGGGTACGGGCCCGGCGGCGTCGCGCTGATGGTTGAAGTCCTCACCGACAACAGAAATCGGACGGTGGCCGACATCCGTTATATCCTCTCACGAAACTCGGGCAGGCTCGGCGAGGCGGGCTCGGTGAGCTATATCTTCGAGAAAAGGGGGGTCATCACGGTCGATAAGAAAGGCACGGACGAAGACTCGCTCATGGGAGCGGCGCTTGACGCCGGAGCGCTGGACGTCAGTGACGAGGGGAGCGCCTTTGACGTCCTCACGGAGGCTTCCGAGTTCGAGACCGTCAGGGAGACGCTCGAAAAAAAGGGCTTTCCCATTTCCTCCGCGTCGGTCACCATGCTCCCCAAGAACAGCGTTCCGCTCACCGGGAGGGACGCCGAAAGGATGCTCAGGCTCATGGACGCGCTGGACGACAACGACGACGTCCAGAACGTATATGCCAATTTCGACATCTCGGAAGAGGTCATGGAGGGGCTGGATATTTAGCGGAAGGATAGTGGGGATAGACCCTGGGATCACCGTCACGGGCTACGGGGTGATCTGTGGGGAGGAGCCGCTTCAGGTCGTTTCGATGGGTGAGGTGCGGCCGGGGGCCGTGCTCACTTTCGGAGAAAGACTCGATATCATCTGTACGGGTATCGAGAGCATCCTCGACCAGACGTCCCCCGAGGCGGTGGCCGTGGAAGGCCTCTTCCATGCGAAGAACACTGCCAGCGCTTTCAAGCTCGCCCACGCCCGGGGCGTCGTTTTCCTGGCCGCCGCACGCCGCGGTATCCCGGTATTCGAATACGCACCGAGGGAAGTAAAATCGGCGGTTACCGGATACGGCGCCGCCGAAAAGGCGCAGGTCGAGTCGATGATCCGCGCAATCCTCTGTATCAAGGGGAAGACCTCCGAGCACATCTGCGACGCCCTTGCGGTGGCCGTCTGTCATCTCCACACCCGGAAGTCACACCTGACCAGAGGGGCCCTATGATCGCATCGCTCACGGGAAGGATCGCCAAGAAGGCCCTCAACCATGTGGTGCTGGATGTCGGCGGGGTCGGCTATCTGGTGACGATCCCGCTGTCCACGTTCGCGGCGCTGCCCGACAACGGCCAGACCGTCCACCTCGTCATCCACACGCACGTGCGGGAGGACGCCATCTCTCTTTTCGGATTTGCAACGGAAGAAGAGAGGGCCCTCTTTGTCGACCTGATCTCCGTCTCCGGGATCGGGCCGAAGCTCGCCACGACGATCCTCTCGGGGGCGTCGGCCCGTGATATCGAATCGTACATCGCCGCGGGGGACACGAGCGCGTTCATCAGGCTTCCCGGCGTCGGCAAGAAGACGGCCGAGAGGATCGTGCTGGAGCTCAAGGAGAAGCTCTCGAAACGAGCCCTGAGTGGCGAGACCGCGCGGCCGGGGGATTCGGTGGATCTCTCCGACGTGGTGGAGGCCCTCGTTAACCTCGGCTATTCCCGCTCGGAGGCCGCCGGCGCGGTCAGGGAGGCGGCGGGCGTGGGCACAAGCGACCTCGGCGATATACTCAGACGGGCCCTGAAGACCCTCTCAAAGCTGTAGGATGACCCTATGGACACTCGAATAAACAGCCCCCAGCCGCTTGACGACGACCGTTTGTTCGAGGAGGGACTGAGGCCCAAACGTCTGACCGAGTTCGTCGGGCAAGAGAAGATCAAGGAAAACCTCTCGATCTTCATCGAGGCGGCCCGGCAGCGCAAGGAGGCACTCGATCACGTCCTCCTCTATGGGCCGCCGGGCCTCGGTAAAACGACGCTTGCCTACGTCATCTCCCATGAGCTGGGCGTCCCCATCAGGACGACCTCCGGCCCCGTCATCGAGCGCGCGGGGGACCTGGCCGCAATCCTCACCAATCTCGAGGAGCGCGAGATCCTCTTCATCGACGAGATCCACCGCCTTTCTCCCGTGGTCGAGGAGATCCTCTACCCGGCGATGGAGGACTACGAGCTGGACGTCATCATCGGGCAGGGTCCGAGCGCCCGCAGCATCAAGCTGAACCTTTCCCACTATACCCTGATCGGGGCCACCACGAGGGCGGGCCTCATCACCTCCCCCCTGAGGGACCGGTTCGGGGTGGTGGCGCGGCTTGACTTTTATAACGCGCAGGACCTGGTTACGATCGCCCGCCGCACCGCCTCGATCCTCGGCATCGAGATGACCGGGGATGGGGCCCAGCAGATCGCCTCCCGAGCCCGGGGGACGCCGCGCGTGGTCAACCGGCTGGTCAGGAGGGTTCGGGACTTCGCCCAGGTGAGGGCGGACGGCGTCATCGACGGTGGCGTGGCGCACGAGGCGCTCGTCCTTTTCAACGTCGATGAGGCCGGATTTGACGAGATGGACCGGAAACTCATGCTGACGATCATAGACAAATTCGACGGGGGGCCGGTGGGCATCGAGACGCTGTCTGCCGCCATCGGTGAGAATAAGGATACCATTGAAGACCTCTATGAGCCGTACCTGATCCAGGAAGGGTATCTTGACCGGACGCCGCGGGGAAGGGTTGCGACACGGCGCGCCTATCAACACTTTGACCGTATACCCAAGGAGAAGCAAAAGGGTCTCTTTGAATAAATTTTCTTGCGGAAATCCGGTGGTTATGGTATAAAAAATGATCAAACCCGATAAATTAGTATCGGTATCCGAAGACTCTCCTATCATAGTGGAGAGGGGTTGTATGGTATGATTCCGGGATTCAATCACAACATTCGGTATCGGGGCGTCCTCTATCATATCCAGACTGAGGACAGCGGCATAGAAAATCCTGTGGTAACAACCCTTCTGTATAAAGGCGGGACTATCCTTTCTTCAAAACGCACCAGCTACTCGGATATCGTCAGCTCCGATAAGATGGAAGAAGTGGTGCGGGAGATTATGAAAGAACAGCATAAGCTGATGCTCTTCGATCTCAAGAACGGCGTGTTTGAGAGGGCAGGGAAAGAAGCGGTTGTCGAGGCGAAAAAGGGAGAGGTCGTATTCGGGGACACCGTAATCTCCGAGAAATCTCTCGACGAGGTTATTCTCGATTATCTCGCCGCCGAGGACACCGATTCAAAGAAATAATGGATCGAAAAGAATCATTTCCGAGACAGTAGGCCGGTGTCTTTCGGATAATGATTCTTTTTTTAAGGGATACGCGGTCGGATGATCCGTCTTCACCATGTCTATAAGACCTACGGGACGGGAACGGACGCCCTTTCCGATATCACGCTCTCCATCGCGCGGGGTGAATTCGTCTTCCTGACGGGTCCCTCGGGCGCGGGCAAGACCACCCTCCTCAAGCTTCTCTATCTCGCCGAGCGGGCCACCAAGGGGCAGGTCTTCATCAACGGGGTCAACGTCAGCACCATCAAAGAGCGTAAGATTCCCTACCTCAGGCGGGCGGTGGGCGTGGTCTTCCAGGACTTCAAGCTCATCAATACGGTGAGCGTCTTCGAGAATATCGCCTTCCCCCTTGAAGTCATGGGGATGCCGAACAGAGAGATCAAGAAACAGGTCACGCGGGTCCTCAAGTTCGTCGGCATCGAGGATAAGTACGACGCGAAGCCCCTCGAGCTCTCCGGAGGCCAGCAGCAGCGGGTGGCCATCGCGCGCGCCGTCGCCAACGAGCCGCCGATCCTGATCGCCGACGAGCCGACGGGCAACCTCGACTCGGAGCTCACGCTCGACATCATCAGGCTCATGGACTACATCCACAAGCGCGGGGCCACCGTCATCATGGCCACCCATAACAAGGATATCGTCGAGCGGTTTCATAAACGGCTCATCTCCCTGAACGGGGGAAGGATCATAAACTGAATGTTCCTTCAAAGGCTGTCCTACTTTACCAGGAAATCACTCTCGAATATCAAGGCGTACCCCTTTGTCAACCTCCTGGCGGCCTCGACGATCGCCGTCGCCGTCTTCATTTTCTGCGCGTATCTCCTGTTTTTCGTCAACCTCACGGGGATCCTTTCGGGCATCGGTGAAAAAGTCCACGTCACCGTGTACCTTTCCGATTTTATCTCAAAGGACGCCACCGAAGAGGTGAGGAACGCGATCCTTTCCATAAAGGAGGTCCGGGACGTCTCCTACGTCTCCAAGGACGAGGCGCTGGCCTATCTCAGGGAGTCGTTTCAGGAACAGGCCGACGTCCTGGAGGGGCTGGAGAGCAACCCCCTGCCGGCCTCGTTTGAGGTGACGCTCAAGGAGGAATCCCGGTCACCCGAAGACGTGAAGCTCGTGGCCGATAAGATCGGGCGCATGACCGGCGTCGAGGATGTGGCCTATGCCCAGGAGTGGCTTTCGAGGTTTCACGAGTTCGTCCGGCTGGTGAGGGCGGCGGGGGTTGCCGCGGGGATGATGCTGTCGCTTTCGGCCGTCGCGATCATCTCCAATACGCTCAGGCTCATCATCCTCTCCCGCAGACAGGAGATCGAGATCATGAAGCTCGTGGGTGCGACCGACGCCTTCATCAAGATACCGATCGTTATGGAAGGAATGATCGTCGGGCTTTTGGGCTCCGCTGTCGCCCTTGTCGGGCTCTCTTTCCTATTTGACTATTTTATGAGACACTATTACCAGGGGATGAGCCTTCTGTTTGGCACCGAGAAACTCGTATTTTTCTCGCCCGCTGTCGTGGTCTCCATCATCCTCGGCGGCGTGGTCATCGGAGTTATGGGGAGTCTCTTTTCGTTCGGGAGATTATTAAAGGCATAGTATGAGGCCGTGGGCAAAAGCAGCAGCCGCCCTCGCGTTTGTCATTGTCTGTATCCCCCTCGGGGGAGTTGCCCAGGAGATCGGGGAGAAGCAGAAAGAGCTCTCCACCATAAAGGAGGAGATCCAGGAGAAGCACAAGAAGATCGATGATGCCTCACGGGAAGAGAAATCGATCCTGACGCAACTCTCGGAGATGGACAACAGACTCTCCGGCAAGGAAAAGGAGCTCGTTTCCATCAGTCGTGAGATTGACACGACAAACATCGACATCGAGGGACTTGAAGCTCGGATTGCCGATTTGACGAAAAAACTCGAGACAAAGCAGTGCGGACATCTCCAAGAGGCTCGTCAGCCTCTATAAGCTTGGGGGAACCGGATATTTGCCCGTCCTCTTTAGCTCGAAAAGCACCGATGATCTTCAGCGCAGGGGGAAATATCTGTCGGCCGTTATCTATTCCGATCGGGTCCTCTTTGCCTCCTTCAGGGCGGATCTCGCTGTCCTGAAGGAGAACGTGCGTGACCTGAAGGTAAAGAAGAACACCCTTTCCCTGCTGAAGGATAACGCCGATAAGAAGACCCTCGACCTCTTGGAAGAAAAGGAAAAGAGGACGGACTATCTGAACGGCATCAGGGTGGAGAAGTCGTCATACGAACAGGCGCTCCTGGAGCTCGAGACGGCCGAAAAGAAGCTTACCTCCCTCATCGAGACGCTGCAGATAGAAAAGGAGAACAGGGAACGGGAACAACAGGAGAAAGAAAGGAAAGAAAAGAAGGCCCCGACGACGGAACATGTGTCGACCCCTTCCGGGCGGGTATTTTGCCGGCCTGAGAGGAAGACTCCCGTACCCGGCGTCGGGCGCTATCATTACGAAATACGGCAGGGGCAGAGACCCGAAATACGACAACCCGATATACAACAAGGGGATAGAGATTCAGGCGCCCACCGGCAGCCCGATCATCGCCGTGGCGGACGGACAGGTCATCTATGCGGACTATTTCTCGGGCTACGGTAACCTTATCATCATCGATCACGGAGACAACTACTACACGGTCTACGCCCACGCAAAGGATCTTCTCAAAAAGGTCGGTGACAGGGTCGCGTCCAGGGAGAAGATCGCTACGGTGGGCGATACCGGGTCTTTGAAAGGGGCCATGCTCTATTTTGAGGTACGCCATCACGGCGACACAACCGATCCGGAAAACTGGCTTGCGCGGAAATGAGGGATGTGTCCGCGTACGGCCGTTAATCACAAAAAGGAGATAAAACAATGTCAGGAAAAAACGGCAGGGTCAGGGTCATCATCGTCTGCGCCCTGATCTTTCTTGTCGGGATCTCGGTGGGAAAGGGATTGGATAGGGTGTTGGCGGCCACTCCGGCCAACAGCTACAAGGATCTCGAGCAGTTCATCGACGTACTGAACCTTATCAAGGAGAACTACGTCGACCCGGTTGACGTCAACACGCTGATCACCGGCGCCATCAGGGGGATGGTCTCTTCTTTGGATCCCCACAGCGCCTTCTTTACCCCGGACGAATATAAGGAATTCCAGGTGGAGACGTCGGGGAGCTTCGGGGGGCTCGGGATAGAGCTGGGCATCATCGACGGCTACCCCGGCATCATCTCGCCGATCGAGGACACGCCGGCATGGCGGATGGGCCTGAAGGCGGGCGACAAGATCGTCTCGATCGAGGGTAAGCCCGACCGACGGGATGTCGCTCATAGATGCCGTGAAGAAGCTCCGGGGACCGGCCGGCACGAAGGTGACCATCTCGATCATTCGAAAGGGGTTGACGAAGCCCAGGGACTATCTCATCACCCGCGAGGTCATCAACATCAAGAGCGTCAAATATGAGATATACGACAACAATGTCGCTTATCTGCGGATCACCCAGTTCCAGGAACGGACGGGAGAGGATACCCGGGCTGCGCTGGATGAGATCGTCAAGAAGACCAACGGCAACATCAGGGGCATCATCCTCGATCTCAGAAACGACCCAGGCGGGTTGTTGGTGCAATCGGTTGAGGTCGCCAATTTCTTCATCGATGAGGGCATCATCGTCTCCACCAAGGGACGGGTTGCGGGGAGCGACATGACCTTTACCGCGAAAAAGGACTCGACACTGCCGGCTGACATCCCTATGGTCGTCCTGGTTAACGGCGGCAGCGCCAGCGCGTCGGAGATTGTCTCGGGGGCGCTGAAGGATCGCAAACGGGCCATCCTCATCGGCGAGAAGACCTACGGCAAGGGATCGGTGCAGACGATCATACCGCTCCCGGACGGATCGGGCCTCAAGCTCACGACCGCCAAGTACTATACGCCGAACGGCACTTCCATCGACGGCAAGGGGATTATCCCGGACATCATCGTCGAGGTCAAGGACACTGGAGAGGGGACCAACGGCGGAGAGCTTCCGGTCGCACCTGAGACGGCGAAAAAACCGGATATCCAGCTCGATAAGGCCAAAGAAGTCATCCTCAACTGGAACAAGTATAAAGGGATTATTGGCAAATAGGGCGACGGCACCGTGCGTCTCGGCGCGGCACCTATCCGGGACGATCACCGGGACGCCGGCCGGGCGCACGGACGGACGCCTTACAGGCGACAAGACATGCAAAAAGAACGAACTTCGAGCCGATGCCGATGACTATGGCAGATAAAACCGGGAGGGGAAGAGGAGGATCATCGAGAGCGGCCATCCGTTCGGCGAAGAGGAAATCGCCCCGGTTTCGCACACGACGATATCTTATCTTTTCCGCCTTTCTTCTTCTCGTGTTGACCTGTGCCGTTTTATTATTGATGTACGCGATCGGCAAAAGGGGAGGGGGGGAGCTCCCTTCCTCCCCTGCCGTTCCAAATGCTGTCCGCTTGCCCCTCGGGAAGGACGAGATCTCGCGTAGGATCGCGATCCTCAATGAAGACATCACGGGAGCGATCGCGGACCTCGGGATCGGCGCCGATTCTCTCGCCGATCGACAAGAGACCGCCCGCCGGGAGGGTGGTATTGGGTACACGGAGATCGGGGAGCGCTATACGATCCCCGAGGGACTGAGGGCGGAGAAGATCAGAGAGTACCTCTCCGGGTATGTCGGAGGGTATCCGGGCGTTCTCAGGGAGGAATCGGGCGAGGTTATAGAGAGCGGCTTCGAGATGACCGTCTATGCCTACGGGGTGCCGATCCGGAGCCTCACCTTTGTCTCCACCAAGCCCCCGACACCGGTCCCCCCCCATCGAGTCCTCCCGAGGGTGGCCATTATCATCGACGACATGGGGCCCAATAAGAACTTCGTCACAGACCTATTGGCCCTGAAATATCCCGTCACCTTTTCGGTCTTCCCCCATTACAGCTATACGGCCGAGGTGGCAAAGCGGGCGCATGGAAAGGGGAGAGAGGTGATGCTCCATCTCCCGATGGAGCCCATCGACTACCCGAAGTATAATCCCGGGCCGGGGGGCCTTTTCGTCTTTATGGGCGATGAAGAATTCGTTAACACGCTGGCCGGCGACCTCGACGGGGTCCCGTATATCAGCGGAGTCAATAACCATATGGGCTCCCTCCTCACCCAGGACCGGGAGAAAATGAAGATCGTCCTTTTGAAAATAAAGGAAAGGCAGCTCTTCTTCGTCGATTCGAGGACGACCTCAAAATCCATCGCTTACGATCTTGCCAGGAATCTCGGCGTGGCCGCGCTTGAGCGAGACGTCTTCCTGGATAACGAATCGGACGTAGAAAAGATCAAGATGAGGATCGATGAGCTCATCAAGAAGGCAAAAAAGAACGGGAAGGCCCTTGCCATCTGCCATCCCCGTCCGGAGACAATCCAGGCCCTCAAAGAGATGGAAAAGAGGCTGGCCGGCTCCGAGGTGGAAGTGGTCCGGGTCAAAGACCTGTTGAATAAATAGGGGAGCAATGATGAAGAGTTTCCTTGATTTTATCATCAGCGGCGGGGTGTTGATGATCCCGATTATCCTGTGCTCCGTGGTTGCCCTCGGGGTCTTCCTTGAGAGGATCTTCTTCCTCAGGAGGAAGAGGATCATCCCGGACGATCTTCTGAGAGATGTGGAGGTGCTGCTCAAACAGAACCGAATAGACGACGTGACGGTACTCCTCGAGCGTGATCGCTCCCCCATGGGGCGGATCTTTCAGGCCGCGATGAACAACTACGGAAAGAAACGGGACGCCATCAAGGTCGCCGTCGAGGAGGTCGGGGGACAGGAGGCGGAGTATATCGAGAAATACGTGGGAGTCCTCTCGGTGATCGCCCAGGTCAGCCCGCTTCTGGGGCTATTGGGAACCGTCCAGGGGATGATCCAGGTTTTTGAAAAGGTCGTGGGAGGTAATGTCGCCGATCCGTCCCAGCTTGCCGGGGGCATCTCGGTGGCGCTCATCACCACCGCCAGCGGCCTCACCGTTGCAATCCCCGCGCTCATCGGTTATCACTACCTGTTGGGCAAGGTCAAGGACCTCGTGCTGGATATGCAGCAGTATTCCATCGGGCTGGTAGATATCATCAAGGGAGACCAGTAAGGGGGGGGCATGAACTTCAGGAAAAAGGCAAAATCGCAGGGAGAGGTATTTATTAACCTGACCTCTCTTATCGATGTGGTGCTCAACCTTATCATATTCTTCGTCCTTTCCACGACCTTTGTCCATCCGTCCGGCCTCAAGGTGGAGCTGCCCAAATCCGCCGTGGAAGAGCTCCCAAAACCGGGCGAGGAGGTGGTCGTGGTGGTGACGAGGCAAAACGAGATCATGATGGAAGACCAGGCCTATACTCCGGATACTCTTCTGGATAAGCTCACCGGCGCTCAAAAAAACGAATCCCTCCGGGAATATCGTCATCCGGGCGGACTCCGACGCGACGCATGGGGCGGTCGTGTCCGTCATGGACGCCGCGAAACGGGCGGGGTTTGAGAAGCTCACCATCGCAACGGTAAAGGAGAAGAAATAAAGAAGATAGAACTTTCCTGAGCACGCCGTTGGCTTCCTTCAAGAGAAGCCGGCCCGCCCTAAGGTTACGAAGGTATCTCGCCTGTGTGCCCCCACCGCCGCCCACGATTATCCCCCCCGAGTGTAAGCGCATGCGTCTTCCGGACGGGCCAGGGGCGAAAATGCAGAGGGTCAGCCGGGCTAAAATTACGGGCGAGGTGTCGTCGTTCTGAAATGCGTGAAGGAAAGTTGTGGCGGGCGTGGAGAGGGGTGGCGGAGACATCCGGTGGTCGTCGTCCGTCGTCGAATGCTCTCCGAGTGATATTAGAAGATGGTCATATAAAGGAGGTACATCGTCAGGAAGAGCATAATAATCACCATAAGCCAACTACCGACATCATCATACTTCATTGCTTGTCTCCTCATTTTCCGCACTATCGAAACCATAGGTATTTCGGTTCATCTCTCATCATCCATGTTAACAGCTCTTATCGCTTGAGCTGTGACGCAGCTAACAGTAAACTTCTGTTTGCGGAGAATTTTGCCTTGTCCGTAACCTTTTTTATACGGTATGGGGCCACGCGTGTGCGGGGTAACGGTGGTTTTTGCAATCGTCTTTTCTATGGAACGGGCATGAACGTATTTGATCTACGGATCGTGCGGCTCCTGACGCAATGCCCCTTGGGGGCGTCGATTCGGGTCTCGATTCCACCAGGCCGTGAAATCCGCCCCCGACCCCACGGCGATACCGAATAGAAGGCGGGGCCCCATGCGCGTCGGCCGGAGAGAGGGCGTGCTACTGCATGGGCGCGATCTCGAAGCGGCAGGCATCGTCGCCCATTCCCCTGCACGTAAGCTCACGCGCGACAAGGTGGGCGCCGAAGAACTCACTCGCATAGCCCGTGGCGTATCCGTTCAATAACCAGCAGACCGGGTCTTTTGACTTCCCGAAATGCCTGACGTACTGTTCGGCAAAGAACGAGTTCTTCCAGATCCCCTTGATGTAAAACCTTCCCGATCTCCGGTCGATGTCTACGGTCTCCGGGACCCCTTCGACGATTCCCTCCCAGGTACGGATGGTGGGCTCGAAGGCCAGCCAGTCCAGATCGGTCCCGGCGGGACGCGTTTCCCTGATCGTGTGTGCGTCGCTCTTTCCGGCGGTGCGGCCGATGTGCTCCATCAATACCCGGGCCATGTTGGGTCCGGCGATATCGATGGTTTCATTGAGGAGGTCTCCGAATGACTCGGCGCTCATCCTGCGTAAATCTTCGCCTTTGAAGAGGATTTGTCCCCAATGAGGGTCAAAGCTCAAGAGCTCGTCGAATTTAAACTCACCGACTTTCATAGTTCCACCGCGCAGGCTAAAATTACTAATGAAACGCTCGCGACTTTGCCGGATGCAATGAGCGGAAGGTGAGAAGAGAGAGATAAAGGACGGCGCGAAGTCCGCGGCCGGTTTGCCTATCAAAACTCCACTCGATTTCCACTCACTCCCTTGTTCGGCCGTCTTCAGGCGACGGTCATATATAACAGATACATCGTTAAAAAAAGCATGAGAACAACCATGATCCAGCTTCCAACGTCGTCATCTTTCATCGTCTTTCCCCCCATTACGAGCGCTGTTGAAAACGCGTTCTGACTTTCTCTCTGTCTTCTATTAAGCAATCCGCGTGCCACAGAGTCGTGAGGCAGGCCGGGTATAGACCTCCGATTGTGCCGTCTTTTGCCCCGTTTTCACGTTTTTTTGGCCTTTTTGGGGGGTCTCGGGGGCCGAGGGGGCCTTTCACGTGACGATTGGTTGATCTGTTGCAGAGATGAACGGTCATGGTTCGACGGGCGGCGCGGGGGGTCCGCGCGGATTCCCTCTTTGTCGTGGTGCGGAATAGATAATAATAACAGGTTACTCCACGATCACCTTACGGGCCCCATCATGGAGCGGCTTCGGGCAAGTTGCTGACGTGTTGCACGGGGAAGGAGCAATGAAACGTCGTGCCGGCACGTGGCCAGGCCGGACGGATGTTTCTCGTGGAAGGCATAAGGCCAAAAAGCGCGTGAAAGGATGATGCCGGGCTTCCGGGCTTAACCGGCGTGCCACAAAGAAAGGGGGGACCTCCGGGAGGTTCCCCCCTCAATGTGGCGTTTTATCCGGACTATATCTTCGTCAGCGTCCATCCGGCGATAAGTCCGACGATCACCGTGATCAGAATGCCGAGGACGGCACAGATCGTCCCGATGATCTTCATCCCCGGCGATTTTTCCTTTGTCTTCAACAACATAATCACCGAGCAGACCACCACGGCCAGGATGATGACCGAGACAACGAGGAGAGCTGCCGCCTGTTCGATTCGGTCAATGAGGAGAACGGCGGCGATAGGGAGGATCGGGGAGAACAGCGAGATCAGAAAGCTCACCACTTTTCTGTTTTTCATTTTCTACTCCTCCTTCTCTTTCTTTCTGAGCTCTTCTCTGGACAGGGGCGCAAGCTTTTCGATGACCTCGATGAAGGTCTTCGCCGCGGGGACCAGCTCATCGAAATTTATCTTGTCTCTTGTGTCCGCGTCGACCAGCAGGTAGGTCGGCCCGCTGATGTAGTGGATGATCGGGATACCGGCCCTGTTGGAGTAAATGCCCTCGCCCGGTGGATCCTCGCCAAGCGCGGTGATCGCGACGACGATGGAGCGCCCCAGCCTTGTGTCGTTCAGCGCCTCGGCGATCGCCTGCTTATAGTGATTATTGTTGTAGATGAAGATGCCCCGCGTCTGCATCTTGCCCGAATACTCGAAGTTGCCTTGTTTGTTTTCCACGAATTCCTTCGCGGCGATATGTTCCATGTTGAGGTTGAGCACGATATCCTTGACGTAATCCTTCTTGTGGGTATTGATCCAGGACTCCATGCCCTTGGAGCCGTAGAAGTGACCCGCCGACGCCACGAAGATAAGCGTCTTTTCCCGCTCGCTCTCCGGGATCCGGGAGAAATATTTTGCCAGGCTCAGTATCATCCCCACCCCGGTGCCGTCCTCGATGTATCCCTTGAACGGGGAATCGTGGTGGGTGGTGATGAGGAAGCTATCCTTGGATTTGCCGGGAAGCACCCCGTAGACGTCATGCATGATGCCGGGGGTCTTGGTCCCTAAGAGCACCATTGTGCCCTTCAGGGTTTCCTTCTTGAGTCGCTCTTTCAGTTCTTTTCCGTCGTACTTTCCCACGTAGAGGGCGGGAAGCTCGGTCATGATACCCTCGTAGGGGCTATAGTAGGAATTGATGTTCGTGGGCTGATCCTTCAATATCCAGACGAGGCCCGCGGCGCCGTTTTTTATGGCGAGGTCATAGGCGTTCTTCGTGTTCTCGACACCCTTCTTGGCGGGCTCTGCGTCCCAGTTCTCCCTCACCCAGGTGGTGGGCTGCCACTCCCACCAGAGGAAGGTGTGGCCGGGATCGTAGACGTAGTAGGATGCCATGAGGATCAGCGGGAGCGCCGGGAGTATCCCGAAGTCGAGGTCGATCACGGCGATCTTCCCCTTCACGTCGGCCGCCTTGAAGTCCTCAACGGTCCCGTTCTTGAGGTAGACAAGCTGGGCGGTTATCCCCTCTTTCGGGGTAAAGCCGGTGTTGAGGACATAAAATGACGGCACTTTCTGATCGCCCGCCGTAAGGGACCAGGAGTTCGCATGCCAGACGGTGAGATCGACGGGCTCCTTCTTCACGTCTTTCAGGCCGAATTCGGTGAACTTCTGGTAGATGAAATCCTCGGCCATGCGGTCGCCGGCCTCGCCGGGCCTTCGGTTATTCGGGGTACAGAGCGTGTCGATCCACCCCGTGATCTCGGCCTGGGTGGGTACCTTGGCCACGTCGATCCCGAAGCCGCTCACGGGCAAAAGAATCAGCACGGCAAGGAGCAAAATAGAGAAGTATCTGAGTCGAACCATAGATGCCCTCCTCTCTTAAATGGAAAAGACTGGGCTCATTATACTGTGGTGGAAGTGAGATGTATATTATTTTATTTTGGGATATTCTATTGGGCGGAGATTTGCGGCGAGGTGAGGGAACCGCGAGGTGCGAAGAAAAAAGGGGGGCGCCGCGCCCCCCATCCCCTTGCGGAGTATGACTACTCCACCGGTAAGTTTCGAACCGTCCTCAGAGCAGGTCTTCCGTCGTAATCTCGGAGCGTTTCTTCGTCTTCAGGAGCTCTCTGAATTTCTCGAGCCTCTCCAACATCTTGTTGCGGTGGGTCAGAAGAAACGTGCAATGTTCGTCTCCCTGCGCCTGGCAGGTGACCTCCCGGGCCTCGAGGGGGAGGCCGAAGCTCTCCGCGGCCCACCCGGACGAATATCCGGCGTTGATGAAGCAGATGGGATGGTCGACCTTTTTCTTGTCCGCGATATAGAACTCGGCCTCGAAGGAGCCGGGATGGTTGTATGCCAAGATGCAGTCCTCATTCGGCGCGGGCCTGCTGGACGGGAGAAATTCGACGAATGCCCAGCCGGTATAGGCGAAATAGACCGGGCCCGCCGCGACCTTTTCCACCGGGTCTTTCAACTTGAAACGCTCGATGAAGGCCTTGGCCTCGTAGGAACCGAGGGAATGGCCGAACTTATACAGAATTTGTTCAGTCCCTTTCTCACCGTATATGTCGATTATCGTGTCACGGAAAGAAAGCGCCATTCCGCGCGCCTGTGCCCACATGAACCTCGTGCCGCCGATCTCTATCCTCCCCTTTTCGGGATAGAGCTTAATCATATCGAAAAATCCCTTGATTCTTTCTTCAGCGGCCTGGAAGGCGGGAACAAGATCGGGTGGGACACCCACTGCTTTCAATGCTGTCATGAATTTCTCCTTACTAATTGATGTAATCTATCCGACATAGAGCCTGACTTTCTATCTTGCCCGGTAAGTATTTACGGCCAAGATATGGTAAGTAGCAAATAGTGTACCACCTTAGGCGCGGGGAGCCTTAAGCGACATCAACTGGTTATAGAAGAAAACACTTAGTTTGTTATCCTAATGGCTCACCTGTCGAGCCTATATCCGTTTGGCCGGGGGGAGGGGAGGCGCGCTATGCATAATTCTTGTCACGTTTCGGGAAACAGCCTATTATCATTGGTATTTCCGAAAATCAAGGGTGCAAGATTTCTTGCACATGCGCATAAAAACGAATATCATATGTCAGCATACTATCTTCTATTGTTTTGGCATTATCGAGAGGGAGGTTAATCGCCATGGCGACTTTCCTCTTGGCTTATTAATCTCCACTGTCAGATTTGCGGGGATCGCGATAGATGAAAAGGCGGAAGATATGGGATTACGCTTTGATTCGTTCAAAGGTAAGGATGACATTTTGGGGGGATCGTTGCTGTCGGCTACCCCCTCATCGGGATCTGTCTTCAGCAGCCGCTACGGGAGCGGACAACCCGGCCAAGCAGGTCATATCAAGAAGGCTCAGTCATTACCAGCTCGTAGTAGCACGTGTCGTCACCCTTTGCCTTGCATTTCGTCTCGACGACCTGTGCGGCGTTTTTCCCGTACGCCCAATCGGCAATATACTGAAGTGCACCCGTATAGAGAAGACAAACCGGCCTCTTGGTCTCCGAGGAGAAGTACGGGGAGCATACCGTGCAGTCAAAGCAGTCAAAATCAACCCTCCCCGTGCCACTCATCACTGTCTTCCCCTTGCCGATCACCATCGAGAGGAGCTCGCTGGATTTGTTGTATTTTTCATCGGGAGGAAGATCTGTATATGCGTCAAATGCATGGCCGAACTCATTCCCGTATTTTACGGCTGCATATCCGACTCGCCTCCATATGCTCAGCGCTCCTTTGAGCCCGACGAGTTGGGCGACCTCAATATAGAGTCGAGTTTGTGACTCTACGGAAATATTAGGATTCAAGTCGTACGGCGGGGGGGTGTCATAGATGTGCTCGAACCCCGCATTCCTGAAGATTATTCTCGCACCGTTCTTCCCCATGATTTCGGTGAAACAATCGACGGCCGCCCGAATGGACATATTCGTCGCCATTTTCTCATCGCCGCTCATAATGGCTGGCTCCTGTGAATATTGTTCAGGATAAGGATTTGATGTTATACAATTCCCTTCGCTTTGCTGGAGCCCGGTGATTGGTCGAATTTATTGAGGGTCTATTCCGTCCCCTTTTCACCGTAGGTATCGGGCATAGTATCTCGGAAAGCAAGGGCCATGCCGCGCCCCCAGCCGCTTGGAGAGCATGCAAATCTCAACCTCTTCAACAGTCTTTCGAACCGTCCTCAGAGCAGGTCTTCCGTCGTAATCTCGGAGCGTTTCTTCGTCTTCAGGAGCTCTCTGAATTTCTCGAGCCTCTCCAGCATCTTGTTGCGGTGGGTCAAAACGAACGTGCAATGTTCGTCTCCCCGCGCCTGACAGGTGACCTCCCGTGACTCGAGCGGGAGACCGAAGCTTTCCGCCGACCACCCCGACGAATACCCGGCGTTGATGAAGCAGATGGGGTGGTCGGCTTTTTTCTTGTCCGCGAGATAGAACTCGGCCTCAAAAGAGCCGGGATGGTTGTACGTCAAAATGCAGTCCTCATTCGGAGCGGGCCTGCTGGACGGGAGAAATTCGACGAATGCCCAGCCGGTATAGGCGAAGTAGACCGGGCCCGCCGCAAGCTTTTCCACCGGATCTTTCAGTTTGAAGCGCTCGATGAAGGCCTTGGCCTCGTGAGAACCGAGGGAGTGGCCGAACTTATACAGAATTTGTTCAGTCCCTTTCTCACCGTATATGTCTATTATCGTATCACGGAAAGAAAGCGCCATTCCGCGCGCCTGGGCCCACATGAACCTTGTTCCACCGATCTCTATTCTCCCCTTTTCGGGATAGGGTTTAATGGTGTCGAAGAATCCCTTGATTTTTTCTTCAGCAGCTTCGAAAACGGGAACGAGATCGGGCGGAACACCAACTGCTTTCAAATGTGTCATGGCTTTCTCCTACGTATTAGCGCTACACATCCGACCGAGGCATGACCAACGGCCTATATTGATGCGTAATCGCGGCTGAGTATTCTAAGAGCAATCGTCGTGCCAACTTAAAGCACTAAATATTGAATTATTTCAATTGGTTATGAGAGAAAAGACGCGGTTTGTGGTACGTATGACCCGGTTATCCATGACATGGATTCTCTTCGAGGGGGCAGGAATTATTCAGTATGCAGACTATTTTGGCACTGGAGGGAACCGCCTGTTATTATTAATACTTTTATGTAACGCAAAGTGCAAATTATTTTGCAGGCATGTACAAAAAACATGAGGCCTGTCCCGGCGTCAAGCGAACGTCTCCCTTGGGGGACGCCACCCCAAACGGCAAACCGGGGATCAGGAAGGGGGAGACGAATGCTCCCTCTTTTTTGTCGGCTATACGTGGGAGGGATGAAAATGGGAAGATGTGGGATTGGGTCTTGATTTGTTCAAAGGTAAGGGTGGAGTTTTTAAGGCTCGTTACTGTCGGTTATTCGCGTATAGGGATATCCCTTCCGCAGCGGCGGCAGGTGCGGACGACCCCGCGCCTCCGGTCGTTTTTGAAGACATGATCCATCACGTCGCAGGAAGGGCAGAGGTCGAAGTTCCTGAAGAGGACGGTCCCCTCGGTCGTCTTGATATACTTGATGTCAACGAATCTCAGCCAGAAGCGGTTGGTCGCTTCTTTCATTGTGCCGTCCGGCGACACCTCATCGAACAAAAATCCCCCCACCCCGATGATACAGGCGCCGCGGGGAAGGACGACGGCGTGCCGCGTATCGTCGTACGTCCCGCCGTGGGAAAGCTCGGGCGGGTTTACGCCCTCCGTCAGGATAATCTCGAGTCCCATCTCTCTTCTCAGTCCTCTTCAAGAAAAGGAACAATAACAGCAGCCGTCGCCGTTGTCAAGCCCCTCCGAAAGTAGGCCTCGGTCCGAGGGGCGGCGCGCTTCCGTACTATTTTGATTGATTGTGCCGGCCTTCTCATGTATTGTTGTTGGAAAATTCCCCTACGATAATTCGAAGAGACGCTGCCATTCAGCGTGGCGGCGGCACTCGTTTTGGCGATCCGATGCACGCAGCATCATAACCTCTGTGGGAGCCCGCCCATGAAACAGAGCGGCAAAACGAACCTGATCCACGAAGCGCTGGCCGAGGCGGCGCGTCCGCTTCCGGACGGCTCTTTTCGCACGGCATATATCTACCGGGGAAGTGAGATCAGCTTTCGGGACGTGGACGAGGCGTCGGACCGCGTGGCCGCGGGGCTGTTGGCGCTCGGATTCGAGAAGGGGGATCGGATCGGGATGATCGGCCTCAACCAGCCCGAGTGGCTCTATACCTATTTTGCCGCCGCAAAGATCGGCGCGGTAGTAGTGGCGCTCAACGTCCGGTATCGGGACATGGAGCTTGACTATATGCTCAACCAGAGCGGGGCGCGGGCCCTGGTCGCCCCGACGGACCTTGCCGGCTTTGACTACCTGTCCTTTCTGGACGGGCTTCGGAAAAAGATCCCGACCGTCACTGATTTCATCTTCATCGAAACGGAGACGACCCCGCCGGGGGCCGTGGCGCGTTTTGCCGGCGGCCGGACGTACCGCTCGCTTCAACAGACCACGGTGGACACTGCCGCCCTTTCGCGCCGCGAAGAAGGCGGTCGTCCCCGATGACCTGATCATCATTATCTATACCTCCGGCACGACGGGCAAGCCCAAGGGCGCGGCGATCTCCCACAAGAGCCAGCTCGCCTCGGCGCGGGCGCAGGTCGAGCACGCGCGGATGAGCGCCGACGACAGCATGCTGGTGGTGCTGCCGCTCAACCACGTGGGGGGGATCACCTGCGCGATACTGTCCAGCCTCCTGGCCAAGGCCCCCGGCGTCCTTATCCCGACGCCCGATCTCAACGATATAGTGAAACAGGCCTCGATCTACAAGCCGACGGTCTACGGGGGAGTCCCCACCCTCTACACGCTCCTCTTTATGAACCCGGATTTTCTGAAGCTCGATATGAGCCGGGTGAGGCTGGCGATCTCGGGAGGCTCCAACTCCGAGCCGGCCCTCCTCACGAGGATCCAGGAAGTCTTTCCAAACGCCATGGTCATGAACCTCTATGGGCTCTCGGAGACCTCCGGCGCGGTCGTGCTTTCCCCCTGGGACAGCGATTTTGAGACGACAGTGCGCTCCATCGGCAAGCCGATCGGAGATTTCAAGGTCAAGGTCGTTGACGCCGACGGCAAGGAGCTGCCGGTGGGTGAGGTCGGTGAGCTCTGCTTTCGCGGGGACGCGGTCTGCCGGGGCTACTTCATGATGCCGGATGAGACCGCCGAGACCTTCGATGCCGACGGGTGGCTCCATACCGGGGACATGGGATACGTCGACGAGAAGGGGTACATCACGCTCAAGGGGAGGAAGAAGGAGATGTACCTGCAGGGCGGCTACAACGTCTACCCGGTGGAGGTGGAAAATCTCCTCTCCAAGCACCCGAAGGTGTTGATGGCCGCGGGCATCGGCGTGCCCGACCCGGTCCTCGGGGAGGTGGGCCGCTACTATATCGTGGCGAAGCCGGGAAGTGCGCCCAGCGAGGCGGAGCTCAAGGCCTACTGCAAGGAGCACCTGGCCGACTACAAGGTGCCGCGGCAGATCGTCTTTCGCGACTCCCTGCCCCTGACGCCGGTGGGCAAGATCATGAAGCTCAGGCTCAAAGAGGAGTTTGAAAAGACCGGCCAATAGCCCGAAGGTCTGATGCCCATATCTCCGTGGGATACGTGAGGAAGGTAAGATGGAAGCGATACTCGCGGCACTGTCGTTGTCGCTGATCGGGCACATCACCGACGAGGGCTCCAGACTCAGACGATTTCTCTTCAAGGGCTACGCCTGGCACGAGGTGGAGCTCCTCAGGATCCTGTTCCGGGTCAGCCGCCTTTCGGTCATGAAGAAGGCCTGGTTTCGCAAGCCCTTCTATTACCTTTTCGCCCACTTCCTGGGCACGCGCGGGGTTGTCTGCCAGGCCACGACGCTCGATGAGGCCCTTTCCTTCATCGACGGCCTCTCCGACGATCACGCCATCGCCGTCGGGCCGTGTCGCTGCCGGGTCGGCAACAAAAACTGCGACCATGAGATCATGACCGATATCGTCATCAGACAGTCCGCCACGATCTGGTACAAGGACCTTTTCCCGAAAGACTATCGGATCATCACGAAACAAGAGGCTAAACAGATCTGTAGAAAGTCGCGGGCGGACGGCATGATCCAGTCTATCGATCGACACCTCTTTTACCGGCAGAGCGAAAACTACTTCGTCGTCTGTAATTGCTGCAAAGAGTCATGCGTCCCGCTGGTGGCGTACCGACTTTTCAAAGACGAGCCATACACCTTCTACCCCTCCCGATCGGTCTCGACGGTGGACGAGAAGAAGTGCAGGGGATGCGGCACGTGCATCGACGTCTGCCCCTTCGACGAGCGCGAGCTTGTCGCCGGGCGCGCCCGCAACGGGAAGCATCGGGTTGCCCGGGTGCTCAACTGCCAGGGGTGCGGGCTCTGTGCGGACAGATGTGAGGCGAAGGCCACCGCCATGATTCTCCGGTCGGAGTCGCCGCTGCGCGACGTCAAACCGTGGTAAAGCCGGCCCCTGGTGCCGGCGGAGCATGAGGATAGGATGTGAGTAATCGATGTGCCCCCATAAAGCGTGTCGGCGGGTTCGTCCTCCTACTTTTTCTCCTTTTTACGGCGAGGGCGTTGTCTGCAGATCCCTGCGCCGGGCCGGCGCGCATCTGGGACCGTTTTTCGGCCATCCCCCGGGAAAGCGGCGAAAGGTGCGTGGCTGTCCGCGACCTCTTTGCCGGGTTCGGCGCAAAAGAGGTTGCTGTTGAGCCGCTCGGGGATGGGGAGGGGTGCCCGGGGAACGTGATTGTCACCGTTGCCGGAAAGCTCCCGGATACGATCATCATCTGTGCCCACCTCGACCGGGCCCAGGAGGGGGAGGGGGAGGGGGCGCTGGACGACTTCTCGGGTGTCACGATGCTGGTCGCCCTCTTTTCGTGCTTTCGTGACAGGTCCAACAGGCACACCCTGTTGTTCGTCGCCTTCGACGGTGAGGAAGAGGGGCACGTCGGCTCCCGGCGGTTTGTCAAAGACAAGTCCCCGTATGCCCGCGAGGATTACCGCCGCCGTCAACCTCGAGTGCCTGGGGATGGCACCGCCCCGCTCCTGGGCGGAGGGGTCTTCCGACCGGCTGGAGGAGATCCTCACCATGATCGGGAAGCGCCGGGGGTACGACCTGTCTCCCGTCTCGATACCGGGCGTAGGGGCCGACTCACAGGTCTTCCTCGACGCGGGGTATCCGGCGATAACGGTGGAAGGCATCCCGAGGATCGGGCTCTTCATCCTCGATACGGACAGGGACCGGCGCTCGGTGGTGAACACGGACATCCTTGAGGAGAGCTTTGGGATCCTCGTCGATTTTATCCGTGTGCTGGATGCGCAATAGGACACCCCTTCTTCGACGACGCCCTGCGGGTGGCCTTCTCTCTGAAAAGCCTTGACTCACGGTGATCGAGGCGTTAGAATACTGACTGGTCAGTAAACCTTCCAGGCCACGCATATGGTTTCAAAAGAAGACCTCAAGAGCCGCCGCGAGACCCAGATTACGCGCGCCGCGTACGAAATCATCGCCAAGAACGGGTACGAAAATATCACGGTTCAGGATATCGCCGATCACGCCGGCTTCTCTAAAGGAATAGTCTACTACTATTTTAAGAGCAAAGATGATATGATGGTCTCGCTCTTCGATTCCATCATCGCCGTCATCGACAAAAGATTCGCCGAAGTTAGGAAGGAGAGCTCGGGGCCGGAAGAGCAGCTCAGAAACGTCATCGAGATAAGCCTCGATATCGTGCACGAGCATATGGAGTTCTACCGTGTCATTATGGTCTTCTGGACACAGATCAACCATAAGGAGTTCATTAAGGAAATCAACGCGAAGCTGTTTTCGCACTGGAGACGTGAGATCGAAAAGATCCTCGAGATGGGCATCTCCCGGGGCGTCTTCAAGGCGGACCTCGTGTTACAGAGCACCTCATCCTTCGTTATCGCAGCGGTGCTCGGCGCGTCGCTCCAGCACATCTTTGACTCTCGCGCGTTTGACTTTGCCGAAATGAACAAAAAGGTGATCGACCAGGTCCTCTCGATGGTCTCACGCGGCTGACGTCCGTGGCCCCCTATTTGACGCGATCGCGGGTGAGTCGAAGCGCACAAGCACTTATATTATATACTATGTATCAACCTGAAAAAGGAGGCCTTCTATGAAGTATCCCGATATCACGTTTGATCCTTTCTTTGTCTTCCTGCACCGTCCCAAAATCATGTACTCGCCGGGGCTCCGGGCCGAGGTCGGCTACGAAATGGGAGTGCTCGGGGGGACGAAAGCGGTCATCTTTACAGACAAAGGGATCGTCAAGGCCGGTGTCTGCGATATGGTCGCCGATGAGGTGAAGAAGTCCGATCTCAAGCTGGTGGGGATCTTCGACGGGATCGTCCAGGACGCCCGGATCGACATCATCAACGAGGGAACGAAGTTCTATAAGAAAAACGGCGCCGACTGCATGATCGTCATCGGCGGCGGGAGCGTCATGGATACCGCCAAGGCCGTCAACATCATGATCGGGCAGGGTTATACTGACTTCAAACCGCTGGCCGATCAGGCGGCGCTCTTTGAGGGCGCAAAGCTCCTTCCGCCCCACATCGCCTTTCCGACCACGGCGGGGACCGGAAGCGAGGTGACGTTTGCGATGGTGGTGCTTGACACGGAGGCGCATACGAAGCTCTCGGTGGCGCACCCCTACGCGAACTGCGACCTGGCGATGCTCGACCCCGAGCTGACGGTTAAGCTTCCGCCCAAGGTAACGGCATTTACCGGCATGGACGCCCTCACCCACGCGGTGGAGGGGGTCACCGCGACGTCGGCCGAGCCGATCGCGGACGGACTGAACCTCCACGCGATCCGGATGATCTTCAAGTTTCTGCCGCTTGCCGTCAAGGAACCGGACAATATAGACGCCAGGGGCGGGATGCTGATCGCCAGCTGCATGGCCGGCATGGGGTTCGGAAACTCCATGACGGGCGCGGTCCACGCGACGGCCCATGCGCTGGGCGGCGTCTACGGCATCCCCCACGGGCTGGCAAACGCGATCATGCTGCCGCTGGTGATGGAGTACAACGTGGAGGCCGTGCCGGAGCGCTTCAAGATGGTGGCCGACGCCATGGGGATCAACGTGAACGGGATGGATCCCGTCGAGGCCGGGAAGAAGGCCGTCCAGGCCGTGAAAGACCTCAAAAAGGAGATCGGGCTCGCGGATACCCTGAAGTCTCTCGGCGTACCGGAGGACAGGGCCAAACTGCAGCCCCTGGCCGAGACGGCCATGGGCGACTCGCAGATCGGCTATAACCCGAATCCGGTCGAGGAGAGCAATGTGTTGGACCTCTATATGAAGGCGATGAAGTAGGTCCCGGCCGTCGAATGTCTGCCGCGCCGTGGGCGCCTGAGCATGAGGGCAGCCGATGAAAAGAGAGAATTTTTTGGTACTATATAATTAACCGTTCATTGTGGAGGATACGATGGAATTCTGGAAAGACGAAAAGGAACCGATCGATACCTTTCTGAAGATGTTTGACAAATGCATTAAAGACCCCGATCTCGGCGCAGGGCTCAAGAAAGTCAACCAGCTCATCCTCTTTGACTATACCCAGGACGGCCCCAATTGCGCCTGGTATTGGGACACCCGGGGGGGAAAGGTCATGGCTGGAGCCGGCAAGCCGACCGACAAACCGGATCTCGTCATGACGCTCTCCGCTGACGACGCCCACCGCTCCTGGTCCAACAAACTCAACCCGGTCATGGCCATCACCCGCGGCAAGATCAAGGTGAAGGGGTCGGCGACGGGGCTGTTGAAGCTGGCGCCCAAGCTCAAGAAGGTCGCCGAGTACTATAACCAGGTCCTCCAGGAGACGGGCCAGGCAAGCAAGATCATCAAGTAGGGTCGCCATAGGACTTTTTTCCGCCTCTCTCAGAGAGATGGGCGATATCCGACCGGCCGGCGCCGTACCGCGCACGCAGGTCCCGAACGGGGGCTTATCAATCGGCCGCGTGTCGTGCTGCATCGGAGCCGCATCCCCGGAATCGCCCGTCTTTTGCTCACCTCAAGAAGGGGGACACCATGTTTGGAAATACGGGAAAAATCATCGAGGTTGATCTCACCGCCGGCAGCATCGAAATAAAGACACTGCCCGAGGAGGACTACAAGAAATACATCGGGGGCAGCGGGCTTGCGGCGAAGATCTTCTGGGAACGGGGAAGCTTTACGGCCGACCCCCTCTCTCCGGAGGCGATGCTCATCTTCATGAACGGGCCGTTTGCGGGCATCAGGATGTCGGGCGCCAGCCGCAACAGCGTCGCCGGGCGCTCTCCCCTGACCGGTTCGTGGGGTGATTCATCCTGCGGCGGGTACTTCGCCCCGGAGCTCAGATACGCGGGGTATGACGGGATCATCATCACCGGGAAAGCGGCCAAACCCTCCCTTCTGATGATCCAGGATGATAAGGTCGAGATCACTGATGCCGCCCCGTACTGGGGCAAGGGAATCGAGGAAGTCAACAGCGAACTGAAACAAAAGCACGGGAAAGACTACCGCACCGTCCTCATCGGCCCCGCGGGTGAAAATCTCGTGAAGTATGCCAACATCATGAACGAGGCTCACCATGCGTTCGGGCGCGCCGGCTTCGGCGCGGTGATGGGCTCCAAGAACCTCAAGGGGATCGTCGTAAAGGCAACCAAAAAGGAAATGAGCTTCGCCGATCCCGCGGCATACGAAAAACTCCGAAAGGAGGTCAACCCCGCTTTAAAGGAGGCGCTGGCCGCCGTGGTGCTCCACGAGAACGGCACCGCCGCCAACCTCGAGGGCGGAATGTACGGCGGCGACCTCCCGATCAAGAACTTCACCTCGAATTTCAACGAGGAGATGGGGTCGGCGCTGACCGGCTCGGAGCTGACCGACCGGTACCTGACAAAGACGACTTCGTGCGCCTTCTGCGGAGTGGCCTGTAAACGGGTCGCCGAGGTCAAGGAGGGGCCGTATGCGACGCCGGAGGGGCCCGGGCCGGAGTACGAGACGATCGCCGCCTTCGGGTCTCTGATGAACTCTGCGGACCTTGCCGCGACGGTCAAGGTCAACCGTGTGTGCAACAACCTCGGGGTCGACACCATTTCCTGCGGCATGACGATCGCCTGGGCGATGGAGGCGTTCGAAAAAGGACACCTCGGCAAGGACGACACGGACGGAATCGAGATCCACTGGGCGGACCTGGAGACGGTCATCAACACGATTGTCCCCGCCATCGCTCTGCGGACGGGAAAGCTGGGGCAGCTCCTGGCGGAGGGGAGCGTGAACGCGGCAAAGAAGATAGGGAAGGGCTCAATCGACTACACGTGCCACAGCAAGGGAATGGAGGCGCCTATGCACGACCCCCGCGGGGGGGGGCACGGCCTGGCCCTTACCTACGCCACGAGTCCCCGGGGGGCGTGTCATGTCGCCACGCCGATGCTCTTCATGGAGATGGGTGCCTGCTACTGGCCGGAGATCGGTTTCGAGTATGAGCTGGAGCCGAAGACCGATCAGTATAAGGCCGAATCCACCGTCACGGCGTGGGAGATCGGGAGCATCGAGAACAGCGCCTGCTGGTGTCAATTCGCCGATCGGGAGATGAAGATTCCCCAGTGGGTAGACCTCTTCAACACGGTCCCCGGCTACGGGTGGGACGCCACCGAGATGCTCCGGGCCGGACGCCGGGTCTTTTACCTCAAGCGACTTATCAACTTCCGCTTCGGCAGGACCGCGGCCGACGACGACCTGACCCCGCGCATGCTCGAGCCCGCCCGTGATGGAGAGCCCGAGGGAGTCCAGATGGACCTTGCCGGCATGAAGGAGAAATTTTACGGGCTGGCCGGAATCGACCCGGAAAAAGGGATCCCGACAAAGGACACGCTGGCCGAGTACGGCATGAATGATGAGGCACAGGCGGTCTGGTAGGGTGGACACGTGAAGATAACGGTTGTACCCATCGGGCTGATCAAGAAATATGCTCAGGGGGAAAACCTGGATGTGAAGGAAGGGACGACCTCCCGCGAGCTCATCCTTGTGCTCAAGATCCCGCGGGAGCTCAAAATGGCCTCCTACGTCAATGGGAAGAAGCGGGACCTGGATCAGGCGCTCGTTGATGGGGACGAGGTAAAGCTGGTGACGCTGCTGACGGGAGGATAATAGCGCCCCAAGGAATCCACGATTTCTTAGGGGACTGCCGGAAAGAAGAAGAGGTGATCGCAGGCTATCCGTATATAGTATAAATCATATATTTAGTGAGTTGCTCTATGGCAAAGATCAAACCCTACACGAAGCGGCCGTCGACACCCGCCGAGCATAAGGCCTTTGTGCGCAAATGGCCGGTCTATGCCAAGGACGCGGATACCGACCCGGCCTGGAAGTCCCGCGACGAGGTGACGGCAAAGCAGGGCGAGCTGTTAAAAAACCAGATCGACCTCCTCCATAAATACTCGCCCTTTTACACGGAGTTTTTCAAGACGCACGGCATCGCGCCGGGCGACATCAAGGGGATGGAGGATCTGGAGAAGATCCCCCTTACCTTCAAGAAGGATTACATGGTGGACAGGGGGATGCGGTTTGTGCTGACGCCACCCGCGCCGGGGCTCGAGTGGATCCCCTATGAAATCAACTACACCACCGGCACTACAACCGGGCTCCCCTCTCGTTTCTACAACACGACCTACGACATGTTTCGAGAAGCGATCCAGTTTATCCGGGGGTGTGCCATCGGCTGCATCGAGCCGTGTGATATGGTCATGAATGTGTTCCCCTTCCACTTCATCCCGCACCTCGGCTACTACAAGACCCTCCATTATTCGGCGACCATCGGTTGCTCGATGTGCTGGGGGTTTACCGGCTCTCCCTATCCGGGGATGGAGCCGCCCATTCACCGCAGCATCCAGGACGTCATTGATGATATCGAGATTAAGCGTGTGACACTCCTATCGGGGATTGGCAGCTATATCAGGAGGGTCATCGTCGAGGCGGAAAAACAGAAAAAAGACTACAGTGCCGTGCGGTCCGTGGGCGCGCTCGGTGAGGCGGTGCCCAAGGGGATGCGTGACGATATGCGGCGGCGGCTTCAGAACATGGGCGCGGGAGACGTCTATATCGGCAACGGATTTGGGGCGACCGAGCTCCAGACGTCGCTCCAGGAGTGCGTCGAGTTCGGGGGAAACCATGTGACCGACGACTACTACTATTTCCTGGAGGTAGTGGACGAGACGACCGGAAAGCGCGTCGAGGACGGCAAGACCGGCCTCCTTGCCGTTA
The DNA here is from genome assembly GCA_963792965.1 of uncultured delta proteobacterium. Classification (GTDB taxonomy): domain Bacteria; phylum Desulfobacterota; class Zymogenia; order Zymogenales; family Zymogenaceae; genus CAWBYW01. The sequence continues at coordinate 91,467 of CAWBYW010000009.1, read as the reverse complement.
CTCATCTCGACCGGCGGGGGACCGTGCTGCTGAGATACGTCTTGGGTGATATTGTCGCGATGACGCACGAGCCGTGCCCCCACTGCGGGAGACTTTCGGCTCGGCTGATCACCGCCGTCGGGTCGACCTACGGCACGCGGACCTCGGAGCTGGTCAAGCTCAAGGGGACCCTCATAAACCCGGAGACGCTCAGGGACGCCATCGCGAACATCAAGGGGGTCACCGAGTATCAGATTGTCTTCACGAAGGAGGATCCCAACGATCCCTACTCAATGGATCTGCTCCTCATTAAGATCGGAAATCCCGACCGGGACGAGAAGGCGGTGGCGGCGGAGGTTATCGAGGCGGCACGCCAGACCGTGGAGATGCGCCCGGAAGTAGCCTTCGTGCCGCCTTCCGAGATCTTCGATCCGACGACCGCCCTCAAAGCGACACGGGTTGTGGACATGCGGCCGAAAGAGTGAGCCAGCGAGAATTGACTGGCGAGTGCTGAACTGACAAACGGTTTTCTCAATGAGGGGTGGCGGGCCTTCCGGCTCGTCACCCTTTCTTATGCAGGACTTCCTGTATCTTCAGCGATATCTCCGCCAGCTGCGAAGGCTTGGGTATAAACCCGACAGTCTTTTTCCCGAGCATTTCCCTCATCTTTTCATACTCGGTGTACCCCGAGGTGATGATCACTTTTATGTCAGGGTTGATCTCCTTGATCCTGATGAGGGTCTCCTTTCCGCCAAGACGAGGCATGATCAGATCGAGAATCACCAGATCGATCTGGTCTCGGTTCTGCTCGAACACCCCGATGCCTTCCTTCCCGTCCCGGGCCGTGATGACCCGGTATCCGAGGGTGTTGAGGAAATCACCCCACATTTCCCGCACAACCGGCTCGTCATCGATAAGAAGTATCAATTCATTTTTCTTGCCTTTCCTCTTTTTGAGCACGGGCCACTGCGTTTCTTCAACCTTCTCACTGCCGGTCGGGAAGTAGAGGGTAAACGTCGCTCCCTTCCCGACGTCACTTGCGACGGTTATCAATCCCTTGTGGTTCTTGACGATGCCGTAGACCGAACAGAGCCCCATGCCGGTGCCGCCCTTGTCTTCCTTGGTGGTGAAGAAGGGCTCGAATATTCGTCCCTGTATCTGTGGTGAGATGCCGTGGCCCGTGTCTGAGACCGACAACAGCACGTAGTCTCCCTCCCCGGCATCCAGGTGGTTTTTCACAAAACGCTCGTCTAAATGCTGGTTCTTCGTCTTGAACGTGAGCACCCCGTCGGACGACATCGCGTCCCGCGCGTTGATGGCAAGGTTCAGCAGCGACTGCTCCAGCTGACCCGCGTCTCCCTCGATCGGGGCGAGGTTGGCGGCAAGGTCCGTTTTGATCTCAATGGATTTGTCGAAGGTCCCTTGTATCAGGGGAAGGAGCTTTTTGATGATGTCGTTGAGATTGATCTCTTGCGGATAATATTCTCCCGCCCGCGCGGTGTTCAACAGCTGGCGGGTCAATTCGGAGGCCCTGACGGTTCCCTCGTAGATTGTCGTGAGGGCCTTGTAGTCGGGATCTTCTTTATCCTTCTTGGCCAGGAGATATTCGGCATACCCCATGATCCCCACGAGAATGTTGTTGAAATTGTGCGCCATCCCCCCGGCCAGGGAGGCAACAGCTTCCATCTTCTGGGTCTGGAGGATCTGGGCCTCGAGCCTCTTCTTGTCGGTAATATCGCGCAGCGTTCCCTGGAAACCGTTTGCCTTGTTTTCTTTCCTGATGATGTTGATATATCCCTCGACGATCCGCTCGTCGCCGGATTTTAGTGAGCAGTGTGTAGTTAAGGTTAACAAGGGGCTGGCCGGTCCTCAAAAGATGCGTGAACGGCTCATTGAGCTGGTGCTCCGCGTCGTGCTTCATGAAGTCGAGTATGCCTTTCCCGATCAGTTCCTCCCGGGTATATCCCGTGAGGGTTAACACGGCCTCGTTCACCGATGTGATCCTCCCCTCGAGATCCAGTGTAAAGACGGCCTCGATTGAGTTCTCGAAGAGATTCCTCCACTTTTCCTCGGATTCTCGGAGGACCGCTTCCGCGTGTTTCCTCTCGATGATCTCCCTTTTCAGCTCCTCGTTTACCCGCGCCAGCTCGGCCGTGCGCTCGATTACCCTCTGCTCCAGCTCTTCGCGTGCCTTTTTGAGCTCTTCCTCGATGCGGTTTCGCTCTATCGCGTAGCGAATGGAGCGGGAAATGATATGATCGGAGAGCTGGCCCTTGACGAGGTAGTCCTGGGCGCCAAGCTTTACCGCTTCAAAGGCGATGCGCTGGTCCCCGTCGGCGGAGACGATCACAATGGGTATCCGAGCCTTGAGGGAGAGGATCGTGTTGAGAGAGGTGAGCCCTTTACTCTCCGGAAGATTAAGGTCAAGCAGAAGGACATCCGGCCCATCTTTTATCAAGGCGTCGATGCCGTCGGTCAGACATCCGCAAGAGGTCAGCTCGAATGGATTTCCGTCGATGCGCGAAAGGAGGTCCTGTATGACTTGTACGTCAAAGGAATTGTCTTCTATGAGTAAAACCTGTATCGGTCTTTCACCCATATGGGAGTCCTTTAAACGGCCGATTCATTTTGTAAAACGGGGACCCCGCTTGCCGGTTTCCCGGAGTGGTTCTTGAGCGAGAAAAAGAGTTCACGTGCTTTGGTGTGTTAGATATTATACCAGAAAAAAATCCTAGTGCTAAAGAATTTTACTAATATACAATATAATATTTTTGATCTTATACATATCTTATCTTATGTCTATTCATTTCAGTGAATATTACCCTCTTGAGGCTCGTGGGTTTGGCGTGCCCGTAGCGCGCCGCGGACGCAATTTTGCCGATAATGTGACCGAGCGCAAGGCAACATGGGGGATACGCGATATAGTGACAACAGGGTCTGAGGGTATCGGCGAGGGTCCCGTAGCGGGTGCGGGTCGCCGTCCACAGCACGGGGATTTCTATTGAAAAGGACCCTCATGCAATGTTATCCTATGTATCTAAAACAAACCGCCTATTATTGGTATGGAGGAACTATGAAAAAAATCATCTTTATCATGGTGATGCTCCTGCTCTCGCTGCCCTTTGTGCTGTCGGCGGCCGAGGATTGTATCCCGTTTAACCCCGACAACTGCAAGGTCGGCCTGTTCAACGGCAGCTATAAAGTCGTCGACGGGTCAATGTGGCTCCTTGATTTCGGCAACAATAAGGACGAGGCGTATAAAGCGCTCCAGATCATCCAGCACTACCGGCTCAACAGCCAGTGTTTTGTCGGCAGACCTAATCCTTCCATGGAATACTGGCTCGCGAGCGGGGCGGCCCCGATGGGGAGCATCCCCGGAGAGGACTGCATCTCCTTTAACCCGGCCACCATCCAGGTCACGTACGTCGGCGGGAACTGGAAGATCGTCGACGGAAGTAACTGGCTCCTCGATTTCGGGCAAAGCCAGGCCGAGGCAAACGAGGCCTTTAACATCATCAAGAAGTACGGCTTTTCCGAGATCTGTTACGTCGGCAGGCCCAGCCCTTCGATGACCTACTTCAAGAAGACCGCCGTGTTCACGCCGATAACTCCCATAGGGCCGATCACGCCCATAGGACCGATCCTTCCGCCCGTTGTCCCCACGAAACCTGCGGAGGACTGTATTGGCTTTAATGTAGATAACCTCACCGTCACGTTTGTCAATGGAGGTTTCAAGATCGTCGACGGCAGCCACTGGCTGCTCGATTTCGGGTTTAACATCATTGACGCCAAGAGGTCGCTGGATATCATCAAATACTATCGGATGGACAGCCACTGCTTTGTGGGGCGGCCTAACGCACCCTTTGAATACTGGCTGGTCGCGGGCGCCGCGCCGTCGGGCGACGTGGGGGGGAGGACTGCGTCTCGTTTGACCCCAACACCATCGAGGTCAAATACGTGTCGGGCAGCTGGAAGATCGTGGACGGGAGTCATTGGATTTTTGACTTCAACCAGAACTATGACAATGCCAAGAGGTCCTATGATATCATCAAGTACTATGGGTTCACGAAAGTCTGCTATGTGGGCAGACCCAATGCGAAGTTCATCTACCTGAAGCGATAAAGATTCCGGGCAACGAAAAAGGGGGACCGATAGTCCCCCTTTTTCGTTGCCGAGAGAGCCCGCCGACTCGCGGCGGGTGCTCATAAATATCTATTCTTGTTGGTTTTGATCACCTCGGCCGATATTCCCTTGAGGGCCTCCATGACCTGCCGGCCCGTGATGGCGACCGATGCGAACTCCGAGCTGCTGCGGGGGTTCAGTGCGCCGGCCATCTCCTCTATCGAGGAGATGTTGGCCAGGTCCCTCTTGTTGTACTGCATGACGGTGGGAAAGGTCTCGGGGTCCTGGTTATAGGCGACAAGGATCTCATCGAGGTCCGCGCGCGAGAAGAGGTTTTCGGGCATTTTGCTTTTCTGTGAGTCGGCCACGAAGACGACACCGTCGGCCCCCTTCATGACAATCCGCCGCGTTTCCTCGTATTTCACCTGGCCCGGCACGGTATAAAGCTCAAAGCGGACCTTGACCCTCCCCCCGCCGACCTGGGCATTCATCGAAAGGTCGAAGAAATCGAAAAAGAGGGTGCGATCCTCCATCGTATTGACGGACATGAACTGGCCCCTTACCTGAGGCGCCAGCTGCGAATGGACGTAGCGGAGGCTGGTCGTCTTCCCCCCAAGGCTGGGTCCAAAATAGACGATCTTCATGATCATCTCTTTCTGGTTCCAGTTAATTCTCATAGTCCGCCGATATCTAAAGACCAACGAAATTATACCCGAAAGGAGTTGCTTTGTAAAACTATTTATTTCGACACAACGGGAGCTCGATCCGGTCGGGGCGTCGAGGGCAAGCGGCCGGCCCGATGGGTGCGCGGGGTCTGAGGCACGTGAGATCGACTGCGTCGGTTCCCCGACCGAACTCAAATAGTATGATATTCGCTCGGTCGGGGCGGCGGTTTTTATTGACATCACCCGGATCGCTCCAGTATAATCAATTAGTTATATATTGGTCGGTCAGCACCACTTCCGGAGGTTTTCTTCATGCCGAAAAAATGGACGGCGATCCTTCTCGCCGGGACGATCTGCCTCTTGACGACAGTGGGGTGCGGCTCTTCAATTTTCCCCGGGAAGGCCAAACCCATTGTTAATATCTACAACGGGTGCAACGCGTACTGCACAAAAGTCGGCGTGATGGGGCTTGCCCGAGAGATCAATAAGAAGCTCGTGGAAAACGAGTATATCGTCGGGGAGCCGAAGAATCTCTCCAATTATAAGGTCACCACGGAAATCGTCTACAACCCCTCCGACGAGAAACAGGCCAAGAAGATCAAAGAGATCATCGGGGTCGGTGAACTCATCGCGCAGCAGGAACTGGCCCCGGGCGGAATCCAGGTCATCCTTGGCATGGATTCGATCGTCGGCGCGTTTCCGACCCTCAAGATTGAGCCCGTGATTCTCATCCTCAATGCCACGAACGTGAAGGGACTGGCAAAGGAGATGACCATAAAGATCAACCAGAGGCTCACGAAGAAGTACGCGTTCTATACGTCGGACAACGCCGACCGCTACTATTACGAGACCATAACCTATTACCCTCCGTCCCTCGAGGGGCCGGCCAAACAAGTCTTTTCCGCGGTGGGTACGGGCGCCATGGAGCCGGTCGATTCGCTCAAAGATATCGTGGTGGTGCTCGGGCTCGAGTTTGATCAGAACACAAGGAAGCGTCTCGGATTGACGGAGGGCGTCCATATTCCTCAGGTCAGGATCGTCGTTAGCAAGACCGACTTTACGCTATCCGTCTACGATCTGGCGGGAACCTTACTTGCCCGCTATCCGGTCTCGATCGGAAAGAACCCGGACCTGGCCGACAAGAAAGAGGCCGGTGACAACCGGACGCCCGAGGGATCTTTCACCGTTTCGTCTGTTGATGACAGCTCCGACTGGATCTTCGAGGGAAGGCCCGCGTACGGGCCGTGGTTTATCAGTCTTTCCACTCCCCCGTGGTCGGGGATCGGCATACATGGGACCGACGAGCCCGAAAAGCTCGGCGGGCCCGCCTCCGAGGGGTGTATCAGGATGAGAAATGAGGACCTCGAGAGGCTGATGCCGTACGTGAAAACGGGGATGATCGTCGACGTGCGCCATTGATGACCCCGCTAGTCTCGAGGGAGGCGTTATCGTCCCTCGCCTTTGAAAGGAGAGGATGAGCGAAAAAAGGAAGGGAGTTGTTGCCGTGATCCCGGCCCGGTATGCCTCCAGCCGGTTTCCCGGAAAACTCCTCGCTTCTCTTGCCGGGAAACCGGTGATCCAGTACGCGGCCACGAAGGCGTCTCGGGCACGATACGTCGACCGCGTGCTGGTCGCCACCGACGATAGTCGGATTTTTGACTGTGTGAAAGGATTCGGAGGAGAGGTCGTCATGACCTCCCCGGACCATCCGACCGGCACCGACCGCATCGGGGAAGCCGTCCGTGATATCTCGTGCGATATCGTTGTGAACGTCCAGGGGGACGAGCCGGCCGTTGACCCTGCGGCGATCGATGCAGCCATCTCACCTTTGCTTGAGGACGACGCGATCGTGATGTCGACGCTCGCGGCGCCGATTACCGATATAGACGACCTGTTGTCGCCCCACGTTGTCAAGGTGGTCACCGATATCAACGGCAATGCCCTCTATTTTTCCCGCAGCGTGCTGCCGGGCTCGCGAGAGGGCACCTACGATGTTTCGTCGGGGACCTATCGGTGGCATGTCGGGCTCTATGTCTTTCGCCGCGATTTCCTCTTGACCTTTATCGGCCTTAATCAGACACCGCTCGAAAAGGCCGAAAACCTCGAACAACTGCGCGCCCTCGAGCACGGGTATCCTATCCGGGTGGTTCATACCGACTACAGTGGGGCGGATGTGAACACGCCGGAGGATCTGAAAAAACTCGAGCGGCTCGTACAAGACGGAAGGTTGGTGTTATGAGAAAAACGAAGTTCATCTTTGTCACGGGTGGGGTCCTGTCATCCCTCGGCAAGGGCCTTACGGCGGCGTCGGTAGGGGCCCTCATGGAATGCCGGGGGCTTTCGGTCACGTTCCTCAAGCTCGATCCATACATCAACGTAGATCCCGGTACCATGAACCCCTTCCAGCACGGAGAGGTGTTCGTCACCGATGACGGGGCCGAGACCGATCTCGACCTGGGCCACTACGAGCGGTTCACGTCGGCACGCCTCGGGAAGGCCAATAATATCACCACCGGCAAGATCTACGACTCGGTCATCACCAAGGAACGCAAAGGAGAGTACCTCGGCGGCACAGTCCAGGTAATCCCGCACATCACCGACGAGATAAAGAGCAACATCGTGGCGCTTTCCGACGGCGTCGACATCGTGATCGTGGAGGTCGGGGGCACCGTCGGGGATATCGAGAGTCTCCCATTCCTCGAGGCGATCCGCCAGCTTCGATGGGACCTCGGAGACCACCACGCCCTCTATCTTCACGTGACGCTCGTGCCCTACGTCCGGACCGCGGGCGAGCTCAAGACGAAACCGACCCAGCATTCCGTTATGAAGCTCCGGGAGATCGGTATCCAGCCCGACGTCCTTATCTGCCGCTCGGATCGTTCTCTGTCCATAGATCTCAAGAAGAAAATCGCGCTCTTCTGCAACGTCGAGGTGGAGTCGGTGATATCGGCCGCGGACGTGGCCTCGATCTACGAGGTCCCCCTCATGTTCAACAAGGAGGGGCTGGACGACCGAATCGTAGAGAAGCTCAACATGTGGACGAAGGCCCCCGACCTGTCAGTCTGGGAGGGCATCGTTAACAAGATCAAGAACCCCGTGTCCGAGGTTACCATCGCCATCGTCGGCAAGTACGTGAACCTGGTAGAATCGTACAAGAGCCTCAACGAGGCGCTTGTCCACGGCGGTATCCCGAGCGGATGCCGGGTCAACGTCGACTTTGTGGACGCGGAGAAGATCGAGTCCCAGGGGCCGGAAACACTGCTTGGGAAGGCCGACGGCATTCTCGTGCCGGGGGGCTTTGGATCGCGGGGGATCGAGGGAAAGATCAAGGCGATCAGGTACGCCCGTGAGAAGAACCTCCCGTTCTTCGGGATCTGCCTGGGTATGCAGCTTGCGGTGGCGGAGTTCATGCGGACGCTGTGCGGATACGAGGGGGCAAACTCCACCGAGTTCAATAAAGACACGGACTGCCCGATCATCGACCTTATGTCTGATCAGAAAAATATCGATAAGATGGGTGGAACAATGCGGCTGGGTGCCTATGAGTGCGAGCTCAAGAAGGGCAGCCTTGCTCATAAAGCTTATAAATCCCTCACCATCTGGGAGCGGCACCGACATCGCTTTGAGTTCAACAACAAATACCGGGCCGAGGTGGAAAAGAAGGGGATGGTGATCTCAGGCATAAATCCGGCGCGGGATCTCGTCGAGATCATCGAGCTTCCCGACCTCAAATGGTTTTTGGGCTGCCAGTTTCACCCGGAGTTCAAGTCCAGACCCATCGCGCCCCATCCGCTCTTTGTCGCATTTATCGAGGCGGCGGCCAAATGACCCGGATCGTGAAGATCGGCCCAGTAGAGATGGGCGGAGGCAGGCCGTTCGTCCTGATCGCGGGACCCTGCGTCATCGAGGGCGAGAAGACGGCGCTTGAGGTCGCCGAGAAGATCAGAGCCATAGCTGAGAAGCTTTCCATTCCCTATATCTATAAGTCGTCCTACGATAAGGCCAACCGCACGAGCGTTTCGTCGGCCCGCGGGCCCGGGCTCGACGAGGGGCTGAACATCCTGGATCGGGTCAAGAAAGAGGTCGGGGTCCCGGTGCTGTCCGACGTGCACAGCGTGGATGAGGCCCGGCGGGCGGCCGAGGTCCTCGATGTCATCCAGATACCGGCGTTTCTCTGCCGCCAGACCGACCTTTTGGTGGCGGCGGGAAAGACCGGCAAACCGGTAAACGTCAAGAAAGGGCAATTCCTGGCGCCCGAGGATGTCGTCGGGATCGTTGAGAAGATCGAGAGCGTCGGCAATCGCTCTATCATCATCACCGAGCGGGGGGCGACGTTTGGGTATCATAATCTCGTCGTCGATTTTCGGGCGCTGCCGATCATGCGGAAATGGCTGATCGCCGCCAGGGAAGGCTCCTCCGGCACAGCCGCGTCCGGCGAGCATCCGGCGGTGGTTTTCGATGCCACCCACAGCGTCCAACTGCCCGGGGCGGGCGGGACGACAACGGGCGGAGACCGTCGCTTTATCCCATATCTTGCCCTCGGGGCGGTCGCCGTGGGGGTGGACGGGATATTTATGGAAGTGCACCCCGACCCGCCGCGGGCTCTCTGCGACGCCACCAACCAATTCCCCCTCGCTGGCCTTTCGGCACTATTGGAGAGAATCAGGGCCGTCGATGCCCTCACCAAGGGGTGGGAGCACGAAGGCGTGATGTAATAGGCGCCCTACGGGGAAACGGATTCATCGAGACGCGAGAATGGAATACCTATTTTGGTGGAAGTATCTGATAACTCTCGATAAATATTAAAAATATCTAATTTCCAGCACATCTTTTGCTTGACAAGAGGTACACTTTCATAATATATTAAAACCCTGTAGGGTATTTCTAATGTTTTGCAGGGAAAAAAGAGAGGGAAACAGTTCGCAGTTTTTTTGAAAGGAGGTGAAAAACCTAATGAGAAAAGTATTAATAGCTATTTTGGTTGTGGCTTTTGCGGCATCGTCCTTCGGTTGCTGCTACTTCGCCAGCAGGCACGCTATCGCCGACGCTCAGGCAGCGGTTGATCAGGCCAAGGCGAAGGGTACCATTACCTGCGCTCCGTACGAGACGGCCAGCGGTATCGCGTATCTCGCCGGCGCTAAGGAGGTCAAGGCCGATAAGGATTGGTGCAAGGCTCTGGAGTGGGCTAACAAGTCCAAGAAGATGTCCGACGCCGCCCTGGCAGCTCCTCCGTGTGCCGTGTCGCCGTGCTTATCGATGATGGATTAACAATGGAGGTAATTATAAATGAAGGGGAGAATCATTGTAGCAATCATGGCATTTGCTGCAGTGGCGCTTCTGGTGGGATGTGGAGCGGTTACCTCCGGTCCCAGCTATGATGCGCTGAATGCGGCAAAGGCCGATTTTGAAAAAGCTACGGCCCTTGGAATGAAGAAGTGTACTCCCGTTGAGTACGCGATCGCCGAGGCCGAGCTCGAGTTCGCTGAGCATCACCTCAACGAGCTCAAGATCGACAGATTCAGAGAACATCTGGCGATCGCCAATGAGAAGATCGCAGAGGGCGTAGACAAGCTCAAACTCTGCAAGGTCATCTATTTCGACTTTGATAAGTACTACATCAGGCCCGTGTATTATCCCGTTCTTTACCACATGGCCGATACCATGAATCGGTATCCCGATGTCAACGTAGAGATTCAGGGACATACCTGCGATATCGGTACTGAGAAGTACAATTGCTGGCTCGGCCAGAAGCGTGCCGAGTCCGTGAAAGAGACCCTCATGATTTATGAGGTTCCCGAATCACGGCTTTCCACCGTCAGCTGGGGCGAATATATGCCCGCAGAGAGCAATGCGACGGAAGCCGGCCGTATGAAAAACAGAAGGGTTGAGTTCAAGATCATCTACAAGTAATCACATCGGAATACCTTATGGGGGGAGGGGGCAACCTTTCCCCCCTTTTTATTTGTCCCGGGTACCTTATACAGGGTGGGACGTGCATTCCACATCGTGTTATAAGCCGGCTCTCCTCTTGCGAGCAACCGATGAAACATGTGGACATCGATAAAATAGACGAGAAGCTGCTGGAGGCGATACGGTCCCGTGCGGTCGATGTGGCGCTGCCTTCCGGATCGACTCAGAAGACGCTCGACCTCGGAGCCACCCGCGCGATTGCGGAAGGGCACGGGGTCTCGCTCAGAGAGGTCGAGACCGCAGCCCTCGCCTCAGGTATCGTGCCTCGGCGCTATCTCAGGAACCTGGGCGCCCTCGGGAAAGAGGGCCAGATAGCACTCTTGAGGTCCGCCGTGGCGATTATCGGCATCGGGGGGCTGGGGGGCACCATCGCCCTGAATCTGGCGCGCGTCGGGGTCGGGAGGCTCTGCCTTGTGGATGGGGACGTCTTTTCCGAGGATAATCTCAACCGACAGGAGTTTTGCTCCGAGGATGCGATCGGAAGGCCCAAGGTCCAGGTGGCGGCCGAACGCATCAGGGCGATAAACAGCGCCGTTGAGGTGACGACGATATACCGGAACGTCGGCACCGACGATCTCGTCGAGTTGTTGGCGGGCTGTGATGCGGCGGTGGACGCCCTGGACAACATCCCTTCGCGGTTTGCGCTCTCGGACGCGGCGACACGTTTGAGGATTCCGCTCGTGCACGGGTCGGTCGCGGGATTCGTGGGTCAGGTCAGCTCGATTGCCCCCGGGGACGCCGGATTCACCGCGATCTTTGGAGACAGGGAGAGCCTCCCCGAGAAGGGGGTGGAGGTCACCCTCGGTAACCTGCCGGGCGTCGTGGGGGCCATCGCTAACATCCAGACGGTCGAGGTGATCAAGCTCCTGATCGGGAAAGGCGAGCTGCTCAGTAACCGCCTGCTGTTCATCGACTTTGAAGGAATCGTATTTGACATCTTCAGTTTATAGAGAATACCGATGAAAAGAAACGTTGCTTTCTTCTCGCTCATCTTACTGGTCATCACTCTCGGGTGCGCCAGGGTGAATCCACCGGTAGAAAACGCGACGGCGTCCTTCAACTACGGCAAAGAGCTCCTCAACGAGGGGAAGATCGCGCTGGCGATCATCGAGTTCAAGAAGGCGCTGGCCTTCTACGACTCGGCGGGGTATACGTTCTCGGCCTTCGGGGTCTACCCGTACATCGCCAGAGGGTATTACCTTTCCGGCGACGCCGATGAGGCGATCGCAACCTACTTTGAGGCGCTCACCTACGCCAAGGATCACAAGGACGCGGTCGGAGACAATGAGCTTGCCGGGGTAATGCGGGAGCTCGCGGGGCTTTTGGTGCAGAAAAACCGGGTCGACGAGGCGCGCTATCTTCTTAACGGCGCGGCGGAGCTCTACAAGAAATCGGGGGATGAGAAAGCGCTCTTGGAGGTCACGCAAGAGCTTGAAGGGCTATAGGCACCGTCTCTCAAGCCGACCTTTTTGTGTGGGTCAGCTGACGGGGACGGGTCGCCCCGTCTCCAGAGGCTTGGGACGTGTCGACGCGAAACCGGGTGCGTTCGTGTGACAAATGTGCAGGCGCGGCTACTCGTTCTCTCCCGGATGGGGGGCGACTATCGCGGGCGGCTCCCATCGGCCGATACCGACCCACGACAAACGGTGAGCTGCCTCGCCGGTTGCAGGGCGCGGCCGCCGGTCCAACCTATCGACTCGCATCCGCTAACAGTATCAGAAGGACGCCGCCTGCTCGGGCGGCATGGGCCGATGCCCGGTAATCCGAAGGCCTTTCGTTTTCCGATTCACCCTCTTATCTACTGCTTCCCAAGATTATCGTACGACAGATCGATCACGCGATAAGCAGTGACGTTGGCGCGGATCTTATATATATCGAAAAATACGTCCGGCACCTTCTGCCAGGTGTCATTCAGCCCCGAGACGAGCTTCTTCGTATCCTCCCCGGCCACGATACCTTGCAGGAAGCGCTTGAAGATCGTGAAACGCATCTCCAGAAAACCCCCCGCCCCCGTCGTGAGAATCATGGTTGTCGGGTTTCCCGCCCGCATCTTGATGAGCTCTTTGAGGAAGTGCTGCTTGCTCGTGCAGGAAAGCCCCACGATGATCTGATAGCCGGGGTACGGCACGACTTTGTCGAGGTCCTCGGTGTTCGGCTTGAGGAGGTAGTAACCGCCCGACTCTCCGACGATCTCCCCCTTGTATCCGTGCATTTGATTTTTCGGTGTCCTGATAGGGTCGGACTGCATCCTGAACGGGTCGTCCAGGCCGTTGTCATGCAGCGCCCATCCGTTTCCGTAGCGCGAGTGAGAATAGACAAAGATGACCTCCCGCTCACCCAGCGCCTTGATGAGCTGTTCTTTGTTGGTTACCACGGTCACGTCGACGATCACTTTCTTCCCGTATATCGTGACCGGGATCTGTGTATCCCTCACCTTCACGTCCAGCACGGCGCCGCCGCCCGTCTCGGTGTAGATCTTGCTGACGAGGTCCTCGGTGCCGATACAGAGCGCAACAGTCAGCTTTCCATCGTCCATCAAGAGGTGCCAGTAGGCCGGAAGCGCGGCGGGATCACCCGTGAGCTTGGGAACAATCCCTTCCAGGCCGTCGGCCACGATATGATCGACGAAGACCCCGTAATTGGGAGTGTAGGGTGGGACATACGCCGTCTTTTCGGGGACGGTAGCACACCCGGCTATGATCAGCACGAGCAAGGTGAAAAAAACGAAGGAGGGAAAAAGTCGCGATGTGGTTCTCATACGATTCTCACCTTTCTAATGTAGACGGTTTGTTTACAAAAAATGCCGTTACACGCTCTTTAAACGGCACGGCCGCTTCCAGAAAAGGCTTTTTTTGGGCTGCAATCTCTGCTATATTGTAGGGCGAGAATCGGGGGGTGTCAAGGGGGGAGGAGGTTTTTAATTATCGATGTATGGACCCGGGAGGACAGAGTGAAACGCGTTATTTCTTATCTTCTCGCCGTTTGGCTCCTGTTGACCGTTTTCTCGTGCGCGGGCGTTTCGGGAGATGCCGTCCCCACCGCTGCGGCCGAGGGCGCCATTGAAATCCCCCATCCAACGTCCGAGATCACGCTTTTGGCGGTCGGCGATATAAACCTCGGCCGCAAGGCCGGCAGGATTATCCTCGGAGGGAACGTCGATTACGCCTTCGAAAAGACCAAGGATATCATCTCGAGTGCGGACATCGCCTTTGCCAACCTCGAGAGCACGATATCAGAGCAGAACGGCGTGACCCAGAACGGGGTATGGTGCTTCACGGCCCCGCCGATAGCCGCCGAAACGCTGGCGCACGCGGGCTTTGACGTCGTGTCACTTGCCAACAATCATGTGTGGGACTTCGGCAGGAGGGCGCTCCTGGAGACGCCGACCTATCTGGACCGCGTCGGGATCAAACATACGGGGACGGGCCCGGACCTCGACGCGGCTTTCTCACCCGCGATCCTCGAGGTCAAGGGAATACGGATCGCCTTCTTTTCGGTGACCCGAATCTTCAATTTCGGGGGACCGGAGCACGAGGCCTTCAAATACACCGCCTGGGCGGACATGGACCGGCTTGCTCCCGCCATCAAGAAGGTACGAAATGACGTAGACCTCGTCGTCGTGGCGGCGCACTGGGGGGCGGAATATCAGGACAGGCCCGCGGGCGAGATCGTGGCGCTCGCACACAAAATGGTAGATGCCGGGGCGGACATCATCCTTGGCGGCCATCCCCACGTGCCCGAGGGGATCGATCGGTACAACGGCGCCTTTATCATCTATTCGCTCGGCAACTTCGCCTATCACCAGACGACGGAGCATTCGGTCTGGAAGACGAAGAGCATCATGCTCGAGCTGACGCTGACGAAAAGTGGGGTTACATCGTACAAGATGATCCCGGTGACCTGCGGCTTCCAGCCCGCGGTCGCCGAGGGGGCGCAGGCCGATGAGATACTGGCCCACATGAAGAAGATTTCGGCCTATTTCGAGAAGCCCGAGGGAACCGGAGGGAAGTAGTCATTATGTATCACCTCGGGCCGCGCGCCTTCAGCGCCTCCGATTCATCAGCGAGCGATCTGAGCATTGCGTTTTTAATGAATCTCTCGATTCCGCTGTTGCGCCGGGAGTCACGTTCAAAATAGGCGCCATATATATTTAGTAAGAGGAGCCATCTATGGCCGACGAAAAGTTCTATTTGGGCAGGGTCTTTGACCCCGCAAAGAACGAGGTGACCCAGACGCCGATCCTCCTGGATCCACGCGACCTGACCACCCACGGGGTGATCGTGGGGATGACCGGGAGCGGGAAGACGGGGCTTGCCGTGACGCTCCTTGAGGAGGCGATCCTTTCCGGGGTTCCCTGCCTGGTGATCGACCCCAAGGCGGAGATGGGGAACCTCCTGTTGGCCTTCCCGGAGCTTTCGCCAAAGGATTTTGCCCCGTGGGTCGATCCCGCGGAGGCCGACCGCAAGGGAAAGAGCCTCGATCAATTCGCCGCCGATACCGCGGCCACATGGAAGAAAGGGCTCGCCGACTGGGGGATTGATTCCGCGCGGATCAAGCGGTACAAAGAGTCGGCCGATTTCGTCGTCTATACGCCCGGGAGCAGTGCCTGTGTGCCGGTCAACGTCCTCAACTCGTTCCAGGTCCCCCGCGGCCAGATCAAGAAGGACGAGGATGCGATCCTCGAGCTGATCTCGGGATCGGTATCGGCGCTGTTGTCGCTGGTCGGCATCGAGGCCGACCCCATCACAAGCCGGGAGCATATACTCCTCTCTCAGATCTGGCAGGAGTCCTGGGCCAGGGAGCAGGACCTCAACCTCGAAAAGATCATCACCTTCATCCAGGATCCGCCGATGAAGCGCGTGGGGGTCTTTGACCTCGAGGAGTTCTACCCGCGGGCGGAGCGCATGAAGCTTGCCCTTTCGCTCAATACGGTGGCGGCGTCGCCCGCCTTCACGGGATGGAGGAAGGGCGTGCCGCTGGACATAGATTTCTTTTTGAAGCCCCGTGGGACAAAGCCCGGCGTCTCGGTCTTCTATCTTTCGCATCTCTCGGACGCAGAGCGGGATTTCTTCGTCGGGCTGCTCCTCTGGCGGCTCGTCACCTGGATGAGAGGGCAGGAGGGCTCGACCAAGCTCAGGGCGCTGGTCTATATCGACGAGGCGGTGGGGTTATTGCCGCCGTACCCGAAAGACCCGCCGACAAAGAAACCGATCATGACGCTCCTCAAGCAGGCGCGGGCGTACGGCATCGGGATGGTGCTTGCCACGCAAAACCCGGTCGATATCGACTACAAGGCCCTCACCAACGCCGGCACCTGGTTCATCGGCAGGCTCCAGACAAAAAACGACAAGGACCGGGTGCTAGAGGGGCTGACGTCCGCCTCCAAGGGGGGCGTGCCTCCCGCCGCGGTCGACGCGGCGATTTCCGCCCTCGCGCCCCGGTCCTTCATGCTGCACAGCGTCCGGGAGGATACCATTACGACGATGCGATCCCGCTGGGCCATGTGCTATCTGAGGGGCCCGATCTCCAAAGACAAGCTCAAAGAGCTCCCCTACGCCCACGTGTATGAGGGCCGAGAGAAAGAGGATGCAAAACCTGCACCCGGGGACGCGGCAACGGCCGCCGGGGCGGACGAATCTTTGCTTCCCAGCGCCCCGGAGGTCGGCCTGGAAAACACCTACCTTTCCTCCCAGAGCGCGGCCTATCCGATCTTCTCGCGCCTCATACCCGTGGAAAAGACCGCGAGCGCCAAAGGGTTTCGCTACGTGCCGGCGCTGGTCGCCCGGGCACAGGCCAGATTCGACGATCCGTCGGCGAAGGTCGCCGTGACCCAGAAGATCGCACGGGCGCTCTTCCCCCTGACGGAAAGGCCGGGCGGATGGGAAGGGTCCGTCGAACTGGGCCAGGACGTGGAGTTCCTCGCGGCCCCACCGGTTGCCGGCGGGCAGTCCGCCGGCTTTACGCCGCTGCCGGGCTGGCTTGTAGCAAAGGACGGCGTAAAGAAGGGATCGGCCGATTTCGTGAATTTCATCTACGGGTCCCTTACTCTGTCGCTCTTCAAGAGCCCCCGCTTTAACGTCTTTTCTGCGGTCGGGGAGACGAAGGAGGCCTTCATCGGGCGCATTTCGGCGATGGGCGAGGAGGAGGCGGCACGTTCGGTGGAGAAGATCAGCAATAAGTACAAGAGTCAGATTCAAACCATACAGGACAAGGTCAAAAAGGAAGAGAGGGAGCGCTCGGTCCGGGAAATGGAGTACGACGAGCGCAAGAAGGATGAGCTGATCTCGGCCGGGGCGACCGTGTTAGGGTTCGTTTTCGGGAGGAAGAGCCTGTCGGGCATCTCAAAGGCGTCGACGAAACGGATGATGACCGTAAAATCGAAGACCCTCATGGAGGATTCGGAAGCCGAGATACAATCCCTCAACGAGCAGCTGACCCGGATGACGCAGCAGCTCAACGATGAGGTCGCCGCGATCACCGAGGAGAAGAAGAAGGGCGCGGAGGCGATTGAAGAGGTGAAGATCTCGCTGGACAAAAACGACATCGTGTTTGGCGCGCTCGTCATTTTGTGGGTACCGGTGTAA
This sequence comes from uncultured delta proteobacterium, assembly GCA_963792965.1. Lineage (GTDB taxonomy): Bacteria > Desulfobacterota > Zymogenia > Zymogenales > Zymogenaceae > CAWBYW01. The sequence goes on along the minus strand of CAWBYW010000009.1, from coordinate 74,147 downwards.
AATATGCTTGTGTTTCTTGAGGAATATGGTATACTGTATAAAAGGGTTGAGGAGGAATCACACGTTTCTACTCAAGAGTTGTCTCCGGTGCTTTTCAACAGTTTGGAGTAACTGAGAGGGTGGTTTCACCCTTTTTTTTTAGGTGCGAGCCCGGAGGGGGCAGACAAGATGGACGATGTCGACAGGGTATTGGAAGCAGCCAAGGAGTTGATGGATCTCAACTACTATCGGGAGGCGCTTGCCCTCCTCAGGGAGGCGTCGACCAAGTATCCTGATGAGCCGGATATCTTCTACTTCATGGGGTGCTGTGCCCTTAACGACCGGATGGGTGAGGAAGCGTTCTGCTACTACTCGGTCGCCAATGATCTCTGTCCCGAGGATGCGGATATCCTGTCGGGGCTCTCGGACGCATCGCTGACAATGGAGCGGAACGACCTTGCGGCCCGGTTCATCTCCGAGGCCATCCGGGTGGAGCCCGACAGCATCAACGCGCAGATCTCCTTTGGACACTTCCTCGAAAAGGAAGAGCGGTTCACGGAGGCGACCGCACACTACCGAAAGATCCTCACGGACGACCCGGAAAACTCATACCTTAACGCCCGTCTCGGCTATTGTCTGATGAGCCTTGGGATGTTCGAGGAGGCGGCCGAGGAGATCGCGGCCTACCTTAAGGACAGCCCCACCGACGGCGACTGGCAGTTCCAGCTCGGCATCTGCTACGGGCATATGGGGATGGTCGATGAGGCGATGAGCACTTTTTCTCACCTCGTCCAGGTGGACCCGGAAGACCCAATGGCCCGGGCATACCTTGCCCTTTCGATGGCCGATAGGGGCTGGCTTTCCGAGGCGAAGGAGGAGATCACCAAGGCCCTTCGGATGGACCCCGACAACCCGCGCGTAGTGGAGATTTACGAAGATATCATGGGACGGGACGAGGACGGCAACCACTCGGGGCAGGCAAATGACGCGGGCAAGCTCATCGCGATGCTCGCCCTTATTAAGACAATCGTGGATCGGAAAAAGAGAGAGGGCCACAGACCGTAGCCGACGACGCCGGTGGGGTCTTCTCGCCTCCTGGCAGATAATACGATATAACGCAGGCGTACATGCCGTGCATGAGAAAACCCTTCAGTGATGAAGGGTTTTTTGTTATCACACCCGTTGAAAGCCGGTGGCGGGTAGTCCTCTTCTATTTTGTCAAATCTTTGGTCGTCGGCTCCACGCTGGCGCGAGTTATATACGCCAACAGATACCGATCTATCGTCTCGTGCCTGGTACGGGCAAAGAGGAATTCCCGCCTCGTCGGTGTGATGATATCATAGTGCTTGCGGATCGATAGAATGCGGATGTCGTACCCGGCCTCCTTGAGGCGGGGGACGAGGTTTTCAGCGACGATGATATAGGCGCCCCCACCGGCAGCCGCCCCCTCCGTAGGTATCTCGGGCCGCTGGCCCCATATGATGTTGACCTTCCTGCCACTGTAGAAATTGATAGACGGCTTGTCAGCCTGCTTTATCTCACAATCCTTTTCATAGAGGTATACGGGGCCATCGGGAACGTGGAGGGTTTTCATATCCTGCGCGAACCCCCTGAATGGCTGGTATTGCATGATCATCGGAGAGATATGGGTCGTGTAGAGGAAGTGGTAAAGCGTCAACAGCAGCGCGATCGATATAATCGTGCCCACCCGGAAGCCCTTCTTGTACGAAACAAATGAGAGAACGCAAACAAAAAGAACAACCGCCGCGAAGAGGAAATAGATTACTGACGAATCGAAGGGGAAAAAGAAAAGCGTCATCCAAAGGAGGGCAACGGCGAGCAGTGACGTAAGGACGATATTAAAGATCCCGTATCCCTTTGTCTCCCGCTCAGAGAGGGCGCCGTCAAGGTAGTCGGCGATAAACTGCCCGGCAATGAGGGCGGCGGCGGGGAAGACAAAGAAGATGTAGCGATCCTGCTTCGTATCGCCGAGAGACATCAACAGGATCGGCAGGACGAACCAGAGGACCACCATGATCGGCGCGGTATCGCCTTCCTTATCGGAACTATCCGTCCGCTGGAGGAACCGCCGGACCGGATGCGAGCGGCGGATCTTCTTTATCAACATCCAGCCGAGCGGAACGACCCAGGGGAGGAACATCCAGAGGAAGGTGTGGAAATAAAAAGACGGATCCTCCAGCTGGAAATTGCCTCCGCCGAAGAAACGCTCGAAGTTCTGTCGTATAACGAGGTTCTGAATAAATTCCCAGCCGTGGTGGTCGTACATGAACAGATACCAGGGAACGACCGTGGCCGCGACGATAAACAGGCCGAGAATCGGGCGCAGCTCCCTGATGAGCCGCCACTGCCGGGTGACGATGATATAATGCCGCGACGACGAGGCACGGCACCGCGACCCCGATGGGTCCCTTTGTGAGAAAACTGAGCCCGCACGCGATATAGGCGACGACCAGATAGAGGATACTCCTCTTCTTGAGAAAGGCGATGAGGCAGTAGAATGTGAGGGTCATAAAGACCAACAGACCGATGTCAAGCCGTGCGTCCACGATCATCAGGTTATAAAAGGGGACGGCGGGCAGCGCCATCGCCGCGGCGATCGCGGTCCTCTTACCGTAAACCATCTTGCCGAGGAGGTAGGTCAGAGCCACCCCGACGACGGCCAGCAGCGCGCCGGGCAGTCTTACGGCATAGGCGTTTGTCCCGAAGAGCTTGATGGAAATGGCGATGAGCCAGAGCATGAGGGGCGGATGCTCATAGAAGGGGACATAGTTCCAGGTAGGATCCACGAAATTCCCCGACTGGAGCATCTCCCGCCCGATCTCGCCGTAGGCCGATTCGTCCATGTCTCGAACGTCGGCCATGCCGAGGCCGAGGAAGTAGGGCGTCATCACGAACAGCATGATGACGACAAGCCAGAGGTAGGCGTTCGATAAGGATTTGGGGGTGTCGAGGGGGTTGGTCGTGTTCATGTCTCTATGAATTGTGCTCGGGTTAGGTATTGGTGTCCTTGGGTGAGAAATCCGGTACGTTATCGTCCCAGGCGCCGCGTCAGCAAGGGAATCTTATATCCCCTTTCAGCGGGGAAGTAAAGTGATAAATTATTAGTATTTTAACTATTACGCTATTTCCTTTCAGGAATGCCTACGCGGGTCTATCTATTTCTCGGGCGTGTCGGCTTACGGCTTCCGTACAGGTGAGGTTCGGACGCGTGGAGTCGATATGACATCTGTGTTGTTAGTGGAAACGTGGGTCGTGAAAGGAGTCGTCACAGAAACCCTGTGCAAGGCTAGGCGTAGCGAGAAACGTCACGGCCTAATATCCAAGTCTCTCTCGTATAAGGGCGAGGACACGGCCTCCATACAACTTCTCGACGAGCCAATAGGTCGCCTCGATGCCCTTGAATATCTGGCCCGAGGTTATGATCCTGCCGCCGTCCGCCATGACCGGTGTGCGATCGAGGACGGTAACGTTGGGATATCTCTTCCGAAAATCATCCTTGAGCCTCTCGGTCACCGTCGCCTCTTTGCAGCGGAGGATCCCGGCCTCGGCCAACAGGTATGACCCGCTGCAGACGGATAGTATATGCTGGAGCTCAGGGCTCTCGTAGCTGTGCTTGATAAAGCCAACGATCTCGGGGTCCGCTATCGCGCCAAATACCCCTTCGCCTCCGGGGACGATGAGAACGGGAAAGGCGCCGGCCTCACGGAACGATATCGCCGGCCCGACGATGGTGCGATTGGACGCATGCACCGGCGATCCGTCCCTCGAAAGGAGCCGGATGGTATTCTTGTTGTCTATGTAGTCGTTCGTCTTTTCGAGGATGGCCATCGGGTTGACGTAGTCGGCCGGCTCCACGCCGTCATAGACTACGATGCCGATATTCGACGATTCTCGCATGATTTTCTCTCGATGTCATGCCGGGATGCTACGCGGTCGCTTCTCGCAAGAACGATCCCACTTCCTTTTTGAGAAGGTTCTCGTGACCCCAGTAGAAGTGGTCGGCCCCCTTGATGGTGGCAAACCGCTTCGGCTCGGCGAGGCGGTCATAGATCTTCTTGAGCTCTTCCATGGATACAAAGTAGTCCGCGTCGCCGGTAACGATCAGCTTGGGCACGGGGCTGCCCACGAGATAGGAGAAGTCCAGGAGCCCCGTCGGCGGGGATATCGCGGCCCAGGCCGAAATCCGCTCGTCGGATACCGCATGAAAAATCCCCACCCAGGCCCCGTAGGAGTATCCGACGAGGTAAATCGCCTTTGGGGTGAGATCCTTATGGCTCGCGATGAAGTCGACCGCCGCGCCCACGTCACGGGCGTCCATCAGCTCTCCGGTGGAGTGGCCGCCGCTGTCGCCCACGCCCCGGAAGTTGAAGCGTAACACCGCCAGCCCGAGGGATATAGCCGTGTCCCGGACGGCGTAGACGACGTTGTTTTCCATGCTGCCGCCGTAGTCCGGGTGGGGGTGGCAGATGACGACGGCGGGCGCTCCGGGTAAGGCCGCGGCGAGCGCCCCCTCCAGCGTCACATCGCCGGAGGGGATGGTGACGGAGAGTTCGGTGGGCATGGTCTTCATTACCCGTTCATTTTTATTATTGGCTGTCATGTGCGGCGGCATGTGTACCGCCGCCGGGTAAACATCGCGCTCCCGGCGCGCCTCAATGCGCCTCGGCCCAGTTCTTCCCGCTGTCGATATCGACCCTCAGCGGCACCGAGAGCTTCATGACCCCCTCCATCTCCTCCTTCACGAGAGCGCAGACGCGCTCTTCCTCATCTTTCGGCGTCTCGAAGACGAGCTCATCGTGCACCTGCAGGATCATCTTCGTCGCGAGGCGCTCATTCTTGATCCTGTCTGAACAAGTTGATCATCGTCATCTTGATCAGGTCCGCGGCGCTCCCCTGGATCGGGGTGTTGACGGCCATCCGCTGGGCGAATGCCTTCACGTTCCGGTCCGAGCTCTTGAGCTCAGGGAGGTAGCGGCGGCGATCCATGATCGTGGTGACGTAGCCGTCCTTCTCGGCCTGTGCCATGACATCGTCGAGGTACTGCTTGACACGGGAGAACCTGGCGAAATAGGTATCGATGAACTCCTTGGCCTCGATGTGGGGGATGGAGAGCTCCCGGGCCAGGCCGTGGGGAGAGATGCCGTAGATAATCCCGAAATTGATGGTCTTGGCCTTGCGCCTCATTTCGGTCGTGACGTCTTTCTGATCCACCGAAAATATCGTCGCCGCGGTTGAGGCATGGATATCCTCGTCCCTGAAGAATGTCTGGGTCAGGGCAGGATCGCCGCAGAAATGGGCGAGCAACCTCAGCTCGATCTGGGAATAGTCCGCGCTCACCAGCACGCACCCCTCCCGCGGGATGAAGGCCGCCCGGATCCTCCTCCCCTCGGGGGTGCGGATCGGGATGTTCTGGAGGTTGGGGTCAGACGAGGAGAGCCTCCCCGTCGCGGCGACGGTCTGGTTGAAGGACGTATGGATGCGACCGGTGCGCGGGTTGATCAGCTTGGGCAGGGCGTCAACGTAGGTCGATTTCAGCTTGGAAAGCGTCCGATACTCGAGGATGTCCGGGACGATGGGATGTGCCGACGCAAGGGATGCCAGCACGTCGCTGTCGGTGGAAAGGCCGGTCTTTGTTTTTCGGCCGGCGCCGAGCTTCAGCTTCTCGAAGAGGATGCGGGAGAGCTGCTGGGTCGAGTTGATATTGAAGCGCTCGCCCGCCTCGTCCGTGATCTTTTCCTCGAGCCCGACGATCTTCTTGGCGAATTCTCCCGAAATCTCGGCAAGCGCCGCCTTGTCGATCAGCACGCCCGTCATCTCCATGTCGGCAAGGACGAGTATCAGGGGGACCTCGATATCCCTGAAGAGGCGGACGAGCGAGAGCTCTTCCATCTTCCGTTTGAGGATCGGGACGAGCCGGTAGGTGAGGTAGGCGTCTTCGGCGGAATAGTGGGCGGCCTCCTCCACGGGGACCTGGTCGAAGGAGACCTGCGCCTTGCCGGTGCCCGCCACGTCCTTGTAGCTGATGGGCCGGTGGCCCAGGTATTCCAGCGAAATCGTCTCCAGGTTGTGGGTCCTGCGGGAAGGGTTGATGACGTAGGAGGCAACCATCGTGTCGAACGCCACCGGGGATATCTCGATCCCATGGTTTCGCGCGACGACATAATCGTACTTGATATTCTGACCCGCTTTCGGGACGGTCCGCGAGGTCAACAGGGGCCGTAGGGTCTCAAGCGCCTTGTCTCTGTCGATTTGCGCGGGCGCGCCGAGATAATTGTGTGCGAGCGGAATGTAATATGCCTTATCCTCGGCACAGCAGAGCGAAACGCCGACGATCTTTGCGTCCATCGGGTCGATCGATGTCGTCTCGAGGTCGACGGCGAGGATCGGGGCTTTCTCGGCGTTGCGGATCACCCGTTCGAGGGCCGCTTCGTCCATCACCGCTTCCCAGGGGATGGAGATACCCGCACCGGGCCGCTCGAGCTCCCTGAGGTAGGTGTGGAACTCGAGGTCTGAGAAGAGTTCTTTCAGCTTTTCGATATCGGGAGGGGCAAGTCTCATCGAGTCAAGGTTCACATCGACAGGCACCGCGTGATCGAGGATGAAGAGCCGTTTTGAGAGGAGGGCCTGGTCGCCGTATTTCTCGAGGAGCTCGCGTCTCTTCCCGGTGAGATCGTCCTTGTGCCTGAGGAGCTCGTCGATTGTCCCGTACTTTTTGATCAGCTCAACGGCTCCCTTCTCGCCGATCCCCGGCACCCCGGGGATGTTGTCCGACGAATCGCCGGCGAGCCCGTAGATCTCCGCAAGCCCCGCGGGGTCGGTGCCGAATTTCTCCCTGACGGCGGACAGATCCGTGACCTTGTCCTTCATGGTATCCAGGAGGGTAACCCGGTCCGAGACGAGCTGGGCCATGTCCTTGTCACCCGTGACGATGATAACGTCCAGATCGGGGGGGAGTCTCTTCGCGATTTCGGCGATGATGTCGTCGGCCTCATACCCCCCCACCTCGAGGCTCTCGATATTGTAAGCGGCCACCAGCTCCTTGATCTTCTTGATCTGTGGTTTGAGATCGTCAGGCATCTCGGGCCGGTTGGCCTTGTACTGCGGGTAGACCTCATGGCGAAATGTCGGCCCCTTGGCGTCGTAGGCGACCACGACGTAGTCCGGGCCGATATCGTTGATCACCTTTCTGAGCATTCCGACAAAGCCGTAGACGGCGCCGGTCGGGAAACCCTTCGAGTTGGCAAGCCCCCTGACGGCGTAGAAGGCCCGGTAGATGTAAGAGCTGCCGTCGATAAGCGCGACCTTCTTTCTTTTTGCCATGGAGTCCCCCATGAGAATGGGATTGAATATAACCAATGTATCAAACGGGACCGAAATCGTCAATCCTTTTAAACCTTGACAACCACGCTGTTGATGTGAGATGATATGGCCCAAAAGAGGTCGACGGTTATGAGGGCTGGCGACAGCTGTTGAAATGAAACCTTCCGACATCATACGCTGCAAAGGTTTCCCCTGCCTGGGTGTAGACAAGGACGCGCACGCGGCGCCGTCGGTGGAAATCGATCCCGGGAAGATAAAAATCGTCATGATATCTGAAGCGCCCCCGACGGACCCGAAGGACTATTTCTACTCGTCGGGAGAGCCCTTCCATCTGAAGACGACGCTCCAGGCGTTTCACGATGCGGGGGCTGACGTCTCGGATATGGCGGATATCGTTGCCCGGGGCGTCTATATGACCACGGCGGTCAAGTGCGCAAAGACGCGCTACTCGATCGCCACCGACACGATAAAGACGTGCTCATATCTCTTAGAAAAGGAAATAGCGCTCTTTCCCTCAGCGTCGGTCTTCCTGTTGATGGGGGATGTGGCCATCAAGTCGATGAACTACATAACGAAACGCCGCGATGGGAAGAAGGTCATCCCGGTGGGCTCGACCTATAAGATACGGAAGCATCAGTTCTACCTTGACGATAAGAGGTTCTTTCCGTCGTATCTGCAGACCGGCACAAACTACCTGATCGAGAAGAGCAAGCGAGAGATGATCGCCGAGGACCTGATGCAGGCGATAAAACTTGTTCATTAACGGCAGGAACGGGGAGATATGGAGGTAACACGCGAACGAGGCAAGAGCCTCGATACCATCAGGAGGCTCATTTCGGCGCGGCAGTCCCTTATCTACGTGGTGACGTGGGAGGAAGACCGGCTCGAAAAACTCCTGGACAAGCTGGCGAAGACGATGTTTTCAAATCCCGTCAAGTTTTTCATCTGGGAATCCACCACGGGGTTGACGCTCGGCGGAAAATCGATCGAGGGGACCAAGGACCCCATCGCGGCCCTCGACAAGGTGATGGGCGTCGCGGAAAACGCGCTCTTTCTTTTCAAAGACCTCCACCGGGATATGGAACATAATCCGATTCTCACCCGGAAGCTCCGCGACAGCTACGACGCGCTGAGCGGCTCGTACAAGACGATATTCATCGTGGCGCCGGTCCTCTCGATGCCGTTTGAGCTCAATAAGGAGATGTCGGTCGTCGACCTGGAGCTCCCCTCTCCGGAGGAGCTGGTCGTCCTTTTCAATTCGATCCTCGAATCGTTCGTCAAGACGAAGGGGATGAAGGTAAACCTGACGGAGGCACAGAAGGAAACGCTCATTCAGGCGGTCACGGGCCTTACGATGGACGAGGCCAAGAACGCCCTCACCAAGGCGATGCTCGGCCGCCAGGTCCTCGATATCTCCGCGCTCGAGATCGTCCTGGAGGAGAAACAGCAGCTCATCCGCAAGAGCGGCATCCTCGAGTTCATCGCAAAAAAACCGAGCATACAGGAAATCGGAGGACTGGAAAACCTGAAGGCGTGGCTCGAGGCGCGGACCAAGAGCTTCTCGCCCGAGGCCAAGAAATACGGGCTTTCCCCCCCGAAGGGTGTCCTCATGACCGGGATCTCGGGGTGCGGCAAGAGCGTCACCGTCCAGGCCATCTCCTCCTACTGGAACCTGCCGCTGGTGCGCCTGGACATGAACCGGGTCTATAGCGGCGTGATGGGCTCCCCGGAGGAGACGCTGCACGCCGCCCTCAAGACCGTCGAGGCCATGAGCCCCTGCGTCCTCTGGATCGACGAGGTGGAGAAGGGGATCGGTTCGTACGGCGGCGAGAAGCGGGACCTCATCGTCGGCAGGATCTTCGCCATGTTCCTGACCTGGATGCAGGAGAAGCAGGGAAACGTCTTCGTGGCGGCCACCGCAAATGAGATCGATATGCTCCCCCCGGAGATCCTCAGAAAAGGCCGTTTCGACGAGATCTTCTTCGTTGACCTGCCGGGCGTCACGGAGCGCAAGCAGGTATTTGCCGTCCACCTCAAGAAGAGAAACCAGGATCCCAACAGCTTCAACCTCCTGGACCTGGCCAAGGCCACCGAGGGATACAACGGCGCGGAGATTGAGCAGTGCGTCCTGGCGGCTCTCTTTGACGCCTTCAACGATAAGCGTGCTCTTACCATGGACGACCTCATGAGGGGCATCGGCCGTATGGTGCCGCTGTCCAAGACCATGAAGGAACAGATCAAGCGGATCAAGAGCTGGGCATTCAACCGGGCCGTGCTGGCCAGCAAGCCGGAGAAGTATGAGCCCACCTTCGCCACGAAGGAGGAGGCGCCCAAGCCGCAGGAAGACATCATCGTCACCTCGTTTACCAAGAAGTCTACGTGAGGGGACCTCTGCCGTCCCTATGATGCTCAAGGCCCGGGGCGCTCGTTCTCCCTGAGGCCCAGAGGCGGCATTAGAGGTCCGACGGGCCTTGCCGCTGCCCGCTGCCGGAAACAGGAAACAACCGGACGTTCCTCCAGGCGGCAATCGTCTTGTTTTGACTATCCTTCCGGCGAGCGCCGAGGGGTGAGGTAAGGATGGTGGACTCCGCGTCACTCTCCATGACAAGGGGCTTGCTGACCCCGCTCGGGTTTCCCACCTTTCGCTGGCTATCGCTTGGGTATGCGGCCTCGCTCATCGGGAGCATGTTCTACTTCATCGCACTCACCTGGCTCGCTCTCAAGATCACCGGCTCCGGTCTTGTCCTCGGCTCCGTGTTGGCGACGGCGGCAATCCCGCGGGCGCTCTTCATGATATTCGGTGGGGCCGTTGCCGACAGATTTTCGCCGAAGGCAATATTGATCTTTTCCAGCTCAGGCGACGCCATTATCACCGCGGGGCTCGCGGCCCTTGTCTTTACCGGGTCAGTCCACATATGGCACCTCTACGCCGTCGCGATGCTTTTGGGCATCGTGGATCCGATAGCCTATCCGGCGGCAAACGTGCTGATTCCCCGGGTCGTCGACACCGCGAACCTGAACTCCGCAAACTCGGTCTTCAGCCTCATGACCTACATGACGACCGTCGTCGGGCCGGGGCTTTCGGGTCTGGTCGTCGGATATTTCGGCACCGGCACGGCGCTTGCCGTAAGCGTGGTCGCCGCCTGTCTTTCGGTGATGGCGTTTATCCGCATTAGGGGGGACGAGGCCCTATCCGACCATACCAAACCGATGCGCGGCTGCCGCGACTTTCTGGGGGAAATACGCGAGGGATTTGCCTATTCGTGGCGCAATCGTTCCGTTCGGGCCGTCATCGTGTTGCTTGCGGGGATCAACCTTACGCTCATCGGACCGGTGATAATCGGCGGCAGCATCATGGCCGACACGCACTTCTCCGGGGCGCGGTCCTTTGGTTTGATCATATCGGCATGGGGGCTGGGCGGCTTTATCGGCGCCCTGGTCGCGGGAGTCTCGGTCATACGCCGGGCGGGAGCGGCGCTGATCACCGCCGGCGTCGTCATGGGGACGGGTATGCTCATCTTCGGGCTGCTTCCGCCTCTCATCGTGGTTCTTCTCGTCAATTTCGTGACGGGGGTCTCCAACGGATGGATAGAAGTAATCATCACCACCTGGCTCCAGATCCAGTCGGGAGAGGGGATGCGGGGGCGCATCATGGGGATCACCGCGGTGGCGGCGATCGGCTTTGAGCCGATCTCGTACGCGCTGACGGGCCTGTTGGCCCACGCGGGGCTCACAGTCATCTTCTTCGCGGCGGGGACGGCGCTCCTGGCCATAACGGGGTTGACGGCCACAAGCCGGGCCCTGCGCAGCGCCGCTATTGAGGGATAGCGGGCGGCCCCGCGCCCGGCGGCGCTCCTTTATATATATATAGTAAGGGATAACGATGTCTACCGAAACGTTCATACTTGAAGTCATATTGATCTTTGCCCTCATCATCATCAACGGGTTCTTCGCCGGGTCGGAGATCGCGATCATCACCTCCCGCAAGAGCCGCGTCAAGTCGCTGGTGGAACAGAAGAAGCCCGGCGCGGCCGATCTCTTGTCGTTGAAGGAAGACCCGGAGAAATTTCTCTCCACCACGCAGATCGGGGTGACGCTGGTCGCATCCTTGGCGTCCGCCGTCGGGGGCGCGGCGGCGGTGCACTTTCTGCCGGGCCTCATAGAGAGGATTCCCGTCTCGTTTATCTCCGGCTCGGCAGAGGCCATTTCCATCATAATCGTGGTGGTGCTGATCTCCTATTTTACGCTCGTGGTCGGGGAGCTCGTTCCCAAATCGCTCGCCATCAGGTATTCGGAAAAGATCGCCCTCGTCGTCTCCGGCCCGATCAACTTCCTCTCGAAGGCGGCTTACCCCGCGGTCAGGTTCCTGACCCTCTCCAACCACTTTGTGCTGAGCATGATGGGACTGGCCAAGAAGACCGATTCGTCATTCATCACCGAGGAGGAGATCCTCCAGATCCTCAAGGAAGGAGAGGAAAAGGGGGTCATCGACGAGACCGAGCACGAGCTGATCCACTCGATCTTCGACTTTGCCGACCGTCACGTGAAGGAGGTCATGGTACCCCACCCGAAGATCATGGCCGTGGATATCGAGTGGGGCAAGAACGAGGTCCTCAAGTTCATCGTCGAGAAGGGGTTTACCCGCTACCCCGGTCTACGACGGAAACCTCGACAAGATCGTGGGGGTTCTCAACAGTAAAGAGGTTCTGAGCCGGATCGTGAGCAGGCGGCCCTTCAAGATCAAGGAGATCGTGCTTCCCCCCTATTTCGTCCCGGAGTTCAAGCTCATCTCGGACCTCCTCAAGGAGATGCAGACCAAGAGGATGCACCTGGCCCTGGTCGTGGATGAATACGGCGGTATCTCGGGCCTGGTAACGATGGAGGACCTCTTCGAGGAGATCGTCGGAGAAATCGAGGACGAGAGTAAGGTAGGCCCGGGCGATATGGTAAAGAAATTCAAGGACGGCACGTTCGTCATCGACGGCTCTACATCGATCCGCGATCTGATCAACATCTGGGGCCTTACCCTTACCGACTCGGAGGCGTACGAGACGATCGCGGGGATGATTCTTTCCCGCCTCCAGGCGATGCCGAAGGGGGGAGAGGTGATTCACCAGGACGGCTACAAGTTCACCGTCATCGACGTTGAGCAAAACCGCATCGCGAAGGTGCGGGCGGAGAAGGACGACGGATCGACGGCTTCAAAGGGCAAGAAGAGCGTAAAGTAGACCTTCCTCGGTATCTTGTGGCCGTTCGGGCGGGGCGCCCCCGGCCGCGCCGACATCACGGACTCACGCAAAGGCGTGGGTCCGTAATCTTTTTCACGGATCATCTCCTTTGCAGAAAAGTCACGGGGAGGTACGTGGGTCGGACGAGGCGCCCGCTCGCTGGCCGCGTGGCGATACGATACAGGGGGCAAGAAACCTTATCGGCACAGGCTTTCGCTCCGGAATTTAGCTGTTGACAAGCGGCCCGAGGGTCACTTACTATGCTCAGGGAAGGGCCAGGGGATTTTGTATGAGGAGTTGAATGTTCCGAGGGAAAAAGACGATGCGCCGATTATCACTGAGAGAACAGCCCACCAATGAAATCAGGAAGAGATGGCGGCTCCATAAGAGAATCCGGATATGGATCTATCAAAATATCGTACCACCGATTGTCTACGTCTTTGTCAACCTGTTGACGTCGACATACCGCTGGCGGCAGCTGGCGTCCAAAGAATTGCTCGACCTGATGTCGTCGGGGAAACCGTTTGCAGTAGCCGTCTGGCACAGCGATATGCTGCTGAGCCAGTCGATCGGCAAGCGCCTCGGATGGAACGACCGGACGGTGATAATGGTTGCCCTGTCCCAGGCGGGGGAAGTCGAGTCGCGCATCCTGAACCTGTTGGGATACTACGTGGTTCGAGGCTCGGCGCGGGAGCGGGGGAAAGAAGCCCTCGAGGATATGAAGGATATCCTCAATCAGGGAGCGCTCGCCGCGATGGTCGTCGACGGACCGTCAGGCCCGGCCCGGGAGGTGAAGGCGGGGGTTGTTGAGCTTGCCCGTTATTGCGGCGTCCCTATCGTCCCGGTCTCCTTTATACGGAGAAACGAGTGGGTGCTCCCGACATGGGATGGAACGCGTATCCCCAAGCCCTTTTCCCGCTGTATCACCACCAGCACAAAACCGATATATATCCCCCGCCGTATCGGAAACGATACTTTCGAAAAGATCCAGACCGATATCAGGGAAACGTTGGTCGATCTTGAAAGAAGAGAAATAGGGTGGGACGAGGCGGTGAGCGTGGAAATGAAGCTCTTGTCCGTTTTCGGGATCAGGAATTCAATAGTCAGGATCGAAGAGCTGCTAAAAGGCCTCACCGAAGAGGAGTTCGCCGGCGATGGGAAACCCCATGGGATTGTTCTGGGGGAGCTCAGGCTCATCGAGCGGGAGCTGAAAAAGATAAAGGAACGGTATTACAGGAAAAGGTACCCGGAGATAGACTGGAAAGCGATTTCGAGGATGAGAAAGACGCTCTCTCGCTTAGACGGCACGTGCGATGGGCGAGACGTCTGGGCCGTCGTGAAAAAGGAGATGCCCGATCTCAAGATGATCATCGAGGCGATCGTCGAGCGCTGCCCCTCCTACGTTTCATGAACAACCCGGCCCGAACGGATATCGACGACCGCGCAAGAACGAAAATCCGAGCAAATGCGTGAAAATAGACGAAGAGGGTTGGCAGGGAACCAAACGTCGAAGAATAGTATGAGCCATATCAAAGACGCGTACGAAATCAGGGACGATCTAAGAGACAACTCGCCCGCGATCGACCGCGTCTTCCTGCTCCTGTTTGTCTTCACAATCCTCGTGAGGGTATTCCAGTCACTCGCGACGCAAATAATAGATCTTGATTCATACACGATCATCGAGACCGCGAAGACCTTCGGGGACCTGGGCTCGCTTTCGCTCACAAATCTCGCGGTGATGGTTCACCCCCTGTTTCCTTTCCTCATGGCCGTTGCCTGGAAATGCGGCATCGACTATGAGACGGCGGGCAAAGCGCTCTCGATCCTGTTCGGATCGCTCACAGTCTTTCCGGTTTACCTGACGGCCACGGGCCTCTACGGCCGCACGGTCGGCCGCTACAGCGCATTCCTGTTTGCGATACATCCCTATCTCTTCGTGGATGCCGCCGGCCTGCTCCGCGACTCCACGAGCATCTTCTTTGTGGTGGCGGCGTTCAGCCTTGCCTGGAAGGGACTTAAGGAGAAGAAGGATCGTTTTCTGATACTCTCCGGCTCTTTCGCCGCCCTGGCGTACCTGACGAAGCCGGAGGGGCTCTTTTGCATCATCGCGGTCCTCCTCTTCATCTGGATGCGGGACCTGCGCACGGGAGAGACGACGTTGCGCGCACGTGCGCTGTCCACCCTCGCCTTTTCCTCGGTTTCGCTTACGATCGCCGCGTCTCTTATCATCGTTTTTTCCCTGAAGAGCCATGGTCTTTCCGTGAGCCTTGGCAAGCCCCTCGAGTATATGTCCCTTTTCTCTCAATCTCCCCTGGGGTTCGGAGACCAATCCAAGATTATGGGGGGAATGACCACGGGACGAGTCGGGATCGACATGGCGCTTGTCTTCCTGGGCCTCTTGAGCGAGGCGATCTGGGGCCTCTATCTCTTCTTCCTTGCCATGAACGTCATGCGCTTCTGGACGGGGAAGGGTTTTTCGCCGACAGGACGCTACTATCTGTTTGTCGTCGCGGTCCTCCTGGTACTTGATTTTGTCTATTTCACCCAGGTCCATGTCTTTTCGCGGAGATACTTTCTCCCGGTGGTCATTTTGCTGATGCCGTTTGCGGCCTACGGCATGAGGCTCTTCGTGGCGAGATTCGAGAACCTTCTCATGCAGAGGAACCAGTCCATTCTTCTTCAGAGAGCCCTGATGGCGGCTTTCATCGGCGCCGTGATTATCGTCTGCCTGATCAATGGCTCCTCCTACTGGGAGGACAAGAAGCTCGCTATAAAGGTCGCCGGGAGGTACATCGCCTCTCACTTCGGGCCGGGCCCGACGATCCTGACGGACGATCCGCGTATCGCCTACTACGCGGGGGGGGCCTACACCCCGCTTACCGAAGACGCGCTCAGGGAGGCGATAAACCGGGACTCCGGCTTGTGTCCCTACGATTTTATTGTTCTCTATGGGGTCGAAAATCTGCCGATCTACGAGAAATACCGGGAGCGTATCATGGACGTGGGGTTTGTGTGCGTCGCGGTGCCAGCTTAGTCCGGGAAGCACGGAAGTGATTGTGCTGAGATGCGCGAAAAACGGACAGGCACCGCCGGTCCGCAAGCCTTAATCCGCGCCGGACGGAGGGGCACCGGCGCCGGGGCCGCCGGGGGTCTTCCCCCATCGAGAGCGGGTTACTTTCCGTAATCGAGAAGCCCCGTATGCATGATCAGTTTCCAGCCGTCGGAGGTCTTCGTATAGCCTTTGGCCGCACGCCCTTTCCAGTGAAGCTTCTCCCCGGTCGCCCTGTCTATCCATAGTGTGTCGACGTCGACCACGGCGAGCGCGCCGTCTCCCTGGGCCGAAACCTCGATGCGGAGGGTCTTGCGCCGGTTATGGACAAGATCGTGCGTATCAAACAGCCGTTGCCACCCATCGTGCCATCTCTTGCGGTCGTACTTCCCCTGGACGAATACCCACGTCATCGGGTCGTGTGACCGGTTGTCGGGCGGCCACGGCCACACCATGTCGGGATGGAACAACGAAAGGAGCGCATCGGCGTCTTTCTTGTCCCATGCCTCGGTTTCCCGGTCGACCATTTCCCGGATCTCTTCGACAAGCTCCATTTCCGTTGCTTTGTACATAGGGAATTTCCTTTTCGATCGTCCCGAGACGGCCCGCCCGGCCGTACACATGCGAAATCCGTGCAGGAGCCTCACACCGGGCCGAAGCCGTTGAGCTCCTCCAGGAAATCGCCCATCTTGATGTAGAGCTCGTCCCGCTTCCTGATGATCTCTTCCGGAGTCCTCCCCTTGTAATCGAAGAGCCCCTTTCCGGTCTTCGCGCCGAGATTTCCCTCCGTGACCTTCTTTTCGATGATCGGATAGCTCATGCCGTAGCTCTTGATGAGGTCCAACACGACGTCGAGCCCCGTGAAGTCGTAGGTCTGCACCACGCCCACGATCGGAAGCCGCACGCCGAGGCTCATCTTTACCGCGTAGTCTATCTCCTCGGGGGTGGCCCACCCCTTGTCGAGCGTCTCCATGACCGCCATGAATATATAGTTCTGGATCCGGTTGACGATAAACGAGCGGACGAACTCGCGCATGACGACCGGGCGCTTGCCGAGCCGCTTCATGAGGGATGCGGTGAATTCGACCACCCCGGGGGCCGTCTGCGGACCGGGGACGACCTCGACCAGCGGGATGATGTGGGGCGGGGCAAACCAGTGAGAGATGACAACGCGCGAGGGGTCTTTCGTCTGGAGGAAATTGAAGATCTCAAGCCCCGAGGTGTTGCTGGCCAGGACGGCGCGCGGTGGCGTATAGGCGTCGAGGTCGGAAAATATCTTCTGCTTTACCTCGGGGACCTCCACCACCGCCTCGAGCGCGAAATCGACGTCCGCGGCGGATGTGGCGATATCGGTCGAGGGATGGATGCGCTTTTGGATGGCGGGCAGCGCAGCCGGGTCAACGCGGCCGAAGTCGGAAAGGGTCTTGAGGTCGGCCGAGATCATCTTCATCGCCTGGTCCAGGGCCTTTTCATTGAGGTCTACGAGGCCGACTTCGATGCCCGCCGTCGCAAAGACCTGGGCGATGGAATGACCCATCACGCCCGCCCCGACGACCAGACACTTCTTCACATCTTTTGCTTCCATGGGACGCTCCTTATAATATACGATATCGGATTGAGAAAGCATACCGGCGGGGTCCGGTAATGCACGGGCGCTCGATCCGACATACAGCACGCCCTCAGACCCTTATACTCCGTGCGGCATCCCTCTGTCAAGATCATGCCCCGGGCTCCCGCGTGCGGGAGTCCGGGGGCGGCCTCGGCGCCGATGGAGGGAATCTTGCTGAGACGAAAAGAGTTGACGTAAATAGTTTAGGTGCTATACTATCTTCATGGACAACGACCTGGCAACATTCGAGCGGGTGATGGAGGAGGTAAGCCGCCTGATCGCGCGGGCGCAATCGCTCCATACACCCCGTTTTGATTTCGGCGCAGGGATCCCTCTGTATCGCTCGGAGATACATACCATCGAGACGATCGGGAGAAACCCGGGGACAAACGTGACCCGGCTTGCCGAAAGGATGGGGGTCACCAAGGGAGCGGTGTCCCAGATGCTGGGAAGGCTCGTAAAGAAGGGACTCGTTGAAAAGGTACGATATCGGGAAATGAAAAGGAGGTCATCACGGGACTTACCGATCTCGGGAGGCGGGCCTTTGAGAACCACGAGGCGTTCCACCGGCAGATGCTGGCCATTCTTCGCGACTACTACGGTGAGAGGCTGGCGTCGCATCTCGAGCAATTTGGTGAGCTGGCCAGAGACCTTTCGTCGATCCTTTCCCTCTACGAGAAGCGCATGAAGGACCGGTAGTTTTTTTTCGCTATATTATTTAGAAGCTAAACAATAGAGGAGGTTTCGATGGAAGAGGGAGGAGCCATGAGCGCACCGCGGTCAGGGAATAAGGGGATCTGCCCGTGGCGAGGATACTCACGTGTCAGGCATCTCGATAATTTCCTCCGTCCGCTCATCCACAATACGGCGACGCTCTTCGGGCCGTACGTCCGGCCGCGGATGACTGTCCTGGACGTCGGCTGCGGGGGTGGATTTGCCTCTCTCGGACTTGCCCGGCTGGTCGGAGAGGGTGGGCGGGTGATCGCCGCCGATCTCCAGCCCGAGATGCTCAAGATGGTGGAGGCGCGGGCAAAAGAAGCGGGACTCTCCGGGCGGATCCGGACGCATGTGTGCGGGCCGGATCGGGTCGGTGTTAAGGGGCCGGTCGATTTTGCGGTCGCGTTCTTCATGGTACATGAGGTGCCGGATATGGCGGCCTTTCTTGCCGAGATATCCGAGGCCCTGAGGACGGGGGGCCGTTTCTTTGTCGCCGAGCCGCTTTTTCACACGACGAAGGGCCACTTTCTTCGCCTGATCGACCGAGCTGGGAGGGCGGGCCTGGTCCCCGTCGCATACCCGCGAGTATTTTTCGGCAGGGCCGTGGTCTTTGAGAAAAGGGATAGATGAGAAAAGGCCGGCAGGGGAAGGATCGGGGGGTGGCCTCCCGTCCGGCTTTCGGAAAGATCAGGGACTCGCGCCTTGGCGTGAGCCCCCTTTTTATGGCGGGCGGCGAACCCCACTCGTCGGACGTGATCTGAATTAGTTAACCTTGACTTTCACAACATCAGTGGATAACTTAGACGATAGAGAATGTCACTTGCCAGGAGGTGCGACATGGATAGTAGAGACGGCAAAAAGATCAAAGTTTTAGGTTTTGCGGGAAGCCTCAGAAAGGGGTCCTATAACAAGATGCTCCTGAAAGCGGCGCGTGAAGCTTGCTCCCGAAGACGTGGAGCTTGAGATCTTCGACCTCGAAGGCATTCCTGTCTTCAATCAGGATTTAGAGAGTAGTCCACATGAAAGGGTGAAGGCGCTCAAGGAAAAGATCAAGGCGGCCGATGGACTGCTGATCGTAACCCCCGAGTATAACTATTCGATTCCCGGGGTCCTTAAGAACGCCATCGATGCGGCGTCCAGGCCGTACGGGACAAGCCCCTTTGACGGAAAACCGGTCGCCATCATGAGCGCTTCCATCGGCATGCTCGGCGGTGCCAGGGCCCAGTATCACCTGCGGCAGACGCTGGTCTTTCTCAACGCGCTTCCTCTGAACCGTCCGGAGATCATGGTTCCGGCAGCGAAAGAGAAGTTTGACGAGACCGGCAGGCTCACCGACGAGACGGCACGGGAAAAGATACGGGAGCTTCTCGTCGCCCTGGTCGAGTGGATCAGGAAACTCGGATAGGCGGGGCCACGTGTGCGATTTTCAACTCTGGACCGGCCGCGTCATAATAGGGACGTCTCAGACGGATAGGAATACCAATCCCCTTCGACGAGATCTGCTGCACCATGGCCTGATTGTCTCTATAGACATCTCCCGGGAGCTATCCGGAAAGGGTGGAAGGGGACGGTCCGGCCGGCCTGTGCGAGGATAAAGCGGATCCGGGGATATCTGAGAAACGCCCGTGAAGGGGAGCTTCTACACGGGCTACGTCGCGTTCTGCGGCACCCCTATCACGGCGGGTGGGAGCGGGCGCCGCGATCCCGGCCGCTCTCCCCCTTTTTGCATTGACAAAAGACCCTCTTCCTCTATAATAAAACAAATATCCTGAATTACTATATATATAACGCGAGCGGCCGTCACGAGACCGTGAACGACCGCGAAGAAGCACCGTGGACGATACCGACAGAGAGATCCTTACGATTATCCAGGGACGATTTCCCCTCGTACGGCGGCCCTTCGCCGAAATCGCCGAAAAAGTGGGCCTCACCGAGGGGGAGGTGATCTCCCGGATAGGGGCCCTTAAGCACGCCGGGGTGATCCGCAGGATCGGGGCGGTCCTGGACGCTAAATCGCTCGGCGCCAAGACGATGCTCTGCGCCGCAACGGTGCCCGAAGGACGGATCGAAAGGGTTGCCGCGGTCGTCGGCTCGTTTGGTCAGGTGACGCACAACTACGAGCGGGAGGGCCCGCTCAACCTCTGGTTCACCGTGTGGGGTAAGGATACGAAGGAGCTCGCACAGACCGTGGAAGAGATCGAGCGAAAGGCGGGGATCACGGTGGTGCGCCTCGGCGCGGTCAAGACCTACAAGATCAGGGCCGTGTTCGACATGCCGCCTGAGACGCCGTGAACGGGAAGGGTGGGCGGCCGTGCACCCCCCGGAAAGAGGACGTAAACCCGGACGCGATGCTTACCTATAAGGTCAAGGAGCTTTCCATCGTCACCGAAGAGACGATCGAAGAGGCCGTCAACAGCTACGCGAAAGAGGGATGGATATTCAACGGAATCACCTTTGCCATGGGGCAGGCCAGCCGGCGGCCCTCCATGGCCTTTATCTTCTTTATAAGGGAAGACGACGATGACCACACTGAAGAAGGCTGATCTGACCCATCGACTGCTTGCGCGGCTTATCGACTTTCTGATCGGCGCGGCCTTTTGTATGGTGCTCTTTCCGATCGGGGTGCTCATGGGGGCGACCTATATCGCCATCGCGGACGGGCTCTTGGGAGGGAGAAGCCTCGGAAAGCGGGTCATCGGGCTCAGGGTTGTGCGTGCCGAGGACGGGTCTCCCATCACCTTCAAGGATTCGCTGGTCAGGAACTCGATCTACGCGATCATCTATCTCTTTTACCTTGTCCCGTACCTCCGCTGGGTGATGATCTGTGTCGTCGGGCTTCTCATCGTCGCGTTTGAGACCTATTATCTTATCGTGGACCCCAACGGCTACCGGGTCGGGGACCTGGCGGCCGGGACCATCGTCATCGATGATCCGGCAAAGTAGGCGGCGGAAAATATCGTATGCGGCCGCCCCGTCACGGATGCGGGATACGGCAGCCGGTAGCGGTCGAGCGGGCCCCGTCAGTCATGTGACCCTTCACACAGATGAGTCCCTATGAGGTGAAACAATGTCCGAAAAACCCAAACCCATCACCACGCCCCCGGATAAAGCCGAGCTCAACGGGCGCCTTTCGCGCGTCCGGGAGAAGATGAGAGAGAAGAACCTTGATTATTACGTCTCGTTCGATCCGGTCAACGTCTACTACCTGACCAATTTCGCCAACAACGTGCACGAGCGCCCCTTTATCCTCGTGATACCGAAAACGGGGACTCCCACTATGCTCTGCCCGCTCCTGGAGTCAACCCACGTCAAGGCGCGGGCCCGGTGCGACCTCGAGTACGTCACCTATTACGAGTTTCCGGCGCCCAAGGGCGAGAACTGGTTTGACCTCTACAAAGAGATGATACCGGAAACGGCCCACGTGGGGGTGGAGCCGGCGATGCCGGTCGGGATATTCACGGAGACCCCCGGGAAAGTCGTCATCGAGGATATCATCGATGACGTCCGCCTCATTAAGACGGACTATGAGATCGGCCGCTCGGTGCACGCCTCCGACGTCGTGAGCTTCGGGCACGCAAAACTCCTTGAGGTGACGAGATCGGGTGTGCTCGAGATCGCCATCTACGGCGAGGTGGTGCGCGCCATGATGGGCAAGGTGCTCACCGAGATCCCGGAGGCAAACCTCATCGTTTCCCGCTTCGTGGGGGCGGTGTGGCCCCCCTCCATCTCGCACGACCCGCACCGCGTCCCGACCCCCTACCTCCCGATGGAAGAGGGAGGGCCCCATGTCTCTATCGTGACGGCCCAGGCGGACGGCTACGGGATGGAGATGGAGAGGAGCTTCTTTCTGAAAAAAGTCCCCGAGTCGGCCAAGAAACCCTTTGCGGTCATGATGGAGGCGCGCGCCCTCGGCTACGAGCTGGCAAAGCCCGGCGCCGTTCTCTCGGAGATCGACCGGCGCGTCAGGGAGGTCATCATAAAGGCGGGGTACGAGGGCAACATCCTGCACCGGACGGGGCACGGGCTCGGGATCACGGGGCACGAGGCGCCCTACCTGGCGCTTGGCGACGACCGCACGCTCAAGCCCGGCATGCTCATCTCCATCGAGCCGGGCATCTATATCCCGGGCAAGGGGGGCTTCCGGCATTCGGACTCGGTATTGATCACCGCAAGCGGCAACGTGAGGCTCACCGATGCGCCCGATACCCTCGAGGCATTGACGATTACCGCCTGACGGGCGGGATTTGGGAGATCATATGAAACAACGTAACACCACCACCCCTCCGTTTACGGTCGGCGGCCCGTGGGCCGTCTTCACGCTGGTCGTCGTCACGTGTCTTTACGTCGTCAACTACATGGACCGGATGGTGCTGTCGGCCACGCTCCCGCTTATCAAAGCTGACCTTATGCTGACGGACGCCCAGTGCGGATGGCTCGGGACGATATATTTCATCATCGTTGCCGTGCTCACGCTGCCGGCCGCGATCCTCTGCGACCGGTGGGGCCGCAAGAAGTCGCTGTCGATCATGGCGATTCTCTGGAGCGCCGCCACCTTCTTCACCGGGATGGGGAGCAGATTCTCGCCCCTCTTCCTGGCCCGGGGCGGGGTCGGGGTGGGGGAGGCGGGGTTTGCCCCCGGTGGGATCGCCTACGCCTCGGGGTCGTTTCCGGAGGCGTCGCGGGCCAAAGTCCTCGGGGTCTTCAACCTCGGCCAACCGCTGGGCTCGATCCTCGGCATCGTGATCGCCGGCGTGGTTGCCCAGGCGAACCTCTGGGGGATGGGCTGGCGCTCTCCGTTTTTCCTGTTCGCCATTCCCGGGATTCTGTTGGGTATCCTTGTCCTCTTCACGCGCGACTGGACCACGCCCGCGCCCGCTGCGGGGGGCACGGGGGGGAGAGCATCGGCGTGGGCAAGGGGCTCCTCCTCTTCTTCAGGACCCCGACCCTCCTCTTTGCCTCCTTCGGGGTGGGGGCGCTGAGCTTCGTCGGGGGAGCGGTGGGCTACTGGCTGCCGACCTATTTTGTCCGCACCAGGGGCATCAACGTGGCCAAGGCCTCTCTCTTGATGGGGGGGATCATCCTGGTTGCGTGCATCGGCCCCATCCTTGGGGGGATCCTTGCCGACGTATGGAAGCGGAAACGGAAGAACGCGCGGCCGCTCACGGCCGCCGTGATTTCGCTATTACTCGGCGTCTTTTTGTACCTCGGCTTTTTCACGGACCTGGGCCGGGTATTTGAGGCCTCGTACCTATTGTTTATGATCGCGGGGGTGTTGATGTTTGCCTATACGGCCCCCGCCTATGCCGTTACCCAGGACCTCGTGCCGGCGTCGATGCGGAGCATCAGCATGGGACTCCTCGTGCTCATCACCTACGGGACGATGGCGGCCTACGCCCCGGTTGCCGTGGGGTGGCTCTCCGACCACCTGGGGACTCCCGGCAAGCCGAACCTGACCGAGGCCTTCATGTTCGTCCCGGCGGTCGCGTTCTTAGGCGCGTTCCTCTTTTTCATGGCGGCGCGCTTCCACGACCGCGATCTGGCCAGGGTCTCAAAAGAAGGCCGGAAATGACGCGGAGGGACCGGCAATACGGCGATGAGATAATTTTGTCCTCTATTTTTAGTGGTGGACGATATGCCTAAAGTCAAAAAGAATACTAAACGGGGTGCGCAGGGCAACGCGGGGGGCCCGTCGCTTTCGACCCTTCTGGTGCTGCAGGTCGTCTATTGCGCCCTCGGGATCGGCTACAATGCCCTCAGCCTCATTCTTGTGAGGTGCGGCGGACATCCGCTGTCCGCAACGGAGCCGGTCAAGGGGATGGTCGTCATGCTGGTCTACGGGGCGTGCCTGGTCCCCGCGCTGCTTAACTACGTCACGATCTACCGCATCCTGATGGCGCTGGCCGTGATCGCCCTCGGGTTCGGCGGGGTGGTCACGCACATCGTCAACCTGACGACCGGCCGCATGTTCCTCTACGATTCGATCGTGGCGTGGGGGGTGGCGGTCGCCCTCAACCTCTTCGGGCTTGCTCTCAACGTCATGGCGGCGCTCGGGCTCTTCCGGGCCCGCGTTTCCGACAAGTCGGCGACGAGAAAGAGCTCATAGAAGGGACGGAAACACAACATCATGCGATACGAGTTTTTCATCAGCCGGCGCTACCTGAAGTCGAAGCGGAAACAGGCCTTCATCTCCATCATCACCATCATCTCGATCGGCTCCGTGGCGCTGGGGGTGGCGGCGCTCATCGTCGTCAACTCGGTCATGACCGGGTTCACCGAGCAGCTCACCGGCAAGATCCTGGGGGCCTACGCCCACCTCGTCGTCCTCAAGGAGGCGTCGGTCTTTAACGATTATCGCTCGGTGATGGACCAGATCAAGGACATCCCCGGGATCGTCGCCTCGACCCCCTTCATCCAGACACAGGTGATGCTTTCGTCAAGCAACGGGAAGATTGAGGGCTCGGTGCTCAGGGGGATAGACGTTGCCACCGCGCCGTCCGTCATTTCGCTGAAGAGAGATCTCGTCTCCGGGAACCTGAACGATCTGACTACGAAAGAGGGCGGGCAGCCCGGGATCATCCTCGGCACGGAGCTTGCCAAGGCGCTCGGGGTGGCGAAGGGCGATTCGGTGATACTGCTTTCCCCCGTGGGGGGACAGATGACGCCGCTGGGGATGACCCCGAAGATGCGGCAGTTCCGCGTAGTGGGGCTCTTCGACGCGGGGATGTTCGAGTATAACTCCACGTTTGCCTACATCTCGCTTCCCGCCGCGCAGGATTTCCTGGAGTTCGGCGACACCATCACCGGCGTCGAGGTGAGGCTTGCCGACGTCTACCAGGCGCGGTCGATCGGAAGGCTCATTTCCGCAAAGCTCTCGTTTCCGTTTTACGCGATCGACTGGATGGAGATGAACAGGAACCTCTTTGCGACGCTCTCGCTGCAGAAGGTGACGCTCTTCATCATCCTGACGATGATCGTCTGCGTGGCGGCGTTCAACATCGCGGCGACGCTCATCATGCTGGTCATGGAAAAGAAAAAGGACATCGCGATCCTGCGCACCATGGGGGCCACGAAGGGCGCGATCATGCGGATATTCGTGTGGGAGGGGATGACCATCGGGGTCATCGGGACGGCGCTGGGGCTCCTGTCCGGCTGGGCCATGTGCCTGTTGCTTGCGCGGTACCGGTTCATCGACCTCGACCCGAAAATCTATTACTTCACGACGCTGCCGGTGAAAGTCGCGGCATCGGACGTCCTGATCATCTCGATCGCGTCGCTCTTCATATGCCTCGTCTGCACCCTCTACCCCGCCTGGCACGCCTCGCGGATGGACCCGGTGGAGGCGATCCGCTACGAGTAGGGGAGAGACCCCCGGCCGTGAGACCCCGATAAAGGAAATTATGACATGAAAAAAATCCTCTTTTTGATCTCGGTCTGTCTCCTCCTCGCGGCGCCTGTCGGCCGGTCGGGGCGTTCGGCGCCGACAACGCGACGATCGCCGGGGACGGCGTGCGCCTGCGCGAGGAGGCGCGCACGGACGCCGTCGTCGTCATCTCGCTGGACAAGGGGACCAGGGTTACGGTCGTCAACCGGACGGGGGTATTCGAGACGATCGGGGGCGATTCCGGCCTACTGGTACTACATCACCTTCGGGGACCGGTCGGGGTTTGTCTTCGGGCACTTTTTGACGATCGACGCCGGCGATGCGCGGAGGTTCGAGCCGGCCATCGACCCCGCCGGGCCGAAGCTCCCTTACGAGGATTGGGGCGCGTGCCCCTTTGAGTGCTGCACCTACCGCGACTGGAGCGTCACAAAAGATACGCCGATACGCGCGGATCGGCTGGCCACCTCGCCGGTCGTCTTTACGGCGAAGGCCGGGGAATGGGTGACTGGGACGACCGGCGTGGTGATCACGACGGTACCGGGACGGGGCGAGATAAGGTCGCCCATGCCGCTCGGCAACCGGCCGGCAGCGGTGGGGGACATCGTGGAGTACTTGACCTACCAGGGGGAGGGGACGTACAGGGCCTGGTTCAAGGGGCAGCTGTTGGACAGCGTGGAGGGCTATGAGCCGATCGTCATGACGGTCGAGCCCGTGTGGACCTGGTGGGTGAAGATCCGCAACAGCAAGGGCCAGATCGGCTGGACGGACGAGACCGGCAACTTCGGGCACATGGACGGGTGCGGGGAGTAAGGGGAGTAAGGGGATTCAGATTTAGAAATTCGACGTTTTTCGTTTGCCACATGGGCTCGCTGGCCCTGATTCCCACACCCTTTCTCGAAAGGGATCGGGAAGAGGGCGCTCGGGTGCACGACCTGACCGAAAAGCACGCCCCCGAAACACATGGTTGAGTACCGCCTAAACGATTGCCAAACTTATAAACAATCGAGACTCAGCCTGTAAATCATTTTAGTTGCATTTTGAATATTTGAGCGTATAATAAATCCGCCTTGGCCGTCGTTCCTCTCCCTACCCTCGAGTCGCACATCAAAGAAGGCACGTCGGCCTTCGATCTTTCTGAGAAACACGATTTCCCGAGATGCGTGAGCGGGTTCAGGATGAAGGTACATAACTATGCGCATGCAGCTAAATCAATGCTGACTCCGCGCTCGATGCTTTTCCCCGGAGAATACGCGAGTGCCTTTTACCTTTGATTTGGACAGGACGCTTCAATGTCAAGAAGAAAAGCATTCAGGATCCTGCAGATAGAAGACAACCCCCTGGATCAACAGGTGGTCGCGGACATGCTTTCAGCGCAGAAAGCGGTCCCCTACACCCTGGATACCGCCGCCACGCTTTCCCGTGGCAGGGAACTCCTCGAGGCGGGGGAATACGACCTGGTCTTGTTGGACCTGAATCTCCCCGACAGCCAGGGAATCGCGACGCTGGAGGAAATCGTATCGGCAGACAGTACGCTGGCGATAGTAGTCGCATCCGGAATGGATGACGAGGCTACAGCCACGGAATCGCTCGAAAAGGGGGCGCAGGACTACCTGCTGAAGGGCCATTTCGATGGGGGCGTCCTCGCCCGTTCCATAAGATACGCGGCGTACCACAAGCACCTGGAAGAGTCTCTGCGGAGAGCACAGGAGACCCTCAAGCGGGAGGTGGAGGAGCGGACGAAGGAGCTTGCGGGGGCAAACAGGGAGCTGAAAAGCACGGCCGAACAGTACAGAAACCTCTTCAACGACTCCGTCGAGGCGCTTTTCACGCTCGATCAGAGAGGTCACTTCACCGAGGTTAATGATGTCTTCGTGGAGCTCACGGGCTACCCGAGGAAAGAGACTATCGGGGAGAGCTTCCGCAAAGGGGTGAACGAGGAGGACGCCCGGAGATTCTACGCCTCCTATAGCCAAATGTACCGGTCGGGAGAGCCTGTCAGAGACTTCGAATTCACCCTCGTCAGGAAGGACGGAACGAAGAGAACCGTCGAAGGATCCGCAAACCTTCTCTACAGGGACGGCGTTTTTACCGGGTTCCAGGGGGTCCTCAGGGACGTCACCGAGCGGAAAAGGGCCCAGGAGGCGCTGCGGGAATCGGAAGAACGCTTTCGTAATCTTTTTGAGAATTCAATAGAGGCCATTTTTACTATAGACCTCAAAGGAAGGGTAACCTCGATGAACAAAGCAGCAGAATTGCTCTCGGGTTATCCAGGAAACGAGTCGATAGGAAAAAGCACGTTCGATAGGTTAAAACCCGAAGTAAGAAAACGGATCGTAGAGGAATATAAGGGTCTATACGAAAGTGGTAGGCCGATTGAGTATATCATGTACCAAATGCTCAATAGGCAAGGGCAGGAGATAAGCGTTGAAGGGTCGGTCAGTCTGATTAGGAAAGAAAATCGTGTGGTCGGATTTCAGGGGACTTTGAGGGACATCACGGACCGCAGGCGGGCAGAAGAGGCGTTGAGAGAATCGGAGGAGAAATACCGTCAGGTCGTCGAAAACGCGCAGGAGGCCATCATGATCTTTGTCGACGGGCTGGTCGTGTATGCCAACCCGATGACCGAACGGATGACCGGCTATTCCCCCGAGGAGCTGAAAGGGAAATCCCTGGGAGAGCTCACTTTCCCGGAAGACAATGAACCGGCCGAGAGGGAATTCCGCAGGAAACTCGGGGGGGATTCGCTGACCTATCCTTCGGAATACCGGTATATTAAGAAGACCGGTGAAACCGGGTGGTACGAGGCCATCGGGGTAGCCATCACGTGGGAGGGGAAAGAGGGCCTGATGGTATTCGCCCGGGAAGTCACGGAACGGAAAAAGCTTGAGGGGCAGTTCCTCCAGGCCCAGAAGATGGAGGCGATCGGGGCCATGGCTGGCGGTATCGCCCATAACTTCAACAACGTCCTCGTTGGCATCATGGGGTACTCGGAGTACCTGCTCGGTAAGAGGGGTGAGGGAGATCCCGAATACAAGGCCCTGAAGACCATTTTCGAGGGGACGCTCAAGGCGTCCCAGCTGACGCGGGAGCTGCTGAACGTGACCCGGGCCGGCGAGTACCGTCTGGTAACCGGCAGCGTTAACGAGATCGTGGAACACATCCTTCCCCTCGTAACGGGGGCGTTTGACAAATCCATCGAGATCAAGACCATTCTTTCGGATTCCCTGCCGTCCTTCGAGGTGGACGCCTCCTACGTGGAGCAATGCGTCCTGAACCTCTGCATCAACGCGCGGGACGCGATGCTCACGGGAGGAACCCTGGTCATAGAAACCTCTCATAAATACCTGGACGGCGATTTCGTACGGACGCACATCGGCAGCCAGGAAGGTGAGCACCTGGTCCTTTCCGTGACCGATACGGGGACCGGCATGACGCAGGAGGTGAAAGACCACCTCTTCGAACCGTTCTTCACCACGAAGCTGGATCAGGGCGGGACGGGGATGGGGCTTGCGACGGTGTACGGAACGGTAAAAAAGCATGGAGGGTTTATCACCGTCTACAGCGAGCCCGGAGAGGGAACGACGTTCAACCTCTACTTCCCGGTCACCAGGGGCACGGTCAAAAAAGACAGGGTCTTGAACAAGAAAGACCACGAGGGAGGACAAGAGACCATCCTCATCATTGACGACGAACCGGTGGTAAGGAATGTGTGGGCCGAGTACCTGTTGCGGATGGGGTACAGCGTGCTCCTGGCGGAAAACGGGCAGCAGGGCCTCTCGATGTTCAGGGAGAAAAGCGGTGAAATAGATCTCGTTATCCTCGACGTCATCATGCCGAAGATGGGGGGCAAGGACACCCTGGCGGGGCTCAGGGAGGCGGACCCCGGCGTGAAAGTCCTGATCACCTCGGGGTATACTCTAAACGGCAAGGCGGGCGAAATAGATATGAGCGGCGTCGAAGGATTCATCCAGAAACCGGCCACGCTCAGGGAATTCTCGGAAAAGATCCGGAAGGTCCTGGACGGGACTGACCGGTAGCTTCGAGCCCGTGTGGACCTGGTGGGTGAAGATCCGCAACAGTAAGGGACAGATCGGCTGGACGGACCAGACCGACAACTTTGGGCATAAGGATGGGTGCGGGGGGGAATAGGAAACACAAAAGTAGGATTGGGCCCTTACCCGTGATAATCAGGCTGTTACTGTAAAGATTTGTGGAATGTGTAACCTTATCACGATAGCTCCATATGTACCTTTATTACAGACCATTGCCTGGATTCTACTTATTGCTATCTTCTTATGCGTGTTTTACAGGCGACTCACTCACCTCTTCGATACTATAATTCTCAGAATACGTAAAGGCAGTTCTTTCAAAGCCGGTCCCGTCGAAATAGGCGCAGACTTAAGGCAACTGGATTATGCCCCCCCCGGTGAGGATAAGATTGGATCCAAGAAAGTAGAAGAGGATTGGGCACCAAAAAGAACGCTTGTCTATCAGAAAAATAAAGGGATCTTCTTAACCCATGTCATTTCACCATCGAAAGTTCCGGGACAGAAATATGACGTCTTTATTTATCTTATCCGACATAAGACAACAGATTTTTCAGATGTAGCAAGAGCGTCATTCTTTTTTGGCCATATGTGGGGAAACAGGGTTTTTGAGGAAGACGAGAAAGACGGCATAATCGGTGTTAGGACATCGGCTTACGGACCATTCCTCTGCACTTGCAGAGTGTATTTCAAAGATGGAAGTTCAATCGAGCTTAGCAGGTATATTGATTTTGAGATGGGTCGCGCATTTCAAAAGTCTCTATCCTAAATCCATAGTGAATGTTTTTGAATTGAGTCGGAATTAAAGTGACAACATTCTATAGGCTTCTAGTTTAAGCCGAGAAGTAGTAATTAAGTATGGTGTCACCTTAATTCCCGTCCTTCTGGTCTGGTCCTGGTTCTATCTATAGTATTAGTACATAATATTATATTGATAACAACCATCGCCCTCCCCAAGCTCACAAGCCTTCTTAAAATCTCTCTTTGCTTCCTCTCTTTTTCCAAGCCGCAAGTAGAGTTTGCCACGGCTAGAGTAGATAAAGCCATTCTTAGTCGGCTCAAGGCTTATTGCCTTGTTGTAGTCTGCAAGTGCTTCGTCATCTCGCCAGAGTGAATAGTAGAAGTCGCCTCTCTTTGCGTAGAGTATCGGGTCTTTCGGGTTTTTGTTAATACTGTCAGTGTATTCCATTAACTGATCTTCGGTTGTTTTCCCCCTGATTGGAGGCAATGTTGGTTTTACTTCGTTGGTGTCGTAGGTCGAAGTATCTCTATTAGAATCCGTCTTATAGATAGTACCGGAACTGTCTACGTAGAATAGCCTTTCTATTGTTACCTTGGTAGTAGTTGGTCTTCTGTATGTCATGGTTTTTGGTATGTATCTGCCATTTATCCAGTAGCCGCCTGACCCTGTAGACCATCCTCCTGCCATATGCGTTTCATGGGAGATGTAAGTCAATATCTGCCCCCCCGCCCATCATCTATTGTCCGTGTTGGCTCACCCTTCGCTGCTATCAATTCGTTCATATTCTTACCTACCCAAGATGTCGCGCATCCCATTAACAGGAGAACGACGAGGCATATAACCTTTTTCATCTTACCCTCCTGAATAAATGCCCGTGTCGTCTTAAAGTTCGGAACTATATCTTGCGTATATTGCACATCGCATTTAGGTTCCCAATCTTACCATTTCTTTCAATACGTTTAGGGCACTTTCGGGGTCTAAAATATCGATCTTTGATCTTATTTTTCTCTTGCCGCCACTATCAAGAAATCCCTCTTTCTTAGGAAATGCCCGTCAGAAGTCACCAAGATACCGTCACCGCTACAGACAAAAGTAAGAAAAATTTCGACATCTCGTCTATTTTTCCATCCATTTATTGACTGCGAGTTAAGACTTTCATAGTCAATACCAAACATTATCTTGGCAGCAGAATTTGCGAATTCAACTATTTTTTTGCTACTAAGACAAGCCTCGCCCAAACGGGATTCACCAAGGATAAATAATGGTACTTCTTTAGGTTCTATATAATCCAATTTCAAACTAATAAGCAATTCCCTAAATAATTTGGAAGTCTCAGCCATATAGTCTTTATATTTCGTGCTACACGGTTGCCTTTCGTTACTCGATGCATAACTACAGAATACTTTGATTTCATTCTCCTTACAGAGATCTACAAGTTCACAAACTAAACTACCATTGGGTTCCATCTTTTTTACTGAGAAAATAGCCGTGGTATCCAGAAATAATATCAATACTTAGAACCCCCCCATGAGTTGAGAACTGCCCTCCCCGTGGTACTCATTAGTCCAGGCACTCGCGAATCTGGTCCTCCACGGACTTATCATCCTGGAGCTTGGGACCAGATAATTGCGCACATCGCGCAACCCATATCTGCTATCTAAGCGCCTTAGGTCGTATTGTCCTAACTACCCAATCTTCTTTATGGTGTCATAGAAGTATATGTATTTCTCGGCTTCATGGAAGAGCTCTCTTCGTCGGTCCCCATATTTTTCTTCTAATGCTTTTACAGCTTCCTGTAAAACATCATGGGGTTTGAATTGTGAGGCGTATTTTACGAAAATACAGAATCTTTCAAGGTCATCAGTGTGAGCATAGGGCTGATCAGGATTACTGGTTTCCAACCAAAGTCCCAGCAGTTTCTTTGCTTTCTCGTCCATTCGGACACCTCTATCAATATGAAAGGCCGTCCTCTCCGGACATCCTACTCGATAATCTCCAGCACCGCGCGTTTGTTGAATTTCATCGATGCGGCCGGAAGGATCGTCCTCATCGCATACGCCGTTCGTCCCTGTTTACCTATTACCACTCCGATATTTTCCTTCGCAACCCTGAGCTCGATGAGGACGCCGCGGGGAGGATCGGCTGGACGGACCAGACCGAGGACTTCGGGCATAAGGACGGATGCGGGGGGGAGTAGGGTGAATCTGCTTTGTTCGTTTCATCACCTACTTTCACGATAGATTTCTAGACAGATTGCCCCATTCTAAGACAGCGCCTTTGTTAAGAAAAGTCATAAGGACTTAAGCCAGTCATAGATGGAGATGGCTCTAAAGACTTTCGACCTTTACCTCCTTCTCATCAGGAGAAATCGTCAGTCTATATTTTGTCCCCTGTATTACTTCAAACTGAAGATCACTTATTTTTTGAGTGTCAAGTCCTCCCTTAAATGATATCGCTGGGTGAGTACCTCTTTGACCGTAATATACACGTGCGTCTGAAGGAAATATAGAATAGATATATTCTCCATCTTCATATCTATACAATTTATCCTTTTCAGATTGGTCTATTTCCAGCTTAAATTCCCCGGGCTTCATACTAATCACCATTTCTTAGGATTGTGTAAATAAAAAAGACCGCCCTCCCCGGAGTGTTCTTGAATCCCGACACTCCCGGATTTGGTCCTCGATAGACTTGTCGTCTTTAAGCTCGGTGCCATATCAGGCGTATATCGCGCAACGCATATCTGTTATTTGGGCGCCTCAGGTCCACAATATCGTTCCAACTACCCAATCTTCTTTATGGTGTCATAGAAATATATGTATTTCTCGGCTTCATGGAAGAGCTCTCTTCGACGATCCCCATATTTTTCTTCTAATGCTTTTACAGCTTCCTGTAAAACATCATGGGGTTTGAATTGTGAGGCGTATTTTACGAAAATACAGAATCTTTCAAGGTCATCGGAGTGAGCATAGGGCTGATCAGGATTACTAGTTTCTAACCAAAGTCCCAGCAGTTTCTTTGCTTTCTCGTCCATTTGGACACCTCTATTAATATGAAAGGCCGCCCCTCCCCGGACATACTACTCGAGAATTTCCAACACCGCGCGCTTGTTGAATTTCATCGATGCGGCCGAAAGGATCGTCCTCATCGCGTACGCCGTTCGCCCCTGTTTGCCTATTACCTTTCCCAGGTCTTCCTTCGCAACTCTGAGCTCGATGACCGACGTCTGTTCTCCTACGACTTCGTTCACCTCAACCTTATCAGGATTGTCAACCAGAGCCTGAGCCATCAGCTTAATCAATTCCTTCATTTTTCAACCCCCATCTTCACCTGAATTACCCCTTTCGTCATTTCCGCCCCTCTCGTGTAGTTTAAGACCTACGTGCACAGGGTAGAAGTATGCCTTATCTCTCCGGTCTCGCTCGGTAGCCCAATTCAATCTGGATTATCATTATGGTACATTGTAAGGTAAGCCTCTATACGATATCACAATGACTGTAAATGTCAAGGTGTCCGCACAATAAACTCCCCTGCCTTTGTCCGTCAGGGGGACCCTTAGCAGGCCCGGTCGGCACTCCTCGGCGCTCCCTTTCCCCTTGACTAACAGCCATCGATAGGGTAAAGTAACTCATTTATACGAATGGAGGAAACGGTGGCGGAGCGGGAAGGGACCCAGGCGCCCGAACAGGAATTGATTCGAATCCGGAGGGAAAAGCGCGACGCGATTGCGGCGGCGGGCAAGAACCCCTACCCCAACGACTTCCGCCCCACCCACACCTCCCGTGAGATCGCCGAAAAATACAAGGACGCCACGCGCGAGGGCCTCGAGGGCAACACCGATGCCCTTGCCGTCGCCGGGCGGCTCGTCTCCAAGCGGGACTTCGGCAAGTCGGCATTTGCCCACTTACTTGACGGCACGGGGCAGATCCAGATCTTCTTCCAGGCCGCGGCGCTGGGCCGGGATTACGATGAAACCCGGCACTACGACATCGGCGACATCATCGGCATCGTTGGCACCCCCTTTCGGACCAAGACGGGCGAGCTGACCATCAACGTCACCTCGTCGCGCCTCCTCACCAAGGGACTCCGTCCGCTGCCGGAAAAATGGCACGGCCTCGTCGACGTGGAGACGCGCTACCGCAGGCGGTACGTGGACCTCTTGGTGAACCCCCGCGTCAAAGAGGTCTTCCTGACGCGGAGCCGCCTGATATCCGAGGTCCGCGCCTTTTTCATCGGACACGAGTTCGTCGAGGTCGATACGCCGATGCTCCACCAGATCGTCGGCGGGGCGGCGGCGCGGCCCTTCGTCACGCATCACAACACGCTGGACATGGAGCTGTTCCTGCGCATCGCGCCGGAGCTCTACCTCAAGCGGCTCCTCGTGGGCGGGATGGACCGGGTATTTGAGATCAACAAGAACTTCAGGAACGAGGGCATCTCCACGCACCACAACCCCGAGTTCACGATGCTCGAATTCTACGAGACCTACCACACCTACCACGACCTGATGGATCTCACCGAGGAGCTGTTTGCCTCCGTCGCCGCAAAGGTCACCGGTAAAACATCGATCACCTACCAGGGCACGGAGCTCGACCTGACCCCGCCCTGGGAGAGGATCGAGATGGCCGAGGCCGTCGTGAAATACGGCGGTATCGACGAAAAGACGATCACGGACGAGTCGCTCATGCGCGACCGGCTCAAAAAACTCGGCGCCGAGGCGGAGCCGGCGTGGGGATGGGGAAAGCTGCTGCTCGAGCTTTTCGAGAAGACCGCGGAGGATAAGCTCACGGGCCCCGTTTTCGTCACGAGCTACCCCGTCGAGGTCTCGCCCCTCTCGCGGCCCTCGGACGAGAAGCCCGGGTTCACCGACCGCTTCGAGCTCTACATCGCGGCGATGGAGGTCGCCAACGGATTTTCGGAGCTCAACGACCCGGACGACCAGGAGCGGCGGTTCCTGCACCAGATCGAGTCGGTCGACTTCGGGGAAGGGATCCGGGAGTATGACAAAGACTACATCCGCGCCCTCGAGTACGGGTTGCCCCCCGCGGCGGGCGAGGGCATCGGCATAGACAGGATGGTGATGATCTTCACGGACTCGGCCTCGATACGGGACGTGATCCTCTTCCCCCAGATGCGCGAAAAGGAATAGGCGAGGCCATGTACGAGCTCCTCATCAGCAGGCGCTACCTGAAGGCGAAGAGGAAACAGTCCTTCATCTCGCTCATCACCTTCATCTCCATCGGCGGGGTCGCCCTCGGGGTGGCGGCGCTCATCATCGTCATCTCGGTGATGGCGGGCTTCAAGGAGGACCTCCAGACCAAGATCCTCGGCGCCTACTCTCACCTGGTCGTGCTGAATAACGAGGGGAACATCCAGGACTATAGCTCCGTGATCGACACCATCACGAAGGTCACGGACGTCGTGGCGGCGACCCCCTATATCCAGACCCAGATCATGCTGTCGTCCGAGGACGGCGGGATATCGGGGGCGGTGCTCAGGGGGATCGATCCGAAAACGGCTGGCGGCGTCATAGACCTCAAGAAGAATCTCAAGATCGGGAGCCTCGATGAGCTCTCCACCGGCAAAGACGGGGTGCCGGGGATCATCCTCGGCAGGGAGCTGGCAAAGCTCCTCCGGGTAACCTACGGCGATTACCTCGTGATGCTCTCGCCCACGGGCGGCGAGATAACGCCGCTGGGCATGACGCCGAAGATGAAGCGATTCGTGGTGGTCGGCATCTTCGAGGCGGGGATGTACGACTATGACTCCGCGTTTGCCTACATCTCCATCCCGAGCGCCCAGGCCTTCCTGGACATGGGTGATACCGTCACCGGCGTCGAGGTGAGGCTCAAAGACATCTACAAGGCCAAGGAGGTGGGCAAGACCATCCAGGGCGAGCTCTCCATGCCGTTCTATACGATGGACTGGATGGACATGAACAAGAACCTCTTCGCGGCGCTTGCGCTGGAAAAAGTTGCGATGTTCATTATCCTGGTGATGATCGTCTTCGTGGCGGCGTTCAACATCGCCTCGGCACTCATCATGCTGGTCATGGAGAAGAGCAGGGACATCGCCATCCTCAAGGCGATGGGGGCCACGAAGCGGAGCATCATGAGAATCTTCATCTTCGAGGGGACGATCATCGGGGCGTTTGGGACGGCGCTCGGGTCAGCCTTCGGCTGGGGCATGTGCCAGATCCTCGGCCGCTATCACTTCATCAAGCTGAACCCGGACGTCTACTACATCTCGACGCTCCCGGTGAAGATGGTCACCTCCGACATCGTGATCATCGTCATCTGTTCTCTCATGCTCTGTCTTTTGGCAACGATTTATCCTTCGTGGCAGGCTTCCCGGATGGATCCGGTGGAGGCCCTCAGATACGAATAGCAGACAGTCAGCAGTGGAAGATATAAAAGAAAAGATAGCGCGGCTCAAGGAAAAAGGCGCACTCGAGATCGGCAAGGGGAACTGGGAGCGGGCCCTCAGGAACTTCATGGAGATCCTGAAAGAGTCGCCGGACGATCTCCACGCCCTCATGAGGGCGGGGGACGCCTACGCGAAGCTCGGGAAAAACGACGAGGCATGCCGCGTCTACGATCGGCTCGTCGGCCTCTACGCAAAAGAGGGGTTCCTCATCAAGGCGATCGCCGTCCACCGGCTGATCCTCAAAATCAAACCGGACTTCCCTGACGGCGAAATACGGCTCTTGCTTCTCTCTGAGCAGAAGAACAGGCAAGACGTGCTTCCCGGCATCAAACGGGGGGAGACGAAAAAGACGAGGGCGGACTTTCCGAGGCCCCCGCTCTTTTCCGACTTGACCCAGGACGAGTTTACGGCGGTGACCGAAAAGCTGATCCCGCTATCGGTTGCGGCCGGCGGGATGATTATCCGCGAGGGGGACGTCGGCAACTCGATCTATATCATCGTCTCGGGGCGCGTATCGATCTTCAAGAGCGACGCGGATCAAAACGAGGTCTGGATTACGAACCTCGACGAGGGGAGTTTTTTCGGCGAGTTCGGCTACTTCTCGGGCGAGAAGCGGTCGGCGTCCGTGAAAGCCCTGACGGACTGCACCCTGCTTGAGATCGGGAAGAAGGACGTCGGGTCGATCGTGAAAAAACATCCCCGGGTCAATGAGGTCCTTCGAAAGTTCTATAAGGAGCGCGTCCTGGACACCCTCCTTGCCGTTTCGCCTCTCTTCTCCGCGCTGCCGCCCGAGGGGAGAGCGCAGCTGATGTCGGCCGTGGTTTTCTCGACCCACAAAACGGGAGAGCGGATCGTGCGGGAGGGGGAAGAGGGAGACAGGATGTACGTGATCATCTCGGGGGAGGTGGGGGTCACCACTCAAAAAGAAGGGGCGGTGGTAACGCTTGCGCGGCTGAGGTCCGGGGATTTTTTCGGTGAGGTCTCCGTGATCACGGGCAAGCCCCGAACGGCGACGGTAACGGCTCTCTCCGATACCGATCTGGCGCAGATTCCGAAGCCAGCCGTCCAACAACAGATGAGGCGCTATCCCGAGATCGAAGAGCGCCTTGCTCACTATATCCAGATGAGGGTAGAAAATACCATATCCACGATCATGCAGTTCAAAAACCGGAAGATTGAAAGCGGGATGATATAACCGATGGCACTTATTCACGTTCAAGATCTGTACAAAACCTTTTTTGCCGACGGCAAGAAGGTGGAAGTCCTCAAGGGGATGAACCTGACGATCGAGCGGGGCGAGGTGATCAACATCCTCGGCGCGTCGGGGGCGGGCAAATCGACCCTCCTGCATATCCTCGGGGCCCTGGACCGCCCCACGTCCGGCACAGTGATCCACGACGGGGTCGACGTCTTTTCGATGGGAGACCGGGATCTGGCCGCGTTCCGCAACAAGCGGATCGGCTTCGTCTTCCAGTTCCACCACCTGCTGCCTGAGTTTACGGCGCTGGAAAACGTCATGATGCCGGCACTTGTCGGGCGCTTTCCGACGTCGGCCGCGCGGGCGCAGGCCGTCAAGATCCTCGGACGGCTGGGGCTTGCCGACCGGGTGGACCACAAGCCCGGGGAGCTCTCCGGCGGCGAGCAGCAGCGTGTGGCGGTAGCGCGGGCCACGCTCTTGACCCCGGACCTCGTGTTGGCCGATGAGCCGACCGGAAATCTCGACACAAAGACCGGTGAGGAAGTGCATGAGCTCTTGATGGAGCTCAATAAAGAGATGCACATCACCCTGATAATTGTTACTCACAACCTGAAGCTTGCCGAGAGAGAAGGGAGATCATTGATTCTCGAGGACGGGCGGATAACGGGGATAAGCTGATTTTTTCCTTTACAACCGGTGTCTATTTGATATAATCTCTTCGCTTTTCCTAGTCATTTTTGGAGGACGTAATGTCGAAAAGAGTCCTTATTATTTTTATGGCTCTCGCCTTTTTGATGGCCCTCTTCACGTCTTGGAGTATCGCGGCGGAGCGAAAGATCAAAGTGGCGGTACTCCCGTTTGCCATCTACTCCGCCGAGGACCTCTCGCCGTATGAGGGAGATATTCAGGAGGTCCTCTTGTCCGCGCTGGCTTACCATGAAAGAATCGAACCTCTCGACATCGACAAAATAACGGCGGTCGTAGGGACGAAGCTCCCCTCCGAGATCGACGAGAATTATGCCCGCGAGGTGGGGCGCAAGCTGGGAGCGGATTACGTCGTCTTCGGGAGCATGACGAAGGTCGGCGAGACAATCAGTCTTGACGCAAAACTCGTCGATCCACGCTCAAACAAGGAGGCCGACAGGTTCTATGTCGAGACATACGGTATCGCGACGGTCCTGGACCGCGTCGGCGAGCTGGCCAAGAAGGTCAATGAGAAGATATTTGCCTCCGACAAGATCGTCAAAGTCACCATCGTGGGCCTGAAAAGACTCACCGAGGAAGAGGTGCTGGGCAACATCGTCAGCCGAGAGGGTACGCTTCCCTATGAGAAATTCCTCGCCGAAGACGTAAAATCGATCACCAGTATGGGATACTTCGAGACGGTGACGGTCGCCACGAAGAAGGTGGAGGGAGGCACCGAGGTAGTCTTCACGGTGAAGGAGCGACCGCTCGTGCGGGAGGTCAGGCTCAACGGGAATGACGCCATTTCCTCAAAAGACCTCTTCGAGGTGATCACGGTCAAGCCTCCGAAGGTCCTTTCCATCAAGGATGTCAAAGACAGCCTCGAAAAGGTAAAAGACCTCTACGCCGAAAAACAGTACCATGGCGCAACGGTTGATTACAAGATTGTGCCGCTCACCGAGGATGAGGTGGCCGTCGAGTTCAATATATCCGAAGGCGAAAAGATGATGATCAAGAAGGTCATCTTCATCGGAAATAAGGAGCTCTCCGACCGAACCATCGAGAAGGGACTGGCCAACAAACACAAGGGATGGTTCTGGTGGATCAGCGATCGGGGTAAGTTCAAGAAAGAAGAGCTGGACACCGACGTGGAGCGGGTCACGGCGGTCTACTTTGACCATGGATATCTGGAAGCGGTGGTCGAGCCACCCGTCGTCGAGATGAAGGGCAGCAACATCTTTATTACCTATAAGATCAATGAGGGGAAACAATACCGGGTCGGCAGCGTTGACGTTTCCGGCGACCTTATCAGGGCCAAAGAGTTGTTTGCCAAGAAGCTCGCGTTGAAGTCCGGCGACACCTTCTCGAGGGCCAACCTCATCGCCGATATCGATTACCTCACGCGGGAATATAACAACGAGGGATACGCCCTCGTGGACGTCCAGCCTAAGACAAACCTGGACAAGGAAAAATTGCTCGTTGATGTCGATTACGGCATCACCAAGGGGAAGAAGACCTACTTCGAGCGGATCAACATCAGCGGCAACGTAAAGACCCTTGATAAGGTCATCAGGCGCGAGCTTAAGTTCGCCGAAGGCGACCTTTTCAACGGTGACGACCTCGAGCGGAGCAAGGAACTGGTAAACAACCTCGGATATTTTGAAGAGGTCAACTTCGCCACGGAGCGGGGAAGCGCCGATGACAAGGTCATCGTAAACGTCAACGTCAAGGAAAAACCGACCGGCCTTATCTCCGCGGGGTTGGGCTACTCGAGCATCGCCCAGCTTACCGGCATGGTCAGGCTGCAGGAGAACAACCTCTTCGGCAGGGGCTACCGGGTGAGCATCATGGGCGAGTTTTCCAGTATCGCCACGAACTACGAAGTGGGCATCATAGACCCCTATTTCCTTGATACGAACCTCACCGTGTCGCTCAAGGCCTATGACCTGACGCGCTCATTTGACACCTACTCCGCCGAGACCCTCGGGTTTGAAGTCGGAGGCGGATATCCTGTCTTCTCGGATACCGAGCTTTACGTCACCTATGTGTACAACGATGTTAATCTGTTCGATATCCAGACCGACGCGCCCGAGGACGTCACTGAAAATCCGGGACATACCATTACGAGCGGCATCGAGGCAATGCTGGTCCGTGACACGCGGGACAACGCCTTCGATCCGAGCAGGGGGAGCCTGAACAGGCTGTCGGTCTTCTATGCCGGCATCGGCGGCGACGAGTACTACGTCAAGGGCGTGTTGGAATCGAGCTGGTATTTCCCGGTGGTCTGGAAACTGGTATTTCACCCGCGGCTTATCGTCGGCTATGCCTACAGCCTTCAGAGCGAAGACATACCGATCTACGCCCGGTTCTTTGCCGGCGGCCTTAACACGATCCGTGGATTCAAGCCTGACAGCGTCGGGCCAAAGGACCCGGTTACGGGAGAGTATCTCGGCGGTAATAAGGAGATCATCGCAAACCTTGAGCTCATCTTCCCGCTCTTTGAGGATATCAAGATGAAGGGCGTGGTATTCTTCGACACCGGAAACGTGTGGGGTGAAAACCAGGATTGGGACTTCGGAGGTTTGAGGTACTCCATCGGCGCCGGCATCAGGTGGATCTCACCGCTTGGTCCGATCAGGGTCGAATGGGGATATAACCTCAAACCCGAAAAGGGAGAAAGCTCGTCGGAATGGAGCTTCTCTGTGGGCACAAGCTTCTAAATTCACGAATGGACGTGCTGGGGGGAGGAGCGTCCGCTTCTCCCCCTTTTTACGTGTGAAGGCATGGGGGGCGCGATGAAACGAGCAATGGTTATAGTGGTCGTCCTCTTTCTGGCGGCTCTTGTCACGGGGACGGGGCAGGCACGCGCACAAGAGGTCAAGATAGGGATCGTTGACATGGCCAAGATCATCGATCTCTCAAAACAGGGGAAGAAGGCAACCGCGGAGATAACCTCAAAGCTCTCATCGGCCAAGAAAGACCTGGAGAAGAGTCAGGACGAATTGGTCAAGCTGAAGGAAGAGATCGAATCAAAGGCCATGACCCTCCCGGCGGACGTCCTGGCCAAGAAGGAGAGTACCTATCAGGATAAGTTCCTTGAGTATCAGAGAAAGTACGAGAATTATCAATACACCCTGAGCGCAAAGAACACCGAGCTCGCCCGGACGATGCTGGCCGTCATGAAAGATGTCGTCGAAAAGATCGGCACCCAACAGGGATATCTGCTGATATTGGAGCGGACCGATTCCGGTGTCCTCTATAGCGCGCCGGACATCGACGTTACCGATACCGTAATCGAGGAACTGAACAAGAAGTAGGCGGACCGATTCCGAAAGGGGCCGCGGCTTATTACACGGCGCCGCGCACCCAGGGGGGCCCGAGAGGATATGTGGCAGTCGGGCGCAGCATGGGGTGGCCGGTATAGGCCACGGGAATGGTCAGATTAATCTGAGAAAGGATTCGTACTACCCTCACGAGGGGTAGGATACCCAGGACGACAACTCCGTTATGAGGGGCTGACGGTCGAAATGGAAAAGACGCTTGGAGAGCTGGCGGCCTTCGTAGGCGGCGCGGTGGTGGGGGATGAGGGCATCGTGATCTGCGGTGTCGGGCCGATCGAGGAGGCAGGACCCGGGGAGATCACGTTTTTCTCCAACCCCAAATACATGAAGTTCCTTGCCACGACGAGGGCCTCGGCCGTTATCGTCTCCCCCGATATCGAGCTTCCGGGCAAGGCGCTTATAAAGATCGAAAACCCGTACCTCGCCTTCGCCAGGATCATCACCCTTTTTGCCGAGTTCTCGCGGTCGTACTTCGGGGTCTCTCCCCAGGCCTTTGTTCACCCGGAGGCGGTGATCGACGAAGAGTGCGCCGTCTATCCCTTTGCGTATGTCGGCAGGGGCGCCCGGATCAAGAAGCGGGCCGTCCTGTATCCGGGCGTCTATCTCGGAGACGGGGCCCAGGTCGGGGAGGGGAGCGTGCTGTTTCCCAACGTCGTGGTGATGGATCGGTGCGTCATCCAGGATCGCGTCATCATACACGGGGGGACTGTCATCGGGGCCGACGGCTTCGGGTTTGCGCACGAGGGGCCAAAACAGGTGAAGATCCCTCAGATCGGGATCGTGGTCATCGAGGACGACGTGGAAATCGGCTCGAACTGCTCGATCGATCGGGCGGCACTCGGGGTGACCAGGATCTGTCGGGGCGTAAAGATGGATAACCTCGTCCAGATCGGTCATAACGTGGTCGTGGAACAGGACAGCATCCTGGTGGCACAGGTAGGGATCTCGGGCAGCACCCATATCGGCAAGAATGTCATCCTCGCCGGACAGGCGGGGCTCGTGGGGCATATCACCATAGGCGACGGGGCCATCGCGACGGCCAAGACCGGGGTCTACAAGGACATCGCGCCCGGCGAGGTGATGTCGGGCTACCCCATGTTGCCCCACAGGAAATGGCTTCGTGCGATGCCCCTCGTGGGAAAACTGCCGGAGTTGAAAAAGGAGATCGACGCGCTCAGGAAAAGGATAGACGAACTGGAGAAGGAGAAGAGAGAAGGTGGCGATAAGACCCGATAACGCGACATCTTCCCTTCCCCATCAAAAGCCGTACCGGTTCATCGATGAGGTAATCTCCTATCAGGAGGGGCAGGGGATAGTCTGCACAAAGGAGATCCGGGGAGACGAGCCCTATTTCGCGGGGCACTTCCCCGGCCATCCGGTAACACCCGGGGTGTTCGAGATCGAGATGATGTTCCAGGCGGCCCGGCTTTTCCTCATGTTGGAGGACCGAGAGAAAGGCACCAGGGACATCAGGCTTGTCAAGGTCGATAATGCGCGTTTCCTGAGTCCAATTGTCCCCCCACGGGGGCTGACGATATCGGTGACCCTCAAATCGAGGGAGGAACCGATGCTTCGGTTTTCCGGTTTTGTTAAAGATGAAACCGAGCAGTACGTTCAGGCATCTTTCACTATTATGTGTGCGGAGCCATGAAGAAGATCCATCAAACCGCCGTCGTGGCGGCGGGCGCCGAGATCGGGGACGGCGTTCAAATCGGCCCCTACGCAATCATCGGGGAGAAGGTCCACCTCGGTAGCAACGCCGTGGTGGGACCTCACGCAATCATCGACGGAGACACGATCCTCGGAGACGATTGCGTGGTCTATAGTCAGGCGTCCATCGGGTCCAAGTCCCAGGACCTCAAGGATACGGAGGGCGGGGGAAAGCTTGTCATTGGGAAGGGCAACGTTTTCCGTGAGTTCGTCACGATCAACGCCGGCACGCCGGGGGGGGCGGAGTCACGACACTCGGCGACCGGAATTTTCTGATGGCGTATGCGCACGTCGCGCACGACTGTCACCTCGGCAACAATATCGTGATGGCCAACGTTGCGACGCTTGCGGGCCATGTGACCATCGAGGATTTCGTGAGCTTGGGCGGGCTGGTGGCGGTTCACCAGTTCGTGAAGATCGGCAAGCATGCCTTTATCGGCGGCGGCACCATGGTCCCCATGGATATTGCGCCCTTCATGAAGGCAGTGCACAGCAATAGCCCCCGCGCCGGGCTTATCGGCCTCAACACCATTGGGCTTGAGCGGCGAGGGTTTACTCCGGAAACGATTGACGCCCTCAAAAGGGCGTACCGGATTATCTGGAGATCAAAGAAGCTGCTCAAGGACGCGCTCAGGGAGGTGCAGGAGGAATTAGGCGGGGTCAGTGA
Source organism: uncultured delta proteobacterium (assembly GCA_963792965.1). GTDB lineage: Bacteria > Desulfobacterota > Zymogenia > Zymogenales > Zymogenaceae > CAWBYW01. The sequence continues at coordinate 30,029 of CAWBYW010000009.1, read as the reverse complement.
GGTGACATACCTCATCGATTTTATCCGTCGGTCTGAGCGGGGGATCACGCGCTGACACGGTGGGCCGTGTCTGTCGTGCTATACACACAGGCGAGAGTTCCCTCTAAGGACTTCTTAAACATATGACACAAACGGATAATAAGGCGATCAGGGTCGGGGTCGTCGGGGTCGGGTACCTCGGCACGTTCCATGTCGAGAAATACCTCGGGATCGAGGGCGTCACGCTTGTCGGCGTATCCGATACGAACGCCGGCACTCTCAAAAAAGTAAAGAATGATTTCAAGGTCGACTGCTTTTCCGATTACCACGATCTCCTCGGGAAGGTGGACGCGGTGAGCATCGTCGTCCCGACGATCCATCACCATCCGGTGGCGATGGATTTTCTGGCGGCGGGCGTGGACGTCTTCGTGGAAAAGCCGATCACGGCACGCATTCGGGAGGCCGAGGAGCTGGTCAAGGCCGCCGAGTCGAAGGGATTGATCCTTCAGGTGGGGCACCTGGAGCGCTTCAACCCCGCCGTCCTCGCGCTCCAAGGGACCCTCAAGGAGCCGATGTTCATCGAATCGCACCGGCTTTCCCCCTTTCCGGAGCGATCCGTCGATATCGACGTGATCCTCGATCTGATGATCCACGATATCGACATTATCCTCAACATCGTCAAGTCTCCTATAAGCCATATCGACGCGGTGGGGGTGCCGATCATCACGTCTCAGGTCGATATCGTCAACGCCCGGCTGAATTTCGAGAGCGGCTGCGTGGCCAACGTTACCGCCAGCCGGGTGAGCGCGGAGAAGATGCGCAAGATCAGGATCTTTCAGTCCGACGCCTATATATCCATCGATTACGCGGCGCAGGAGATCACCGTCTACAAGCGGGTCAGCGACGGCAATGACAACTTTTCCATCGTCAGACAGGACATGAACATCTCACACTCCGATTACCTCGACGACGAGATCAGATCCTTCATCGACTCCGTCCGCACCAGAAAGACCCCTCCCGTAACCGGGCAAGACGGCAAGCGCGCCCTCGAGGTTGCGATGATGATCAGAGAACGGCTCGAGGAGTCGCTTGCGCGGTTGAGGGAAAAGGGTATCCTGGATAATGATCGAGCGAAAAAATAACGACATAGTGGCGCCTTCGTCGACGGGCAAGAAGGTCCTGATCGTCGCGGGGGAGGCCTCCGGCGATCTCTACGGCGGGGAGCTGATCAGAGAGGTAAAGGCGATTCGCCCCGACGTCAACTTCTTCGGGGTCGGGGGAAGTCGGATGAGGGAGGCGGGCCTTGCCGCCCTGGTCAGGTCGGAAGACATCACGGTGGTCGGGCTCTTTGAGGTCATCAGACACCTTTCGACCATACGGCGGGCGCTCGGGACAGTCACGGAATCGATCTCTTCGATGCGGCCGGACCTCGTCCTTCTCATCGATTTTCCGGATTTCAACTTCCGGGTAGCCGACGCCGCAAAAAAGGCGGCCGTCCCGATATGCTACTACATCAGCCCGCAGGTATGGGCGTGGCGCCGGGGCAGGGTGAAGACCCTCGCACGGCTCGTGGACAAGATGGTGGTGATCTTTCCCTTCGAGGTGGATATCTATAAAGAGGCGGGAGTCGATGTCGAGTTCCTCGGCCATCCCCTGATGGACGTGGTGACGAACGCGGAGAAAGGGCTTGTGGTCGGAAAGAAAAAGGGGCGCGCCGTCGCGCTTCTTCCGGGCAGCAGAAAGAGCGAGATCGAGCGGCACATGCCGGCCATCCTCGGGGCGGCACGGATCATTAAGGAAAAAATCGGCGAAGTCTCCTTTACGATCCCTCTGGCGCAGACGCTCTCGGCCGAAGACATCGAGCCGTATCTGAAGAAGAGCGACGTCCCGATTACGGTGAGGCAGGGCGCGTTTCATCAGGTGCTGAAGGACTCGGACGCGGCCGTCGTCAGCTCCGGGACCGCCACCGTCGAGACGGCGCTGATCGGCACGCCGATGGTCGTTATCTATCGGCTCAGTGAGCCGACGTACCGATTGGCGCGGCTGTTGGTGGACGTGCCCTTTATCGCGATGGTCAACCTGATCTCGGGCAGGAAGGTCGTGCCGGAATTGATCCAGCACGACGCATCCCCCGAAAGGATCGCCGCCGAGGTCATCACGATTCTCACCGACGATGCCGTCCGGCGGCGGATGAAGGAAGACCTCGCCGATGTCAGGAGGAAGATCGGTGAGCCGGGGGCGAGCCGGCGGGTGGCGCTGAAAGTCGTGGAGATGCTTGGGCGATGAAAGTTAACCTTGACTGCATCTATTATATCGGAGAAAAGCCGTGCCGGTTTAAGCGGCTCTGCGAGGGGTGCGACCACTATCGTCCGATGGGGACGCGTATCCTGGTGATCAAGCTTGCCGCCATCGGCGACGTGCTGAGAACCACCTCGCTCCTTGCCGGTCTTGTGCGGCACTATAAAGACCCCCACGTTACCTGGGTCACTGACCCGGTCGCCGCGGGACTGCTTTCTGCAAATCCCGGCATACACCGGCTCTTCGTGTTCGACCTCGGGACGGTCCTGGCTCTCATGGCGCAACGCTTTGACGTTTTGATCTGCCTGGACAAGGAGCCGCGGGCGGTGGGACTTGCCGGGCTCGTGCCCGCCGAAAAGAAACTCGGGTTTGCCCTATCGGCCGAGGGCTCGCTGACGATATTCAATCCCGAGAGCGCATACGCGCTCCGCCTCGGGCTCGATGACCCGCTGAAGTTCTACGAGAACAAGAAGTCATATCCCGAGATCATCTATGAGATGTGCGGCATTCCCTACCGGGGGGATAAATATACGGTCACGCTCGACCCGAAGGACCGTGACTATGCCCGGCGCCTCTTTGCCGAAAAGGGATTGTCGGACAGGCCGTTGCTCATCGGCCTGAACACCGGCTCCGGCCCGGCCTTCACGCGTAAGGCGTGGACTCCGGAGGGCTTTGCCGGGCTCGCGCGGGCCCTCCACGAGAAGGCGGGCGCCACGGTCGTCCTGTTGGGGGGGGAGCGCGAGAGGGAGCGAAACAGAGAGATCGAGACGCTGTCAGGCGGCGCGGCGGTCACAATTGGAGGGAGTCAGAGCCTCCCGGAGTTTGCCGCAATGCTCTCGCTCTGTGATCTCGTGGTTACCGGCGATACGCTGGCGCTGCATCTGGCAGTCGGCCTTTCCATCCCGACCATCGCGATCTTCGGCCCCACGGCCCACCGGGAGGTGGACCTCTTCGGGCTCGGAGAGAAAGTGGTCACGGCCATCGAGTGCGCGCCCTGTTACCGTGGAGTCTGCGACAGGAGCCCGGGCTGCATGGACGTAATCGGTATCGACGAGGTCCTGACGGCAACACTGGGAGTCCTGAAAAAACATCTGAAGGTGAAAAAATGAGTAACCCACTGACCGCGGAAGAGAAAAACTACCGGAATCTCTCGATCCTTGTGATCGTCCTTGTGCTGTTGTATCATCTGGCACTCATCGGTTTTGTGGGCCTCGGCGATAACGAGGCCTACTACTGGACCTGGAGCAAGCACCTGGACCTCAGCTACTACGACCACCCGGCGATGGTGGCCTACCTCATCCACCTGACGACGTCGATCGGGGGGGACAACCCCTTCTTTGTCCGGATCGGCACGGTGATCCTCTTCATGCTGACGACGATCTTTGTCTACCTGTTGACCGTCGATATCTTCAAGAGCCGCAGGGCCGCCTTCTACGCAACGGTGCTGACCAATATCGTTCCCCTCTATTTTATCGTGGGGATCATCACCGTTCCCGACGCGCCGCTGGCGACGCTCTGGACGCTCTTCCTCTTGCTCCTCTATCAGACGACGAAGGGCGTGCGCTGGTGGTACTGGTACCTGTTAGGGGCTGTCGTCGGGCTGGCCTTCCTGAGCAAATACTTCGCGATCCTCCTTTTGCCCACGACTCTCCTGTTTCTGCTGTCGGACAAGGAGACGCGGAAGTATCTGAAGACACCGCATCCGTACCTGGCGGTGCTCTTGGCCTTCATCATCATGACGCCCGTATTCTGGTGGAACGCGGCGCACCAGTGGCCGAGCTTCAAGTTTCACCTGATCGAGCGACACAGCAACGGGTTCACGCTCGGAAACGTCGGCAAGATGATCGGCGGGCAGATGTCGATGACGCCCATCCTCCTCTACTTTCTCTTCGGGGCGCTCTGGGTCAGCTGGAAGCGGGGCTTCTCGGAAAAGAAGGACGTCAGGTATAAATTCATCTTCTGGACCTCGGTGCCCACGCTCGTCTTTTTTTATATCACGATGTGTTTCACCAACAAGGCCGAGCCCCACTGGCCGGCCCTCGGCTACGTTCCCCTCGTGATCGGAGCGGCGGGGATCTACGGTGAGTATCTTGCAAAGTGGGGAGATAAGAAGCTCTCGGAGTTCAGGTGGATACGGGCCCTCGGCTTCGGACGGCTCAAAAAATGGATGGAGCGCACCTCCGCCTTCAGGACGCTGGTCGCAGTCGGGATCGCCTTCCCGCTCTTTTTCATCGTCTTTATGAACATCCAGATCTTCTACCCGCTCTATCGTCCCGAGAAGAGCAAGTATGACATCACCAACGACTTTTACGGCTGGGACACCGCAGCCAAAAGGGTGCGTGAGGTGTCCACCGAGATGGAGAAGGAGACGGGGAAGGTGCCTTTCATCTTCAGCTATCACTACAACCCCGCCTCTCAGATTTCCTGGGCGATGAAAGACACGACGAACGTCTATTGCCTCTCAACGAAAACGGATCAGTTCGACTTCTGGCAGGATCTGACAACGCTCATCGGCCGCGACGGCATCTACATCATCAACGACCACTATGACAGCCGCCCCGAGGAGCGATACTATTTCGATCGAATCGAGGGGCCGGAGGTGATCACGGTCTGGAGGACGAAAGGATATAAGGCGCGGACCTTCTACCTGTATAAGTGCTACGGCTATCGGGGGATGAAGGAGTAACGCAGAGCTGAGCCAGTGAGACGGTCTTCGGGGGGAGACGTGGATATCGTCGGGCGAATCATGGCGATCGATCGGGAGCTTTTTTTCTCGATAAATAACGGATGGTGCTCGCCCACGGCGGACGTCGTCATGGTGTTTCTCTCGCTGTTCGGCAACGGGCTCGTCCTCGCGGCGATACTTGTTCCCGTGCTTTTCTTCGGCGACCGGAAGCACTTCGCCGAGCGATTTTTCGTCATCACCGCCGCGGTCGTGGTAGGCGCGCTTGTAAACGAAATTATCAAGGGGCTTGTCGCGAGGCCGCGGCCCCTGCTATTCTATTCCGATCAGATCGCCTCGGGGTCCGTCTGGGTGCACACCGTCTTTGAGCGGTGGAAGCACAGCTCGTTTCCCTCGGGCCACACACAGACCGCCTTCGGCGCGGCCACGGCCCTGACCTGCTACTGGCGGGGATGGTTTACCCCGCTGATTTTTGCGCTTGCCTGTGGCGTGGGGCTCTCCCGGATATACCTCGGCGTCCACTTTCCCCTGGACGTCGCGGCGGGGGCTCTGGTCGGCGTATTGTCTGCCGTCGCGATATACGGATCATGGGAGGCGGTAAAAAGGATATATGTGAGTCGCGGCAAAACGGCCCGCGGAACGACCCCGGGCTGACGGCAGCCGCCAGCGCCGTGAAAAGTCGGCGGCCTTTGAAAGGGGAGGCCCCTCATAAGGAGATGGACACGGATACGAAGAAACCATTTCGCCAGCGGCTCAGGGACAAGGACCGGAAGGTATTCTTTTACCTCAACGGATCGTTTCACTCCCGCCCGCTGGACTTCCTGATGGTAATCCTCACGCAGTTCGGCAACGCGTGGGTGGTGGTGCCCTTGATTGCGGTACTCCTCTATCTCGTCGAAGGGGTGTGGCTGTCCCATCGGTTCATTGTGATCGGCACCGCCCTGGCGCTCGGGGGCATTATCGGCAGCATCATCAAGAACATCATCAAGCGCAAAAGGCCGCTCGGGGCCTTCAGGGAAGACATCAAGAACGGCACGGTATACGTCCATACGGTCCTCGAGCGGGCCAGGGGCAAGTCTTTTCCCTCGGGCCATGCCCAGACGGCGTTCGGAACGTTCGTCGTGGTGACGTGGTTCTGGGCGGGGTGGTACGTTCCGCTCGCCCTTGTCTATGCGTTCATTGTGTCGTTTTCGAGGATCTACCTCGGTATCCACTTCCCGCTCGATGTGGCCGGGGGCGCCGTCCTCGGGATCGTGGTGGCGCTGATCGTCTGCGGCGTCGCCGCAGTCTACGGATTTGCCTGATGAAACGGAGACCGGAGATGAAATCCCCGACGACGCTGATGATGATTCCCACGTTTAACGAGGCCGAAAACATCAAGGACCTCATCGAGGCGGTCCTCTCGCAATCGGGTGAGGTGGGGGTGCTGATCGTGGACGACGACTCGCCCGACGGAACGCCCGCGATCATTCGATCGATGGGGGACCGTGGGGGAAGGATTCGCCTGATCGTCAGGAAAAATGAGCGGGGCAGGGGAAGCGCCGGGATCGTGGGTTTTCGGTCTGCGCTCAAGACCGATGCACGATATATCGGGGAGATGGACGCCGACTTTTCACATGACCCGGCGTATATAAAAGATTTTTTGAAAGCTATTCGTAAATATGATATAGTCATAGGTTCTCGGGGCGCCCGGGGCGGGGCGGAACGGGGCAGATCGATCGTCAGGCGCGTGATTACCGCGGGGGCCGCCCTCTATATTCGTCTTGTCCTCGGCCTCACCGTCAAGGACCCGACCTCGGGATTCAGGCTCTTCCGGCGGGAAGTCATCGAGGCGCTGGATTGGGACAATATGATATCGGTGGGTCCCTCCATCGTCCAGGAGATGCTGATCGGTGCGCTTGCCAAGGGTTTTTCGGTGGTCGAGATCCCGATTGTCTTCTCCGAGCGGCGAGCGGGCTCGCCGAAATTTAACGTGAGGATCACCCTTAACAGCCTGGCGATGATCGTCAGGTTTCGCATAAAATATGGACACCTAAAACAGTGACAGTTCAATCGATATGCTGAAATAAAATAAAGAACGTGTTTATAACGATCAGACAGTGGTATGTCTCCGCAGACGCCGTCTTTCAGATCTACCAGCGGCTCCTGAAATATGCCAAACCTTACTGGCCCAGGTTCAGCATCGCGATTTTTATGAACCTGATCTATTCGGGCAGCTCCGCGGCCGTCGCGTATCTCGTCCAGCCGCTCATGGCCCAGATCATCAACGCAAAGGACCTGCGAAAGTTGGGGTTCTTCGTGATCGCCGTTGTGGTGGCCAACGTCATTCGGGCCGTCGTCAACTTCCTTGGCACCTTCCTCATGCGGTCGGTGGGCCTGTCGGTGGTCAGGGACGTGAGGAACAAGCTCTACGGACATATTCAGAAGCTCTCGCTCAAGTTCTTTTCCGGCACCCACACGGGCGTGTTGACGTCGCGCATCACCAACGACGTGAACCTGATTACGGTGGCCACCGACGCCATCGAGGGGCTGATCAGGGACCCCCTTACGATCATGGGCCTGATCATCGTGGCCTTCATCATGGACCAGAGGCTTGCCCTCTTCACTTTCGTGGTGATTCCCTTTATCGCGATCCCGGTAAGCCAGATCGCACGAAACGTCAGGAAATTCTCGACGAAGGGACAGATGAAAGTGGCCGACATCACCACCATCCTCATGGAGAGCTTTTCCGGCGCTCGAATCGTTAAGGCATTCGGAATGGAGAAATACGAGACGGAGCGGTTCGAGAAGGAAAATTTCAAGCTCTTCAAGACCCTTCTAAGGAGCGCCCGAGTCAAGGCGATGAACGACCCGAGCATCGAGATCTTCGCGACGATCGGCCTGGCGTTGGTGCTCTGGTACGGGGGATACCAGTCGTTCAAGAATAAGGCGTATTTTTCAAATTTCATCTCTTTCTCCGTCGCCATCGCGATGATCTGGCCTTCGATACGGTCGATCACCAAGATATTCAACTCCCTCCAGGAGGCCATTGCCTCCGCTATACGGATATTCGACGTGCTGGATACGCAACCGGACATTACCAACAAGCCCAATGCCGTCGCCCTCGCGCCGGTGAAAAAAGAGATCGAGTTCAGGAACGTATCCTTCTCGTATGACAGCGAGCCGGTCCTCAGGGGCATCAAGCTCAAGGCACGGGCGGGGGAAGTAATCGCCTTCGTCGGAATGAGCGGCGGGGGGAAGACCACGCTCGTCAACCTCATCCCCCGGTTTTATGACGTGACGAAGGGGTCGATCACGATCGACGGGAAGGATATCAGGGACGTCACGGTGGAATCGCTCCGCTCCCAGGTCGGGATCGTGACCCAGCAGACGATTCTCTTCTCCGACTCGATCAGAAACAACATCGCGTACGGAAACCGCAGCAAGTCCGAGGAAGAAATCATCGACGCCGCCAAGGCCGCCAACGCCCACGATTTCATCATGCGGCTTCCCGGCGGGTACGAGACCATGATCGGCGAGCAGGGGATGCGGCTCTCCGGGGGCGAGCGCCAGCGGATGTCGATCGCCCGCGCGATCCTCAAGGACGCGCCTATCCTCATTCTCGACGAGGCGACCTCGTCGCTGGATACGGAAAGCGAGATGGAGGTACAGAAGGCGCTGGAAAACCTGATGAGGGGCCGCACCACGTTCGTCATCGCCCACCGCCTCTCCACGATTAAATACGCGGACCGCATCATTGTGCTTGTAAACGGCCGAATCGTCGAGGAAGGCACCCACGACGCGCTCCTGGCGCAATCGGGGGAATACAAGAAGCTCTACGATATGCAGTTCCGGGACGTCATCTCATGAGGTCGTGGAAGAGGCGGCAAATCCGATTTGAAAAAAGGAAACCTGATGGGGAGCAGCATCACCGTATTCTTCCCGATGTACAACGAGAAGAATAATATACAAAAGGCGATGGATACGACGCTGGAGGTCCTGCGCGAGATCACCGATGACTATGAGATCATCATCGTGGATGATGCCTCGACCGACGGGACGGGTCAGATAGCAGATCGGCTGGCCCAGGCGGACCCCCACATCCGGGTCATCCACCACGAGACCAACCGTCAGCTCGGAGGCGGGCTGAAGAGCGGATTCGGGGCCGCCACAAAAGACCTCGTGCTCTATTCCGATGCCGACTTCCCCTTTGACATGATGGAGCTGAAGAAAGCGGTCCGTGTCATCCAGCACTGTGATATCGTCTCGGCGTATCGGTTCGACCGGACGAGCGAAGGCTATCGGAGAACGGTCTATTCCTACGTCTGGAACACGCTGGTGCGCATCCTTTACGGCATCAGGGTTCGGGACATAAACTTCTCGTTCAAGCTCTGCCGCCGGGAAATATTCAAGCACGTTCAGCTGAAATCGGAAAGCTCCTTCATCGACGCCGAGCTCCTCATCCGGGCGAATAACCTCGGCTACCGGATCTTCCAGATCGGGGTTGACTATTTCCCGCGCACGCGCGGCATATCGCGGCTCTCAAGCTTCCCGGTGATCATCAAGATGACCAGAGACATGTTCGGCCTAATGCCCCAGCTGAAAGCCCTCAAACCCCTGGATGAAAACAAGGAAAAATACCTCGCCGACTAAGAGACTCCTCGTCAATGCGGACGACCTGGGACTGTCGCCCGGCATCAACCGGGGGATTATCAGGGCCTTTCGCGAGGGGATCGTGAGGTCGGCCTCGCTTATCGTCAACGCCCCGGGGTTTGACGATGCGGTGCGGCGAATCGGAGACAACCGGGGCCTCTCAGTGGGAATACACGTGACGCTCGTGGGAGGGGACGGGCCGGTCTGTGACCCTAAAGCGGTGCCCACCCTCCTTGACGGAAGGGGGAGGTTTCCCCGATCCTATTTTGACTTCGTGGCTCGCTATCTCTCGATCAAGAGGGACGAGGTGCGGCGGGAGGTCTCGGCGCAGATCGAGCGGGCGCTGTCGGCGGGAGTTATACTTACACACCTGGATTCTCACCAGCACGTGCACCTTTTGCCGAAGGTGGCCGACGTCGTCATCAAAGAGGCTGAGCGCTACGGCATTCGGTACATCCGTCTTCCCCGCGGGGGGGGAGGCGTCGTGAGGCCGGCCGTGGAAATCCTCTCCGGCCGTCTGCAGGGGAAGTTCAAGAGAGGGTCGATGGAGAGCTCGGATCACTTCACGGGCTTCGAGTACTCCGGCCGCCTCACGAAGAAAGACCTGCTGGCGATCATCGAACGACTGGGCAGCGGGACAACGGAGCTGATGGTGCATCCCGGAGCGGATGTGGCCGAGGTCGTGTCCCGATACGGGTGGGAGATGAATTGGGAGCGTGAGCTTGAAGCACTGATCTCGCCTGAGGTGAAAGAGTCGATTGCAGCGGGCGGAATCGAGTTGGTCGGCCACCCCGCGCGCGATGCCGGGAACTCCTGATGTCTTGTTATTGTAATGTTATTTAGGATTGGATTAAATCATGGGGCTGGTGAGATACCTCTCCGACTTTGACATCAAGGTTTTCTACCTGATCAACCACGGCATGAGCACGTCGTTTCTTGACGGTTTCATGACGTTCATGACGACGATGGACCTCTCCAAGATCCTCATGATCTCCATTATCGCCGTCTACGCCCTCTGGAAGGGGAAGGGGAAGGCACTCTGGGTGATCCTGCTCATGGGTCTGGCGGTGGGCCTGTCGGACCTCATCAGCTCCCAGATCCTCAAGAAGCTCATCGTGCGCATTCGGCCCTGCCACGTGCTGGCGGGGGTCCACCTCCTCAAGGGGTGTACCTCCACTTATTCGTTTCCGTCGGCGCATGCGGCCAATATCTTCTCGGCAACGACGGTGATGATCAGATATCTCCCGGCAAGCGCCGTCGTCATGATCCCGATCGGATTGATCGTCTCCGTCTCGCGGGTCTACGTGGGGGTCCACTGGCCGCTGGACGTGATCGGCGGGATCGTGATCGGCGTCTTGTGCGGGATTATGATCGCCCGGCTCGGCGACCTTGGGGAGGCGTCGTGGGCACGGGCAAAACGGAGCGGCCGGATCGTCGGGGACGAGGGGTGGTTTCTCCTCTATACCGCGGTGATAGTCCTCATGTTTCCCATCATCCTCCTGGTCTGGGGATGGTCGATCGTACGGAAAAGCGAGGGGAGAAAAGAGTTCCACGAGCGGTTCGGGAAGATCGAATCCGTATCGGGCAGGCCGCTGTGGATCCACGCCGCTTCGGTGGGGGAGGTCGTGATGGCCGTCTCGCTTCTGGCCGAGATACGAAGGCGAGTGCCGAGCCTTGCCGCGGTGTTATCGGTCAATACGACGGCCGGCAGGAAACTGGCGCAGGAGCGTTTGAAAGGGACCGAGATCTTCTATTTCCCCTTCGACTTCCCGTGGACGGTCAAAAGGGTCCTCGAGAGAATTCGTCCCCGATGCGTGATCTTTATCGAGGCGGAGATCTGGCCCCACTTCGTCAGGGAGGCGCGCGAACGCGACATCCCGGTTATCCTCGTCAACGGCAGGATGTCGGCCAGGACCGAAAAGAGATTCTCACTGGTAAGAGGTTTCATCGCTGGGGTGCTGCGCCGCTTCTCGCTGGTCATCGCCCAGTCGGACGGATATAGAAAGCGGTACGTCGACCTCGGGTGCGATCCCGGAAAAGTGCTGGTGTCGGGAAATATCAAATACGACATCGGTAAGACGACGAAGGGAGTTGCCAAGGATATCGAGAGATTTCTATCGGGGAATAAGCGGAGGATCATGATCGCGGGGAGCACCCACGGGGGAGAAGAGGAGATCGTTCTTGACTCCTTTGCCGCGCTCAAGAAAGAATTCCCCGACCTCCTTCTTGTCCTTGCGCCGCGTCATCTGACGAGGATCGACGAGGTCCAGGAGGCGCTCAAATCCGCCGGGGCCCGCTATCTGAGACGAAGCCGGATTGGGGACGGGGGCGCGCACGGCGACTTCGATGTCCTTCTGCTGGACACGATCGGGGAGCTCGCGGGAATATATGCGCTCGGCGACGTCGTCCTGATCGGCGGGAGCCTCGTCGCCGGGGTGGGGGGGCACAACATACTCGAGGCCGCGGTCCTCGGTAAGCCGGTCGTCTTCGGCCCCCATATGGATAATTTCCCCGATATCTCCCGGGAGCTTGTAGAGGGCGGGGGAGGCTTTATCGCAAAGGACCCGGAACAGATCGTTCGTGTCGCCGAAAGGCTCCTGGCCGATCCAACATTCGCCCACGAAGCGGGGAGGAGCGCGTTGAGCCTGGCTAATTCGGGCCGGGGGGCGATGGAGCGGACCGTGGCGGCACTCCTGCCCCTTGTCGCGGGAGGCCGGAGAGGGGGACATGGGGCTGTCTGAGTCGATCACCGCCCTCCACTACGACCGGGCCGCGAGAACGTGGGTCATGGTGGGACTCTTCCCGCTCTACCTGATGTCGCTTATCTTTGGGGCGGGGATGAGGCTTCGCGCGTTTCTCTACCGGGCGGGGATATTTCGGTCCGAGAAGATCAGGGCAGTGGTCGTCTGTGTCGGAAACATTACCACCGGGGGCTCGGGCAAGACGCCGGCGGTAATCCATATCGCGCAACGGCTCGTCGATGTGGGTATCAAGACAGCAATAATATCAAGAGGTTACGGCTTTCCCGTCAGCGGTGAATTCTTAGTGGTGTCCGGGCCGGACGGAGTCTATCTCGCCCCGGGGCGGGGTCCGGACGAGGCGCTCATGACGGCCGAAAAGCTCCCCGGGGTCCCGGTCGTGGTTTCCCCTCGGCGCGCGCGTGCGGGGCTGGCGGCGTGCAGGCTCTTCGGGGCCGAGGTCGTCATCATGGACGACGGGTTTCAGCACTTGGCCCTCAGGCGGGATATTAACATCCTGGTGATGGACGCGGCGTGTCCCTTCGGAAACGGTATGGTCCTCCCGGCGGGCCCGCTGAGGGAACCGCCGTCCGCTATCGGGCGCGCGGACGTTATATGGCTCGTGGGCACGGGCGAAATCCCACCGGAGGTCCATACATACGCTCCCGACGCCCCGGTGGTGAGAGCGGCCGTCAATCCGTGTGGTCTGAAGACAGGCTCGGGGAAAGAGGTTGGGCTGGAGACCCTGACGAAGAAGAGGGTCTTGGCGTTTGCAGGTATCGGGCGGCCCGGGCGCTTCTTTGAGACCCTCGATCGCCTTGGGGCGATCGTCGCGGAACGTGTAACGTTTCCCGACCACCACCGCTATAGCGGTGAGGATCTGGCGCGGTTGGAGGGCCGGGCGGCGGCGGTGCAGTCACAACTTGTTATCACCACCGAAAAGGACCTTGTGCGCCTCCCGGGGAACACTTCGTTCGCCCGCAGTATCGCCGCTCTGGTGATGGGACTTACGGTCCGAGGCGATGATACGCTGGTCAACTCGATCCGCGCGAAGCTTCACAAGGAGTCGACGTGAGACAATCGGAAAAGCGTGCGGTCTTCCTGGATCGGGACGGAACGATCAACGTCGAGGTGGGCTACCTCTCCCGGCCGGAGGACTTCGTCCTCATAGCGGGGAGCGCCGAGGCCATCAAGAGGCTCAATGACGCCGGCTTCGTGGTTGTCGTCGTCTCAAACCAATCGGGTGTGGCCAGGGGCTATTTTACCGAGGAGGATGTCGGCAGGGTAAATGAGCGGATGGTCACAGAGCTACGGCTCCACGGGGCGCGCCTGGATGCGGTCTACTATTGTCCGCATCACCCCGAGTTCGGTGAGGGTGACTATCGCCGGGAATGCGACTGTCGAAAACCGAGCCCGGGGATGGTGGAGCGGGCTGCGCGGCGTTTCGGCATAGACGTCAAGAAATCCTTTGTGGTGGGCGACCACCGGGGTGACATCGTGCTGGGCAGGAACGTCGGGGCCACGTCGATCTTCGTTCTCACAGGCCACGGCGCCGAGGAACTGGAGAAACTAACGCAGGAAGGGACGATCCCGGACCACGTCGCCGCGGACATCGGGGCCGCGGTTGACTATATCCTAAGTGGAACGTAAGAAAGGAGGCACCTACATGGCGATCGATAAGGAGCTGCTTAAGATCCTCGCCTGTCCCCAGTGCAAGGGGGACGTAGAGCTGACCAAAGCGGGCGACGGATTGGTGTGTAAGAAGTGCCGTCTCGTCTATGAGATCAAGGATGATATCCCCATCATGCTCATCGATGAGGCAAAGAAGCTGGATTGAGACCGACGGCATGAAGAAGATCATCGTCAAGGGAACCAACTGGATCGGTGACGTCTTCCTCTCGCTGCCCGCGGTCTTTTCGCTGCGCCATATCTATCCCGATGCCGTGATCGACATCGCCCTCAAAAAGCCCCTCGGCGACCTCGTCCGGGGGCTTTCGGCTATCGATACGGTCCTGCAGTACGAGGAAGGACTGGCGGGAGAGATCGATCTGGTGCGCGCGATGATGAAAAACCGGTACGACCTCGGTGTCATCTTCCCGCGCTCGCCTTCACTCGGCCCTCCTGATATTTCTCGGCGGGGCGCGCCGGCGCCTCGGATATGCGGCCGACGGCAGGTCGATGCTCTTGACCATGCCGATAAAGCGGAGCCAGGAGATTACGGCCGTCCACCAGAGCGACTATTACCGGCACCTTGTGGCCGCGCTTGGCGAGCCAGGTCCGCTCGTCGTCCCCCGGCTTTTCGTGGGCAAAGAGGAAGCGTCGTGGGCGGACGCCTTCCTGAAAGAGTCGGGATACGGAGGCGGCCCGCTTGTGGGGATCAACCCCGGTGCCGCCTACGGCGACGCGAAGCGGTGGCACCCCGAGCGGTTCGCGGCAGTCGCCGATCGTCTGGCCCGGGAGCTGAAAGGCACGGCGGTTATTTTCGGCGGGGCGCAGGATCGGGAAACGGAAGAAGCGGTGGCCGGTGCGATGAAGACAAAACCGATCAGGGCCGCCGGCAAGACATCGATCGGACACTTGATCGCGTTGATCTCGCGCTGCCGGCTCTTTATCACCAACGATTCCGGGCCGATGCACATTGCGGCGGCGCTCGGTGTCCCGATCGTGGCTGTATTCGGTCCCACCAATCCCGCCACGACCGGTCCGATGGGGAAGGCGGCGATCGTCCGGCACGAGATCGAGTGTTCGGGCTGCCTGGAGAGGAGCTGCCCGACGGATCGACGGTGCATGGAGTCGATCACGGCCGGTGAGGTAGTGGAATGCGGCGCACGCGGTCGTCAAAGGCACCTGAGCCGTGTGTGGCCGGTCCTTCGGCAGGGTAATAAGTTTAAGATTTTCCTTAAGAATCATTTGCAGGAAGGGCGTATCATGTTGATATTATTGCTCTATTGAGCTGCTTAAATAATAGGCAGGCCCTGAAATGACCTGTCTTTTCGATGAGTTTCACGCGTGGGCGCGCCAATTATCAACAGGTTATCCATACGTGATATCTATTTTGTATACAGTATAATTTAGCTGTCGTGACTGATCGAGCAAAAGTAAGAAACGAAAGGGGCGTGCGGCCGCGCGTGGTGGAAAGCCTCGAGGGCAAGAGCGGGACACTCATGCTTTTTGAGCGCTCAACGCCCGCGGGGATGCGCTACGAGATCACCATCGGGGGCCATTTCGTCATGGCGGCGTCCGACGGGCCGACGGAGCGGAGGCTCTCACGGGCGGTGCTCTCGCGTATCGAGAAGACGGAGGGGATCGTCGTCTTTGTCGGGGGGTTGGGGCTTGGGCTGACGCTCATGGAGACGCTGACCGACCCCCGGGTCGAGCACGTCATTGTGGCCGAGATCGAGGAAGCGATCATCCGCTGGAACCGCACCCATCTCAGGAAATTCAACGACGGCGCGGTCCTCGACGGTAAGGTGGCGGTCCGCTGTGGAGACGTGATGGACGTGATGGGGAGAAGGTGGGGGGTTTTCGACGCCGTCCTCATGGACGTCGACAACGGCCCGTCGTTTCTGATTTTCGAGGGCAACGCCGGACTTTACACCGTGCGGGGGCTCAGGCGGATCAGACGCTCCCTCAAGAGGGGCGGGGTCCTCGGTGTCTGGTCAAATCGACACGACGATCTGTTGATGGAGAACCTTAAGGAGCCTTCGGCAACGCCGAGGTCGAGCTGATCGCCGACGAAAACCTGCGGGAGGACCTCCCGCCGACGGCGATATACACGTCGGTGAGGCGATAGGGGAGACCTGTCGAGTCTCGCAAGGAGCGACCCAGTATGAAGGATATTCTGGTGATCCTGGCCCATCCCGACACGGGGAGTCTCAATTTCGCCATCGCCCGGCGGTGCGTCGACAGACTCATCGAAAACGGCCACCGGCCCCTCTTTCACGACCTCTATCGGGAGGGGTTTAACCCGATCCTTCCCGCCTCCGAGATCCCCGAAGGGGCCGAGGTCGACGGCACCGTCGAAGCCTATTGCAGGGAGCTCACCGTAGCCCACGGCCTCGTCATCGTCCACCCCAACTGGTGGGGAATGCCCCCCGCGATCCTGACGGGGTGGATCGATCGGGTCTTCCGGCCGGGGGTCGCGTATCGGTTTCGTGAGGGCGATTCGGGCGAGGGCGTCCCTCTGGGGTTGCTCGAGGGCAAGAAGGCGCTCGTGTTCAACACCTCCAATACCTCTCCCGAGAGGGAGCAGACCGTCTTCGGCGATCCCCTCGAGGCGTTCTGGAAGACGTCCATTTTCGAGTTCTGTGGGATAACCCGCCACTACCGGATGACCTTTTCGGTCGTCGTCACCAGCACTCCGGAGATGAGAGAGGGATGGCTCTTGGAGGTGGACAGGACTGTCGATTCGCTTTTCCCGAAGGAATAAGGCCCAACAGGTGACACCATACTTAATTAGCGAATCTTTCCGCTAATTCAATAGAAAGTTGTAATTAAGTATGGTGTCACCTTAACTCTTAAAATCGATGGAGGAACCTGGAGAAGCGCCCGCGCAGTGCAGGCCAGGCGCGAGCCGACCGTCGATCTTTTCAGCCTCTCAAGGGATTGCCTATCCCCCCCGCAGTAGCCCTCGAGGATCGTCTCGTAATCAGCGTCCGAGAAGCCAAGGCCCAGTCCCGCCAGTTTCCGGGCCGAGCGCAAGAGCCGTCTGAGGTTTCGTAGCCGGTTTCGTGTACCGAGTTCGCGATGCACGGTCGCCTTGTCAAAGTCAATAATGAATGGCGCGCCGTCTGAGGCTATGAGGATGTTGTTCATGTTGAGGTCGGCGTGTGCAATTCCGGCCTCGTGCATCCGCCTGATCGCTGCACCTGACTTTCTCAAGACGCCCGTAATGCGTCGGCCGTCTTCCCCTTTCTCCACGATGAAGACAGGAAGAGTCCTTGAATCCGGGATCATTCGGGTTGCGATCCGGCCGCGGTATCCGAGGAGCCCGGCGGACATGACGGAGGCCCCCAAGACCTCGGGGACAGGAACATCGCGAGACCGGGCGTAGGCCAGGACCGCGAGCTCTCGAGTGGGCCTGGTGGGGAACAGATAGGAGTCAAGGCACAGCTTCCCGATCAGCCCCCCCCGCAAGTAGCGGCGAATCACCACGTCTCCTATCCCTGGGACGACCACGATAAATGCCGATCCCCTCCCACCCGAGAGCGACCGGGCGTCGGACGACCTGAGAGCGGTGATGTCCCGCGTCAGGATGCCCGAGGAGATGAGGGGGGCCTCATGCCGGGCGTTGACGATGAGGGTCCCGCCCGGGACCGCCCGTTTCGCGAAACCGGGGGGGATCGAAAGCGGCGGGCCGGCGGCCGCCCGATTGATGCCACGAGACGTGTTGCGGGCCGCGGTCATCGTCTACCCATTGATATAGACCCGGGGGACCCGCTTGCCGACCAGGCAGGTCACCTCGTAGTTGATGGTATCGAGCCTGCGAGCCATATCGTCGGTCGATATCTCTTCATCGCCCTGCCTGCCGATAAGGACGACCTCGTCGCCGACCGAAGCGCCCTCGATCTGCGTCACGTCGACCATCGTCATATCCATACAGACCCGGCCGATGACGGGCGCGCGTTGTCCCCGCACGAGCACCTCGTAGGAGTTGGAGAGGAGCCGACGGTAGCCGTCGGCGTATCCGAGGGGGAGGGTGGCGACGGCGGTCTCGGATTTCGTCACGTAGGTTCCGCCGTAGCTGATGGGGGTACCCGCGCCCACGCGCTTGAGGAAGCGGATCTTCGTTACCAGGCTCATCGCGGGCGAGATCCTTACCGTCCTTTTGACCTCCGCCGAGGGGTAAAGCCCGTAGATCATGATGCCGGGGCGAACGAGGTTGAGGTACGAATCGGGAAAGCCCAGCACACCCCCGGAGTTTGCCATGTGACGCTTGGGAACATGAATTCGTGCTCCCTCGAGGTCTCTGATCAGGCCGGTGAATGTCGTGATCTGCCGGTCCGTGAAGGAAGGGTCGGCTTCGTCTGAGCGAGGAAAATGCGTGAAGATACCCTCGACCACGATACCCGGGAGCCGCTTGAGGAAACGTATATACTCGAGGGTATCCTCGGGCGTGACCCCGATCCTCCCCATACCGGTATCGACCTTGACGTGGACGCGGGCGGGACGGTCGGACGGGGCGCGCGCGGAGAGGGCTTTCGGGGTGTCGGCATCGGCGACGGTCTGAACGAGATCATGTCGTGAGGGCGGCTTCGATGCCTTCGGGGGGGGCGATGCCGAGCACGAGGATGGGGGCGGTGATCCCCGCCTCACGGAGTTCGACCGCCTCCTGGGCGTAGGCCACGCCGAGTGAGCGCGCCCCATTTTTTAGCGCCGTCTGGGCGACCGGTATTGCGCCGTGACCGTAGCCGTCGGCCTTGACGACCGCCATGACCTCGACACGCGTCGCCGACGAGGCGCTTTATCCCACGAATGGAATCGGCTAGCGCGCCCAGATCGACGACCGCACGAGTGTCGCGCGTGACGTGTTGGTCAAACATCGATATATCGCACCTCTCCGCGCCGGCGCTGACCGGCGCCGCCGGCTCCAAGAAGGAGATAGACACGAGGCCGAGCAACCGCTCCGCTTTCGGATGGGACGCGCCCTAAGGCCGTATCTTCACGAGGTATATGCCGTCCTCGCTTGTGCCCACCCAGACGGAAGAGCCGGGGCCGGCGGCAAGGCAGGTGACCCCGGCGATCGCGGTGCCGTCCTTGGCCACGAGCCGGGAGAGAGGACCGTTTATCGGGCCCCCGAAGAGTCCGTCATCCGATCCGATCACCAGAATATTTCCGGCCAACAGGAGGGCGCGCACCGTGCCCGGCTTTTGTTCAAGGGGAATCTCCCGGATTCCGGACGAGTCCCACAGAAAGACCCTGCCATCCTGTGTACCGGCCAGGAGACGATCATCGTCGACAAAAAGCGAGGAGATGACCACGCCGGTCAGTTCCCCCACCCATCCCGTCCGTGAAAGAAAACGACCCCCGATAATGGCAAGTCCGGTCTTTGATCGGGAGGTGTCCTTTACGGCCTCGATCAGGGTGCCGTCCGGGAGACAGGCGAGCGCCGTTACGGCGCCCTCTCTCATGACCTGATGAAATGTCCGATCCGTGCTCGGAAAACCAGGACAGGCCCCGGTCGGTCCCGATGAAGAGAGCGTCATCTTGGGCCGCGATCGCCGTGATCTTCTCTTTCCCGTTAAATGGGTATCTGGTTGCCGTCCAGATGGAGTCTGTCTGCGTGATTCGATAGATAAGCCGTGAGTCCGTGACCGCCCAGAGATCGCCCCCGGGGTCGCGCACAAGCGCCGTCGCCCTGAGATGCTGGAAGAGGGGGAGGAAGAAATAGTCGAGCAGGACGTGAAGCCCCCCGTCGGAGGCGATGAAGACGCCGGAGTCCCCCTCGGGCGCAAGGGCGCTGACCGAGTTGTTGGGCAGGCCCTGCTCCTCGGTCTTGTGGACCGTGACTTCGAGCTCTGCGGGCAAGGCGACGAAAGGGCTCGTAAGAACCAACAGGGCCGTGCCGAGAAGAATGGCGGTAAGCCTCCGTGTCTTCATGGCTGCGTTATCCCCTCAGAGGGTATGGAGGTGAGTCGTGCCGCTGCGCGGTAGTCAGAGACGAAACGGGCCGCCTGACGCGGGCGCCCAGGCCCCCGAGCTTCGGTTGAAGACCCGATATGGGATAGGAACCTCAGAATAAAGTAAATATATATATAGTTTGGTCACATATTTCAATAAAAAAGTGAGAATTCAATTTACTTGACATTGCTAAAACATCCTGTTTATTATATAATTTTTTGGGGAGGTTACGGTGGCCCTGAATTTCCAGAATCTGATATTTGCGCTTCAGAACTATTGGGGGGAGCGCGGCTGCATCATACAGCAGGGCTACGATATCGAGGTGGGGGCCGGGACCATGAACCCCGCGACCTTCCTCCGCGTGCTCGGTCCGGAGCCGTGGAACGTCGCGTACGTGGAGCCGTCGCGCCGTCCCACGGACGGGCGATATGGAGAAAACCCCAACCGCCTCTCGCATTATTACCAGTATCAGGTCATCCTGAAGCCGTCGCCGCTGGAGGTGCAGGATATTTACCTGGACAGCCTCAGGAGCTTCGGCATCGATCCCCTCTGTCACGATATCCGGTTTGTCGAGGACGACTGGGAATCTCCCACCCTCGGCGCATGGGGCCTCGGATGGGAGGTGTGGCTGGACGGCATGGAGATCACGCAGTTCACCTACTTTCAGCAGGCGGGCGGGGTCGAGATCTCTCCGGTGGCGGTCGAGCTGACCTACGGGATTGAGCGGATCTCCATGTACCTCCAGGGAGTCGACAACGTCTACGATCTGGAGTGGGCGCATGGAGTAACCTACGGCGACGTTCATCACCGGGGAGAGGTGGAAAACTCCGTCTATAACTTCGATGAATCGGATCAGCAGATGCTCTTTTCGATGTTCGATATGTGCGAGGCCGAATCCACGCGCCTCATCGAAAAGGGGCTGGTGCTGCCGGCATACGACTGGTGTCTTAAATGCTCTCATCTGTTCAACCTGTTGGATGCCCGCGGGGCAATCAGCGTCGCCGAACGGACCCGGTTTATCGGCCGGGTCAGGGACCTGGCGCGGCTGTGTGCTCTCGGGTATCTGGTTCAGCGCGAGCAGATGGGCTTTCCGCTCAAAAAGCGGTGGATGGGAAAAAGATAGTTTTTTGCCCTACGAGAGGAGAAAGCATATGAAGAAGATCGTGCTCTTATTCTTAGCGCTCTTCTTGGCCGTTACGGTTGCCGATGCAGGCACCTGGTTAACAAGACCGACGACCGTCCTCTTCAACGACTGCCCCACTCAGCTCAGCATCGTCCGGTTCGGGCTGAACTACGTGACGAGCGGAGAAAACATCGGCAAGGCCCACATCTACGTGACGGTGGACGCGAAGACCACGGTATTATTCGGCTGCGCCTATTTCAAGGTCTTCGGGCCGACGGGAAACCTGATCTTCCAACAGAAGCAGAGGATCAGGGTCTTCGAAGGAAGTGAGGCCAACTTCTATTCGACCGTGCCGGCGGAGGTCCTCAACGGCGTCTCGCTGATAACGGGACAGGTCGGCGTCGGGTGTGACTGCAACAAGATTGGTTTTTAGTCTCTCGTAGTGAGCCCCTGAGCGTCACCCAAGCCCTCAGAGACGCGAGGAGATTACCGGGCGGGGGGTTACCCCTGTTCCGGTATGGGTCGTGTGAATGCCGGGGGCCGGCCTTCGCGACGAGCTGCCGAAGTTTTGGCGTGGCGGGCGGGAGGCCGCCCGGATATACCGCACGGTTTTACCATAGTCGAGACGGTTGTATTCTTATATTGAGCAGGAATGGATGTGGCACACGAACTCTTGTTTGAAATCGGAACGGAAGAAATCCCTGCAGGGTTTGTCCCCCCGGCGCTGGAAGCAATGGGGGGAATTTTCAAGGGGCTGCTTGACGCCTATCGAATCGACTATGGTGAGATAAAGACCATCGGCACCCCCCGGCGGCTGACGCTTGTCGCCCACGGGGTTGCCGACGTCCAGCGATCGGAGACGATCCAGAAGGTAGGGCCGCCGGTATCGGTATGCTTCGGCCCGGACGGGAAGCCAAACGAGAAGGCGGCCGGATTTGCCAAGGGACAGGGCGTCCCGGTCGAGGCGCTCAAAAGGGTCAAGACCGATAAGGGCGAGTACCTCGTCGCCGTCAAGGAAGACAAGGGACGGGAAACGAAGGAGGTCCTCCCCGAGATCCTTTCCAGACTCATCGCCGACATCCCCTTCAAGAAGAGCATGCGGTGGATGGATCTCACGGTCCGGTTTGCCCGGCCCGTTCACTGGATACTCGCGCTCTTTGGTGGTGAGGTCGTTCCCCTCTCTTTCGGGAATATCGTCAGCGGCAATACCACCCGTGGACACCGCTTTCTTGCGCCGGCCCCTTTTGAGGTTAAGGATTTCTCCGACTATCTTACGAGGCTCAAGGCGGCCCGGGTCATCGTCGACCCCGGCGATCGAAAGGCAATCATCGAGCGCCAGATCCACGACGTTGCCCACGCTCTTGGAGGCGCTGTCCTTCCCGACGGAGGGCTTGTCGATGAGATCGTCTATCTCACGGAATACCCCAACGCCGCGTCCGGCTCCATACCCGAGAAATATCTCGTCCTGCCCAAGGACGTCCTCGTCACCGCGATGCGACTGCACCAGCGCTACTTTTCCGTCGTGGATAAGTCGGGCTCGATCCTGCCCCACTTCATCACCGTCAACAACACAATGCCCCAGGACGTTGGGCTGGTCATGCGGGGAAACGAGAGGGTGCTGGCCGCGCGTCTCGAGGACGCGCGCTTTTACTTTGAGGAGGACCTCAAGGTAAAGCTCTCCGACCGGGTCGAGGCGTTGAAAAAGGTCGTCTTCCACTCACGGCTCGGCACTTCCTTTGATAAGGTCATGCGCTTTCGGGAGCTCGCCGGCTGGCTCGCGGACCGGATCGCGCCGGGGCAAAAAGACAACGTGCTTCAGGCCGCCTTTCTTGCCAAGGCCGACCTCGACACCGGCATGGTGGCGCAGTTCCCGACGCTCCAGGGGACGGTGGGCAGGGAATATGCCCTGATCGAGGGGATCAACCCCTCGGTTGCCCGCGCCATCAGCGAGCATTATCTCCCCCAGGGGGCGAAGGACCCGCTGCCGGAGGGGCTGGAAGGGACACTCGTCTCGCTTGCGGACAAGATGGATACCATCGCGGGATTTTTCGGCGTGGGACAAATGCCGACCGGGGTCGCCGACCCCTACGGTTTACGCCGAAATACGATCGCGATCATCAACATCCTCCTCGGCAAGAATATCAGGCTCTCGATTCCCGGGTTTGTCGACCGCGCACTCGAGATCCTTGACGGCAAAATCACCAGGAAACCCGCCGAGACAAAGGCGGACGTCCTCGGCTTTTTCAAGGGGAGATTTTCGGGGATGCTCGGCGGCGAGGGATACCAGCCGGACGTGGTGGAGGCGGTCCTCTCGGTCTGGATGGAAGATGTCGTGGCGGCCAAAAAACGGGTGGAGGTTCTCTCGGCGTGGAAGAGCCGCGCTGAGTTTTCCGACCTCGCTATCTCCATCAAGCGGGTAGGCAACATCCTCAAGAACACGGAGCCGGGGCGGCTCGACGAGAAACTGCTGAATGAGGAGGCGGAGCGTAACCTCCTTTCGGCATATAGAAGTGCCGAGGGCAAGATATCTCCCCTGATCGAAAGCGAGGATTTCGACGGTGCGACGGCCCAGCTCGTCAGTCTCAAGGGGGCCATCGACGCCTTTTTCGAGGGCGTCATGGTCATGGATAAAGATGAGAAGGTCCGGGAAAACAGGCTCGCGCTCCTCGGGCTTGTCAGGTCGCTCTTTTTGAAGCTCTGTGATTTCTCCGTCATCGAGTAATCGATGAACCGCGATCGCGCGGCGCTCGTGGTGGTGAGGGGATAGGGAGCTAAAGGAATGAACGCGTGAGACCACGCTCCACGGAATAGAGATCATAAGAAGGAGATTCATACCATGGCGAAAAAATACGTATTCTTTTTCGGCGACGGAAAGGCCGAAGGCGACGCCTCGATGAAGCTGCTCTTAGGCGGCAAAGGGGCGAACCTCGCCGAAATGGTAAACATCAAAATACCCGTCCCCGCGGGATTCACCATCTCGACGGAGGTCTGTTCCTACTATTTCGCCAGCAAGGGGAAATATCCGGCGGGACTGGACGCTGAGGTCGCCAAGAATATAAAGAGGGTGGAAAAATCGATGGGGGCGACGTTCGGTGATCCCAAGAAGCCGCTCCTCTTTTCGGTGAGGAGCGGAGCTCCGGCGTCGATGCCGGGCATGATGGATACGGTCCTCAACCTCGGCCTGAACGAGGCCACCCTTGCCGGTCTCATCGCCAAGACCAAGAACGAGCGGTTCGTCTACGACTCCTACCGGCGGTTCATCCAGATGTACGGCGACGTTGTCATGGGCCTCAAGCCCGAGCGCGAGGACGAGGAAGACCCCTTCGAGGTCATCATCCAGAAGAAGAAGGACGAGGTCGCCGCGAAGAGCGACATGGACCTGGCCGCCGCCGATCTGAAAGACCTCGCCGAGCGGTTCAAGAAGGTGATCAAGTCGCGCCTCAAAAAAGAATTCCCTCAGGATCCTTACGAGCAGCTCTGGGGGGCGATCGGGGCGGTATTCGGCTCGTGGAACAATCCCCGTGCCGTCACCTACCGCACGCTCAACAACGTTCCGGCCCATTGGGGGACGGCGGTGAACGTCCAGGCGATGGTATTTGGCAACATGGGCGACGACTGCGCGACCGGCGTCGCTTTCACCCGCGACCCCTCCACCGGCGAAAACGTCTTTTACGGTGAGTACCTCAAAAACTCCCAGGGCGAGGACGTCGTGGCGGGCATCCGCACCCCCCAGCCGATCAACAAGGCGCGAAAGCTCGACAAGAAGGTCCCGTCCCTCGAGGAGGAGATGCCCCGGGAATATAGGGAGCTCGTCGCCATCTATAAGAAGCTCGAGAAGCACTACAAGGAGATGCAGGACATCGAGTTCACCATACAGAACAACAAGCTCTGGATGCTCCAGACGCGGACCGGAAAGCGCACGGCGCCCGCCGCCGTCAAGATCGCCGTAGACATGGCGCGTGACGGGCTCATCTCGAAGAAGGAAGCGGTCATGCGCATCAAGCCCGATCAGATCGATCAGCTTCTCCACAAGATGATCGACCCGAAGGCCGCGCGAACCGTGATCGCCAAGGGGCTGCCGGCCTCTCCCGGCGCGGCGGTGGGCACGGTCGTCTTCACGGCAAACGACGCCGCGGCCGCCGCCGAGAAAAAGGAGCGGGTGATCCTCGTGCGCATCGAGACCTCGCCCGAGGATATCCACGGCATGAACGCCGCCCAGGGTATCCTGACGGCCCGCGGCGGTATGACCTCCCACGCGGCGGTGGTCGCCCGCGGGATGGGCAAGACGTGCGTGGCCGGGGCCGGCGACATACAGGTAAACTACGAAAAGCAGCAGTTTATCGCCGGCGGCAAGACCATCAAGAAGGGCGATTGGATCACGCTGGACGGGAGCCGCGGAGAGGTGATGGCGGGCCAGATGCCGCTGGTGGAGCCGACCATGTCCGGGGATTTCGGGACGTTCATGGGGTGGGTCGATGAGATCAGGAGGCTTGGGGTCCGCACGAACGCAGACACCCCGCACGACGCGCAGGTCGCGGTCAACTTCGGGGCCGAGGGGATAGGCCTGTGCCGGACGGAGCACATGTTCTTCGAGGGCGACCGGATAGACGCCATGAGGGAGATGATCATCGCCGAAGACGTCCCGTCGCGCCGAAAGGCCCTGGCCAAGATCCTCCCGATGCAGCGCGGAGACTTCGAGGGGATATTCAAGGTGATGAGGGGCAAGCCCGTTACGATCCGACTTTTAGACCCGCCCCTGCACGAGTTTTTGCCCCACACCGATAACGAGATCAATGAGCTTTCGAAAAAGATGGGAGTGCCGGCCGAGAAAATCAAGGCGAAGGTCGAGTCGCTCCATGAGTTCAATCCGATGCTCGGGCACCGCGGCTGCCGGCTCGGCATCATCTACCCGGAGATCTCCGAGATGCAGGCGCGGGCGATCTTCGAGGCCGCCTGCCGGGTAAAGAAGCAGAAGATCGACGTTCACCCGGAGGTGATGATCCCGCTGGTGGGCGACGTCAAGGAGCTCGAGCTCCAGCGGGCGCTTGTGGTCTCGGTCGCCGACGAAGTCTTCAAGAAGGAAGGGATCAAGGTCGACTACCTCGTCGGCACGATGATCGAGCTGCCGCGCGCGGCGCTGACCGCCGATAAGATCGCGAAGGTGGCCGAGTTCTTCTCGTTCGGGACCAACGACCTGACGCAGACGACCTTCGGGCTTTCCCGGGACGACGCGGGGTCGTTCCTTCCGAAGTACGTCCAGATGGGCATCCTGCCCTACGATCCCTTCATCGTCCTGGACGAGGAAGGCGTAGGCGCTCTCATCGAGATGGCCGTCAAGAAGGGGCGCGCGAGCCGAAAGAACCTCAAGGTGGGCATCTGCGGCGAGCACGGCGGCGAGCCCAGAAGCGTCGACTTCTGTCACCGGGCGGGGCTCAATTACGTGAGCTGTTCGCCCTACCGGGTGCCGATCGCGCGGCTGGCCGCGGCCCAGGCGGCCGTCACCGAGAAAAAGAAGTAGGTCCCTGATGGCGGGCCATGAAGGACCGGGGAAGGCGAGCAAATCCGTGAGAGAGCGGCGGGCGCGCGGCGCGTGCCGCTCATTTACCATAGGAGAGGTGATACCGTGGCAGATATAAAGGACGCACCCGTAAAGAAGGAAGTAGCCGCTAAAAAGGATGAACCCGCTAAGAAGGATGAAGCGGCCAAAAACAAAGCCGTAAAGAAAGATAAGACGGGAGGGGTCGTCTTTACCGGGACGGGACTCGGGCTTTTTGGCCTTTCGCTGCTGTTGGTCCTGAGCGCGGCCCTTCTTCTGGTGCCGCTGCCGTTTGTAACCGTCGCCATCCGAAAGTGGCTTTACAGAAACATCCAGTGCACGAACTCCGGAAAGAAGGTCGTCTTCTCGTTTGACGGCAGCGGCCTGGGCCTCTTAAAATACTGGGTGCCGGCGCTCGTGATCCTCTGGATATCCGGTTTCCTGTTCTGGTGGGGGATCACGGGCACCGTGACGGGAGTCGCCCAGGTCGCCCTCGTGCTTGCCTCGGTGCTGCTGCTCATCCCCCTGGCGTGGCTCTGGGCCGCCAAGAAGCGATACACGGTGGCGCACACGAAGATCCAGGTGGACTCCGTGCCCTATACGCTCACCTTTTCCGGCAAGGGGCGCACGGCCCTCTGGCACGCCCTAAAGATCATTTTCTCGCTTTTTGTCGCGGGGCTGCCCCTCCCGTGGGCCGCAACCGCCGCGTTCCAGTGGTGCCTGGAGAGCACCCTGATCACGGGAAAAGACGCCGAGCTCAAACCGACCTTCTCCGGGACGGGGAGGAGCCTCTTCTGGTACGGGATCGGCGCCGTGATATCGCCGCTGTTCCTCTTCCTGTTCCTCCCGTCGCTCCTCCGCGGGGTGATCGCGTGGCTGTTGAGGTATACGAACGTCATCGGGCTGGACAGGACGATCGAGTTTGAGTTCTCCGGCAAATCGAGACCGCTGTTCGGATACGTCTACCTCCTGCTGGCGATATGCATTTCTGCCCTCGTGATCAACTATATCCTCGGCGCGGCCGGCCTTAACCAGTGGATCCTCCTGCTTGCGGTGGCGGGCCTCTTTGTGGTGACGATCCCCTTCGTAAAGGCGTCTTTTCTGCGCTGGTGCGCCCAATACATCGACATCATGGTGAAATAAGGGTCGGCGACGCGTCTGATCCCCGGCGTCGCCGCCGCCAGAGTACGCGAAAAGCTCACACCCGCCCTCGGGGCGTCCGGTGGGCCGCGCCGTGTCCCGCTTCCGCTTTCCACACTGCCAGAAAATAAACCAATCCTCCCATTCACCTCCGGTTTCCGCCGCCTGCGCGCGCCCGTCGGCCGGGTCGACGCTCTGGTCCCGCCGCCGGCGCCGCCGTCCAAGATTAGAAAGGCTCAATTAGATTTCTTTAATTTTTTTCTTGACTTCGCTTTTCGGGGGTGGTAAAAAAGGATAAATTTGTGGGTATTGTTAGATATTCTTGGGTTGCCGGCACCCCCTCTCAGGACGTAAAAACCGCCGGCGGCTCCGAACTAAATAAAATAACAATATGAAAGGAGGTGATGATGAAGGCCGGCTGTCACGAATGGAAAAAGACAGCCGAAACTTTTCCTGGTTGGAAAACGAACGGTTTTTCAAATTCACAGCCGGAAATAACATTTAGTGGAAAATCAGGAGGTATTTAATGAGGAAATTATGGATTTTGGCAATAGCCGCCCTTGCAGTGGTTGTCATTGCCGCCCCCTCCTTTTCGGCGGAAACAACCTTCACGGGTAGCTATCGAATCCGCTCGGTGATGGACTATAACCTGCAGAAGCAGCCGACGAACCTCGATAACGCATTGTACACCGGCTACTTCGACCAGAGGTTTCGTCTGACCATCACCCACAAGCGGAGCGAGTACCTCAAGGCCGTCGTGATCATCGACCTTGCCGAGGACATCTGGGGCCAGCCAGAGAGGCTGCGGTTCAACAACAGCACGGGCACGACCGACGGCTTCATCAACACGGCGTACATCCAGGCGATCACTCCCGTCGGCCTGTTCGAGCTGGGCACGAACGGACGAACCGCTACGGCTTCGGGATCTGGTCGGACAGCGGGATCAACGGCAACGGGACCAACAACCCCGAGATCACGTACGGAATCAAGATCAAAAGATTTATCGCCACGTCTGACCTACACCAAGTATCTCGACTTCCGTCCAGAACGTGATTGACAACCAAGCGGGCGTCCCGGCCGGCTTCTTCCAGGCGTGGCCCCACGGCGGGCTCATCGATGCTTTGGGCGGACCGGCGTCCAGGTACTACAATTCCGACACCGACACCTATGTCCTCACCGCCCACTACGTCACCGACAAAGTCAAAGTCGGCGGCATCTTCCAGTGGATCCTGGACCCCAACTCCATCGCGGCCACGCTCCTGGTGCGGGGGATCAACGGCGTCGGCCTCTTCCCCGGGTCGTTCAGGGGTGAGCACGACTTCTTTGCTTTTGTCCCGGGCGGCGCCCTGTGGCCGAATCCGTTAGGAGTGGGCCCCAACGCGGGCCTCGGCCGTGCGGGCTTGTACGGCGCCAACCTCTTCATCGCGGGCGGCTACGCCGACCTGAAGTTCCTCAACGACAAGCTCGAGTTCCAGGGCGAGTTCGATAAAGATCGGGGTGCGCGACGATGAACGCGAGAGGTGAAGGGTTCAATGCGCTACTGCTTGCACAGGGAGACCGGCGGTGGTTTTCCCCTCCGGCAAATGCCCGAGACACTCGGTGTTGACGGCCTGAACGTGTATGCGGACCTCTCCTACGACTTCGACTTCATGAAGATCGGCGTGGCGGCCCTCTACGGGTCGGGCGAAGAGCGCTGGAACCCGTTCACCCAGAGGCACTTCAACTTCAACACGACCGGCAACGACGACTTCCATTTCGGCAACGTCATCGTGAACGGTAATTATCAGCTGCTCGGTTCCAATACTGAGAACGGGCGGCTCGGCCTTACCAACAACGAGGAAAACGTCACCGCAGTCAAGCTCCACTGGTCCACTAATCCTACGGAGAGGCTGGACATCCACGGCGCGTTCATCTGGGCCAAGTACACGGAGCCCGTCGGGCGGTACGCGCGTTACAGCAACGGCGCCCTCGTTCAGAACTGGAACGCCTTCTACGGCCATCCGATGAACTGTCTCTCCGAGTCCCCTTGCACCTGGCCGCGAGTACATCCCCGCGGGGATCAGCGACCAGCTGGGCTGGGAAGTTGACCTCGGCGCGACCTAAAGATCATGGAAGGCCTGAGCTTCAATTCGGAGTTCGGCATCCTGTTCACCGGTACACCTTTGATTACCGGAATCCGGTCACCTTTGAGCGCGAGAGCTGGGACCGATCGTCCGGTCGATCAATACGCTCACCTACGAATTTTAGGCGAAGCGTTTTTTGTGCGTTGGTTTTTAAAGG
>CAWBYW010000008.1:0-7214 GCA_963792965.1 uncultured delta proteobacterium | reverse complement strand
AAAATCCTCAAGTAGGGCCGGACCACTGAGGAGAAGGCCGACTCAAAAGAGATCGGCCTTCTCCATTTGTGACTCGTGTCAATAAAGCGCCGGCGACTTTGCCCGCATGTGGTCGATACCCTCGGGGGGTTACGCGTTCCATCCCCTTCAGATGCATGCACGCTTGGGAGTATGGACAAGCCGAGGAATGGTCCACAGAGGCACCTCCCGTAACGATGCCGCCGACTGCAGTTTATATGTCTCGCTGCATAGTTGAACGCCCGCAGGCCTTTTCTCACGTCAATTAGTAGGGGATATTATTAGATTGCCTTGGAAGAAGCTTTCGATGTATGTTATAAGGCGCACTTAATTTATCAGCACAGGAAAGGATCATGGGAAAAACCGACCATCCCGACTCAGGGCGGGAGCTCTCCCTTTTTAAACGTTTCTACGATACCGTGAGCGATGTGATCTTCTTCTACGACATCCCGCAGTGTCGCCTTACCGAAGCCAATAAGGCTTTCTTCGACTTTACCGGTTATCGACCCGAAGAAGTCGTGGGCCGATCGCTCAGAGACCTCCTCCGGCCTGATTCGCTGGCCGGTTTGGACGCCTCGCTCGAAAAGATCCGGATAGAGGGATCCTTTTCGGGCGTGTTGCACATGCTGGCAAAAGACGGGACTACCCACGAGCTGGAATACACCAATACGGCTATCGGGAGCGATGACCAATTGCGTGGCATCGTCGTTGTCGCATGGGACCCGTCGAGAAAACATCTTGTCCGCACCATTGGGAGATACGAGCAGGAAAAGAAAACCCTCATGGACACGCTCCCCGTCGCCCTCTTTACCGTCGACCCGGATAAAAAAATTACGACGTGGAATAAAGAAGCCGAGCGGATAACCGGCTTCACGGCCGACGAGGTCATCGGCAAACCGTGTTCAACGTTCGTTATCCCGTCCTGCGGCACGAATTGCGGGTTCTTGGACCCCGGTACGGAGAAACCGTTCGTCAACACCGAATGCACAATACGTGATAAGCATGGTAACGAAAAGATTATTTCAAAGAACTCCGCACTGACAAGGGATCCGGCGGGCAGCGCTACCGGGTGTATCGAAAGCTTCATCGATATTACCAAGCAAAAGAGAGTTGAGCAACACCTGAAAAGATCGACCGAACGCTTCAAGATACTCTTCAGCTTCGCCCCTGATGCCTACTTCCTCTTCGACCTGAAGGGCAATATCGTAAACGGTAATCTTGCGGCGCGAGGCATGTTCGGGTATACGAAGGAGGAGCTGAGGGGCAGCACCATCTTCAATTTTGGCTTCCTTCTCCCGGAAGAGGAAGATCGGGCCCGGACGATTTTTGAGCGCGTCCTCCAGGGGTTGCCGACCGGCCCGGATGAACTTACCCTCACCAGGAAAGACGGCACGAAGTTCAACGCGGAAATCAGCACCTATCCGGTAAAGATCGACGATCAGGACCTTGTGCTGGCGATAGCGCACGATATCAGTGAGCGAAAGCGCGCTGAGGGTCTGATCAAAGAGTCGGAGAGAAAGTGGTTGAATTTCATCGAGACATCCCAGGACGTCATCTTCATTACGACCACCGACGGGAAGTTTCTCGATATTAATCCCGCCGGCGAAAAGGTCCTGGGCTTCACAAAAGAAGAATTCTTCGCGCTGGATGTCAGGGATCTCTACGGAGATCCGGACGATCGGAAAAGATTTCAGGATATCATAAAGAAACAGGGATTTGTAAAGGACTTCGAGGTGACTTTCCGGAGGAAGGACGGGACGCTCTTTGACTCCCTTATGTCCGCCAACGTCCGAAAAGAGAGCGACGGCACGATCCTCGGCTACCAGGGGATCGTAAAGGACATCACCGAGCGCAGGTGGGCCGAAGAATCGGTGAGGGAGTCCGAGGAGAAATGGCGAAACCTCTTTGAGAGCTCAAAAGACGTTGTATTCTTCTCCACCCCCGAGGGCAGACTCCTGGAAATGAACGCCGTCGGGGAAGAGCTCTTCGGGTATTCAATGGAGGAGCTCTTTACCATCAATATCAGGGACCTCTACGCCGTCCGGAAAGAACGAGAAACCTTCAAGGACAGAATGCAGGAACACGGATTCGTCAAGGACTTCGAGGTAACGTTTCGAAGAAAGGACGGCTCCCATGTCGATTGCCTCTTAACGGGGACGACCAAGCGGGGCCCGGACGGCTCAATAGAGTGGTACCAGGGCAATATCAGGGACATATCGGAAATCACCAAGAAACAGGCCGAGTTGGAGAAGATGAAGCAAATGGCCGAGGAGGCCAATCGGGCCAAGAGCGAGTTCCTGGCCAACATGTCTCACGAGATCAGGACCCCGATGAACGGCATACTCGGATTTGCGGAGCTCCTTCTGGAAGAAGACCTCACCGCTGAACAAGAGGAGAACGTAAAAACCATCTATCAGAGCGGTCAAACCCTCCTGGCCCTGATCAACGATATTCTGGACCTCTCCAAGATCGAATCGGGGAGGATGGTGGTGAATCATGAGGAGTTCGACCTGCATGAGCTCCTCGGCGACACCCTCATGATCACACGCCCCCGGGCCCAGGCGAAGGGACTTGTCCTGAATCTCGCCATCGAAACGACCCCACGCCTCAAGATCATCAGCGATCCCGACAAGATTCGGCATATCGTGACCAATTTGGTGGGCAATGCCATCAAATTCACCGACTGCGGCCGCATCGACGTCTCGGTAGGCATAATGATTCGAGGTAAACAAAGCGGAAACATGACTGTCTCGGTCACGGACACGGGATGTGGGATACCTCCCGGAAAACTCGACCTCATCTTCGATCCGTTTATGCAGGCCGACGCCTCCACAACCAGGAAATACGGCGGCACCGGATTGGGGCTTTCGATAACGAAGAAACTGGTTGATCTCATGGACGGTACCATCACGGTATCATCGGAAGAAGGAAAGGGGAGCACCTTCAGGTTCTCTCTTCCGATACGGCTTCCCGGCGCGGCCGGGGATGAGCGAAAAATGGCGGGTGCCCAGAAGGTCCTGATCGTGGAAGACGACCCACTGACTTTGAAGCTCTATCGAGGTTTTCTTGAGCGAAACGATTTTCACGTCATCAGCACGAAGCTCGGCCAGGACGCTCTTCCCCTGGCGCTCGAGCACGACCCAGCCATTATCATCCTCGATATCATCCTTCCCGATATCAGCGGCTGGGAGGTGCTCCATAAGCTCAAGGCTCACGAGAAAACGAAGCGCATCCCCGTTATCGTCGTCTCGGTGCTTTCCGAAAAAGAACGGGCGATCTCGCTGGGGGCGGTCGATTATATCGAGAAGCCGGTGGCCGGGCATACCTTAATAAGGAAGATAGAGCTCCTGGTCAAATCCGGGGAGGAGCGGGGAGAAAAGAAAATCGTCGTGATCGATGGGGACGAGGCGCTCCTGGCCCCGCTCAAGGAGATGCTCGACGAAAAGGGCTTCTTCACCGCCGCCTTCTCCACACCGAAGGATGCCGTAGCGTATCTCAAAAAGGAATCGGCCGGCGACGTAATCGCCCTGATGATCTTCCTTGAGGACTTGACCGGGTTCAACTTCGTTACCCTGCTGAAGCACGAGCCGTATCTTGCCAGGATACCCATTATATTCATCACCGACAGGGAGATAACGCCAAAAGAAATTCAGCATCTGGAGGGAATATCCTACTCGCTGCTGGAGAAGAGCGATCTCATTTCTCCGACGGCGTTCACCGAAATCGACAAATCGATTAAGGAGGCCAAACACGGGCCGAAAAAGGCAGGGGACGTCACGATGGAAAGACACCGAGAGCCCCGCGGCGGCAGGATCCTTTTAGTTGAAGACAATGAAATAAACCAGAAGCTCATCATGAAGATCCTCTCCAAGGAGGACTATAACGTGACGATCGCGGAAAACGGCGCGGTCGCCCTGAAGACCCTCGAAGGTAACGACTTCGACCTCATCCTTATGGATATTCAGATGCCCGTCATGGACGGCTATGCGGCGACGGAAAGAATAAAGTCCGACGAGACCAAAAGAAAGATTCCCGTAATTGCGCTCACCGCCCATGCCATGAAGGGCTACGAGGAGAAGGTATACGAAGCGGGATTTGACGGCTATCTGAAAAAGCCAATCAAGAAGGAAGAGCTGCTTGGCGAGATCGCCGCACGGCTGAAACGAGGAAGGGACGAACGCACGGTCGCCGAAGAACCGCCCAAGGACCTGCACGAACAGGTTGAATTCCCCGAGGACGAGCTCAAGGAGATATACCGGGAGTTCGACCTGAGCCTCCCGAGAAAGCACGACGTCCTCATGGGGGCCATCTCGCGCAATAACTATGATGATATCTATCGAGTCGGACACGACCTGAAAGGGACCGGGGGCGCGTTCGGCAGGGAGAAGATCAGCATGCTCGGCAGGCAGATCGAAAACGCGGCCAAGGAGAAAAGGGATGACGTGCTGTCTTTTCTCGTCTCGTCCCTAAAGGAAGAAATAGAAAGCATCCAAAAAGAACACCAATAACTTATGTAGGAGATAGAAATGCCTTCCGAAAAGATTCTCATTGCCGAGGACGATCCGGCTTTCCTGAAACTCCTCAGCTTTAAGCTAAAAACCCAGGGCTTTGAAACCATGGGCATTGAACGAGGCGATGAGGTCGTCCCCGCATTTGAAAAATACAACCCCGACCTCGTCATTCTCGACGGCCTCTTGCCGGTTCTCAACGGATTTGAGATCGCCAAGAAAATCCGATCGATGCCGTCGGGCAAGACAGTGCCCATTGTGCTGCTCACTGGGGTCTACAAGGAATCAGAATTTTACCGGCATGCCAAGGAAATCGGCGTGAACCTCCATTATGACAAATCGACGTTCAAGGACACGGAGTTTATCGCCGAAATAAAAAAACTGCTCCAGCGGTGAGGATGAAAAATGATTATCGATCAAAATGTCGCGCAAGTGCTTATAAAAGAGGGTGTCCTATCGAAGGAACAGCTCGATCGGACCCTTGCCGAGCACCGGAAGACTAAGGAGAACCTCTCCAGTATTATCGAGAAGTTCGGATATGCCACGGATGAGACGATCAAGAAGACCATCAGTAAATATTATGATATCCCCTATCAGGAGATAACCAGGGAATATGTGGAGCCCGACGTTATAAAGTTGATAAAACCTGAGCTTGCCAGAAAATTCAAGACCATCCCCATAAATCTGATCGCCAATCAATTGACCGTGGCTATGTCCGACCCCCTCAACCTGATCGCGCTGGACACTCTTTCGTTTACCGTGGGGAAAAAGATAAAGCCGATCATATGTAAGGAAGAAACGATCAACCGGCTGATAGATCAGTTCTTCGGAACGGAAGACAACTTCGAGGATATCCTCGAAACTCAGGTGAGCGACAACCTCTTCTATTACAAGCAGGAAGAGGAGTCGGAGAAAATCGAGCTTGATCCCAACGCGGCCCCGATCATCCGCCTGGTCAACTACGTATTATCCCAGGCGATCAAGATGAGGGCGAGCGACATCCACATCGAGGGAGCAAAAAACGCCGTTATTATCAGGTTCCGGATAGACGGCGTCCTCAAGGAGATCAGGAAGCTTCCCAAGAAGCTGCAGCCTTCGATAATTGCGCGGATAAAGATACTGGCGAGCCTTGACATTGCAGAGCGCGTCAGGCCCCAGGACGGGAGATTCTCCATCAAAACAGTCAACGGCGGTGAAGTCGATTTCAGGATCTCCACGTACAGCACGATCATGGGGGAGTCCTCGGTCATCCGTATTCTTGATCAATCCCGGTCACACGTGAAGATCAATGATCTCGGGCTGAGTCCCGAACAGCTCTCCATCATCCACACGAGCCTGGACCGCCCCTCGGGCATGATTCTGGTCTGCGGCCCCACCGGGAGCGGCAAGACGACGACTCTCTACGCCATGCTTAACCAGCTCAATACGGTTGAAAAGAAGATTATCACTATAGAGGACCCGGTGGAATACCGACTTCCTTTGATCAACCAGATCCCCATCAACGTGAGGCGCGGCCTCACGTTTCCCTCGGTGCTCAGGGCCGCCCTCCGGCAGGACCCTGATATTATCCTCGTGGGCGAGATCAGGGACAAGGAGACGGCCGAGATCAGTGTTCAGGCCGCCCTTACCGGCCATCTCCTCCTCTCCACGCTCCATACCAACTCACCGATCGAGGCCTTCGGCAGGCTCACGGATATGGGCGTCGAGACATATTACCTGACCGACGTGTTATCGATGATCGTCGGACAGCGGCTCATCAGGACCCTGTGCACAAACTGCCGTGAGGCGTATAAACCGTCCGTCGACGAGGTGCTGGGACTGAGGAAAATAAAGGGCGGGGAGGAAGTTACCACTTTCTACAAATCGAAGGGATGCAATCAGTGTGACCTTACCGGGTATAAAGGGGTTATCGGCATTTTCGAGATCATCGTCATTAACGACGATATCAAGGAGATCATCAGGCGAGGAGAGACGATCGACGCCGTCAAGCACGAGGCACGCCGCCAGGGGAGTGTCTCCATGTGGGATAACGCCCTCAAGAAGGTGAACGAGGGGATCATCTCGTCACAGGACGTGATCAGGTTCGTCCCGAGAGACTGAGAATACCCCGAGAGACGTCACTTTCCGGGGGTCCGGCTCAGAAGAACTACATCTCTCCCCCCTGGACCCCTGAGTCAAGGGACGGACTGCACGATCGGACTATTTCTATTTCTTCAGGGCGGCAACACGTATCGTTGTTTTCATGCGTCCCGTCGGTCGGGGTCGGGATATGTCGTGCGCATAATAGAAAAGGGGGCATTCGCCCCCTTTTCTCGTATCTTCGGATTCTCTGTTAAAACGCGAACGAGTCGGCCGAGATCTCCATAATCGAGAGGTCCTCGGTCTTGATGGCCTTGGCGATCGCGTCGGCCTGCGGAAGGATGTGATGGATGAAATACTTGGCTGCGGCGACCTTCCCCGAGTAATAGGCGGCGTCCGTGTTGTCTTTCAGGAAGGCGGCCCAGCCCGTCCAGTCGTTCGGGTCGGCGCCCTTTGCCTTCGCGAGGGCGTCGAGCTTGCCCTGCGCGATCACGGCCTGCCAGACAAGCATCCACGCGCTAATGACGGTAGCCATCAGGTTCAAGAACGGCGCGGCGTTGCCGACGGGGATCATAAATCGTCCCTCTTTTCCGCACTGGGCGAAATATG
>CAWBYW010000007.1:572500-722176 GCA_963792965.1 uncultured delta proteobacterium | reverse complement strand
CCCCTTCTTTCGCGATAAAGCTGCCTTCTTTCCCTTTGATGTGGGCGAAGAACTCCTTTTTCGATATGTCTTCCAGGGGTTTGAAGGCCTCCGTGGAATAGGCCAGCCGCCCGTCGGTTGTCACGAGCCGGACCACCGTGGAAGGGTACTGCTTGAGCGAGATTTCCACATCCCGGGCGATCCCGAGGATGTCGATGCTCCCGAGTATGACCCCGATGAAATGCCCGCCGTCGTCATCGATCCTTGCGGCGATATCGACGACGTTTGTTCGACTCAGATCATCATAACGGATCCCGCTGACGAAAAATCCGTTGTCTCGGGCGGACTTCCA
This sequence comes from uncultured delta proteobacterium, assembly GCA_963792965.1. Taxonomy (GTDB): domain Bacteria; phylum Desulfobacterota; class Zymogenia; order Zymogenales; family Zymogenaceae; genus CAWBYW01. Next base: position 721,845 of record CAWBYW010000007.1, on the reverse strand, counting down.
CCATGCCTCGCCGTCCTGTCTGTACGCCGGGGTCCTGTCCGTCAACGCAATGGTTGCCCCGTACTTATTGGTAACCGAAGCCCGTACCCATATTCGGTATCCGTATTTCTGCTCGTAGAATCCTATGAAAAGGTTCTTTAGGCGCCTCGATAGATCGTTTTGGATCAGCTCACGCATGAACGGCGTGGTCTCTCTCGACCCGGCCGCCTTCCATTCCCTGTCGTTTTCGGCGACGTATGACTCGACGTTCGGGATGGCGTCAAACGCCCCGTTGGACGCTATCACGAATCCCCGCGGAACGGGCGTGTACGTGTAGGTCTGAAGACCCTCGATCTTGGTGTAGATGTCCCTGTTGATCCGCGTGAGGATCTCGTCGGCCGCGATGATGGAGGAGCCGCTGATCGCCTGTTCCGTCGACCTCCTCACCTCGGAGGCAAGGAAAACGGCCAACCCCCCCATCAAGAGCAGGAGGGCGAGGAGACCGGCAACGATCCTGGTTCCTGATCGTGATCTTCATGCGATTCCCGTTATCTAAGATAGATCATCGCGTTGTTTTCAATCCTGACGGGAAAGAGCGGATAGATAATGTCACGCGTCCCGGCCCCGCTTTCGATGGTTCCAAGGACGCCGGGGTAGATAAACCAGCTCTCGAGGATGTCCCGCACATTTATGCGACTCATCTGACGGTCCTCAAACAGGCCCGCAAGGAGCTTAACGACGTCATAGCCGGCCGCCGCCGGCGGGGTAAACGCCCTGTGGTAGGCGGCTTCGTAGTTATCCCTCGTGTCACGGGCAAAGGTGTAAGCGGGACTATAGATAATGGGGGCGACGGTATACGCCCCGTTCACCTCGGGCATGCTTCCCACCAGATTCGCCATGCCCACGTCGCCGATTATGGCCCCCGGATAGTGCAGGGCCCGCAGGCTCAGAACGGCATTCTTCATGTAAGGAACGAAACCTATTATATATGTCGCCTTCTCGCCGGTGACCAGGGGAGTGATCGACGCGAGGTTGGGGTGGGAGGCGTCAAACGGCCGGCCGATCGCCGTCCCGCCTTCCTTCTCGAACATCTCACTGAATACCGAGAAGGCGGGGCCGCCGCGCGCGTCGTCGTCCTGATACAGCACGGCGACCCGCCGTATCTTCAGGTAGTCCAGGATCGAGACGACGCTCTTTGCCTCCTCAACGGAGGACGTCGCGTACCGGAACACCCATTTGTTCTGCTTGGTCAGGTCGTCGGACATGACGGCGATCCCTATAAGGGGGACCCGGTATTTCTCGGCAAGCGGCGCCAGGGCCAGCGAGACGGAGCTGGTCGTCGAGACGAAGAGGAGGGGATGGTATTCCCGCTCGAGCTCCTCGAATGCCTTTTTCCCGGTCTCGGGGTCCGACCTGCTGTCTTTGAAGACCACCTCGATCTCCCTCCCGTTTATCCCTCCGGTCGCGTTTACTTCATCGACGGCAAGCGTCATGCCGTCCCTGACCTCGACGAGGAACGCGTTGGGGCCTGAGAGATCGATAATCGCGCCGATGGTTATCGGCGCTTCCTTCTTCGAGAACAAGTAGGCGATCGGATCCTACCGCGATAATGACGACGATGACGATCGAGATCCCGGCAACTCTCCGTGCGCCGGCCGACCCGGGATTGTCAAAAAAAGGAATTCTCATGTAGTTTCCCCAACAGGATCTCGTCAAAAACTGGCGCCGGAAGACACACATATCCTATATATCTTATTACGGTTTCCCTTATCCGGCAACAGAAATATTTGGGGGATGAGATCTCTGCGGCTTACGAAGACCTTGGTGGGATGCCGGGCGGCCGTGTCGATGAGCGACCCTGTCGTCGGCGGATGTTTAGCCGCAAGGATTATAATGAACTAATGTGCTTGTAAAGCATCTTCGGCTGTTCTAATCTATCGCCAAAAAAGATGGCTTACCCGTAATACGGTCCAAGCCGGAGAAACCCGGATCGATTTTGACGAGGTAATTATGGTAAACGCGCGAGACAAGTCTCGTGAGGCTGTTTCCGGCCCTGGCGCCGGGCGCATCGTCTCCCCCGGTCGGGAGGAAAAGAAATCCGAGAGGGCGGCCTTAGTCTGCGGTCCGGAAGGGGAAGATACCGAAAGATGCACCCCCTTCGAGGATCCCGACGAGTATTTAGAATTCAGGCGGGGGAAATCTATATTCGGATTCTTCAAAAGGTGGTCCGAAGCGCGCGCAATAGACAAGGCGCTGGAAGGTCTTGAGAATATCGCCCACGTGTGCGACATCCCCTGCGGGCCCGGGAGGCTCTTCGGCTACTGGCATAAGAGGGGATATCGGATAACCGGCATAGACGTCTCCGACCCCATGGTGGAGGCCGCCCAAAAGCTCTGCAGAACTCTGGGCCCCCAAAACCGGGCGATCAAGGGCGATGCCTTCGTCCTCAAGAACGTGCCGGGACAACGGGACATCGACCTGGTTGCCTCGATCAGGTTCTTCTACTACTTCAATAAGGAACGAAGGATCCGGCTCTTAAAGAAAATGGCCGGACTGTCAAGGAAGTATCTGCTGGTGCAATACAAGACCACCGAAACCAGGAAGGGAAGGCGGGAAGTAAAGAAAATAGAGGGGATCCGGGAGATAGCCAAGCAGTACTGCTCGAACGAAGAGATCAGGGATGAGCTTACGGCCGCACGCCTGGAGTGCGTAAGAATCGTCCCCATATCGCAGGCTTCCGATAGGATCTTCGTCTCGGCCAGGAAGATCGAATAGAGACGGGTTGTCTTTACGTCGCTACGGCCCCAGGCCCGATGCCGGGGCCTTTTCCATATCCGCGCGAGTCCTATCCGCAGGGGCGCATGCCGGCCATCTGCTGCCGGCTCTCATTTCTTTTCCTTTCGAATCGTGGCCTTGTCAATGACCCTTCCGTTTTCGTCTACGGCGGTAAACGTCACGGCATCACCATCGACGTCCATCAAAAGTATATTATAAGTTTTGAGGCCGATCTCCTTTTTCCCGATAAGGGGCGCATACGGATTGTGGTTCGCGACATCGTACAGAGGGGCGCCGCCGCCGCCGGTTATAAAGAAGGGGAATCCCGCGTAGGTCTCGCCCCTGATGTAGTGGTGGTCATGGCTGGTGATGAGCGCGGTTACGTGGCGCCTCCCCATGACGCCGGTAAAGAGCTTAAGCCCGAAAAATCCCCTCCGCGCGCTCTTGTAGCTCGTCACGCCCTCGTGAGAAAGGACGAAGATGTGCCGTATCCGCGCGTCCGTCGAGGCTTCCTTGAGCGTGTCGGCAAGCCACATCCCCTCGGTGAAGGCGAAAAAAGGCCTGACCGTATAGATGTCAAGGACAATATACAGGTCCCTTCCGAGAGAAAACGCATAGTAAAGCCTTCCTTCCGGCACGCTCTTTGGGGAAGGGAAATAGCGCGCGTAGAGATCGGCCTTCTTGTGCTTATCGAGATCATGATTGCCGATCGCGGTCACCAGTGGGATGTGATCGAAGACATCCCTTCCCACGTCGAAAAAGTACTTTTTCCAGACGGAACTGTCTGTTCCGCCGTGAACCATGTCGCCGAGATGCACGATGAGTGAAGGTTTCTTTTCCTCTATCAGCACAAGGAGCTTTCGGAATACCTTGGGGTTGTCACGTGAGTCCCCCATCACTACGATGCGGTACGACTCGTCTCCGTCGAAGGTGACAAAGGAGGCCTCATGAAGGACCTTTCGATCTCCCACTACCCGATAGTCGTACCGCGTGCCGGGTTTGAGCCCCGAAAGCGTGACCAGATGATGCTCTCCCTTTTCCGGGCTTAACACATCCGTGATCACCCCTGACGGGTCGGTCACGATCACGGAAGAGTCCACCGGGACGTCGGTCTCCCACATGACGGTCATTGTGTCGGTACCGGGATGCTCAAGTACGGGCCCCACGGTTATCTCGGCAGCGTAGGCGGGGGCCGCAAGAGACAGACCCAGGGTCAGAAGCGCCGTAGCAAAGGCATTTCGTAAGCCATTCATATCGAGCATCCTCCAGTTTTCAGGATTCTCCGTCCGAACAAGACCGCTCCCATGATTCATGGCACGGCAGTGGAGCGTCTCGGGGGAGACTTACGGAAGTCTCGACTGCCGTCCGAGCTCACCTTCGTCTAAGCAGGTTGCCTATCAAGTATCGGATCGGACGGAGCCGAAAGGGTGTGAGCCTGAAAGCCTCGATCAGGCTCCGCCTCCCCCCCACGGCGTCGCCCGACTTCACCTGTTCTCTGCCGAGGAAGATAAGGACGTCCGACATTCTGCGGTTAAACCGGCGCGAGCTGACCTTTTTCGGATTATAACGCTCTCGGAGCACCGCCATGGCGCTCTTTCTCAGGTCGATCTTGTTCTTGCTCAACTGGCCGGGGCTGCTGCGAAACCAGGCCGTCGGCGATTTCAGATGGGCGGTGATGAATCTGTCCGTGATACGCAACCAGAGGTCGTAGTCCTCAGCCCTCATGTATCGGGGGTCGAATCCGCCGACCCTGACCAACGCGTCCTTTTTCACCACCACCGTTGGAGTCGCCACGAAGCTCTCCATAAAGAGGCGGGCAAAGAGATCACCCGATATCCAGGCACTGCTGTCGATCGCTATTTCCCGGCCGAAGGGGAAGATTCGACTGGACACCATTACGACGTCCGGATGCTTCTCCAAGAAATCCATCTGGACAGCGAGCTTATCCGGGTGCCAGAGATCGTCATCATCGAGAAACGCGATGTAGTCACCGCGCGAGATCTCCACCCCCCGGTTACGGGAGGTAGACGGGCCGGGAACGGAGGATCGAACGAGAACAATGGGGATGCTGAATTCCTTAACGACGCGCTCGGTTTCTTCGGGCCGGCCGTTATCGACGACGATGATCTCGCGCACGGGATACGTCTGCGCCAGGACGCTCTCGATCGCGCCTCGGAGCATGTCGGGTCTGTTATGCGTCGGGATGACGACGGAAACGGGTAACGTCATGGTTTATTATACCAAAAGAGGAGACAAAGAGCCTTTCGAATCATCCGTTGCCTCGGCCGCATCAGGGTGTCCCTCTTTCCTGCCATGCCTGAGGGATTAATCCCGTGGTTATCGATCCCGAGCGTCCGCCTCCGCTTTAACCAGCTCCCACACCTTTGCATATTTGATGAAGACGTAGTAGGCGGTGGTGAGTGCGATGATGAAACCGGGCATGCCGTCCAGGAAACCCCGTCTGAATATATAGTCCCGAACGAACCGGAAGGGGGGATTCACCAAGAGCTTGAACATCATGAACCCCTTACCCTGACCAACGCGCTCCCGGGAGGCGAACTTCGAATATTGATCTACCGTCTGGATCTGGTGGGAGATGTTGAGGTAGTTATAGTGGAGGAAAGGATTTCTCAAGCTTCCGATCTTTCCCGCAATGTGCAGCTTCGGATGCAGGCCCTTTCCCCATGCCCCTTGTTTCTTCCGGTAAATGCGGAGAATGTTGTCGGGATACCACCCCCCGTGCCTGATCCATCGTCCGAGGTAAAAAGTCTCCCGTGGGGCCAGGTAGCCGTCGGCGCGTGGTCTCCCGTTCTCGAAGAGTCCGATGATCTCGTCGCGAAGGCCGGGTGAGACTTCCTCATCTCCGTCGATATACATGAGCCACTCATTTTTCGTCAGACTGTGAGCATAGCTGTATTGCTCTCCATATCCCGTGAAATCCCGATGGTACACGCGGTCCGTGAACTCCTTGGCGACTTCGAGTGTTCCGTCGGTGCTGCCGGAATCGACCACGACGATCTCGTCGACCCAGCCCGCCACACTTGTGAGCGCCTCTCTGATGCGCCTGATCTCGTTTTTGGTTATAATATAGACCGAAAGAGGAAGCTTCTTCATTTTCTTCATATTAAGAGTTTATCCTTTCAGAGCCGACTGACACGTGACACGGGCGGCGTAAGTACGAGCGTTTATCCGCCTCCCCGAGAGGTCACGCGGCGATAAACCTCCTGAATTTTTCCGTGGTTTTGGACGGCCGACAGCTTCGGCAGTATCCTTTCGGCAGCGGCAAAGGCCCTTGTCCGCGCCTCTTGAGGAAAATACGAGCAGAGGGCATCGGCCAGGGCACCGCTGTCCCTCGGGTCGTCGACGATCTGCCCCATCTCTTCGGAGACGATGACGCCCGACGCGCCGTTCTTTCGGGTGGTCACCACCGGAAGCCCGGAGGCAAGCGCCTCGAAGATAACCAGCGCACACGAATCGTAGAAGGTCGGATGAAAGAGAATATCGGCGGCCGCGTAGAGGGGCGCAACGTCCGGCACATAATCAAGAAAGGTTATCAGGTCCGATACGCCAAGACTTTGGGCTTCCCTCTGGTATTGGTGGGGATTGTCTCTCCCGACGACAAGGAGTCTGAACGGCGCACGGACCCGCTTCCTGAGGGACGGCAACAGGCGTACGGCGGGATAGAGTCCCTTGAGTCTGAAGTTGTTAGTCACCATGAGGATAAGGATCTCATCGTTTTTCACGCCGAGCTTTTTTCGCGTCTCATCACGAAACAGGTCCCGGTTCTTAGGCCGGAAGCGCTCGATGTCAATCCCATTGTAGATCACCTCGATCCGATTACGATCGACGGCGTGAAAACGGACCATATCCTCTTTGACCATATCGGAAATTGCGATGATGGCCTTTACGCTCGGATCGCGATATTGGCGTCTTTGTAGAGAGAGGATGAGGTGACGGCGCGGGGTAAGGAATCGGACAAGCCGGGCCCAGCATCGTGCAGCCCCCGATTCTCGTGATCGGTCGTCTCCCTCGATCCAGGACTGCTCCACCCCCGTATGGGGGTTAAGGACGGTCACTCCGGGATTATACCCGAGGCCGTGGACGATATCGAATCCATCATGAGCGACAAGCCGACGGGTTCCCGCCACAAAGGTCAAAAGCCTCAGATACTTGGGGTAGGGGATCGTCGGAACCGAGTGTACCGTAATCCCGTTGTGTGAGGGGTCGCCCCGTCTGCAAAAGACGTGGACCTCGTGGCCCTCCTTCAGCAATCCCTCGGCCAGGTCGTGCGCGTACCGTTCGGCCCCGCCCATTCGAGAATCAAACTTGTCTATAATGAGGGCGACCTTCAGCTTCTTGAGAGCTGAGCCTATTTCCTTTGGGGATCGTGTGGGCGGCAAGATGTTAATTGTCTCCTTCCTACGCGATGCCATGTTCGCAGATCGGCTTAAATGGGCCAAGCGGATGGCGAACGGCTCTTTTATATGCTAATAGCAAAACTTATCATATTTGGAGTGACAAATCAAAGATTTTTGTGAGTGGGTGTGGGAGCGGACGGCGTAAGAGACGCAGGCACATCCAAGGAGGGAGGGCGGCGTATAAAAAAAGTTGTTTGATTGAAGTAATGCTTCAAATGAAAAAATTGGGTATTGTATTAATTGAATATTTATCTTATAGTAGATTTTACTATTAGTATTTCTTAGCGCAATTTAATATATCATCCTCGTTGGCAATCATTATTACGGTTATTGTTAATTAATGCAGTAACTATCGGTCCGGTGACGCCGGCCTGCGATAGCCGCCGCTTTATCCCGCTTAGAATAAGCAGATCACAGGAGCCGGATGGACGACAGGGGTATGCCAGCTGACGAAAAGCGGAAAAATCGGGCAGAATAAAAATAAGACGATGAGCGGGTGTATGGAGCGGTATCCCGACTTTCTCCGAGAAAGGCCGATGTCCCGAAACGCTGAATCCTACACGGGTCGAGCCGCCGCGCGGCCTCCCTATGAGCAGTCGGTCGTGACCGCGATGGAGCCGGTCGAGCGTATGCGGCTTTTCATCGTCAGCCTCCCCAATAAAGAGTAACCATCATGCCAAAACGGATACGTGTTTTGCACCTCGCGAAAGACCCCGTCGATGCGCAGCCGTTTCAGGGATACCTGCAGGACTCTTCGGTCGGCTATCATATCGATACCGTCGGATCGCTCGGCGAGGGTCTCCGGCGCCTCTCGGACGAGTCCTTCGATCTTATCCTGTTGAGCCTCGATCTGTCCGGCAGCCTTTGGATCAAGAACTTTCGAAAGATCCACTCTCACGCCGCGGAAGTCCCCGTCATCGTGTTGAGCTCCCTCAGAGACGAGAAGATGGCTCTGCAGGCCGTCCACGAGGGTGCTCAGGACTATCTTATCGAAGCCGACATCACCCCACTGGCGCTTGTGCGCTCGATCGACTATGCTATTGAGAGAAACAAGGCGCAGCGGAAGGTTGTTTACCTCAATCGCCTCCTCGGGTCGATCCGGGAGATTAACCGGCTCGTCGTCGAAGAGCACGAATCGGAGACGCTGCTGGCGCGTGCGTGCGAGATCCTGTGCGGGGCGGCGGGCTTTGATATGGTCTGGATCGGACTGATCGGACCGGAACACGCCAGGGTCATCCCCGTGGCGGCCTCCGGACTGCCGATGGAGTGGCTCAGGCAACAGACGGTGACGTGGGATGATTCATCGACCGGTAAGGGGCCCTCGGGCTCGGCGATCCGGACAAAGCATGCTCTGCGTCTTCGAAAACACCGACAATGAGATATTTTCACCGTGGCGGGAGGAGGTCGAACAATCGGGGGTGAAATCATGCATCGCCACCCCGCTTTTCGTGGACGACAGGATTCTCGGCGTCATCAACGCCTACTCGAAGCATCAGCATATATTTGATAACGAGGAGATCGCGCTCATCGAGGAAATCGGTCGGGATCTTGCCTTTGCCCTCAATGCCATCGAGTCGGACCGTGAGCGGCGCCGGGCGGCCGAAGCCCTCCGGCTGTCGGAGGAGCGATACCGGACGCTCTTTGACGCCGCCGGCGATGCCATCTTCGTCCTCGATTTCAACGGGAAACTCCTGGACGTAAACCGAACGGCTTGTCAGCGACTCGGCTACCTGCGAGAGGAGCTCGTCGGAATGTCGCTTACCGCATATCGACAGCCCCGAGTCTGCCGCGCATATTCCCGAACGGATGAGAGGAGGTAATAGAGAAGGGATCAGCCTCCTTCGAGACAACTCATCTCTCGCGGGACGGCAGGGTTATCCCGGTTGAGATAAGCGCGAGGATCATCGACTACGGGGGGACACGGGCGGTGCTCAGCATCGCTCGGGATATCACCGCGCGCAAAAGGGCCGAGGCCGAATTATCTCGGGTCAACGAGGCGCTCAGCGAGACGGAAAAAAGAGAGAAGGCCATTCTCGACAATATCCCTGACATCGCATGGCTGAAGGACAAGGAAAGCCGTTTCATCGCGGTCAACCGGCCCTTCGGGTGGGCGTGCGGTCTGGATCCGGGTGAAGTGGTCGGGAAGACGGACCTCGATATCTGGCCGAAGGGGCTTGCGGAGAAATTCCGCAATGACGACCGCGAGGTCATGTCCTCCGGAAAAGCGATAGTCCTCGAGGAGCCGATGGCCGACGTAAGGGGGAAGACGGAGTGGACTGAAACGATCAAGACCCCGATATATAACGACCGTGGACAGGTGATAGGGACCACGGGCATCGCCAGGGACATCACCGAGCGGCGACATATCGAAGAACGGTTGAGAGAGCAGGCGGAGATACTCGACCAGATCCACGATATCGTCATTACCACCGACCTCAAGGGGAATATCACGAGCTGGAACAGGGGGGCGGAGCGCCTGATCGGCTACGATGCCGAGGAGATGGTGGGGAAAAGTATCGGACTGATCTATCCCGAGAAGGAGCTTGAGGCGATACGGAAGAGAACGGCGTGGGGCTTGAAGGGCAATGGGGCGATCGAGGAAGAAGTCATCATAACAAGAAAGGATGGCGTGGGATTCCCCGTCCAACTTACGCTCACCCTCAGGAAGAACAGGGACGGCAGGACGACCGGCGTTATCGGCTCGGCAATCGATATCACCGAGCGAAAGCGTGCCGAGACAGCGCTCAGGGAGAGCGAGCGGCGCTACCGCCTCCTGGCCGAGAACGCAAATGACATCATCTTCACTATCGATATGAGCTTCGCGTTCACCTATATCAGCGCCTCCGTCACCCGCATCCGCGGTTTCACCGTCGAAGAGGCAATGGCGCAGACGCCCGCCGAGGCCCTGACTCACGATTCCCTCCAAATCGCGATGGAGGAGTTCGGGGGAGTGCTGGAGAGAGAGGCAAAAAGATCAAAGAACCTTAGCCGGACGCGGATATTGGAATTAGAAGAGACGTGCAAGGACGGATCGACGATTTGGACCGAGACGACCTTCTCGACAGTGCGCGACGAGAAGGGCGCGTTAGTCGGTCTCCTCGGCATCAGCAGGGATATCACCGAGCGCAGGCGGGCCGAGGAAGCCCTCAGGGAGAGCGAGCAGCGCTACCGGTCACTCTTCGAGCATAACCCCGACGCGGTCTATTCGTTCGACCTTAATGGCAACTTCCTGAGCGTCAACCGGTCCACCTGCCTGATCACAGGCTTTTCCGAAAGGGAGCTCCTCTCGATGTCGTTTAAGCCGCTCATCGCCACGGAATACCGCGAAGACACGCACAGACATTTCACGGACGCGGTGCGGGGTAAGACGCAACACTACGAATCGTGCTATCGTCACAAAGGACAAGCGGCGGGTCTATCTCGATACGACCAACAGTCCGATACTTATTGACGGAAAGATCGTCGGCATTTACGGCATCGCCAAGGATATCACGGAAAAAAAGGCGGCCGAGGAGGCCCTTGCGGAGTCTGAGGAGAAATACCGCCTCGTGGTCGAGCACGCCAGCCAGGGGGTCGCCATCTCCCAGGACGGGATCAACATATACGTAAATCCGAAGCTTGAACAGATCCTGGGTTATACCAGAGAAGAGATGACAAACCGCCCGTTCGTCGAGTTCCTTCACGCGGACGATCGGGAAAAAGCGATGGAGCTACACCGGAAACGGCTTCGGGGTGCTGAGGTGCCCCCCTTCTTTGCTTTGCGCGCGATGGATAAGGAGGGAACCGTCAAGTGGATGGAGATCAGCGGGGTCCCGATTGTCTGGGAAGGGAGACGAGCCGTCATCAGCTTCCTCAGCGATATTACCGAGCGCAAGGAAGCGGAGGAGGCACTCAGGCAGTCAGAGGAGAAATTCCGAAGCCTCTTCGAGACATCCCGGGATGTGGTTTACCTGACGACGAACGAGGGGAAGTTCGTCGACATGAACCGGGCCGCGGAGGATATCTTCGGATACACGCGGGAGGAACTACTGGACATTAATGTCAAAGAATTATATGATAATCCCTTAGAGCGGGAACGCTTCAGAGCGGCGGTCGCCGAAAGGGGGTTTGTGAAGGACTACGAGGTGACGATGGTCAACAAAGACGGCACGGCCGTCGAGTGCCTCATTACGTCGACGGTCCGGAGAGATCGTGAGGGTACTGTCATCGGCTATCAGGGGACCATCAGGGATATTACCGAGCGCAAAAGGATGCAGACTCAGCTCCTCCAGACCGAGAAGCTCTCAAGCCTCGGGGGGATCCTCTCCGGCGTCGCCCACGAGCTCAATAATCCTCTTACGTCCATTATCGGCAACGCGCAGCTCCTCATGAGAAAGGAGATCGGCGAGGAGATCAAAGGGAAGCTTGAGGTTATACGAAAGGAATCCATCAGGTCATCAAAGATCATCCAAGGGCTCCTCACGTTCGCCCGAAAGCATAAGCCTGAAAGAGTAAAGACCAACATCAACGACGTGCTCACGGAGTGTTTCCGGCTCAGGGAATATGAATTAAGGGTTGACAACGTCAATATGAAGCTGGACCTCGCCGATGACATTCCTGAAATGTCCGCCGATCCCTATCAACTCCAGCAGGTGTTCATAAACATCATCAACAACGCCCACGACGTCCTGACGACCGTCGGCGGGGGTAGCCTGATTATCAGGTCACGATTGTGGGGGGATACCATTACGATAGAGTTCATCGACGACGGACCGGGGATCCCCGAGGATATCAAGAAGTATATCTTCGATCCGTTCTTCACGACCAAGGACGTGGGGAAGGGGACAGGATTGGGGCTGAGCATCGCGTATGGTATCGTTTCGGAACATGGCGGCAGGATACACGTGGAGAGCAAACCCGGCAGGGGGGCGCGGTTTTCCGTCGAGCTCCCGTTAGTCATTGATCCGATTAAGGTACAGGAGCCCGTCATGGAAATGATACTGCACGGCAGAGGGAAGAAGGCGCTTCTTGTCGTTGAAGATGAGGAGAACCTTCGTGACTTCGTCGTTGAGGCGCTGTCAGACGAGGGCTACGACGTTGATGCCTCAAGCAGCGGCGAGACAGCCATCGAGCTGATCGGGAAGAAGCGATACGACGGGATCATTACCGATATGAAGATGCCGGGGATAAGCGGCAAGGAGCTGTATACTTTTATCCAAAAGCATCACCCGGACCTGTCCGATAGGATCATCTTCATTACCGGAGACGTACTCGGCAGAGACACCCAGAGCTTTCTCAAAATAACCGGCAATAGGTACGTTGAAAAGCCGTTTGAAATTAGTGGCTTGTTGGTGGTAATACAAGAGGTTCTGGTGGATACTCCACCCGTTTAAAAGGGGGAAGCTATGAAGATCTTGGTCGTTGACGACGAGCCGGGCATCAGGAAATATCTCGAGGAGGTTCTGACGGAGTTGGGTCACACGGTCGTTACGGTTCCCAGCGGTTATGACGCCGTGGACTACGTCAGGGAGCACGATGTAAACCTCGCCTATATTGACGTTGCCATGCCGGGGATAGACGGCTTTGAGACGCTCAAGAAGATTCGAGAGATCGATCCAAAAGTCCCCGCGGTCATGATCTCGGGAAACGCCGTCGAGAGAATGCTTAACGCCCCTCTGAAAGAGGGCGTATACGTCTGCCTCAGGAAGCCCTTTACGATAGAAGATATCGAGGAGATTAACAAGTCCTTCGAGGTGATCAAGGGTCCCCTCGAATTCATCTATGAGAATCCACACGATCTCGATACGAGAAAACTTTACGGCGCCAATATCCTCATCGCCGACGATGAAAACGAGATACTCAATCTAATCGGTGAATGTCTCAGAGAGGAGGGATTCACACAGATAGACACCGCCGGGGACGGAGAAGAGGCGATCACGAAATTCAACAAGCAAAAACACGATCTGGTGGTTATCGACATCGTGATGCCGAAAAAGAGCGGCATGGAAGTCCTGCGTCACGTGAAGGCCGTCTCGGCAAACTCCCAGGTGATCATCATCACCGCCAACGCGTCCAAAGATACCGCAATCAGCGCGGTGAAGCTTGGAGCATATGACTACATTGAAAAGCCCTTTGAACTTGACGCCCTGGCGCGGATCACGAAAAGGGCTATCGAGAAGAAGTTGCTCCTCGACGAAAGGGAATAGGGCGCTCGGCTATTCGGCACACCCGGTCACAAGGTGATGGGCCAAGAAGGTATGCGTGGCCCAAACGGTAACTTTTCACGCTCTCTTCTCGGGCTCTTTTGTTGAAAGCAGAGACCCTTGGCGCGCACCTGTCTGAAGTAACGGGAAAAGATGGGAAATAGTCCATATCTCGATGTGACGGTGTTCTATCACGGTCTCATCGCTTTCTTTGTCCCCTTCGGGTGGGTACTGATCCTCTACCCCTACTGGCGACTTCACCGCAATGAATGGTGGAAGACACTCATATTTGTCGCCGTCTTTTCTTTTGCCGCGATGGTGGGAAAAGAGATCTATCTCGACGCGGAAATCTCTTCCGACGATATTGCGGCCGATCTGCTGGGTCTTTTCTTTGGGACGAGCGTAGTCTCCGGTGCGCTGTTGATTGAAAAGAAAATTGCGCTTGTGCGGGCAGGGGGAGGGAGGGGATCCCGCCCGAGCCGGCACAGGGCGGGAAAGAACAAGACGTACCGAGCGCAGGAGCGTGGACGGGAGAAGTCTCCCTTCGCGATACGTTGCGGGTTCTGGCTAAATTACACGAACGTGGGGGAAGGGTTTACGAGGAATCCGCGAGAAGATGCGGTAATCCGAAGAAAAGGGAACTGCTCGTCAGGCTGGCGGGGGAGAAAAGGGATCATGCACGTTCGATCATCACCATCCTCAAGCCGTGGCCGGATAACGTTCCCAATATTCTATTCCTTGATTGGATGGACGAACAAATCAGCCGTCACGAGATATTCAGCTCACCGGTTCCCCTGGGTGCCAGTAGCCGGGAGATCGGTGAGTACGCCGGAGAGCAGGAGGCACGGATTTACACGCTTCTTTCCGGCCTTAAGAGCCACTTTCATGGCTATTCCTGGAGGACGACACAGTTTGAAAACGTTGTTCTTCAGCAAAAAGCGAATGAGAGAAGACTGACGGGTCGATTCGTGCGTGAAAATGACGTCGTGCCGATGCGCGAACCCTCCGGCGAAAAACAGCCCCCGAAACCGGATGACCGCACGAATGGAGAAAAAGAGAACCGGCAACGCTCCTCTATACTTGTCGTGGATGACGATGAGGCGATCAGAGATGCCGTCGTCGGATATCTTGCGCAAGACGGGTTTTCGAATATAGACAGTGCGTGCGACGGCGAGGAGGCACTCGACTTTTTCAAGCGGAAAAGTCATCACGTCGTGATCGCCGACATCGCCATGCCGAAGCTGCACGGTATCGACCTTTTGCGGCAGGTAAAGTCACTCTCTCCCTCGTCTCAGGTGATTATCATCACCGGGAGATCGGGAAAGGATTCGGCGATCGCGGCGCTGAGGCTGGAGGCGTTCGACTATTTTGAAAAACCGTTCGATTTTGAGCTTCTCTCCCAAAGCGTCGCGAGGGCCCTCAGGAAAAGGGAGTCCCTCGAGGGATCCCAGTAGGAGGCCGGCAGGATGGATGGAAGTGGCGACCGCGTAAGCACGATCCTCATCGTCGACGATGAGCCGGATATTCGCGAGGTGTTGAGGCTGCTCCTTTCTGAGGGCGGATACCGCCTCGATTTCGCCGAAAACGGCCTGGAGGCCTACGAAAAGGCACGGGAAGTGGTCCCCGACCTTATCCTGCTTGATGTTGTCATGCCGGGCATGAACGGCTTTGAGGTCTGCAGGAAGCTGCGCGCCGAGCCCCTCCTCAGCCAGATCCCTATCATTATGATCACTGCCCTCGGAGACGCGCAATCACGAATCAAGGGCATCGAAAGCGGGGCCGACGATTTTATTTCCAAGCCGTTTGATCTTACCGAGCTTTCTGCGCGGGTTAAGAATATCACGAGTCTCAATCGGTTCAGGGAGCTCCTCACCGAGCGCGAGAGCCTCAAACGGGCCCATTCGGAGCTGGAAAGGGCATACGATGATACCCTGGAGGGATGGGCACGCGCCCTCGAGCTCAGAGATGCCGAAACACAGGGCCATTCCCGACGGGTTACCGAGTTGACGTTGCGGCTGGCCCGTGCCGTTGGGTTCCCTGAAGGGGAGATGGAGCATATCAGGCGGGGCGCACTGCTTCACGATATCGGAAAGATGGGGATATCCGACGCGATCCTTTTTAAGCCGGGTCCTCTTAGCCAAGAGGAGTGGGCGGTGATGAAGAAACATCCCGACTACGCCTATAAGCTCCTCTACCCGATTCCTTATCTGCGGCCCTCACTGGACATCCCGTACTGCCACCATGAAAAGTGGGACGGGACCGGCTATCCGCGCGGGTTGAAGGGAGAGGGTATCCCGCTTTCGGCGCGTATCTTTGCCGTAGTGGATGTATGGGACGCCCTCAGCAGCAGCCGTCCCTATCGTCCGCCTATGGACAGGGAGTGGATTCGATCCTATCTCAGGCACGAATCCGAAAAACAGTTTGACGTAAGACTGGTCGAGGCGTTCCTAAAAGACAGCGGGTAAGAAGAGTATCTCGATTGTCTCAGGGAAGCGCACCCATATCAATTATTTTAGGGAGATTGTTTGAGATGGAAAAAGGGATAATCCGTCCAAAAAGGGGCTCGGGGAGGTTTAATGAAAAGAACTTCATTGAACTCCTCAAGCTAACCCGTGACGACCTCTTTTCCGGCAAACTCCTGATCAAATCGCGGGAAGGATTTGGTACCATCTTCTTTCGAGAGGGTAACATCGTTTCGGCTTCCACGCCGCTATTGAAGGAAAAGCTTGGCGACCGATTGGTTCGGAAAGGCGTCCTTACCGAGGAACAAATGAAGATCGCCGCCGAGGTCCAAAAAAGGAACCCCGGCAGGCGCCTCGAATCAATTCTCATCGATGAAGGATACCTTACTCAAGAGACGCTCTTCCAAATCCTTAAGGATGTCAGCGAGGATGTAATGTTCGGCATGATGTTCTGGAACGGAGTGTATCGCTTCGAAGAGATGACTCCGCCGGCCGTCCCCGATAAATACCTGATCGGCATCGATGATTTCACCAAGAAAGTCGAGGGTTCTCTGGACGACGTCATCAATTTCGAGCCCGACGGCCTCTTTAGCGGCGAGAAGGAATTCGGTACATCCGCCTTCGTGACGGCGTCGGGTTCCGATCCACACACAGAGATCAACCGGACGCTCAAGGACGTGGCCAAGAGCCTCACCACATTCAAGCCACGAGAGTTAGTTATCGTTGTCGAGGACGAGCTCCTCATGAGAACGATCATAGCCGACGGCCTGCGGCATTTCAGTTTCAACGTTGAAGAGTACGACAACGCGAAGGACGCCCTGGACCGGATACAACAGCTGGAGACCGGCCGGATATCACCGGCAATCATCCTTGATCTCTTGATGGCGGGCCTCTATGATGATAAAGATATTTACGGCGGCATGGATCTCCTCAATTTCATCAGCCAGAACTTCCCCACCATTCCCGTTATCATCACCACCGGTGTCGACGATCCGCAGGTCCGGCTCAAGACGCAGTTCTTGGGGGCCTCATATTTTCTCAATAAGCCGGCAAAAGGGACCGTCAACGATGAACGATCCGCATCCGATATCGGAGGATTCATCGAGGAACTCTCATACTGCCTTGAAAATATATTCAGAAGGCAGCAAGCCTACTTAGAGAAGGAGCAGCTCGCGTCGGTCAAGGAAGAGCTCTTAAGTCAAATCCTCAGGAAGGGAAATATCTCTTTTCGGACTATCGAAGACATCCTGGGCGCCAAGATCCTCATTATCGACGATGAAAAAGAGATCTGCAGCCTCAGTGAGGAATTTCTTCGTACCGAGGGATTTTCCGATATCACCATCGTGGGGGACAGCGAGCGGGCGATAGAGCACTTCACGGAAAGAAGACACGATGTCGTCGTAACCGATATCGTCATGCCGAAAAAAAACGGGATAGAGATTCTCAAATACGTTAAAACGGTATCGCCCAACTCGCAGGTGATCATCGTCACCGGACACGCGGACACGAATACGTCGATCGCGGCCGTCAAGCTTGGGGCCTTTAACTATATAGAAAAGCCGATAGATTTTGTGGCGCTGTGTGAAGACGTGAAGAGGGCCGTCGAAATGAAACTGATGCTGGATGAAAAGATATAGACAACCCCACGCGGTATATAGGAACGCCGATCCGGAAATGTAACGATAACAGTGATATGCCTTCTCGTTCCCGGAAAGATTCTACCGCCTCCCGCGGAGCCGAAGGAAAAAATGCGGATTAAAGAGAGAGCAGATTTCTTGGAAGCGTTGTTTGACGCGGTTCCGAGCCCGGTTTTCTTTAAAGACACACAAGGAGTCTACCGGCTCTGTAACGAGGCATTCGCACAATACGCGGGAGTGCCCAAGAGCGAGATAGTCGGGAAGACCGACTATGACCTCAACTCCGAGAGGATCGCGGCGGCACACCACGAAATCGATCTTGTGCTGATCCAGAATCGAGAGGCACAATATTACGAGGTGTCGTTCAAGAACCCCGACGGATCAAGGCAGGACATCATCTTCCATAAGGCTTGTTTCATCGATAAGGACGGCTCAGTGGCGGGTTTAGTGGGTGTTTTGACCGACGTGACGGAACACCGCCAGGTGGAAGAGGAGAGGGAGAGACTGACACAGGAGCTGAGAGGAGCGCTGGCCGAGATCAAGACACTGAAAGGCCTGTTGCCGATATGTTCATATTGCAGGAAGATTCGTACGGACGAGGGTTACTGGCTGAAGCTGGAGAGCTATATCGAAGAGCACTCGGACGCGAGATTCAGTCACGGCATATGCTCCGACTGTCTCAAAAAACATTACCCGAAGTATTACGAAAAGCAGAAGCGTGGCCCGAACTCGAAGGAATAAGCCGGTGACATCGTCCGAGCCGCCGCTTCCGAAAGGACGCGCGGATCGTGAGAAGTGACATGGGTCCTTGTTTAGCGATTGATTGG
Organism: uncultured delta proteobacterium; assembly: GCA_963792965.1. GTDB lineage: Bacteria > Desulfobacterota > Zymogenia > Zymogenales > Zymogenaceae > CAWBYW01. Next base: position 703,565 of record CAWBYW010000007.1, on the reverse strand, counting down.
ACGTAGCTGAGTCCAAGCGTACCGCAACGGTCGATGGGATGGGGCGAAAATAGGGCGGCTAAAAAGGGATGCCAGCACGCCGGGAGGGGAGATTGATGTCACATTATTCTCACGGCCACGTCGCCTAAGCGAGACAAAAAAAGCTTGACATTCCCATGAAAATATTTTATAAAAGTAGAATTTGACATTGACACCATATCCGAATCGAGAAGAGCCATGAAGACATTTATCGCGAAGGAATCAGATATCGTTCAAAACTGGTATGTTGTGGACGCGAAAGGGAAGGTCCTCGGAAGGCTTGCCACCAAGATCTCCATGGTCCTTCGGGGGAAGAACAAACCGATCTTCGCCCCACATATGGATACCGGTGATTTTATCATCGTGATCAACGCCGATAAGGTGAAGCTGACCGGGAAGAAGCTCAAGGACAAGAAATATTATCGGCACTCGGGGTATCCGGGAGGGCTGAAAGAGACCACCGCTGAAAAACTCCTGAAAGAGAAACCGCAAGAGGTGATCGCCAGGGCCGTAACGGGCATGCTTCCGAAGAATCGGCTCGGTCGCAAAATGATCAAGAAGCTCAAGATATACGCGGGACCGGAGCATCCGCACGCGGCGCAGAACCCGAAGACCCTGACCATCCACTAAAAAGCAGAGGGAATCCTATCAATGGCAAACGAAACGACAACGACATATTACGCGACGGGAAAACGCAAGACCTCCATCGCCAGGGTCTTCATGAGACCCGGTATGGGAAGAATCATGGTCAACAGCAAGGACGTCGGCGAATACTTCTCCCGCGAGACGGCCAAGATGGTCATATACCAACCCCTCGAGCTGACCAAGACGCTTGATAAGTTCGACATCACCGTTAATGTCACCGGGGGTGGCATCGCCGGCCAGGCCGGAGCGATAAAACACGGGATCAGTAAGGCCCTCCTTGAATACGACCCGGAATGCCGTCAGGTCCTGAAGAGGGCCGGCCTCATCACGCGTGACTCCCGGATTAAGGAGCGAAAGAAATACGGACAGAGGGGTGCACGGGCCCGGTTCCAGTTCTCCAAGCGGTAGTCATCGCGTCTTGTCGTTTCACGGGGTTGTCTGAGCTGCTATCAGTGGCAAACGGAGAGAGGGCCGTGTCCGTCCGTCATGGGGAGGAGACGGCCTGTTTTCTTATATGCGCGAATCGACGCGGGCTCATCGCTTAGTCAAAGAGCGTCTCATCCCTATCGGGTGCTCACCCATTTTACGATAATCATCTCCTCACCCACCGGAGAGGGCCGGGTACTATGCTCCAACTCTCCGTTTACATGAAGTCCAATGAAGAAGATCGCAATCATAGGGGCAAGCGGCTACACGGGAGGCGAACTGGTGCGTATCCTTTCCTCGCACCCCGATATGACGGTCTCGGTCATTACTTCGCGGGAACACCAGGGAAAACGGCTTGGTGAGGTCTTCCCGCATCTTGCGGGGTACAGTGACCTCACGTTCGTGCCTCCCGATTACCCGGCGATCCGGGATCGGGTGGACGGGGCCTTCACGGCGTTGCCACATCAGGCCGCGACGGAAGCGGTATACGAGCTCTCGCGCGCGGGCATCCCGGTTGTCGACCTCAGCGCCGATTTTCGATTCAAGAGCGAAGCAACCTACAGGGCCGCCTATTCAGCGCACACACGGCCCTCTATGCTGACGGATGCGGCTTACGGCCTGCCGGAGGTCTACCGGGAATCAATCGCGAAGAAGAAGATCGTGGGAAACCCGGGCTGCTATCCGACCGGCGCCATCCTCGGCCTGGTTCCCCTCCTCAGGGAAGGGTCAATCGATACCGGGAGGATCATCATCGATTCGAAGTCCGGCGTCTCCGGGGCGGGGAGAGGCCCTTCGCTTTCAACGCTCTATACCGAGATCAGCGAGGGATTCCACGCCTATAAGGTCGGCAGTCACCGCCATGGCCCGGAGATCGAGGAGAAGCTCTCCGAGGCGGCCCGATCGAACATCAGGGTCGTCTTCACCCCACATCTGCTCCCCATTAATCGGGGCATACTGACGACGATCTATGCCGAAACGAAGAAAAGGTGTGCGACCGGGGAAATAAGGGAACTCTTCGGCCGCCACTACGGGAAGGAGCCCTTCGTCAGACTTCTCCCCGAGGGGATATTCCCCGACACCGCATGGGTGAGGGGATCCAACTTCATCGATATCGGGGTCTGTTCTTTTCCCGATACGGGAAAGCTCATCGTCATCACCGCGATCGACAACCTGATCAAAGGCGCCGCGGGGCAGGCGATACAAAACATGAATATCCTCTTGAATATCCCCGAAACAACCGGGCTTACGGCACCGCCCCTCTTCCCCTGATGCCGCGCCCACTCCCGCATTGCCCACACACACCTCTATGGAAGAAGAGAAGAAAGTTTAGACCAGGCCGTTGAGAAGATCGGGGGGACAAAGACGGGCCTGAAGGTCACCGGGCTTTCGGGCTCGTCTGCCGAGTACCTCGCGGCCGACGCGTCAATTCGCCTGAAGACTCCCGCCCTTTTCATCACGACCGAGAAGCGATTCGATCAGGTTTGCGAGGACCTTGAGTTCTATATCCGGGACGCCCCTTCGGGCCATACCATGCTCGCCTTCCCCTCCTGGGGTCTGGCCCCTTACGAGCGGCTTACCCCCCTGTTGGATACGTCGATTACAAGGATAAGCACCCTCTTTTCGCTTGCCGGGGCAGCGCCCCGTTTCGTCCTGGCTTCCCCCATCGGCTCGCTCATGACACGGGTCATGCCGAAGACGAGCCTGATCGCGTCACGTCTCATGCTCACGGTCGGCCACGAAAGGACTCGAGAATCGATCATCGCGCATCTCATGCAATCCGGCTACGTTCAGACAAGCCTCGTGACCACCCCCGGCGATTTCTCGACGAGGGGAGGGATTCTCGATCTTTTCTGTCCGAACGGGTCCAACCCCGTCAGGGTGGAGCTTGTCGGCGATACGATCGAGTCCCTCAGGATCTTTGATCCATTCACGCAGCGATCCATCGGGGAGATTACCGCGCAGGAGGTCATCCCCGTGTCTGAAGTGATCCTCACCGAAGACGCCCTCAAGAGGGCGATACGCTGGGTCAGACAGCGGGGCGCCGAGATCGACACCCCGATCAGACGGATCAGGGAGACGGCCCAGGAGCTCGAGGGCTACCGGGTCGGACCCGGCCTCCTCTGGGCATTGGGCGCGTTTTACGGCCGGCTGCAAACAGTCTTCGACTACCTCCCCACGGGGTGCATGGTCTTCGTCGACGAGCCGGAAGTCGTGTGGGATGAGGCCGAAAAGTACTTCATCGAGGCTCAGGGCAACTACGAACGGGCGCTTGAGAGAAAGGAGACGGTGCCGCCTCCAGAGGAGCTGTTCGTTGCTCCCGATGAGACACGGCGGGCGCTGGCCGCCATGAAGATGATCGAGCTCAACCCAATCCGCACCTCTCCGGCGGACACCCTTATCACTGCCATCTCCGCCGATCACCGGGAGCTTCGCGCCAAAATCGACAGGAGCAGGAAAGGCCAGACTATTCTCTCCCCTCTCGTCAAGAAGATTACCGAGACGCGGGAAGGGGGCGGGAGCGCCGCCTTCATCTGCATCACGCCCGCCCAGGGAGAGCGGATGAGAAACCTCCTTGCGGCACACGGGGTAGATATCGAAGTATCGGACAAGTCGCTGGCCCGCTTCGTTTCCGGAGGGCCCGGTGCCGAAATCCTCATCGGCGCCTTGCGGGAAGGTTTCGAAGACCCGGCGCGCGGTCTTGTGGTGATCACCGAAGAAGAGATCTTCGGCACAAAGATAAAAATAAGGAAGCCGAGGCAGCCCCAGATGGGCGACGCCATCGATACCACCGATTCCCTTGTCCCCGGTGACTTCGTGGTGCATACCCGCTTCGGCGTCGGAAAATATATCGGCCTGGCTAATCTCACGGTGATGGGGATCACCGGAGATTTCATCCACCTGGTGTATGATGAAGATGATCGACTCTACATCCCGATAGATAAGCTTTCCCTCATCCACCGTTACCGTGGGGCCGACGGCAAGCCGCCGATACTCAACAAGCTCGGGAGCGGTGCCTGGGAAAAATCCAAGAAGAGGGTGAGGGTTGAGATCTTCGCCATGGCGTGTGAGCTCGCGCGGCTTTACGCGGCGCGCAAGGCGCTCCCCGGGCACCACTTTTCAAGACCGGGGGACGATTTCTCGGAATTCGAGGCGCTCTTTGCGTTCGAGGAGACGCCCGATCAGCTGTCCGCCGTGAAAGACATCATCGCCGATATGACAAGCCCCACCCCGATGGACCGGCTGGTCGCCGGCGACGTGGGTTACGGAAAGACCGAGGTAGCGATGCGGGCCGCGTTCATCGCCGTCATGGATCATAAGCAGGTGGCGCTGATCGTGCCGACCACGATCCTTGCCGAACAGCATTTCAATTCTTTCAGGGAACGATTTCGCGACTGGCCCATAGAGGTGCGAATGCTCTCCCGGTTTCTCACCAAGAAAGAGCAGCAGGAGGTCATTGAGGGACTTGCGGCCGGCACGGTCGATATCGTAATCGGGACCCACCGACTCCTCAGCAAGGATATCCATTTCTCGAACCTCGGCCTCCTTATCGTCGACGAAGAACATCGGTTCGGGGTCGCCCACAAAGAAAAGATCGTCAAAATAAAGACGCAGCTCGATGTGTTGACGATGACCGCGACGCCGATACCGCGAACCCTGTCGATGTCCGTCATGGGCATACGGGACATCTCCATCATCAATACCCCGCCGCCCAATCGTCTCTCCGTTAAGACCTACGTGTCGGAGTTTGACCCGGAGGTGATTAAAGAAGCGATCACGCGGGAAATATCCCGCTCCGGGCAGGTCTTCTTTGTCCACAACCGCATAAGAAGCATGCCGGCGATCAGGAAATTCCTCGAACGCCTCGTGCCCGAGGTCAGGATCGGCGTTGCCCACGGCCAGATGGACGAGCATGAGCTGGAGCGCGTGATGCTCGACTTTGTTGACAAGAAAATCGATATGCTCCTTTCGACCGCCATCATCGAATCGGGTCTTGACATCCCATCGGCCAATACGATCATCATCAACCGCGCCGATATGTTCGGCCTGGCGCAGCTCTATCAGATTCGCGGACGGGTCGGCCGCTCAACCGTCCGCGCATACGCCTATCTCCTCGTGCCGGGGTCGCTCTCGATGACCGCCGACGCAAAAAAAAGGCTCAAGGTCATCAGCGAGTTCACTGAGCTCGGCTCGGGGCTCAAGATCGCCGAATATGACCTCGAGATCAGGGGTGCGGGAAACTTGCTTGGCGCCGACCAATCGGGACACATCAATGCCGTCGGTTACGAGATGTATAAAGAGATGGTCGAGGAAGCGCTGTTGGAGATCAAGGGAGAGAGCGTCCCCGTCGAGATCGATCCGGAGATCGTGATACCTCTTTCCGCCTATATTCCCTCGGACTATATTTCCGATTCCGACGTTCGCCTCGGCATCTATCGGCGATTGATCGGGACCAAGAACACAACGTACCTGAAGGAGATAGCTGCAGAGATCATCGACCGGTTCGGACCTCCGCCGATGGAGGTGAAAAACCTCATCGATCTCATGGAGCTCAAAACGCTCGCGCGTGCGGCAACGATCACCGGGATGAAACATCGAAAGGGGGTCGTCACGATAACGTTTCACGAGAAGGCTCGGATCGATACGGAGGGAATTGTCGCTCTCGTAAAAGAATCCCCCCATCTATTCGCGATTACCCCGGACGGAACGCTCAAATATCGCGCACAACTGGCGGCAAAGGGCGAGCTTTTAGGCGCTCTGAGAAATGTATTGCAGAGACTGTCTCAGTATGTTACACTTTAAGGAATTTCCCTAAATAGGATCCTATGGATCGCAGGGCTCTGAAGCTATTTTTTGTCATTTTTCTCTTGCTCTACGTTGCGGGATGCAGCAAAGACAAGGTATTGGCTCGCTTTGACGGTCATACGATCACCGTGGATGAATACCTCTGGGAGAAGGACAATCTTCCCGAGGCCCAGAGAAATGCCCTCAGGACAATTGAAGATAAGAAGGAATTCCTCAATAAGATCATCGTCCGAGAGCTTCTGTTGCAGGAAGCGTTGCGTCTCGGGCTGCAAAACAATGAGGAGATTCGATATAAGATCGAAAACTACCGGCGCAACCTCCTCATCAGCGAACTTCTTAACCGTCAGTTCGAGGGAGAGACCGTCGTCAGCGATAAGGAGATAAGGGAATATTACGACACCCACAAGGGGCAATTCACGACGGAGACGGTGGAGGCAAGCTACATTGTGGTGAGGACCCGTCAGGACGCGGAGATGATCATGGCGCTCCTCAAAAGGGGCGAGAGCTTTTCCGAGCTGGCGAAGAAGTTTTCCATAGGCCCGGGGGCGGAGTCGGGGGGAAGCATCGGCGAAATCACGCGGGGTCAGATGATCCCCGAATTTGAGGACGCGCTCTTTTCACTGAAGAAACCGGGAGACATCAGTCCCATTATCGAGACCGATTTCGGATTTCACATCATCCGTCTGGACAGACCCAAGATGATAAAGACCGTCCCGTATGAGGAGGCGGCCAAGAAAATACGGCAGCTCATTGCCGACCAAAAAGAGAAACAGTTCTTCGAGAACTTTGTCAAGAAGCTTGAAAAGGGAATTACGATAGAGATAGATGAAGACCGCTTAAAGAAATTGTGAGAAGATCCATGAAACAAATGAGACTCGTTCCCATTATCCTGATCCTGATCCCGCTTGGCTTCACGCTTTTGTTCGGCTGTGGTCTGCGGGAAAAAGAAGGCCAGGGCGATGAAGTCCTCGCAACGGTGGACGGTGCCACGATTACCCTCTCCGAATACAAATCGGGCCTCGAAAAGCTGAAGGCGCAGCTTCCCCCGGGCGAATCCCTCAACGCCGAAGGGGCCAAGACCCTGAAAGTGAACCTGCTCAATCAGCTTATCGAGAAAAAGCTCCTCACATCCGAGGCGCAAAAGATGGGCATTACGGTCTCCGACGCGGAAATCAACGAGCAGATCAAGAAGATCGTGGGCGATTACCCGGATTCAAACGCCTTTGCCTCGAGAATGAAAGAGGAGAAGATCGACCCCGAGGCGTGGAAGAAGGAGATCCAGTATCAGATCATGCTCAATAAACTGGTGTCGGCCGTGGCGGGCAACGATATTTCGGTAACGCCGGAAGAGATCGAAAAATACTATAAGGATAATCAGGATCAGTATAACGCCCCCACGCGTGTCAAGGCGCTTCAGATAATGGTCGAGACCAAAGATCAGGCCCAGACCATCCTCGATAAGATCAAGGGCGGGGCGGATTTCTCGGAGCTTGCCAAGACCTATTCCATCTCACCGGACTCTGAGAAGGGTGGCGACCTCGGATACTTCAGCCAGGACGAAATGCCCCCCGCATTCTCCGTCGTCTTTTCCATGAAGCCGGGGGAGATGTCAGGGGTGATCGAGAGCGAGTATGGCTTTCACATCTTCAAGGTCATCGATCGGCGGGAAGCCAAGGTGCTCACCCTCGAAGAGGCACGGCCCGAGATCGAAGAAAAGCTCAAACGTGCCAAGAAGGAAGAAAAATACGCGGCGTGGTTCGAAGGGATGAGGAAGAACAAGAAGATCGAGATAAATCCATCGGTCCTTGAGAAGATAAAGATGTAGCGAAAGATAGATACAACTATTGGAGGCTCGTGAGATGAAAAGAAGTACTCTCCTCAGATACGTTCCGGTAGGCGCGGCGCTCTTGCTCGGGGCCTTCTTTGCCAAGGGTGTCAACGCCGCCGATGTCAATGATAGGGTGATCGCGATTGTCAACGATGACGTAATCACGATGAGCGAACTCCTCTCCGAAGGCGGCAGTAACGTTCAGGGCGAGCCTTCCACCGTTCTCAAGAACGGGATGACCGTCAAAGAGGCCCGGGATATCGTGCTTGAGCAGCTCATCCTGAGGAAGCTCCTCGATCAGGCCGTCAAGGGATACGGACTGGATATTACCGAGATCGATGTGGATCGGGCCATCGCCGAGCAGCTGAAGATGAAGGGACTTAACAGACAGGACCTCATGGATCTCCTGGCCAAAGAGGGCAAGACCTATCAGGAGTATCGAAAAGAAGTCGAATACTCGATCAAGAAGGAGAGGCTGATCGGCCGAAAGCTTGCTACTCACATCATCGTAACCGACGATGAGATCGCGAAGTATTTTGACGAACATAAGGCGGAGTTCGCGGGCCGCAAGCAGTTTCGCATCAGCGAAATCGTCTTCCCGGTTCCCGCGGACGCAACCAGCGATGCGGTGGCCGAGGTCGGGAAGAAGGCCGATATGGTAATGAAGAAAATACGAGCGGGAGCGAGCTTTGAGGCGATGGCCAGCGAATATTCGGCGGCTCCTGACGCCGATAAGGGCGGCGACATGGGCTTCATCAATTCCACGACTCTCGACCCCGGCTTTGCGGCCCTGCTCGGCACCATGAAGACCGGCCAGGTCAGCGACGTGGTCGCCACCGGAAACGGGTTCCTCCTTTTTAAGGTCACGGATTCCAAGCCTATCGAAAGCGTCACGGTCGAAGACGTGAAGCCCGAGATCATTGAGGCCATCAAGCGGGAAAGAACGATGGGCTACTTCGAGCAGTGGATGAAAGAGCTTCGGAGCAAGGCCTTCGTAGAGAAAATGCTGTGATCGCTCTGTTTTTCGGAACCTCGTGGCGGCGTATGTGTCGAACTATATGATTGAAATGTTACGGATTGAGTGATAAAATTGAACGTTAAAGCGAAATTCCCCCGATTCACCATGTTTAGAGACAAGGGCTACAAGACGTCGGAAGAGAGCCTGATGATGCTTGCGGACAGCAAGACCCAGAAGAGGAAGATGGCTCTCGTTATCTTTCTGTTCATAACCCTCGTCTTTCTGGTGCTTACCTCCTCTATCTTCCTCGGAGTCTATCTCTTTTTCTCGCGTGACCTCCCGAGCGGCACCGCGCTTAAGGATTACCGACCGAGTATCATTACAAAGATCTACGGAGATAAGGGCGATCTGATCGGCGAATACTTCGTAGAGCGGAGGGTCGTCGTCTCCTACGATAAGATACCTAAGACGCTGGTGCTGGCGTTTGTCGCCGCGGAAGACGGCGGCTTTTTCAGGCACCCGGGGATAGACATCCGCGGGATCATCCGCGCCTTCATCCACAATCTCGAAGCGGGACGGATCGTAGAAGGCGGCAGCACCATCACCCAGCAGCTTATCAAGACGCTCCTGTTGACGCCTAACGTCGATTTCACGCGCAAAATCAAGGAGGCGATCCTTGCCTACCGCATTGAAAACTACCTGACGAAGGAGGAGATCCTCTACCTCTACCTTAACCAGATCTACTTGGGCTACGGCGCTTATGGGGTTGAGGCGGCCTCGGAGGTCTATTTTGGAAAGCCGGTCGACCAGCTCAATCTGGCCGAATGTGCGCTGCTGGCGGGGCTTCCCAAGGCGCCGGACAGCTTCTCCCCCTATAAACATTGGGAAAAGGCCAAGGAGCGGCAGCGTTACGTCCTGTCGATGATGGTCAAGGAAAACTTCATCAACAACAAGGAGATCGAGGAGGCGCTCAAGGCGCCTATCTCCCTCAAGCCGATCGAAAGCCCTACCAGGGAGAAATGCCCGTACTTTTCGGAATATGTTCGTCGATACATCGAGGACAAATATGGATCGACGGTCCTCTATCGGGAGGGGCTCTCGGTCTACACCACCGCCGACGCGGATATGCACAAATCGGCCCTCGTCGCCCTGAGAAAAGGTCTCAAGGAGCTTGACAAGCGCCAGGGGTGGAGGGGAGCCGCGGACAACGTATCGGGAGAGGACGCCCAGAAATTTGTCACCGGACTCCAGGAACAATATGGAACGAAACCGCTGGTGATCGGATCGACCTATAAGGGACTCGTGACCAAGGTGGACGATTCAAAGAACCTCGTCACCGTCGATCTGGGCAACTTCACCGGAACCATCGCCCTTTCGGACATGAGCTGGGCGCGGGAGTTCAACCCGGACGTCTACTCCTACAGCATTTCGAAACCGTCTTCGGCCCTTAAGAAGGGGGACATTATCCTCGTTTCGATCAAAAGCCGCGACGACGCCAGTGGCCAGTACCGGCTTGCGCTGGACCAGGAACCCCTCGTTGAAGGCGCGGTTTTTGCGATGGAGCCCGATACCGGGTACGTCCGGGTCATGGTGGGCGGGTATGACTTTGGCCGGAGCGAATTCAATCGGTGCGTACAGGGGCGGCGGCAGCCCGGCTCTTCGTTCAAGCCGATCATTTATTCGGCGGCCCTCGACAAGGGATACACCCCGGCCACGGTTATCTATGACTCCCCGGTTGTCTATCGGGATAAGTACTCGCGGGGAGGCGTCTGGAAGCCGAAGAACTATGACGGGGAGTTCTACGGACCAACCACGTTCCGTAAGGCGCTGATGCTCTCCCGCAATATCGTAACGGTAAAGATCATCATGGATATCGGCCCCGACTACGTCGTGGACTACGCCAAACGGCTCGGCATCACGTCGCCGCTTGATCCGGTGCCCTCGCTTGCGCTCGGCTCGGTGGGCGTTTCGCTCTCTGGAGCTCACCAACGTCTACTGCGTCTTCAACGATCAGGGTAACCGCGTCCAGCCGATCTATGTCACCAAGATCGTCGATCGTGACGGAAAGGTCCTCGAGGAGAATCTCCCCAAATCGGAGCCGGTTATTTCCCCCGCCACCGCGTACATCATGACGAGCCTCATGGAAAGCGTCGTGCAGAGCGGGACCGGCTCGCGCGTTGCGGCCATCGGGCGGCCCTGTGCCGGGAAAGACCGGGACGACCGATGAGTTCGTCGACGCCTGGTTCATGGGATACGTTCCCCAGCTGACGACCGGCGTCTGGGTCGGGTTCGACGATGAAAAGACGATCGGCCACAACGAGACCGGAGCGATGGCCGCCGCCCCCATCTGGCTCAACTACATGGTGGAGGCGGTCAAGGGTATGCCGGTGGAGAGCTTCCCGGTCCCGGAGGGCGTCGTCTTTGAGCGGGTCGACCCGGAAACGGGAGGGGTCGTCACCGATGAGTCGATGGGCTCGGTGATCGAATGCTTCAAGTCCGACAGCCTTCCGAGCGAGGGCGGCGACTACGGCCGGCCCTCTGAGGGGAGCCGCTTCTGGAAGGAAGATCTCGGGCTGTAACGAGGAAGATTCAGGATAGACACAACGGGGGGGCATGCGCCCCCCGTTTTCATTTGTTGCTCCTCGCGGCCCTCAACGGAGTGAACGAATCTTTCTCGAAGTATTCATCGGCCGCTCACTTCTTTTCTCGTCCCCCATCTCGTCCATCCACGCAACGATACACGAGAGCGCGAGCTCGATGTTTCCGACCTGACAATGGCTTTGGGCGAACTCTGCCTCGGTGAAGAGACGACAAGTCAGGGAGCGGACGCTTGTGAGCGCTTTTGCCTGGCGGTAGAGCATCTCGGTCGGGACGAAATGGTCGTGGGTGCCGGCCAGCAAAAGGACATCCTGGATGACGAGGCGGGAAATCTTTTTCGTCGAGTATTCCATCGTTTCCTTAAAATAGTTGTAGGGCCTTTTCACTCCGAATACATGGTATCCTTGGCTCACTCCCCACGAGACGAAGGGGTCGTGTTTCATCCGGGCACGGACGATCGCATTGAGCAACGGCGCGGCCCTCAGAGCCGTGAGGGCGCGTATCACGGTCGCCAAAAGAGGTCCCCGAGCCGACGCGATGCATCCGAAGAAGTCGTAGATCACGTCGTAGGCGATTACTCGCGCTATTCTTTTTTCAAATGCCGCCGGCGCGGGGCGCCAGATACCCGCCGAGCGAAATTCCCAACAGCGTCACGTCGCTCGAGCTTATAATGATCGAGGATCGCGGAGACCGGTTTTTCCCACTCGGGAGTCATCACGAGTCCGTACCTCCTGAGACATCCCCCCTGGCCCGGCCCCTCGAAGGCGTATACTTCGTATCCATGATCGCGAAAATAGGTCATCAATGGGTAGAGCTCCTCGATAAATGAGTCGTACCCGCCGTGCGCCACAAGCGTACCCTTCTTCTTCCCCTCGGTCACCGGGAGTCTCATCACGGGAAGATATCCCCGCTGGTAAGTTACACGATCTTCGATGATGCGTCCCTTCGCATATTCATCCTCCATATAATCGTGGAAGAGCTCGATGAACCGATCGTATGCCCGCTCTTTGTCGGGGTCGCCCGTGGTCATGTAGAACTCGGCAAGCCGATAGGAAGACAGGGCGACGGCCGTCCTCCCTTCGCGTTCCGCCATCCGGGCAAGCCCCAGAAACTCCCGCTTCCAATCGGCGAGGTTCTTTATTCTCCGGGCAATCGCGTCGATCTCGGGGGCGGTGCCCTCCCCGAACGAGAGAGCACGATTGAGTTGGAAGTTCATGTTCACCTCGTCGTGAAAATGATGGTACCCGACGTGTGGCCTGAATTGTTTCATGGTATCCTCCTTTGGAGCCCCGGCATGGACGTAGCCGAGGAATAGGGTCCATATGAACGGCGTTCATATTATGATTCTATACGCTCTGTTTCTCTCTGTCAAGAGAAAAGCGAACACGGTTCTTATTATTCTTGATAAACGAAAGGAAACCCGATATGATGATCACCGGTCGCTCACGGAGATGACGTCTTGCCAAGACCGTTCATGGAGTCGTGGAGATGGATAATAGAGGTAAACCGGGAGGGAGAAGAAGAAGCACCGCACGCACACCGGTGCAGGATCGCGCCAGGGAAAAGAAAGCGAGGATCGTGGAAGCGGCCTTTGAGCTCTTTTCCCGGAGAGGGTACGATGCCGTCGGAATGCGAGATATCGCGGCCGCCGCCGGAGTCTCGATCGGGACCGTATATGCATATTTTTCCGATAAGAAGAATATCTTCGTCGAGATCTTTGCGTCTTATTCGGATGAATTCAGAGATGAGTTGTTGGGTCAAACCAACGATGACCCCTCCGACACCGTCGATATCGAGGAGTCCATATACCGCGTCATCAAGCGGTTTGCCGGAATTCTCTCACGCCGTCTCAGGATACAGCGAGATGTCGTAATCCTTTCGCTCATCGACGACGAGATCAGGGCGGTCCATGAGTCCTTCGAGCGGGAGGCACGGAAGGTTATCGTCGGGGCCTTCTTAGAGCGCTATGGAGACCGAATCGAGGTGAGAGACGCCGATGCCGCAACGCTCGTCGTCCACAAAGCTATGGATGAGATTATTCAGTACCTCTTATTCTACGAGGTACCGATCGACCGCGACCGCGTCTTTCGGGAAACGGCCCGGATGATCGCGCGTTATCTTGAAAAGCGGTGAGAAATAGAGAGAGCTTTCTCGAAAAACGAGAACGCTCTTTTCCCGGGGAATCATCTGCCCAGTCCCAGGGATCTCTGAAGGGCGCATGGGAGGCTACGCGAGCCTGCTGACCAGCAGGACGGCCGAGTCTGGTCAGAGGCCCGAGAACTGGCTCGTCTCTTTGACGGGACAGAGGTGCGGAGTCCCGGTCGATTCGCTCAAACCCGAGCTTCTCGAAGAAGGCCTCCGCGTCCGTCGTCAGCAGGTAGAGCTCCTCGACTCCCCGCTCCTTTGCGTGCCGCACCAACCCACGCACGGCCGCCGCGCCATATCCCCTTGTTCCGCTCCTCGTGCCGGACTGCCAGAGATCGGAGGAGCCCGTACCGGCCGAGGAGCTCCACCCCGCCGGTGCCTACGTCCCGCCGATCGGAAAGGACGACGAAGAGCGAGTCTATCTTTTCCGGCACGTCGTCTGCAGGGAAGCTCGTTTTCCTGAAGCACCGCGTGATAAACGGGATGTCGTCCTTGTGCGCCTTCCTGAGCGTAATTACTGCTTCCATATTGGTCTCTCTTGGGCACCCGTTGACCGCGGCGATTGTTGTCGGCCTCTCAAGTATATAAAAAAATAGTCTTTCGATCAAGAAATAAGTATTCTCTCATGTTGACAATTTATTTATATTGGTGCTATAGTTCAAAAACTTGGGTTTCTACGATCTATTATGGCGTCCGGTTAACGATAGACATCAATACGAGGGGGGTGAGCACAAGACTCCGATGGAAAAGAAAAACCATAAAAAGGAAATAGACCTCTTCCTCTTCGACCTCGACGGCACGCTGTCTGACTCCAAGAAAGATCTCGTGGCCGCTATCAACCAGACCCTCAAATCCTTTGGATTTCGCGAGCTCTCCGAGGAGCGTATCGCCACCCTCCTGGGCAAAGGTGTATCTCAGCTCCTTTCGAGGTTTTCCGGCGGTGACGGCGCCGCGAAGTATGAGACCTTCCGGGTCTACCTCGAGCATCTCGACAAGCACCTTCTGGTTACTACCAAACCGTTCCCCGGGGTCATCGAAACCCTCTCCGGCATCACCAAGAAGAAGGCGGTGGTGACCAATAAGCTCAAACATATGGCCGACCGAGTCATTGAAGGGCTGGGGCTTACCGATATGATCGACCTCGTGGTGGGGGCCGATACCGCGGGGAGCATGAAGCCGTATCCCGAGCCAATTATCTTTGCCGTGAAGCGAGTTCGGCGCCGACCCCTCCCGCACCGTAATGGTGGGAGACACCCCTGACGACATCAAGGCGGCACGGGCCGCGGGCGTCATCCCCTGTGGCGTTACCTACGGGTTCGGAACACGTAAAGACCTGAAAGACGCCGGGGCGGAGATCATCATCGAGGACATCTCGGAGCTCCCCGCGCATTTTCAGTAATCGTTGGCCATTCTTACCGGTGTACACGTGATCCGTAAGACACGACATGGGAAGCGCGCCGCCGGGATCACGGTCGGGATCTCCTGTGCGCTTCTTTTTTTTATCGGGTGCGCACCGGAACCGATACATACCTCTGCCCCCTCCAACTTCATCTCCACCCGCACGCTTCCTTCGCCGAACGACTCAGGTATCGGCGCAATACCTGAAGGAAATAAGACAACCGTGCTCAAGGAAAAGCCGGTGAAGCGTATCCTGGGCTTCCAGGTGCTCCTCTTTTCGTCGCGGACCCCCGAACAGCTGGATCGGGAGATGAAGGCGATCTCGGATACAGGTGCGGACACGGTTATCGTCCGGGTATTCCATAATAAAGGAGATCACTTCTATCCCTTCGCACATCCCAAGACGGACGCGGGGGTCTATTTCAATACTACCCACGCGCCGGTTGTGGACGACGTGCTCAACGCGATTATCTCGGCGGCCAAGAAGAACAGGCTCTCTGTGTGGGCGTGGATGACCACGCGATACGCGTCGTGGGGGGATAGTGCTTACGGGCTTCGTGTCTACGATTTCAGTAAGAAGATGATCGTGCCGGCCTTCGGGAGGGACCTCTTCGACGATGCGCGGGTGGACGACCTGGTCTCGCTCTATAGGGACCTGGCGGCCTACGACATCGACGGAATCCTCTTTCAGGATGACCTCGTCCTCAAACATAACGAGGGAATGGGGGAACACGCGGAGAAGCTCTACGGCGCCCCGATTCGTCCCGAATCTTTCTATGTCGACCCGTACCCGTCGCCGGACGGGACAAAGTTTTACGCACGGGGCTACACGGATGATTTCTGGAAATGGTCGCGCTTCAAGGCCCGGCGCCTTGCCGGGGTTGCACGCGCGATTATTGACGGAGTGCACGAAATCCGTCCCGATATGGAGTTCGCCGTCAATCTTTCGTACGAAGCGGCCTGCCGTCCGGAGAAGGCGCTCGCGTGGCTCTCGGAGGATATCACCGAGTACAAGAAAAGTGGAGCGGACTATTTCTTCATCATGGCCTACCACCGCCAGATGATGAAGGAAAAGGGGTTCTCAAATATAGGCGACGCCCTCGGGCTCCTCGCCGATATCTCGTCACGGGCCACCACGCTCACGGAGGATCCGGGCCGGGTCGGGATAAAGCTCCAGGTGAGGGATTGGGATAGTGGAGAGCCGGTCGGATCGACTGAGCTCGAGAAGGCCGCGTCGAGTCTCTCGGGAATCGACAGTCTCAGCCTCGTCTTCGTACCGTTTTCAGGGGACGCGCCGCTGGCCGAGGTCAGGGAGATCATTCGGACGGCACAGTCGACGAAAAAGTAAGGGGCTCTTCCATGTCAAATCCTATCGCGATCAAGATCATCGTCATCACTTTTTTGGGCGTCGGGGCATTGCTGGGCGTCCTGTTTTTCGTCTATCTCTACTACTACATCCGGTCGCTGAGGGGAAAGGGCGACCGGCGGAAGCTGTCGCTTGTCACCAAGGCCATAATCGGACTCTTTTTATTGTGGCTCATTGTGCTGTTGATCGGCGTTTGGACAAGTAGATAAAAGAGGAGAACGGCCCCTTATGAAGAAACTTTATGCGCTGTCGTTGCTGGTGCTTTTCCTGAGCTGGCCGCTTGCGGCCGTCGCCGCGATGGTGACGATCGTCCATTCCTGCGACAACTATGGCGAAGTTATCCCCTGCGGGTGAGAGAATAAACGGCTGGGCGGGTTCGCCCGGCGAGCCACCGTCCTTAACGAAATAAGGAAGGGTAACCCGAACGTCATCGTGGTGGACGCGGGAAATTCTCTTTTTAACGGCATCAGCCTCTCCTCAATAACTGAGGCCGAGGACAAGGTAGCCGCAGAGTATGTCGCAAAAGGCATGAGCCTGGTGAAGTATGACGTCGCCAACGTCGGCCCCAACGATCTGGCGGCCGGGCTCGACTTCCTGGTGAAGATCAGGGATACGTCGAGCTTCAAGATTATCAGCTCCAATATCGTATTAAAGAAGACGGGAGCGCCGGTCTTCGAGACCTCCTTTGTCAAGAATGTCGGCGGCGTCAAGGTCGGCTTCTTCGGCATCGCGGGAGGGGGAGTCTCCGGCGCCCACGATGTGGACACCTTCACCTTTACGGACCCCAGAGAGACGGGGAGAAAGATGGTCAAGGAGCTGTCGGGCAAGGCAACCCTTATTGTTGCGCTCCTGGCCATGGACCGCAAGGACGCCTACGACTTCGCCAAGGCCGTCCCGGGCGTGGACCTCATCATCACCACGAGCGAGCCCCAACCGATCCCCATACCCACGCTTCACGAAGGCGTCTATATGGTCTCGGCCGACGAGAAGGGGAAGCGGCTCGGGAGGGTCACCGTGACCATAGGTGCCGCCCGCCCGTACCGGATGACCGGCGAGATGGTTCCGGTCGGGTCGCTGATTTTCCGGGACTCGGTGCTCAATAAGCTTGAAAATGAATACTATCGGTGGCTCCAGAAGAACACCCCGGAGTCGGCCGGCAGTCCACCCGATACGGCGGACGAGCAGTAGATGGAAGGATCCGTGACCGGCGTGATCCTTGCGGGTGGGTCGTCGCGTCGAATGGGCACGGATAAGTCGTTTCTGGAGGTGGGGGGAAAAGCGCTTATCGAGCGCGTAATCGATGTTTTCGGATCGGTGTTTTCCCGCACTATCATCGTTACCAATGAGCCGGAAAAATACGCCCGTTTCGGCCTTGAAACCAGGCGTGACGTGATGCCGGGCATCGGAACGCTCGGGGGCATCCACGCCGGGCTCTTCTACCTTGTGGACAACGCGGCCTTTTTCGCGGCCTCCGACATGCCCTTCATTAAACGGGAGCTTATCGAATATCTCGTCGCGGCGCGAGGGGACAGCGATGCCGCGGTACCGTATTTCAACGGCTATTACGAGCCGCTTTTTGCGGCGTACAGTAAGCGGTGTCTCGCGGCCGTCCAGAAGAGGATTAGCTCCGGAACGCAGCAGGCGATCTCTTTTCTGAACGATGTGAACGTGCGGTTAGTCGGCGAGGAGGAGCTTTTGGCCGTGGATCGGGAGCTTCTCTCTTTTTTCAACATCAACACCCCCCAGGACTACGAGCGGGCAAAGCTCATCGCCCGGGAGAAGAACCTGTGATTCCCATCATCAGCGTCGTCGGGTGGTCCGACAGCGGCAAGACGACCTACCTTGAACGGTTGATCCCCGAGCTCGTGGGAAGGGGGCTCAGGATCTGCGCGATCAAGCACGACGTGCACGGCTTTGAGATCGACGTGCCGGGCAAAGACAGCTTCAGGCTGCGGGAGGCCGGCGCCGCCGTGACCGTGATCTCCTCCCCCACCAGGATCGCCGTGATCGCCGACACGAATCGACGACCTCACGCTCTCGGAGATCAGGGAGAGGTTCATCGGTGACGTCGATATCATCATCTCCGAGGGTTTCAAGAAGGACGTCCACCCCAAGATCGAGGTCTTCCGCGAGGGGATCAGGGACAAGCTCCTCTGCACGAAGGACGATAACCTCATCGCCGTCGCGTCCGACTGCCCCGTGGAGACGGACGCGCGCGTAATCGATCTTGCCGACGTGGGGGCAATGGCCGATTTTATTGAGAGTACGGTGCTGAACAGGAAAAGGTAATCCTCAAGCGGGAGGATTCTCCCTCACTCGCATGCATAAGGAGCATTACATGATCATCGACACCCACTCGCAGCTCTGGACGAAAGAGGCCATCGAGAGCTTCCCCAAGGCGATGGCCGAGGGCTACAAGTCCATGTTCAAAGACATGGGGTTTCCGTCCATCGAGGATACGCTGAAAGACATGGACGCCGCCGGCGTCGATAAGGCGGTCATCGTCGCCGTGGACGCCGAGACGATCCACAAATACCGGGTCTCAAACGATCTCGTCGCCGAGACCGTCGCAAAATACCCGGACCGGCTCATCGGCTTTGCGAGCGTCGACCCTCACAAGGGCAAGGACGGCCTGAAGGAATTCGAGCGGGCGGTAGGCGAGCTCAAGCTCAGGGGGCTCAAGCTGCTCCCGCATCTTGTGGAGCTTGATATCAACGACAAGAAGATATACCCCCTCTACGAGGCCGCCCAGTCGTTGAACGTACCGGTCCTCTTTCACACCGGCACCCAGTTCCATTTCGGCACAAAGATCAAGTATTGCCGGCCCCTGCCCGTGGACGACGTGGCGGTGGACTTCCCACGGCTCAAGCTCATCATCGCCCACTTCGGCTACCCCTGGTGGGAGGAGGCGCTGGCGGTGGTGAGGCGAAATCCTTTCGTCTATTTCAACATCGCGGGATGGGCCCCGCGCTACATTCCCGAGGGGGTCATCCGGCTTGCCGATACGGCGCTTACAGGGAAAGTCCTCTTCGGCAGCGACTACCCGCTGCTTACGCGGGTCAGGATCATGAAGGAGCTAAAAGAGCTCAAACTGAAAGAGACGACGTTTGTGCAGATGACCGAGACCAACCCCAAGGCGCTCCTTGGGATCTGACGGGAGGCGCACCGTGAGATGACGGAAACGACGAAAGCGCAGTGCCCGAGCCTTCAGAAGAACCTTGACCGGTGCGGCTGCACGTATGTTGCCTGCAGCCGGAAGGGGAGGTGCTGCGAGTGCATCGCCCACCACAGGAAGAAGAACGAGCTGCCGGGCTGCCTCTTCCCCGAGGACGTTGAGAAGAGCTACGACAGGTCGCTGGCGCGGTTTCTGGCGGCATGGCGGTAGCGAGGTCGTATCCAGATGCGGCCCTCCACGCGGATACGGGCGGAATTGCGAGAGAGACACGGTGTGATGCAGGCGATCCGAGCCTGACGCGACCCTCTGTAGGTCCCGCCGGCCGCGGCACGTCCGCCGAATTCCCCGATCCGCCCCTTCGTCTTGTCCGATTTCTCGCACCGTAGTATCGCTCCCCTCCCATCCCTCGGCGCTTCATCCCGAAGCGCCTCACAAGAGCCGATTTTTCCTATTTCGACGTGAAAGAAGAGTTGACAATCAGTATAAACAGGTATACTGATACCTGAATGCCTATTAGTCACCATGAGGTGAACATGCCATGACCACCGTACTCAAGATCTCCCAGGCCGCGTCGCTGGCCGTCCACACGATGGCGCTTCTTTCGATGGATAGGGAAAAACCGCTATCGGCAAGGGATATGGCGGCCACCCTTCACGCGTCGGAGGCGCACCTGGCCAAGGTGCTCCAGCGGCTGGCCAAAGAGGGACTCGTATCGTCCACGCGCGGGCGTGGGGGAGGATTCGTGCTGATGGACGGCGCCGACGCCACGCCGCTGATGGCCGTCTGGGAGGTAATCGAGGGGAAATTCGTCGGGCAGGCGTGTCTGCTGGAGACGCCGTTGTGCGACAAGGGGAACTGCATCTTCGGGGATCTGGTGAAGAGGATCAATGAGGAGCTGAGAGGATACCTGATGAACACGCGCATCTCGGATGTGATGACCACCTTTGGAGGGAAAACGTGAGCAAGAGAGAGATCATTGAAATCGACCGATCCGCGTGCAGCGGCTGCGGTCAGTGTGTCGACGCCTGTGCCGAGGGGGCGCTTGTGCTTGTCGACGGGAAGGCCCAGCTCGTCTCCGACGTCTATTGTGACGGTCTGGGGGCCTGCATCGGGGAGTGTCCGACAGGCGCTCTCAGGGTCATTGAGCGCGAAGCGGACGAGTTCGACGAAGATCGGTCAAACGACCACGTCGATGCGACGCATGGCCACACCCATGGAGGCCCCGAGAGCGCGACCAAGCCGTCTGTCGCACCCCTTGCATGCGGCTGTCCGGGGAGCCACGAGATGACGATAGAGCGGACGGTCCCGCATGGCGGCAAGGAGGGTCATGCTTCAGATATCCAATCCGAGCTGACGCACTGGCCCATAAAGCTGAGATTGTTGAATCCACAGGCGTCCTTTCTTGAGGGATGCGATCTCGTGCTCCTCGCCGATTGCGCCGCTGCGGCGTTCCCGAACCTCCACACGCTGCTCCTGAGGGGCAGATCCGTGGCGTTGGCCTGTCCTAAATTCGACGATTCAGAGGACTACGTCGAGCGACTCTCCGATATCATACGAGAGGCCGGCGTGCGATCGCTCACCGTGGCCCATATGGAGGTCCCCTGCTGCCACGGGCTCATGACGATGGCAAAGGAAGCCGTGGGTCTTGCCGGCAACGACACGATCCTGCGCGCCGTGATCATATCGCGGAGCGGGGAAATCCTCCAGGAGTATATCGAGCCGGGAGCGGGAAAGGGGGAGGTACGGGGTGTCGGTCGGTGATGGAAATGGAGACATTTCATATTTTCAAATGAGGGCGGCGCCATGACACAGTCCATCTGTCCGGGACAGGACTCCCGCTACTGGAAGCCGGGGGATATCTTCGAGGTGAAATGCAGCGCGTGTGGCGGCTCGGTCGAGTTTTTCAAGGATGAGGTTTCGCGCAGGTGCCGGTGCGGGCAGCGCATCGAAAACCCGCGTGTGGGGCTCGGGTGTGCCCGTTGGTGCGGGCGGGCCGAACAATGCCTCGGCAGAAATAGGGGGGACATCGCCCAGTCCAACGTTCCCTCGCCCTTAAAGGTTCGGCTGATCGAGTCGATGAAGGCCCAATTCGGAAGCGATGCAAAACGTGTCGCCCATGCGCTGGCGGTCCTCTCTCACGCCGAGGCGATCCGCAGGGGGGAGGGCGGAGACGGACCGGTCGTCACGGCCGCGGCCCTCCTGCACGACATCGGCATTCAGGCGGCGGAACAAAAGCACGGCTCGAGCGCGCCGAGGTACCAGGAGATGGAGGGGCCTCCCATCGCAAAAGGGATCATGGAGCATCTCGGGATGGACAAGGATGTGATTGAGCACGTTTGCCGCATCGTGGGAAGCCACCACAGCGCGCGCGATATCGACACGCTCGAGTTTCGGATCATCTGGGACGCCGATACGATCGTCAATTTCCTCGAAGGGGACATGAAGATGCCGGAGACGGAGCAACAGTTGGAGCGCGTCATCGGCACGGTTTTCCGAACCGAGACTGGCAGGGAGCGAGCACGGGCGATCCTCGGGCCGACCGGGTCGAAGTGACGATGCGATAGCGGGTAGGGGGTTGGTCAGGACAGGAACAGGTCAGGCGGCATCCCAACGACCAAGAGGTCGTTGGGATGCTTTTTTATGGGTGGAAAAACGTCTCTTTACGCGCGGGCAAAGAGGCGCGTCTTGAACCGGAGGGCCACGTTGACCAGCGAGATCAGGATGGGCACCTCCAAGAGCGGGCCGATCACCGTGGCAAACGCCTCGCTGGACGCGATCCCGAAGATGGCCACCGCGACGGCGATGGCAAGCTCAAAATCGTTGCTGGCGGCGGTAAAGGAGACGGCGGTCGACTGGCCGTAGTTTGCCCCAATCTTATATGCGATGAAGTAGGTTACGAACCACATGACGAGGAAATAGATGACCAGTGGCACCGCGATGATCAATACGTCAAAGGGCTGCCGGATGATATAGCCTCCCTTGAGGGAGAACATGACGACGATCGTGAAGAGGAGTGCGACAAGGGTGATCGGGCCGATCCGCGGCGCAAACACCTCCTCAAACCACTGTTTCCCTTTCAGCTTGAGGAGTGAAAATCGGGTGACAATGCCGCCCACGAACGGTATCCCGAGGTAGACGAAGACGGTCTTGGCGGCGTCCCAGAACGAAATCTGCGCCTGAACACCGTTGGCAAGGCCCAGCCAGTTGAGCCCCACCGTGATGAAGAGGTAGATATAGACCGCATAGAAGAGAACCTGGAAGACGGCGTTGAAGGCCACGAGTCCCACGGTGAGCTCCCGGTCACCCCCCGCCAGCTCGTTCCAGACGATAACCATGGCGATGCAGCGGGCAAGCCCCACGAGGATGACGCCGATCATGTAGTGCGGGTAATGGTGCAAGAACAGCACCGCAAGGCCGAACATGAAGAGCGGCCCGATGATCCAGTTCTGAACGAGAGAAAGGACAAGAAGCTTCTTGTTCCGGAAGATCTTTCCCATCTCCTCGTACTTGACCCTGGCCAGCGGCGGGTACATCATGAGGATGAGACCCACGGCGATGGGGATGGACGTGGTGCCGATTTGGAGCCCCGATATGAAATCGGTGACCGACGTGAAGTAGTTCCCGATCCCAATTCCAAGGGCCATGGCGACGAAGATCCAGACGGTGAGAAACCGGTCGACGAACGAGAGCTTCTTTTCTTCCACTACCACAGTTTTCACGCCATTCTCCTATTAACCGGTAAATGACAAAAGCAATACACCTTATGGCAGCGATCGATGGACGATCGGATTTTTGCGGTTCTTGTTGGGCTTATTAGACGCCACTGCCGACCCGCGTGCCCGTATTATATACCTTCAACCATAGATCCGAAAGATGTATACGAGGGAATAATAGATTCCCACGAGGATGAAAACGATGCCGGTGATACGCCTGATCCATATCTCGTAACGGACGATCTTGTCGAATACAGGGGTGATTTGTTTTACCCCGGCGGCCAACAGCACCGCGAAAACCAGCACCGGCAGGCCCGTTGCCGCCCCGTAGGCGGAGGGGACGATTAGGACCGATCCGCTGGCCACTGCAACGGGAATCAGGCTCCCGAAAAACAGCGCCGCCGAGACCGGGCAGAACGAGAGCGCAAAGACCGCCCCCAGGAGGAACGCCCCTCCCAAGCCCAAGGCGTCAACCCATCGCTCGAGCCGCTTGCTCTGGCCAAACCCGGAGATGTTAAAATTGATCAACCCGACCAGGACCATACCCACAACGACGAGGATGGGGCCAAGTATCTGGTTGACATGGTTTTGGAGAAACAAAGATAGATTCACGGCCGTAAGCAGGCTCTTGACCAGGATCACCCCGATGATAACATAGACCGTCGTTCTCCCCAGTGTGTAGAGAAGGCCGGAAAAAAAGACCTTCCATGAGCTTGTGACGTTTCTCCCAACATACGATACGGCGGCGACATTGGTCGCCAGGGGACAGGGGCTGACGGTGGTGAGTATCCCCAGCCAGAAGGCGGAAGCGACGGCAATGATAAGGTCCGTCATTGGTTAATTCCCTTCAGGTAGTCCCGTGTCTCGCTTACGACGTATTTCTTGAACGCGTCCTTATCCTTGAGGAGGTCCCACACCCCCTCGAGCTTCTTCCATTCGACCCGTTTGCCATTAACCACCTTCTCAAGCACGACGACGTAGTACTCCAATTTGAAGTCCTTCACATATGCCTCATTGACCGGATCCTGCATGTTGAGAACGCGCAGGTGAAGGCTGCCGTCGCCGAGCTCCTTGAGAAAGGCCTCGTTGACGGCCTCCCGCGTGTACATCTCGATCGTCCGGCAGGTCATACAGCGATAGTAGCCGTGGAAATAGTAAACGACGACATAGGTGTCGGGAGACACTGTCGCCGGCGGTACGCGGTTACTCGGGGGGGTTCTACCCTCTGACGATGTGTCCGCCGGAGAAGCGACAGCCGGAGGCGTCCCACGAGAGCTATTAGTATCGACAGAATTGTTAGGAACGGGATCGGTCAGGGCGGACCCGGAGGGAATGGTCTCGGCTTTTGGTTTGCCCTCCGCGTTCTCCCACAACAAGGTAGGCGACGCTGGCCGCGACGAAAAGCAGCAGGATTATGGTGACGACGGTCTTTGGTTTCATGAACTAACAACTCCTCAGATGTAAGAGCGGTACGGTACTACCGCGTTTCGTTTGTTGCCTGTCTCATCACAGCACGACGTATACGTCTTTTGAAAGAACATATCTCTTTCCCGCGGGACACCGGTTCCTATTGAAAATCATAGCCTAACTCTTTCCATTTACGCAGTATTTCTTCTTTTGAGAAATAGCCTGCGTGACGATACAGCTCCTTTCCGGTTTCATCAAGGAATATCTGTGTCGGAATGCCGTATATTTTGAATTTATCGGCGGGAGCGGGGTCTTTCCATACATCATAAAAGACAACCTCAAGCTTACCCTTGTATTCCTTTCTGAGTTCCTCAAGAATCGGCGCCATCATCTTGCAGGGTATACACCTGTCCGCGCCCAGGTCCACGAGGACGGGAAGCGAATCACGGGCGACGGCGGTGTCGGCCAATTACGCCGGGCCGTATTGCAGAGATGTATAACACACCTGCCGCCACGAATACAACCAATACCAAAAGGATAATCTTAACCACGGAAGAAATCCGGGGCTTGTTTATTCGATTCTCAGGTTTTGTTTCCATGCGTTATCTCCTTTGTCACCCGATTCAGCTTTCCTATTACCGTATTCATATTGTTTTTCAGCACGCTTATCCGTTTCGGCGCGGCATGTCCAATACATTACAGAAGATCCCAGATCATCTTGACGGCGATGCCGATCAACACGAGGCCGATGATGATTTTGACCTGTCTTCCCTTGAGCTTATCAGACATCAGATACGACCCGAGAGCGGCCCCGGCGGCAGAGCCGATCGCGGTCAAGCCGAGCAATAGGTAGTTCATGCCGCCGAGCGTCACATGCCCCAGGAAGCCCGCGAATGACGCAAAGATCACCACGAATGCGGTGGTTGCCGAGGCTTTCTTCGGATCAAATCCAAATCCCACCAGCGCCGGCACGATGAAGTTTCCACCGCCAACGCCGAGCAGCCCGCCCAGAAACCCGGCAACGCCGCCGACGCTCATTCCCACCCCCAGAAGCGTCCCCGTTTTGTAAGAGCTCTCCCTCAGTCTGGGAGTGTAAAAGAGCATCATTGCCGCCGCGAAGACCAGGAAGCCCACAAACATCCAGAGCAGCAGGTTTTTGTCAAGCTGCTGGCTCACTCGCGCGCCGATGGGAGAGAGCGCGCTGGCGATGATGAGAATCGGAATTGCGATTCGCCATACGACCAGCTTGCGTCTGATGAAATTGACAGAGGCGACCGACATACTGATTGAGTTCAGCAGCAGGGCCGTCGCCATCGCCGCGTGGAGCTCGATCCCAAGCGCAATAAAAACGGGAATCAGGATGAAGGCCGCTCCCACGCCTGCGATGGTGAGCAGGGTCGTAAAGGCAAAGGTGATGATCCCCGCAATAACCGCCGTCATGCCCCGCTCTCACGCTTGACCGTTTTTTGATATCCGGAGCAGGGTATGCAAAAGGGCTTGCCGTCTTTGATACGTACGAACCGATCGAATACATATTCCCCGCATTCAGTACAGAGCGTCTTGTTGAACGAACCCTTCACCGGCGTATAGGTGAAGTCCGGTTTATCCTCGACCTTAAAGATCGCGTCGTCCGGTTGCTCGGCGATCCAGTCGATGACTTCATCGCCGACCACAGAAGGGATGCCCGACGGCTCCACGCCACGCTTGCGGTATGCGAAGAACTCGAATTTGCCCATCGCGTCCAGAAATGCCGGGGTGAGAGAAAAGCGGACGGCCCCTTTCTTGGGGTGATAAAAGGTCGCGGCCAGTTTGCCGTAAAAGGTTTTGGCCATCAGGGCCTTACCGTAGGTTGCGCCGGTCGCCGCCTGCATGCCGTCCATGATGCAGCTCTGCGGATGGCCTTCTCCCATCTCGGGGAATATGAAGAAGCCGTGATCCTTCTCGCGCTCGATCCCGAGTTTCTCCATTGCCAGCATCCCCATCCGGTAGCCGATCGGCATGAAAGGACAGCGATGCCCATGAAAGTCAAATGCCCATCCCGGCGGTACGAATTGTGTTTTCATCTTCTTCTCCTTTGCTTTGTTCACAAAAACGGTGACCCATGTGGGACTACGGGACGCCGGCCGTGTCTCCCTTGCGCCGCTACGTCCGGGTCGATTCAGAGTCGCCCGAAAGTTCTTGGGCGCGTCCGGACCGTGAGCGAAGACGATTGCCTGCCAAGATTACAGACACGCCGGTATAATGAACATATGGGGCATCGTTATTCGCGAAAGGCGTATCTGTCAACGACCCATAAGGAGGGCCGCGCCCCTATCTGCGATATTATCAATACTCTCGTCGGTAACGGGAGACTCTCCCTTTTTCATTCCGTGGTCGGTGACCCTGAGATGGACAAAATCGGTGATGCCCGCCTTCTCCAGCGTCTTTTTAGCGCAGTCAATGGGGCAGCCGTCGATGGCAAGGACCGCCGAGGCGGCCTTTGTCGATTCGATCATCCCAGAGACCCCGCCGCCGATTCCAGCGAGGCAGAACATGTTTCCGATGCCTTCACGGGATAGCTTCCGCCCTGCCTGGTCGGCAATTCCCCCAACGTCCGCGGCCCCGGAGCAGGGGAAGATCAGTTTAGGGGCAGTTGAACATTGACAATCATTTTTCGAACTCATGGAATATTCCTCCAACAATAGATGTTACGAGTCTGCCTTGTGCGTGTGTCGAATACCGAACGTGTTTGCCGGCGGTCGCCTACTTCAGAAACTCCTTGATCTCGTCGGGTGTCAGCAGCTTCGCCCGCCGATACGACCTTGCCGTCCACGGCCAGGCCCGGGGTCGCCATCACGCCAAACGACATGATCTTTTCAATGTCTTCTACTTTCTCTACCTCGCATTTGATGCCGAGCTCTTCGACGGCCGTTCGCGCGTTCTTTTCCAGCCGTTTGCAGTTGGCACAGCCCATGCCGAGTATCTGTATTTTCTTCATTGCTTACTCCTTTCTGCTTCATTATCCAGTTCTCATAAGACGGCGTTGAATAGATATCCAATAATAATAATCGCAATGGACACAATGCCCACAAAGATAGCGATCAGTTTGGGCTTTATCACTTTGCGCAGGATCACCATCTCCGGGACGGAGATGGCGACGATCGCCATCATGAACGCGAGCGCCGTCCCTATCGGCATGCCTTTTTCCACCAGCGCCTGGACGATAGGAATGGTGCCGGCCGCGTTGGAATAGAGCGGTATGGCGATTAGCACGGCAATCGGCACGGCCAGGGGGTTGTCCGCCCCGGCATATTTCACGACGAAGTCAATCGGCGCGTAGCCATGAATCCAGGCGCCGATGGCGATGCCGATGAGCACGAAGAGCCAGACCCGCTTCAGGATGTCGTACACATATCCAAACGCATAGCTTGAGCGGTCGCGCCACGTGAGGGCCGCGGTCTCGCTTTGGCCCATACGAATCTTATAGACGTAGTCTTCGACCTGGTTTTCGAGATTCAGCTTCCCGATGAGGATACCGCTCAAAAAGGCCAGGGTGACGCCCGTGGCGATATAGAGGAGCGCTATCTTCCATCCGAAAAGTCCCCAGAGCATCACGAGGGCGACCTCGTTGACGGTGGGCGAAGAAATAAGAAACGAGAACGTAACGCCGAGCGGCAGGCCCGCCTCGACGAAGCCGATGAACATCGGCACCGCCGAGCAGGAGCAAAACGGCGTTACGATGCCGAGCAGGGCCGCAAGAAAGTTGCCGGCGTATTCACGCCGGTTTCCCAGGAGGCGGCGCGCCCGCTCCGGCGGGAAGAAGGATCGAATGACCGCCACGACATAAATAATCACGATGAGCAGGAAAAAGATCTTCATCGTGTCGTAGAAGAAAAAGTTGAGGGCCCCGCCGAGCATCGTGTCCGGCGCTATGTGCAGCAGGCCATACACCAGCCTGTCGGCAATGTACTTGAACACCCAGTCGCCTCCGAAAAATATCTTAAAGAGCCAACTACGTGGCTATTTGGCTAAATAGCCACATTTAAGCAAAAAAGAATCCCTTTATCTCTCAGCAACCCAGCCCCTCTGTTCTTCGACCACGGACTTGATGACGGTATCGACACAGCCGAACAGGTTGAGAAC
This sequence comes from uncultured delta proteobacterium, assembly GCA_963792965.1. Lineage (GTDB taxonomy): Bacteria > Desulfobacterota > Zymogenia > Zymogenales > Zymogenaceae > CAWBYW01. The sequence continues at coordinate 674,963 of CAWBYW010000007.1, read as the reverse complement.
ACACGGCATGCTCAAGGAGTAGAATACGTGGTTCCCTTTCTTGCTGTCCTGGATTATGTAAGCGTTCTTGAGAATCGAAAGATGCTTGGAGATGGTCGACATGTCCGACCCCACCATTTCCGTCAGCTCGTTTACACACCGTTCTTTTTGTGCCAGCTGCTCGACGATAAAGAGTCTTGTCGGGTGGCCGAGCGCCTTGAAGATACGGGACTTGACCTCGAGATATGCTCTGTTTTGTGCTTCCATCTTTTTAGAATCTATTAGCATATTTGGTAATATAGCAAAGTAGTCGTCATCTGTCAAGCACTTTCTTACGGAGCAGGGGAATGTATCTTTATTGTTTCTTTTTAATGAGTGGTTATAGCTCGGCCCCCGACTGGCGCACAAGGAAGGAGTCTCTATTCCGGGCGGGGAGACATCGAATCATAATATGATCCAAGAGACCACTGTCCCTATAAGGACGACCCAGACGATATCAACCCTGAGAAGGAGGGCGACAAAGGCCGCCAGAACCAGGACCACTCGATAGGTATCCCAGGGGATGTACAAGGCAAACCGAATCGTGACGATCAACAGCAGCCCGACGAAAGAAAAGAGTATACCCTCAACGGCCCTGTTGAAGTAGGAGGAGGCGCGCAACCGGTCAAAATAGGGGACGATCCCAATGAGGAGCAGGATCGAGGGCAAGAAAATGCTGACCGTGGCCACGATTGCCCCCATGACGCCGTACATCAGGTAGCCCACGAACGTCGCCGTCACCACTATCGGGCCGGGGGTGATCTGTCCCATCGCTATTCCGTTCAGAAACGTGGGGCCGTCCATCCAGGAGCGGACGTCGACCACCTCGTGAAAGAGGAGGGGCACCGAGGCGAATCCTCCCCCGAAGGCAAAGAGGTCTATCCTGAGCATGAGGACGCCGATGTCGAAGAGCTTCCGGTGGACGATGAAGAGGATGAGATATCCGATCGTCGCCGAGAGCAGGATCGCCAACAGGTATCTGCGATTCCGGGAGTCACCTGCCGTCCCGTGAATCCCTTGCGGGATCGTTTCTTGGCGATAGAACAACATCCCCAGAAGGCCGGCCAACAGTATCACGAGGATCGGGTTCACCTCCAATCCGAATATGCCTGCGGCAATAAGGGCGATGATGCTATCGCTCCACTTTTTCAGATAGGCTCTGCCGAACGATATGAAAGAATGGGCGACAATGGCGACGGTTATCACCCGAAGCCCGTTGAATATCGAGACCGCCGCGGGCAGGGAACTCGCGCGCACATACAAGGCCGAAAGTCCCATCATGATGATGAAGGCCGGCAGGCCGAATCCCGCGAAGCACGCCAGGGCCCCCGGTACGCCGCGCACCCTCAGGCCCACGTAGGCGCAACTCTGCATGGCCGTCGCCCCGGGGATCGTCTGGCACAGGGCCACTCCCTGACGAAACGATTCCTCGGTGAGCCATCCCTTCTTCTCGACGGCCATTGCACGGACATTGGCCACCATGGCCGGCCCCCCGAAGGCCGTGGCGCCCAGCCTGAGAAAAGAAAGAAACAGCCCCGCTATCGAGGCGCGGGGGTCGATATCTTTATGTCGAGAATGTACCAAATCGTATCCTCTCCACGCACTTTCAGAGGGTGTCTCCAATGAGTTTCCTGCACAAGTATTATATGGGGGATCGAGGCCGGTTGTCAAAGACATCGTCATAAACTGACCCGACACGTTTGTCTTCCGGGGTCCTTTTCCTCACCCGGGGCACTACCGGGGACGAAGGAGCCCCGATCAGGCATACTCGGTAGCGGTGAGCAGTGGCCGAGGTCTCGTAAACGCCGAAATCTGAGCAAATTGGAAGATTCGCCCTGGCTCCGACGCTCGGAAGGGCGTATCGAGGTCCCGGGGATAAACGGACGACGTAATAATAAATTACTTGCATCGCCTAAAGGCGTACTATATTATGAAGGCGAATAGCTAAAGTTTACAATATAAAATATTTATGCATCCGTGTCAGGACTTCCGTCATTTCTATTAAGTCGGGGCCGCACCCCCGCTTTTCCTTCAGTCCACCTAACGATCGGGACGTAAGGACCGATACCATATCACCTCCCGATGGAGGGACAGCCTACCTCATGACAAAGGAGATCGTATCATGGCCGATGGAAAACGAGTCAATAGTCCTGCGGATCTGGAAGAGCTGAAGAAGAATATACTGCTTGATGACGAGGGGATGTTGACCTATCTCGGAAAGCGTTTTGTCCTCACCCCGCAGGATACCTTCAGCGACATGATCCGCGCCGCCGCGGATATCGGCGGCATTAACCTGGCAAAAGTCTTCATGCGCCGGGCCGGCTACGAGGCGGCGTACAAGGTCTCCCAGTCCATGATCGAGAAGCTCGGCCTTGGGGGCGAAGAGCTCGTGAGGCACTACACGAAGAGCGGCGGTAAGAGGGGCTGGTCGTTTGGTGAGGTTGAGAAAATAGACGGTAAAGAGGGCATCTTCCTGTGCCGGGCGTCTTTTTCCCCTTTCGTCATACGGTTTGCCGATAGCTCAAAGGTGTCGGTCTGCGATTTCCTGGCGGGCGCGTTTGAAGCGATGTGTCATGCGGGAGGATTTGGCGAGATGCGAATCGTGGAAACCCAGTGTGTGGCAAAGGGGGATCCGGCGTGCGTCTTTGAGAACAAGAAAGACTAATCAGCGGGTCGTGGATACTCTAACGTTCGCGCCCCGCCATCGCAACAGAGGGGCATTTCGTGTCCTATCCGGCGGCCCCGCTTTTTCAGCGGCGCCTGATGAAGTGAAACGCCGGTTCTTAAGTTAACGGGTTGGGTTAGCGCATGAGCCGTCGGATGCCGTCGGTCAGGCCGTCGATGGAGAGCTCGTACATCGGGAAAATCTCTTCCACCATTGGGATCGTATCCGTCACGGGCCAGACGCGGGCGGGCTGAGGGTTGAGCCAGATCGTCTTCCTGAAGTGATCCTTGACGCGACGCAGCCACTCTATCCCCGGGACGTCGTTATAGTAGAAATAGTGGATCGCCCCGTTCCGGTTCAGGAGCTCGGTCGGCCCCATGTCGGCGTCCCCCAGCACGATGCACTTATACTCCGGGCCGAACTTGGTGAGGAAATCGTGGGTCGGTAAGGAGGACCGGCGCCGCATATCCGTGTAAATGTCCTGGTAGATGCAGTTATGAAAGTAGAAATATTTCAGGTCCCTGATCTGGGCCTTGGCGGCCGAAAAGAGCCGACTGGCCAGATCGACGTACGAGTCCATTGAGCCACCGGCGTCCATCAACAGGATCACCTTCGCGGCGTTGGTGAGGCTCTTCTGCCAGACGAGATCGATCTCCCCCGCGTTTCGTGCCGTCTTATCGATCGTCTTCTCAAGCGAGAGCTCGTCCTCCGACCCCTCGGGCAGCAGCGTCCGGAGCCGTGAGAGGGCGACACGCATGTTTCTCGTATCGAGGATCACGTCGGACGCGTAGTTCTTGAAGCGGCGCTCCTCGGCGACCTGTATCGCGCGTCGATAGCGCGATACCCCCTGCCCGATGCGGATGCCCGTCGGATGGTAGCCGAAGGCGCCCTGGGTGGAGGTGCCACCCGTCCCGATGGCCCGGTTGCCGCCGGAGTGGTCCTTGTAGTGGCCCTCACGCCACTGCCGCTCGAAGTTCGCCCGGACCTGCTCAAGATCCAGCGCCGAAAGCAGCGCCATCTCCTCAGGGGTCAGGGCCAGCGCGTCGACCTTCTTGAGGCCCTTGAGGATCTCGTCTATGATCTCGTCGGGCGTCTGGATCCCTTTGAAATATGAGGCGAAGGCGACGTCATACTTATCGAAAAGAGATTCATCCTTGATGAGGATCGCCCGCGCGACGCCGTAAAAGTGGTCGAGGCTTGCGAAATTCAGGTTCTTGGCCAGCGCCTCGTGCAGGGCGATCCATTCGTGGAGCGTCACCGGGACGCCCGCGGCCTTGAGCTCAAAGAAGAAGTCAGTAAACATAGTCTATTCTGATATAATCAGGGGCACCGGCGCAACAACCCTTCGAGTTCCTTCGGAGGAGTAGCGGAGATATCTCGGCACGAGGCCGAAAGCCGCGCCCCCCCACGGACGTGGGGTCGCCTACCGGGACTGGGAGCGGTACTTCTCGTATATCTTCTGGTTTTCCCCTTGACGTTCCAGCACGCTAAAATCCTCCCGTTTCTTGAGCAGCGCCCCGAGGAACGGTATCTCGGTCTCTATGCGATCGGGCGTAATCCCTCCCACCATGAGCGCCCTCACCCAATCGACGAGCTCGGATGTGGAAGGCTTCTTCCGGAGCTGATCAATCGTGCGTATCCAATAGAACTTCTTGAGGACGGACGAAAGGAGCTGATCCTCGATGGAGGGGAAGTGAACGTGGATAATCCGCTCCATCAGCTCTTCAGGGGGGAACTCTATGTAGTGAAATACACACCGGCGCAGGAAGGCGTCCGGCAGCTCTTTTTCGGCATTGCTCGTGATGATGACGATGGGTCTGTGCCTGGCCGTGATGGTCTCGTCGGTCTCGGGGATGTGAAATGTCATGACATCCATTTCCCCGAGAAGATCGTTGGGAAATTCGAGGTCGGCCTTGTCGATCTCGTCGATCAGGAGCACCACCTGCTCGTCGGTCGTGAATGCCTGGCCCAGTTTCCCCAGCTTGATATACCGTTTGATGTCGGAGACGTCTCCTTCTCCGAAGCGGGCGTCGTTGAGTCTCTGGACGGTATCATAGACGTAGAGCCCGTCCCGGGCTTTCGTCGTGGACTTGACGTTCCAGACGATGATCCTCTTGTTGAGATCCTCGGCGATCGAGTGGGCAAGGAGCGTCTTGCCCGTTCCCGGCTCGCCCTTGACGAGGAGCGGACGTGACAGGGCAATAGAGACATTAACGGAATCTCTGAGCTCGGGCGACACGATATAAGTCTTGGTTCCGGCGTAGGTATTCATGTGCTGTCCTTATGCGATATGTAAGATTAAGAGTATATCCCATTTGCCGTCTTTGCTCAAGGAGAAAAATATTTCATAAAGTTGTCAAACCTACAGAAAAGTCTTGAAAAAGGAGAAAAAAAAGGAATACAATGGGTAACATACCGAATGTGACAGACATCACACTCTGCTAAGCGCTGAACGTCAGCCGGCGTTGCCGTCGATGCGAGGCGGGGTCCGCAGATAGAGCCGTCCCGAAAAGGGGTTATATATCGAGGACTTATGCCCTCGTTCACCCGTGCGTTCATAGGGTCGTGGTGGCGTGCTCGATACGACATATTCCCGTGCCCCTTTTTTCGGGTGACGCCGGCGATGAGGTCGTTTCCTCGCGTTGGCTGGGAAAGACTGAGCGGCGCGTGTCGATCATTCCTTTTATAGACCTGATTTCTTACTGACCTGAAACAAAACGTGACGGCGGCAGACCAAGAGAAGATCACCCGCTCCGACCTCGAAAAAGCCCTGAGGAGTATTGGAGCCAAAGAGGGGGAGAGATTCCTCGTCCACTCAAGCCTGAAAATGCTCGGGTGGGTCGAGGGCGGGGCGAACACGGTTATCGATTCGCTGGTTCGGTCGGTTACGGAGTCCGGCACCATCATGATGCCAACGTTCACCTTTCCCCCCGCACGGATCTTCGATCCGGGGAGCACTCCGACCACCCTCGGGGTGATCTCCGAGATTTTTCGAAGGCGCGCGGACGTTGTTCGGAGCATCCATCCCTCCCACTCGGTCGCCGTATGGGGAAAAGACAAGGAGCACTACGTCCGTGCCCATGAAACCGCTACCGCCCTCGGGGTTGGCTCACCGGTAGACCTGATCCTCCAGGAGGGGGGAGATATCCTGCTTCTCGGTGTGGGGCACTGGGCAAACTCCGCCGTCCACGTCGCGGAGGCCATGGCGGCCGTCCCTTACCTCGACATCCCGTATAGCGACGAGTACGCCCGTCCATTACTTTCCCGACTTGCGGACGGCACCACGCGGGAATTCCCGCCGAGGGAAAATCCGGGATGCAGTATCAACTTTGTTGCCGTGGAGGAGCCGTTGAAACAGCGAGGGCTTATCACGTACTACCGGATGGGCGGCGCCCTGATCCAGCGGGTGTCGGGAAAGGGCCTGCTTACGACGGTGACCGGAATACTTAAGGAAGATCCCTTATTTCTCCTCTGTTCGTGGGAGCTCTGTCCGTTCTGTCCGAAGGTGAGGGCGTTACTGGCGCGTTAACATATAGCTATGGGGGTCACACCGCATGTGGGAGGCATTTGTAGAGGAGGTCGGTCGTCAGATCAAAGAGGTCGCCGACTCGCAGAGGGAAAAAATTAACGAAGCCGCCGCCTTAGTGGCCAAGGCCATTGAACTGGAAGGTGTCGTCCACACATTCGGCAGTGGACATTCGGCGCTCGTGGCGCAGGAGATCTTTTGCCGGGCGGGGGGGATCGTGCCGGTAAACGCGATCCTGGATCCCTCGTTTCTCCTTTCCCACGGTGCACTACGCAGTACGAACATGGAGCGGCTGGCCGGCGTCGCATCGATGACGCTTTCGGGATACCAGATCAGGAGCAGTGACGTAGCGATCATCATCTCCAACTCGGGCAAGAACCAGGCCCCCATCGAGATGGCCCTCCGGATGAAAGATATGGGACTAAAGCTCATCGCCGTCACGAGCATGAAGCATACGATGGCGATCAAGTCGGGCCACCCTTCGGGGAAGCGTCTCTTCGAGGTCGCGGATGTCGTGCTGGATACCGGCGTCCTCCCCGGTGACGCCTCCGTCCAGGTGCCGCGAGTAAAGGCAATGATGGGCCCCACTTCGACCATCATCGGATCGATCCTTCTCCACTGTGTCATCATCGAAGCCACCCATATCCTTGCCGAGAAAAAGAAGCCGCCGGCGGTCTATGTTTCCGTGAACATGGAGGCCGCTAAACTCGGAGAGCTCATTCAGGAATTCATGAAATACCGGGGAAGGATCAAGCATATTTGAAACGGACGGGACCAAGGGCGGGTGGATCGAGCTCTCCTTTCCGACGATTCTATGGGAGCCGACGGGACCTTCCGTACGGCCTCTTTCCGGCGGGCGGATCGACGACTTCGTTACCGGGGGCGAATATCGCCTTACCCCGACCTCATCGCCGAAAGATCAGACGGCGGGCCCCGGCTTCACCGACGATTTCTCCGTCCTTTCCGCTCGACTGTTGTAATCTCCCCCCTCCGACCCGGGCAGATCAACCGGTTGGAGTCGGAAGTATCGAGCCCCCGAGCCTCTCTGCGCCGAGGAGAGTCTCACCCTAACTCTTCCCGGTTCGGGTGTCAGCCTGGGGTCTGCTCCTCGGAGGGTTTTATCTGCTCTATTTCTTCGCGGGGGATGAGCGGAGATGGTCGATACGGGTGGCGATCGGATAAACTCTATCAGGAGGCGACACGATGGAAAAGGAAGTCATCAAGCGGCTCACCAATAAGGAGGTCTTTTTCTATAACTGGGGCTCGATCAGCCTCAACTTCGTGGAAGGTGTGCTCTTTACCTGGATCATGTATTTTTATGCCCCGCCGTCCGATTCGGGAAGGCATTCCTATATTCCGATCATGGCCGTCGGCCTGATCCTTACCGTAGGGCGGGTTTTCGACGCGGTCATAAATCCCCTCATCGGCCACATTTCAGACAATACCAAGACCCGATGGGGACGGAGGAAACCGTTCATCGTCATCGGCACACCCCTGATGATCATTGCGTTCATCTTCCTTTGGCTCCCACCTGTGGCCGGGGTATCGAGCCTTAACGTGATATATCTGATGGGCGTGTTTTTTGTCTATTTCTTATTCTACGACGTCATCGGCATCCCATACGACGCCCTCCTGGCCGAGATCGCCCTCACCTCCGATGACCGGGTCAAGCTCACCTCGTGGAAGCTGATCTACGCCATCGTCGGTTTTCTGATGGTGGCATTCATCGCACCAAATCTCTTCCAGAATAAGGGACCGGTCACGATGGCGATTGTAACGGCGGCCATCGGTCTGGTCACGATGTACATCTGCCTTCCGGGGATCAAGGAGCTGCCGGTGGAATTTTCCCGGGCCGATGTGAAGATAAAACTGTGGGACTCGTTCAAGGCGACCTTCACCAACAAGCAGTTTCTTTTCTTCGGCCTCGCGATCGTCGCCCTCTATATGTGCTACGAGGTGCTGCTGGTGATCATGCCCTACTTTGTCAAGTCCGTTGTGGATAAGCCCGAGTCGTTCGTGATGTATTACCAGGCCGAGTTCATCCTCTGCATGGTTGCGTCGGTTCCCCTCTGGATGTGGCTTTCCCATCGATATAGCAAGAGGCGGCTGTTGCAGGTTGTCTCGCTCTTGCTGGCGGCCTTCTTTCCCCTGATCTTCCTGGTCGGCTCGATTCCCGGCATTCCGATCGCCGTCCAGGGCTTTATCCTCCTTCCGCCGGTGAGCATCCCTCTGGGCGGGTTCATGATCCTCGTCTATGCCATGATGGGCGACATCGCCGACTACGACCAGATGCTGACGGGCAAGCGTCGGGAGGCGATGTATTACGGGGTTTTCGGGTTTTCACGGAAGGTCGGGTTCGCGCTTTCCACCGTGGTTCTTCCCGTGCTATTTTCGGCTTTTGGGAATACGAAAGAACATCCACTCGGCATCAAGCTTGTGTGGATCGTGCTCGGAGTCGTCTCTCTTATCGGCTTTGTTATCCTGCTCGGATATAAGCTCGGTGACAATCCCGAGGAGACCAGAAAGATCATGGGGATCAAGGAACAGTAATGGGTAAAGATATCATCATCTCGGTAGACGGCGGGGGGACGCACACGACGGCGATCGCCGTGACGACGAAGGGCGAGATCATCGGGAGGGGCTCTTCCGGGCCGGCAAACCATGTCCTTTCCCCCATCGAGGTGGTCAGGGCCTCACTGAAAGAGGCGATCGCCGAATCGATGAAATCGGCGGGCATCGATCCGGCCGATGTGCGTATCATTGCCGGCGACACCGCCGGTATCGGCTACCTGAGGGAGGGGGCCGACTACGTTGAAGGGATCATCTCGGAATATTTTCCGGGCGTGCCGGTTTATCTGGTGGGAGACATGGTGGCGGGATTTTTTGGGGCGCTCCCCTATGGGTGGGGCGTGGTGGCGACGGCCGGAACCGGCTCGACGGTCTACGGGAGAAATAAGCGGGGCGAGGGGCTTCAGGCCGGGGGGTGGGGACACATACTCGGCGATGAAGGGAGCGCCTACGACATCGCGGTGAGGGGTCTGAGGGCGGCGGCCCGGGCTTTTGACGGGCGGGACGCTCCGACACGGCTGGTTGAGGAGTTACCGAAACTTTTCGGTGTCCCCGATATGATCGCCGTGGCGATTACCGTCTATCTGGACAAGAGCGTGACGCGCGACCGGATTGCCGAGGGCGCGGTCGTCGTGGCCGAGGCGGCGCGAGACGGGGACGAGGTCGCCCGCCGAATCATGAGTGATGCGGGGCGGGAGCTCGCCCTCGGGGTAGTCACTGTCGCGCGAAACCTTAAGATCCCCCCCGAAGAGGTGAAGGTCTCCTGGTCGGGCAGCGTCTTTTTGGCGCGGGATCTCGTCATCGCACCGTTTTGCCAGTCCATCAGGGACGTGTTTCATAAGGCGGAGATCAGGCCCCCCGAGATGCCCGCGATCGGTGGGGGAGTGAAAATCGCTTTTGAGCGTCTCTATCTCGATTTTGCCGCGGTTCGCGATCATCTGATCCAAGGCCTTCGGTAATGGGGGAATTTCTCGCGTCGACGGCGTCGATAGACATAACCCCACCGCTTGGTTTTCCCCTCGGCGGATATCTGTTCCGCACGGGGGTGTCACAGGGCATCCTGGATCCGATCAGGGCGCGGCTCCTTTTCCTTTCGGCGGGAAGCGATCGGCTGCTCTTGGTGAGCCTCGACTGGGTATTCCTGGACGGCCGCTGGACCACGATCATTAAAGAGGCGATCGCACGCGAGGTCGGGATCGATGAAGACCAGATCATCATCAGCGCCGTCCACACGCATTCCGGCCCGGGAGTCTTCAGATCGTCCGCGGTTCCGGCTTTGGATGAGGATTCCTATCTTGAGGGGACGGCACGAAGGCTCGTCGAGGCGGCGCAGAGTCTGACAGCGTCCGCCCGCCCGGTAACCCTATGGATCGGGAAGGCGGGCGTCAGCGGCCTCGGCGCGCACCGAAATGATCCGGAGCGGCCCGTCGACGATGAGCTCATCATCCTGACGGCGAAGAAAGGGGACGGGAAGACCGTCTCGAGGATCGTCAATTACGGGTGCCACCCGACGGTCCTGGGGCCGGAGAACCTCATGTTCTCCGCGGACTGGGTCGGAAGGGGACTGGCGAAGTCTGACGGGCTATTGGGAGGGACTTCCCTTCTTCTCAACGGTGGCTCGGCCGACGTAAGCACCCGGTTCACGAGACGCGGAAGAGACCAGCGGGAGCTGGGCCGCTTTACCGATCTGTTCTTTAACTCCGTTCGTGATGCCGAGGACGTGAGCCGGCCCCTGGTCGGTGAAGAGATCAGTGTGGGGTTTATTCCCGTCCCGGTCGGGTACCGGGTTCTTCCGGACAGGGAACAGGTCGAACGGAGGCTGGCGGAGATCGAAGGAAGGATCAAGAAGGCGTGCTCGGGCGGGCTCTCCACCGGCGGCATTCGTCGGCTCGAATCGATCCGGGAGGGTATCCTTGTCACCCTCTACTTCATCGGGGGAGGGGGATTTGAGCATATCATGGGGCCTCGCAACATGGAGCTGAGGGTTATCCTTGTGAAGATCGGGACACTCGGCATCATCTTTCTTCCCGGAGAGGTCATGAGTGAAACGGCGCTTGCCCTGAAGGCGCGGGCCTCTTTTGATCTGATGGTATGTGGCTATGCGGAAGACTACTTCGGGTATCTCGCGGTCGGCGAAGACCGCTATGAATCGACGTCGGCGTTCTTATCGCCGGAGTCCATCGGTGCCGTTGTGAAGGTGGCATACGATCTCATTGAAGGAAGACAGTGAAAGATTTCATCATTACGGGGGCAAGGCTCATCCTCCCCGATGCGATCTCCGAGGGCAACGACGTGTTGGTCCGAGACGGTAAGATTGCCGAGATCGGTCCGGGCCTCGGCGGCGCGGACTCCGAGCGTGTACATGCAAAGGGCGCGTATCTGAGCCCGGGGCTTGTGGACGAGCATATCCATGGGGCGTTCGGAATCATGTGCCAGTCGGCACGCGTGGAGGACCTCCAGAGGATGTCGGAGGCGTTGCCCGGCCTCGGTACAACGTCATTTCTCCCGACGGTAGAGTCCTCCCGGATGGAGGAGACGCTGACGGCGCTCTCGACGATCCGACAGGCGAGGGAAACGCTCACGGGTGCCCGTATCCTCGGCATCCACATGGAGGGACCGTACCTCAATCCGGCCCGGGCCGGGGCACAGCGGTTCGACGCGCTGAGGAAATATGAAAAGGGTGATCTGAAAAGATACATCGAGGCCTCCGAAGGATTCCTCACGATGATGGGGCTGGCCCCGGAGCTCGACGGGGGAATGGATCTGATCGGAGAGCTTTCCCGTGAGGGAATCATCCCGGGTGCCGTCCACACCGACGCGACGTTTGCTGAGGGGACCCAGGCGATAGAGAGGGGACTGAGGGTCACCTGTCATACGTTCAACGCCATGCGCCCCATCCATCACCGGGAGCCGGGGATTGCGGTCGCGGCGCTCTTGTCGGGCGAGGTTTACAGCGAATTCATCTGCGACGGGTTTCACCTTGCCGCGCCGATGGTCGAGATGGGCTATCGGCTCAAGGGTCCGGATCGAATGATCATGGTCTCGGACGCGGTGGCGGTTCTGGGACTGCCGGAGGGCGAGTACGACTTTTTCGGCGCGAAAGTGCGCCTTGTGGAAGGGAGAATCTTCATCGCTGGGTCCGGTGTGCTGGCCGGAAGCGCGAGCCCCCTCATGAAAGGTGTGAGAAACGTCTACAATAACACTGATATTCCTCTGGTGCACATCGTCCGGGCCGCCTCCCTGAATCCGGCAACCCTCATAGGGGTCGATGACCGGGTCGGGAGCATCGCGGTCGGAAAAGAGGCCGACCTCTTGCTTTTGGACGGGAAGTTGGATATACTGAAGACATGGGTCGGCGGGAGAGAAATCGCCTGAGGGCCGCGGCGTGAAAAGACCATCCTTCGGCCGGCCAGCCTTTTTGTCGTACCTATCACAATCGGTAAGGGCCTGCGCTTGACCCCGTCCGGCGACGGGCTGGGATAATTCCGGGCGGCCCAGCGGCGGCCCGGCGGACATACACGGGATTCATCTCATTCTTTGACCTGCGCCCCCATGAAAACGAAGTCCTCATGGGGTATAAGGTGGAGGGTAGCCAATGGCAAAGAAGCCGCACGTTGACCAGGATATCTGCACCGGCTGCGAGACCTGCGTGGACCTCTGTCCGGGGGTTTTCAGGCTCACCGACGATATGGTGGCCGAGGTCTTTGACCCCACGGGGGCAAAGGAGGAAGAGATCCAGGAGGCCATCGATTCCTGTCCGGTGGAATGTATCAGCTGGGTCGAGGATTAGTCGGAACAAGAAGAGCGGCCCCTTACCCTTCGGTATCGGGGCCGTTGTCTTTTTCGGTCAAAAGCGGATCTCGAGGTCGGAGAGGGGGTAGGCCATGCAAGAGTGGACATAGTTATACCATCGGTCCGACTCCCTGACGGCCGCGCGGTCGGGCATAAAGGTCGATCCCTTGACGATCTTCGTGCGGCAGAGGCTGCACTCGCCGCTCCTGCAGAGGCTGGGGACGATGAGACCGGCCCGCTCGAGCGCTACGATGAGCGGCTCGCCCGCGCGCGCCTCGATGGTAGCCTCCCCATTGACGATGACCTTGAATCGCCTGTCGGCCGTGATATCGGTGGGCCACCCGGATTCTTTGGTGACGTCGGCGGGTGGGCCGTACGACTCGCGCCTGACGCGCCGGGGCGAGACACCGAGTTTTGAAAGCTCGGGCCCCACGAACCGATACATCAGCTCCGGCCCGCAGAGGTAGAAGGTCTTCCCCTTCACGTCCCCCACGAATTCTCTTATCACGTCGGCGGTGATGAAGCCGGTCTTGCCTTTGTATCGGGCCGACGGCTCCGAGACGACGAGCCGGTACTTCACATGAGGATGGTGTTTGGCGATCCGCGCGAGCTCTTCTCCGAAAATGACGTCTTCGTCCGTGCGGCTGCCGTAGACGAGCCAGATCGAAAGGTCCCGCCCCCGCTCGGCCGCCTCCCTGATGATGCTCCTAAAGGGAGTGACCCCCGAGCCGCCGGCGATAAAGACGAGCTCTTTCGTGTCGATCAGCGGCTCATGGTAGAAGGCGCCCGCCGGCCCCGAGATCGTAAACCGATCGCCGACTCTCACCTTGTCCAGCAGGTAATGAGAGACAAATCCCTCGCTCATCCTGCGCACGGTCAGCTCGTAAAAGCCGCGCTGGTGCGGGGGCGACGAGATCGAGAAGGCGCGGCCGGTCTTCACGTTTCCGATGGTGACCTCCCAGTTGACGTACTGCCCCGCCCGGAAGGGGGGGAGGTAGCCGTCCTCCGGGGCGAGCCGGAAGGTCTTGGCCGAGGCGGTCTCATCGACGATCTCTACCACTGTTACCGCGATCTTTTTCGGATGCAATAGCCTGATGTAATTATCGGCGAAGTCCCTCGGGATGGAGATATCGCCGAAGACGCGCTTCAGGCTCTCACGCTCCTCTATAACCTCTTTGAACCCCTCCACGTGTCCCAAGAATTCCCTGATATCCATGAGGATCGTCTCCCTTACAGTAGTTTTTTAAGCGCCCTGCCGCCGGCAATGGATCCCGACGAAATAGACGGCTGATAGCCGCCGCCGGGGATCGTCCATGCCGAGGCGAAGAAGAGCCCGTCGATGGGGGTGTTGTGGCGGATGCGAAGGATCCCCGAGTCGGATACGATACTCTCGAAGCCGTAGATGGCCCCGCCGATGTTACCGGTGTAGCGCATGTTGGTGATGGGGGTGGCGACCTCAATGACCTCGATATGGTCATTGAGCCCGGGGTAGTACTTCTCGGCGACATCTAACATCCCCCGCGCGAAGGCGTTCTTGGCGTCCACATATTGCTCGGGCGGCAACAGATACCACGGGCGTGAGTAGGAGCCGGCGATCATGACCATGACCGAGGTGCCGGGAGGGGAAAACTCGGGATCGGTGACATTATAGTTGGTGACAAGGATCCCTTCGGGGGGCGCGAGCGTAAATCCCTTTTCCCAGATCGCGTCGATGTCGCGGGAGAAGTTGAGGAAGTTCTCGTGGACCCTGGCCCCGATCGTCTCAGGCGGGCAGTCAAGCCCCAGGAAGACATTGACGGTCGAAAACCCGGGGAGGCGGCTGTTGAGGTCCTGCATATAGTTCCGGGGCGTGTGTTCGCCGCCCACGAGGTTGATCATGGTGAACAGAGGGTTCGCGTTGGAGACGACGACTTTCGTGCCTATCTCCCGATCATCATCGGTGATCACGCCGGAGACCTTCCCGTCTCTGGTGACGATCTTCTTGGCGCCGCAGTTGAATTTCACCTCTCCGCCGAGCCCGGTGAAGGTGTCGACAAAGGCGTTGGAAAGTGCCTGGCACCGTCCGCGGATATGGTTGGGCGGATCCTGGAGGAACGTCTCCCAGATGGATGCCATCAGGTGGAACGGAATCTTGGAGGGAGGCAGGCCCGCGTAGCCCCAGTAGGGCGAGAGGGCGGCCTTGAGCGTTTCGTCGGTAATGATCGTGTCGACGACCTCCTTATAGGTCTTCATGCCGTATTTGACGAAGTTAGGGAATTTCTCGGGAGAAAGGTCGGTGGATCTACTCGCCGCGCCGATCACGACGCCCGAGAACTCGGCCGAAAAATCCTTGACCGTTTCGAAATATTTCTCGATCTGGGCGGCCTGCTTGGGGAAATTGCTGATGAAGTATTCCTGGCACTTGTCCCTCCCGGCGGGGATGGTGAGGTCCATCCTATCATCGGCCACCCGGAAGAGGTCGGGCATGTGAAGGAATTTCATCTTCTGGGCGACGCCGAGGTAGTCGAGGTAATTATAGAGACTCCCGCGCGCATCCGGGGTCCCGATGCCCGAGAGCTCGTGGAGCGAGACGTCGAACTCAAAGCGCCCCCGGCAGAACGAGGTGGCGTATCCGCCGGGAATGTTGTGTCGCTCAAGGAGCAGCACGCTCCTCCCGTTCTTGGCAAGGAACGTCGCCGCCGAGAGGCCACCGAGCCCGGCGCCGATGACGACTGCGTCGTACTGTTTAGGCATCATATGACTCCGTAGTTATAATTGATTCCCGATGTAGCGAGACGTCAGGAATTTGTCCGGTAGGCCTATTTTACCTGTCCGGGAAGAGACCAATAAGCCGCCTTTTTCCCCTGCGGGGCCCTATATCGTCAGTGCCTCGTCAAAGCCTTCGCGCACGGCGTCCATGATCTTTCGGGGGGCCTTGGCGTCACCGATGGTGATGACCTTTATCCCGTCGGCCTTTGCTGCCTCGACAAGGTCATTGACGGAGTGCGCCCCCACGGCGATCACGACGGTGTCGGCCGGGATCGTCTGTTTGCCCGTGTGGGTCTCGACGATTACGGCGTCGTCCGTGATCTCGCAGAGTTTCGTCTTGGGCATGAGGCTCACCCCCATGAGTTTGAGGCTCTTCATGAGCGACCAGCGGGCGGTCTTGCTGACGTTGTCGGCCATCCGCTCTACCAGGTCGATCACCGTCACCTCCCGGCCCGGCTTGTGGAGGAGGTCCATGGCATAGGCGGGGTCCTCGGCGTGGTGGTACATCAGGAACGTGAAGGCCTCGGCGTCGGGCACGCCCATCGAGGCGATGGTGTGCGCGGTCTCGCAGCCCGTGGCGCTCCCGCCGACGATGACGACCTTCTTGCCGATCTCGGCCACCCTGTCTGACAGCACGTCCCAGGCGCTCACCACGTGGGGCTTATCGATGCCGGGGACGCGAATGTCGATCGGGCGCGCCCCCGTGGCGACGACAAGATAGTCGGGCCGTTCTTCCCTGACTACTTCGGAGGTGAGGGGAAATCCGGTGTTCACCACGACACCGAAATGTTTCATCCGGTCGCGCATGCTGTCGATGATGCGGACAAGCTCCCGTTTTCCCGGCGGGGTCTTGGCGAGGTTTATCTGCCCGCCGAGGCGGTCTTCCTTCTCAAACAGGGTCACGGTATGCCCGCGCCGGGCGGCCGTCAGGGCGAACTCCATGCCCCCCGGCCCTCCGCCGGCAACCAGGATCCTCTTCTTCTTGTCGGCAGCCCTCAGCGAGACCTCGTTCTCCCTCCCGGCGGCGGGATTCAGTACGCATCCGACGGAGGTGCGGTAAAAGATCGCGTCGAAACATCCCTGGTTACAGGAGACGCACCAGGTGATCTCGTCAAGCCTCCCCTCGCGCACCTTGTTGGGGAGCTCCGGGTCGGCGATCAGGGGCCGCGCCCAGCAGATCATATCGGCCGAGCCCGCCCGCAGCACCTTCTCGGCGAGCTCGGGATCGCCCAGCCGGTTTGAGGCAAATACCGGGACGGTGACTTTCTCCTTTATCCCGCGGGCGAGGTAGACGAAGACGCCGGGGGGGACGTTGGTGGTCAGCTGGGGGACATAGGTCTCGTGCCACCCGCCGGTGACGTTGACGGCGTCGACGCCCGCATGCTCGGCCGCGGCGGCAAAGAGGGCGGACTCGGTGTTCGTGTGGCCGCCGTCCATGAAGTCGTTTCCCGCGATCCTGATCCCGATGGCCTGATGCGGGCCCACGGCCTCTCTCACCTTCTTGATCACTTCCAGCCCGAACCGCATCCGGTTTTCGATGGACCCGCCGTAGTCGTCGGTCCGCTTGTTGGTGACGGGGGACAGGAACTGGCTGATGAGGTAGCCGGTACAGGCGATGATCTCGATATAGTCAAAGCCCGCTTCTTGGGCGCGCCGGGCGGCGCCGGCGAACGATTCCTTGACCGTCTCGATGTCGTCTTTGGTCATTTCCCGCGGCGTCTCGCCGGTAAGGCGGCTCGGGATCGCCGACGGGGCGATTGGAGCCATGCCGGAATAGTACGAAAAGGCGTAGCGGCCCATCTGGAAGAGCTGGGTCCCGACGGTCACATCGGTCGTCTTATGCATCTCGTCCACGAATTTCTTGAGGGGCCCGATGTGCGAGTCGTCGAAGATGCCGGGCATAAATCGGGCGCTCCCGACCAAGGTCGATCGCGAGGGGCCCACGATCATCAGGCCGACCCCTCCTTTGGCGCGCTCGCGGTAGAAGCCGTGGTAGCGCTCGTTGAAGGAGTAATCGTCGGTATAGAAGAGGCCCATCGCCGGCATGACGATCCGGTTCTTGATCTTTGTTTTGTTAATCGTGATCGGCTCGAAGAGCTTGATGAAATCCATGACTTTCCTTTTTCTCTCCGGTAAAAGCCTCGGCTTTCCCGGGGAGCCTGAGGGGAGCTCATTTCTCGGACGAGCTGAAGAGGAGAGCGCCGCCTTTCATGAAATCGAAACGCGGCTCTCTCTTTCCCCCGGCGAACCCATGCAAGCAGGACTCGTGTGGGAATGACCGGGGCCCCGGGAAGGCCGCGCCTTGTTGAGGTCTATTTCGGGAACGGGCTCTTGATACCCTCGGGCATCGTCCTGATCTGCCAGATGCCGTGGACGATGGAGACCGCCTCGCCGTTGGCGTCCTTGATCTCGAGGTCGAGCGCAAAGTCGGCCTTTCCCTTCTCGGCGGCTTCCTTCTGGATTCGCGCGGCCTCTTCCTTGGTGATGGTGACCTCAAGCGTCACGTCGGTAACGGCCGGCCGCCGAAAGCGGATATTGACCTCTTTGACGATCGGCACGTACTTGTCGGTGTCGAAGCTCGCCCCGTGGATGACGCCGCCCGATATCTCCCCGATGGAGAAGAGGGACCCGGCGTACATGATCCCGATGTGGTTGGAATTGCCCTCAATCGGCATGACCATCTTGACGTAGCGGTCGCGCATGTCGGTAATCCGCAGTCCCGTCCGCTTTATGGCCGGGATGCCGTTCTGGCAGTAGTCGGCGATCGCCTTATACTTTTCTTCGATCATTTCTCATCCTCGGTATAGAGTGTGTATGATGTAACGCTATTTCCTTTTCCATTGGGGGTCCCGTTTCTCCATGAGGGCCTGCACGCCCTCCTTGAAGTCGTCGCTGCGCAGAAGGATGCTCTGGAGATTTACCTCCATGTCCAGATGAGTCATCAGGTCGACTCCCTCTCCCCGCTTGATGACCTTCTTGGCGGCACCGACGGCCAGGGGGGCGTTTTTCGTGATATCCTGCGCGAGCTTCTCCGCCTCGGCGAGCAGCTGGTCGGGCGGGTAGATGTAGTTGACCAGCCCCCAGTCGAGCGCCTGCTGCGCCGTATACATGCGGCCCGTCATGAGGATCTCCATCGCGCGGGACTGGCCGACGATGCGCGCGAGGCGGGCCGTGCCGCCGAGGTCGGGGATGACGCCGAATTTGAGCTCCTGCATCCCCCACAGGCAGTCGTCGCTCATGAGCCGGATATCGCAGGCGAGCGTGAACTCCACGCCCATCCCGTAGATGCGGTTGTGGATGGCGCAGATGATGGGGATCTCGACGGTCTCGAATCGGTTCATGAATTGCTGGTACTTGTGGATATCGGCCCGGATCGGGCCGCCGCCGGCCGCGGAATCGGGCATGAAGCGACTGACCAGCATCCCGAGCGAATTGAAATCGACCCCGGCCGAGAAGACCTTCCCCTCGCCCTTGACGATGATCGCCCGGATATCGGGATCGACCACCAGGTCATCGAGCATCTCGGACATCGTCTGGAGCATGTCGAAGGAGATGGCGTTCCTCTTGTCCGGCCGGTTGAGGGTCAGATAGAAAATGTTTCCTTTCTTTTCTCCGAGGACCATTTTTTCGGACATCGTGTTCTCCTTGCTACGGCCCAACGACGGGTCATCGGGGGAGCCGCCGTGAAACCTCAGCTTACCTTCTTCTGCGTTTTCTGGAGCTGCTCTACCGCCCCTTTCGCCATCCGGTCAAGCAGCTCCTGCACGGTCGGGATGTCGTTGATGAGGCCGATGGACTGGCCCACCATGAGGGGGGCGTAGTCGACGTCGCCGTTGTCCCACGAGTTCTTTATACGCTCACCTCCCATGAGGGGGATGAGCTCCTCGAGGCCGCCACCGCGCGCCTCGATAGCCAGGATATCCGTGATGTTCTTATTTTTCAGGCCACGGCCCTGCAGCCCGATGCTTTTTCCGAAGAGCGTGGTCTCAAACTCCTGCCGCTTGATCAGCTCCTTCTTGATGTTCTCGTGGCAGACGCACTCTTTGGTGGCGATGAAGCGGCTGGCCATCATGACGCCCTCGGCGCCGAGCGTCAGCGCCGCGGCGACCGACCGACCGTCGCTGATGCCGCCCACGGTGACCACGGGGATCTTCACCGAGTCGACGATCCGCGGGGTGAGGATCATGGTGGTGACGTCGTCATTGAGGGGATGGCCGCCCTCCTCGATGCCGGCGGCATAGATGCCGTCGTAACCGACCTTTTCGGCGTGTACGGCGTGCCGGACCGAGCCGACCTTGTGGAAGATCTTCACGTTCGCCTTCTTGAGCGTCTCGATGGCATCCGGGCCGATGCCGCGATCGAGCGGCGCGCCTGAGATCTCGACGGCCGCTACGTGCTCTTCGGCGCAGACCTTGACGTACATTTTATGGTGTTCCGGAGAGATGCGCACGGAAGGAAGGATCGTGATGCCGACGGTAAAGGGCTTATCGGTGAGCTTCCTTGTCTCCTTAATGGCATTTCTGAATTCGTCTTCGGTGTTGTAGTTGCCCGCGGTGATGTTTCCGATGCCGCCGGCCTTGGAGATAGCGGCGCAAAGCTTGGGGGTACACAGCCACATCATGGCGCCGCAGATGATAGGATACTTGACGCCGAACATCTCGGTGATCCTGGTCTTGAACATGAGGTCCTCCTGTTCTGTATGGGTACGGTGCCGACTGTACGATCGGCTATCGGTTTTCGATTCTGAGCTGCCTGCATATGAGCAACTTAAAGTATAACTTTAAGCTTTATGCCTATATAGCAGAGTCAGCAGGGCTTGTCAACACTTTTCGTGACGGAGGCCTATTTTCGGACCGGGAGGGATAGCCGTTTTCCCGGGGCCGCCGGAGATAATCCCACCCGGCCGGGCTCCTCCGGGCACATAGATAACAAAGACCGCCGTCCCCGACGCTATGCTCTTGAGGCCCGGCGTTGCCACGTTCCGGGTTGGCGACAAGAGAGAGCATCGCCGGCATTGTGAAGAAGACCGGATGAGCGGGGCAGCAAACCGATTCGAATCTGTTTTTCAAGGTAAAAGGTTGTCCGCCAATAGAAGTTGAGGTATAGTAAATAGTAAGGAAGCGGGGCCCGACACGGAACCCGAGGCGTCCCCCGTTGTCTCGGCTTCGGGAAAAACACCTGGAAGGGAAGTCTTATGAGACGTGCCGCAGCGCGATGTGCCGTAGTGATGCTGGTTCAATTATTCGTGGTCTCTTGCGCGCTCTTCCCCCGCCCGGCGCCGGGTAGCCCGGAGCCGTGGTCGTCCCCGGTTTGGCGCGGGCTCCTTGTGAAAGTCGCCGATACGAAGGGCGAGCCGTTTGCGTCTCTCAGGGAACGGATCGAGCAGAAGATCGCGTATCCGCCTGTCTTCGCGGCCAAGGAGGAGGGCAAGAACAGCGATGAGATATTCCTGCTCTCGCCCCGAAACACGAAGATCCGCCCGGAAGCGTGGGACCGGACGTTTCGCTGGAACCTCGCCGAGAGGGGGAGGGACTATATCCTCCACATCTATCGTGGCGACAACGAAGTAATAAAACGCGAAATGGGATCGGCGCACCGGGCGACCGTTTCCGAGTCGGAGGCCGCGTTTCTTCCCGACATCGAATATTCGTGGGACGTCTCGCTGTGCGTCGAGCGATGCGGCCTGCACCTCTCCTCACGCCCCCAGCTGCGGCCGAAGTTCACGCTCCTTTCCGACGAGGCAGGCAAAAGGGTCACGGAGGACCTCGATGCCGTGAGGGAATGGTGCCGGGAGCGGGGGATGTCGGGGTCCGAGGAGGAGGCCGCGCTGATCGCCCTCACACTGGAGGGGTCGGGGCTCTTCATGGAGGAAGGGCAGCTATTGGATAAGGAGATCAAGCGCCGGCCGGACTCCGTACTGTTGCATCTGGTGCTCTCCGGCGCGCTCTATGGGATGAACTCACCCTGGGGGGCCCGACGGGAGTATGAGGGGGCACGCGCGCTGTTGGATAAGGCCACGAGAAACCCGACGGCCGTGACACCGAAATGACCGCCGCCACACAAGAAGAGCCGGCTCATGGAGATCCTCTCCGTCGCCCCGGAGGCGCTGTCGCGTGCGGGTGGTATACCGGTTGAGATCGTGCCCAACGATGCGGCGCTCTCCCGGCGTTTTGCGCTCGAGATGGCAGATGAGATACGGAAGAACAACCGGAATAAGAAGGCGACAAGCCTGATCCTGCCGGTCGGGCCGCGGGGGGGATACCCCGAGTTCGTCAAACTGGCCAAGGCGGGGCCGATCGACCTGTCGGGGACGACCTTCTTCTTCATGGACGAGTATATTCTCGACGACGACGGCTACGTCCCCGAAGATCACCCCCTGTCGTTCAGGGGCTTCGTGGCCAAGAACCTGACGGAGCCGCTGCGAGGCACGGGCGGATTTGACCCGGCGCGGGTGTTGTTCCCCGAGCCCGGGTGTCCCGAAGACTACGGTCGACGGATCGAGAGGGCAGGCGGGATCGATGTGGCCCTGTGCGGCGTCGGGATCGATGGGCACGTCGCCTTTAACGAGCCGGAGCCGGGCATGAGCACGGAAGAATTCTCTCAGTTGACCACCCGGATCGTCTCGCTCAGGCCCGAGACCAGGACGATCAACGCGGTCACGGAGGCGGGTGGGGCCATCGACTATATCCCGAAACGGGCCGTTACCGTCGGGATGGCCGAGATCCTCTCGGCCCGGCGGATCGTCGTCTTCATGAACCATCCCTGGCAGCGGGCGGCGGTCAGGCTCTTTTTGTTCGGCGACATCTCGCCCCGTTTTCCGGTGTCGCTCCTTCGAAGACACCGTGAGCTGGGTATCGTGATAACCAGGGAGGTATCTTACGCGCCCGTTGGATAGATGAAACTCATGGCTTTGGACCGTGAAAAAAGATAAAACGGAGAAGAAAGTTGATCGGGCCGCTCAAGGCTCCCGTATTGACCTCCACGTCCACACGCGGATCGGCTCCCCGTGCGCCTTTTACGACCCGCTGGATATCCCGCGCTACGCCGAGATCGAGGGGCTTGACGGCGTGGTCGTCACCGACCATAACTTCGGCTGGGCGGAGAACGCGCTCGCGCCGGATGCCTACGACAATCTCGCAGCGGCCTTTCGGGATCGCGGGCTTATCATGCTCCTCGGCATGGAGGTCACCACCCGTGAGGGCGACCTCCTGGTCTATCCGCCGGATATCTCAATCTTTATCGACACGCTCCCCGGCGGGCTGGGCCGGATGGACTTTGAGGTCGACGAGGTGATCGGGGCCGCCGAACGCACGGGGGCGCTTGTTGTCCTTGCCCACCCGCACACCTATCCGAAGGCGCGGCCCCACGCAATCGAGCGGTTCAACGGGTCAAGGGGCGTCTTCTATAACCCTTACGGCGTCCCGGAGGTCGGCGGGAGCGACGCACACTTCCCCTGGGGCGTGGGGAAAGCCTTCACGGAGTTTAACGAAGAGGTCGCAGAGATCGGGGATATCGTCAGACAGGTGCGATCGGGGGCGTGCCGGCCGGAAAGGAAACGTGACCGCGGGGCGGGTGCGCCGCCGGGGGCGTGAGCACGCCGACACGGCGGAGATAAGACCGATATCAGTCCCGCATCCTTCGTGCTTTGAGGGGAGATCCGTGGGGGTTGAGGGTGAGACTTTTGGTCATACAGGGTGGGGAATCGTGCGCGTGTACGAGGGTGAACGCCCGGGACCGACTATCTTTCCTTATCGCCCCAGATCATCACCTCGAAGAGATAGAGATTGCTGATCGACTCCGAATAGGAGTATTTGATCTTCAGCCATCGGGCGGAAAAGGTCCTGTCCGTGAGCACTACTTTTTCCGCCCGACGGGACGGGTCGTCCACATCCCTCGTGGACGTGGAGCTGCGCACCACACAGGTATCCACCCGCCGCTCTTCTCCCTTAAATTCCCCTGTATCGGAAGCGTAGAGATAGAGTTTGTTTTTTGACGGCACGATGTCGGGCTTCGTCACGGCGGCGATGATCTCAATCCCCTCGATCCTTCGACGGTCCGAAAGGTCGATGGTCCACTCGCCCTTGAGGGGGAGGATGTAGGGAGTAGATGGGTCGCCGTCGACGGCCGCCCGCGACGTATACGCATCGGTTCCACCGGTCACAAACGGAACGGCCGACGGACCGGCGACCATATCGAAGATATCCTCCGGGACTCTCTCCCGAAATTCATCTGCGTCGGAGACAGCCTTCTTGACCGCGTCAAAATCCGGGGACTGGAGATCGGCCGCGGTAAGCATGATATCGGACCCAAGATATGAGAGGGATCCCTTGTACCTGAGGGCGGTGAAGTAGGCCTTCGTCTTCCACCCCGGGATGACGCGGGCGATGAGTGGGGAGAGAAAGACGCGATCAAGCAGGCTCATCGGAAAGGCGACCGGGTGGTCGGGCGAAAAGGTCATGAGGTTATACTTCTCGACTATCCCGGGATTTTTCGAGAAATCGATTCCCTCGGGGAATTTGTACGTGACCGGCGAAAACGCGGAGGGGATCACCCACTTCTTAGGCGCACCGGGGGTAACCAGGAAGAGATCGACCTGGGGACTCCCCGAGTTCCTCGATGAAATCACGAACGGGACAAACAATGAGTCCGTCTCGAAGGTGAACGCGAGGGGATTTATCGCCGTTGGTTTTTCCGGCACCGTCACGACGTCGAAGACGAAGTATTTGATGTTTCGGGCCAGGTAATCATTGACGACGGCCTTGTACCTACCGGTATCCGGGGCCGGGTCCTTGATCCCCTGCTTTTTGAGGTAGTCGGTAATCCACTGATCGAACGCCTCCGTGCTCTCGATTTTGACGACGGCGATATTATGAGGTCCGAGCTTGGTCTCGATCATCAGATCTATCCCGATCACGGCGCTCTTGTTCGTCCTCCTGCCGTCGACAAAGACGCCGATCTTGGGGGCATTTCTTGCGATTAATTTTTGGATCCGATCAAGGATCGCGGAAGGCACATCCTCGACGGTCGGCTTTGTGGGGAAGGGAATGAACCGGATGACCTTTGTCTCCCGCGACGACGCGGGCTCGGCCGTGAGGATGAGGACCTCCTCAGTCCCGTTCCATGCGGCTATGACGGTCTGGCGGGATTCCGACAGATAGACATACCGGTCGCTGATGGGCAGGTACGCGCTGCCGCCATAAGACGGCAAAGGAAAGAGGAATATCAATAGTGAAAGAATCAGAATGGAGTAAAAGAACGACGCGCGGCGACTTCTTCTTCATTTTCGTGCTTTCTTGTTCAGGAGGGAATTCTCAACATCTCTAAATACTGTATTTTCTATACCTTTTTTTCGAAAAGTCAAGTAGTAAGTTACCATGTGTTGTCTCACGCATCGTGCTTCGCATTCCCTTGACCGGCGTCCCGATTCGTGGTATAGGATACGCATTACCCATTGAGAGGAGGACCAACCATGGCGGAAGTTCACGGCGGTCAGCTGGTGGTACAGGCGCTCGAGAAAGAGGGCGTCACCCATCTCTTTACCCTTTCAGGCGGACACATAGACAAGATCCTTGACGCCTGCGCGGAGAGCAAGATTTCCGTCATCGACGTGCGCCATGAGCAGGCGGCCGCCATGATGGCCTATGGCTGGTCGATGGCAACCGGCAAGCTCGGGGTATGCCTGGTCACCGCGGGCCCGGGGCTTACCAACGCCGATCACCGGGGTGGTGGACGCGATGGCGTCGCACATCCCGATGCTTGTCATCTCCGGACGCAGCCCGAGAAAGGAAAATGACCTCGGGGCGCTGCAGGATATCGACCAGGCGGCGCTCATGCGCCCCATCACGAAGGCGACGTTTATCGTCAACGACACGCACCGCATACCCGAGTATATCGCCACCGCGTTTCGCTACGCGCTTTCCGACCGGCCGGGACCGGTCTATCTCGAGATCCCGGTGGATATCCTCGGCAACAAGGTAAACAGCGACACCGTCGTCTTTCCCTCGGGGAGCCGGACCGAATATAAGCCCGCGGGTGACCCGAGGGCGATCGAGAAGGCGGCGGAGCTGCTGTGCAAAGCCTCCCGACCGATCATCGTCGGCGGTGGGGGACTCCGCTGGGCCATGGGAGGCGGCGCGCTGAAAAAACTCCTCGAAAAGACGAACATCCCCTTTATCCTCCTCAACGAGGGGAGGGGGATGGTGCCGGACAACCACCCGCTCTCGCTCTGGAACGGCGGGTTAATGGGGCTGACGGTAGCTGCGGCCCAGTGCGACGTGGCGCTGGTCTTGGGCCTTCGGATGACGTGGCTGACGATGTACGGCAAGATATTTCCCACAGCGAAGATCATCCGGGTCGACATCGCGGGTAGTGAGGTGGGCAAGAACCTCCCCCATGAGGTCGGGATCGTCGGGGACGCAGGTCTGGTGCTCGAGGGTATCGCCGACAAGATCGGGAAATGTGATCACTCGGCATGGACCAAGCAGATCCAGGAATCCTCGGTGGCCCTCATGGCCGACGAAAACAAGAAAAAGGATCCGGACGAGCCGCCGATCCATCCGGTAAGGCTTGTCTCGGACGTCTATAAGGTCTTCGGCAACGACGCCGTCTACTCCACCGACGGTGGCGACATCACCTATTTTTCCCAGATGCACCTCAGGGCGGGTGGGCCGGGGAGGTTCCTCTCCAACGGCGGAAACCTGATGGGCTGCCTCGGCAGCGGCATCCCCTTCGGCATCGCGGGCAAGCTCGCCCATCCGAAATATCATTCGGTAGTGATCACGGGTGACGGGTCATTCGGCCTCAACGGCATGGAGGTGGAGACGGCCATCCGCCACAACATCCCCGTGATTATCGTGGTTGCCAACGACCAGGCCTGGGGGATGGTCAAACACGGGCAGGAGCTCCAGTACGGGCGGGTCGTGGGGACGAACCTGGGCCCGGTGCGCTATGACCTGATGGCACAGGGATTCGGCGCACACGCGGAGTACGTGACCGAGCCCAAGGAGATCATCCCGGCCCTCAAGCGGGCAAAGGATTCGGGGAAAGTCGCCGTGGTCAACGTCATTACCGACCCGACGGTGACCAGCCCCGCCACTCATCTCTTTGTCGCGGGACTAAACGTGTAGGCACAGGAAGAGCGAAGGGGGGGACGCCCCCCTTCGCTACCCATAAGGACCCGTTGCTCTTGGATTCTTCCTCCCGATAAGAAACACCCACGTCGCGTGTCACTCCTTGATTCTCAGGACGTCCCGAAAGGGGCAAGAAAAGAATATAACCGCCTCATCGAGACGGTATTCATTCTCGTGGGATAGGGATGAAGAAGAAGGGGCGGCTTTCGGCCGCCCCTCCCGGTAGGTGAGTTGTTTAAATACCGCTTTACTTCTGGCTCATCGGCGTCAGCTGAGGAGCAGGAGCGGGCGGGGCTGGAACGACCGGCGGAACCGGCTTCGGGCAGCCAAACTCGTAGCTGATCGAGAGGAGGCCGCCGTATTCCCAACCGGTGTTTTCGTTATCATCAGACGCCGCGCGTAGGACGCCACCTTCAAATCCCCATTGGCGAACAACTGCGTTGGCTGTCGTCAAACCGGCGGCCGTCCCGTTCAGGTCATAGTCGATGCTGTCGACCGGTATCTTCACAAATCCGCCGAAGACGACGCTCAGGTGCTCGATCGGCGTGATGGTGAAGTGGTTGGAGAGGGTCAGGTCCTGGTACGTGTCCCGTCCGTCGGTTGAGATCGTAAGGGGTGCTAGGGGGTTCGTCTCCCACCGTGAGGTGTAGGCGAGGTCATACTGCCGGTGTCCCCAGCCGAAATCGTAGCGCATGCCGAAATCAGCGGAGAACGTGGGTGAAAACTCCTTTTCGATGGTGAGGCCGAGCGAGACGAAGTCCCGGGTCTCCTTATCGTCCTGGCTGAATGACGTCAGGCCGTTAAAGCCAGTGAAAACAACGGGACTGGAAATCATGTTCTCCTGATCGTAGTTGTTGTCAAAGGACCAGTGGGTATAGGAGGCAAGCCCCGACAGTGTCGCCCACCCGGCGTCGTACTTCACGCCCGCGCCGGCGGTAATATCCCAGGTGGTCGCGTCGTTATGATAGTCGATGGTCCCCGGGCCCTGGAAGGGGCCGCCGTAGCTCATGGCCGCGAAATAACCGGAGGAGGGGCCGTCGACGGCCCATTTGAAGTCCTTGTACCAGAAGTCGAGGACCAGCGGGATCGAGACCTTATCGTTCACCTTGAACTGAGGCCGCACCTTTGCGGCGATGTCCCACCCGGATACGCCGGAAGAATCGAGATCCTCGGTGTACGTATTATCGGCTCCTATAAGGGCATCATCGTGCATGCTCGCGTCCTTATCGACCCTCCCGAAGTAGAACCCCGCGGCGAGAGAGGCGTTCAGGGTGAACCGGTCGGACGGCACGAACGAGACGCCGACCTCGGGTGAAAGGTAGTGGTACTTCAGCCACAGGTCCTTATCGATGAGGAGATGCTCGGGTAGCGCGGTCCATGAACCGGCTCCCGTTATGTCGTCCTGGAAACGCTCGCTGATATAGGCGTACTTCAAGGCGGCGCCCAGGGTGAGGGCGTCGTTCACCTTAAAGTCAAACAGCACCGACGGTGAGAAGGTGTGGGAATCGAGCCTCTGCACGAACGAGCCGTCGATTCTTCCGGCAAGTCCGGTACCGTCATCAAAGGCATTCGTGAAGTCGCCGTCGCCCAGCAGATTGCCGTACCGGTAGTTGAAGATGAAGGCGAGGTTCGACCGGTCGTTCAGCTTCACGGCAAAACCGGCGTCTCCGCCGACAACGTCCGTCACGTACTCGCTGGTGAGGGAGCCTCTTACGAAAGAGCCGGGCAGCAATAATGAGTTGCCGTAATCCTTGTTGTCCATCTTGTAGAAACTGCCCTCATAGTAGGTATCGAAGATGAGCCCGTAGGGACAGTCGAGCTTCAACAGGGCGGGGTTGCACCGATAGTCCATGTTCCACAACGATGCGTCGGCCCGCGGGAACATCTTGGGCGTATCGAAGACGGAAGGCTCAGAGACGTAGATGACCTCGCCGGCCGCCGCCACGGCCGCGAAGGCCGTGATCAGGATACCGGTAAGGGCGATCAGAAAGACAATCCTCTTTTTCATTCTCGCGTTCTCCATTAAGACAATTTAATGTTCCGAATTATACGCCGATTCTTTCCCCTGTCAAGCAGTCAGGAAAGTATTCTTGCGTGCGATGAGAATTATGCGCGCCGATTGTGCGTGCGAAATACAGCGAACGGCCGGGGGCTACTCTTTACGTGCCCCCTCAGCGATCTGGAAGGCGCGGCTGGTCATCTCTTCGGGGATGAGGTTCTGCCGCATCTGGTGGGTCAGCGCCTCGATGGCCAGCCACTGGCCGGAGGAGGTCATCACGATCTCGAAGGTGCCGTCATCCTTTACGACGGCCGCCCCTCCCGAGCCCCAGAACATCATCCGCTTCGAGATGTCGCCCTTGACCCGCTCTCCATGGCCGAAGAAGACGAGCCGCTCGTCGACCCTCACGTCGCGCAGGAAGGTGTAGGAGAGCCTCACCGAGACGCCGCCGTTCTTGGAAAGAAAGAATGCGCCCCAGCCCATCGTCTCGTCTCCGAGGGCCAGAAAACAGAGGGGATGCAGGTGTTCACCCCGGCGGAACCGACAGACGGTGTCTTTATCGTGCGCGTCAAAGCCGATCGGCGCGATGACGATACGATCGGGGCTGTCGTCGACGAGACGAAACATGCGCCGTAACCCCGGATATTTGCGGTCGACGCCGCAGACGAGGCAGTTCCTGTAGTAGGGAAGGGGAACGAGCCTCTTTTCGATCTGTGCGTAGTTGGAGGGAAGGTAGGATGCGAGCAGCGCCCTTCCCTCCGGGTCGTCTTTCTTGAGGGTGATATCACCCGTGATATAGGGGTGAGCCTCTCCCTCCTTCTCGATGACGCCGGTTGCGCCGCCGTCCTTTTTCGTGACCGTCAGCGACACGGTGTCCCCCACAAAGACCTGCGCCCCTCCCATGCGGAAATCGACCGAGAGGGGAAAGATCGCCGACGGGCTCTCGGGGTAGGACGGGTGAAACGAGAAGAGCTCCAGGATCGCCCCCATCCCGACGCCGCCGTGGGGGATGCCGATCCATCCCTCCGTCCGCTCGTCCATGACGATGGGAGCCCTGAGCCCCCCATCGGCCGTCGATTCGTATCCCCTGATGAGAAACCCGTCCGTCCCGCAGGCAATACAGCCCTGATGAACTTTCGCATGAGATTCCATATTAGATCCCTGAAATGTGCATAAATATCCGGGAGCCCGATCGAGACTGGGCCCCTCCCGTTACGTGAATTACGATGCCGTGCGTCACCCCAAGGGGATTCGCTGTCGGCGGCTACTTGGTCAGATAGAACCCGATGTATTTCTCCAGCGTCTCGATCATCATTTTAAGGTTATCCATATTCACGCGCTGGATATTGTCCTTTGGAGAATGGAAACCACCCTCGCCCAGGCCCGGAACGCCCGCGTTACCCACGGTGATGGAGGGAATGCCTGCCGCCATGAAGCGCTGCGCGTCATCGGTGATCGTCGGGCGGGACTCCATCCTCATCCCGGAGACGCCCTCCCAGGCGGCGCCGAGCATTGCCGCCAGCCCGGGATCGGCGCTGTAGTACTTCAGAAAGATCCCGTCCTTCTTCCAGTAGATCATCGTGCCGTTCTGGGCGACGAGCTCCAGATCGACGAGAGTCGTGGGAAGGGCGGGTTTCTTGCCGTGTCCGAATCGCTCTCTGACGTACCAGTCGGCCCCCTGCAGGGTGACTTCTTCACCCGCGGTGAAGACGATGGTAACATTGGAATTGCCGAGTTGGACCTTGCCGTCTTTGATGTCCTTGGCAAGCGCAAGGAGTGTCACCACCGCCGATCCGTCGTCCACTGCCCCGAACGACTGCCTGTCTTTCGGTATGAAGATGTACCCCCCGAAGCCGAGAAAGACGAGGCCCCAATAGACGACGAGGACCCCGGCGAGGATCACCGTGACGGCCGTGACCAGCTTTTTCTTGAGTGAGGCGTATCGCCTCGTAAAGAAGGTAAAGACCGCCAGGGCAAGGCCGAGTAAAAAAGCCAGGGGAATGAACTGGTAGATCTTCGCGCGCTGCACGTGATCCCAGAAATCGGTCTTGGAATCATAATGGGCGGCAAATATCAGCTCCCGGGCGGGATGGGGGACGGTAAATGAGACGACGATATCCTGGCCGGTTTTCTTGACGATACCCGTGACGACGGGAACAAAGAGCTCAAACTCGACGACAAGGAGTAGGGGGATCAAGAGCGCCACGACGAGCGCGGCGATCGGCCGTTTCTTGAGGATGAGCACAAAGAGCAGGACCGCGAGGACAAGCACCGCGGCGCCGAGGATAAGCTGCATGTAAGGGCGGAGCGGAAACTCCTGGATGGAAAACGGGATACCCCAGTCGGTCAACAGCGACTTGATATAGGCGGCGGTTTTTTCGAGGGCGTCGCTCTGGTTGGGCCGCGGCACGGCAAAATGCGACATGATTTGGATGAGGTCCATCGGGTCCTCCTTTTGAGATGATGCGGAATTATAACATAGATTGTCGGATTTCACCATTTTTTACGGGCGCTGTTGACCGCCAATCTCTTTTTGTGTATAGTAATGTTTGAAGGACGAGCGGAAGGGGGAACAGCGTCCTTTGACAACGCGGGCCGTGTATCCAGTGAAACAACCGGTGGAGTCGATGAAATGAAGGAAACAGGGGAGCTTGACCGTGGCCATATCCGGGAGATGACGATTGAAGACTACGATGCGGTCGTCGAGATATGGAAGGGGCTGCCGGGCATGGGGCTTTCGTCGGCCGACGAGCGGACAAGCCTTTCGGCCTTCCTGGAAAAAAACCGTGAGACGTGCCTCGTAATGGAGAACGGCGGACGGATCGTCGGCACGGTGCTCGGCGGGTGGGACGGGAGGCGGGGGTATATCTACCACCTGGCGGTAGCCAGAGACTTCTGGGGACACGGGGCCGGCTCCTCGTTGATGGACGAAGTGGAGCGTTTATTAAAGAAACTCGGGGCGCAGCGCATCCACCTTATGATCTACCGGGACAACGGGGCCTCCGCATTCTATGAGAAGAGGGGATGGTTTTCTCGCGACGATGAGATTTTGATCATGAGCAAGGACCTTTAGAGAAAGAAAAATCAATAGGTCGCTTGAAAAACGATTGACTGTGGTATATACTTATTAAAAACGAGAGACAATAAGAAGGTATTCTGCACGCTCCGGCCAGCTCGAGAATTCTACTAATATCCCTCCATCTCACACGCGGAACGCCGCGAAGAGCGATAGATAGCCCTTGGCGCCGATGAGTCTTAGGAGCGCATTTCGTACAGGTGATATCAGCAGAGAAACGGCGGTCGTGCGGTTAGTATCATGATAAAAAGATATAACGGAGTACTTCCATGAAGATAACGCTCATCGAGCCCAAGAGTCCCGATTCCCATATCTTTTCCCTTTATGCCCTGCCGCGCCTCGGCACGGTGCTTTTGGGCACCATCCTCAAACAACAGGGCCATGATGTTTCCGTTATGGTCGAGTCTATCGAGCCGATCTCATGGGATAGAGTCCTCGGCTCCGAGCTCGTGGGCATATCGACCACCACCTCCACCGCACCGAGGGCCTACGAGATGGCCGCGGCACTGAAATTTTCCGGCGTTCCCACGGTCATGGGCGGCCCCCATGTGACGTTCATGACCGATGAGGCCCTTACCTTTTCGGATTACGTTATCAGAGGGGAAGGCGAGCGGTCGTTCCCTCTTCTTGTGGAGGCGCTTGCGGCGGGACGCAAACCGGACGACGTGCCGGGCCTTTCGTATGTCCGGGACGGGCGTGTTTTCCATAACGAAATCGATTCATCGTTCGTCGACCTTAACCAGTTGCCCCAGCCGGATATCTCTCTGATCGCGGGCGGCGTGTTTCAAAAACGTCGGTGGACGAACCCCGTTATCCCGATCCAGAC
Source organism: uncultured delta proteobacterium (assembly GCA_963792965.1). Lineage (GTDB taxonomy): Bacteria > Desulfobacterota > Zymogenia > Zymogenales > Zymogenaceae > CAWBYW01. Next base: position 642,616 of record CAWBYW010000007.1, on the reverse strand, counting down.
CTCTCGCGGGTGCCCGTACAACTGCAGCTTCTGCTCTGTGACCGGCATGTTCGGGAGGAAGATGAGATACCGCGACGTGGATAAGGTGATCGAGGAGCTCAGACAGTACGACAAAAAAAAGAATTCCATCTTCTTTTACGATGATAACTTCGCGGCCGATCCGAAAAGGACCAAGGAGCTCTTGAGGAAGATGATCGCCGAGGGTTTCTCGTTTCTCTCCTCGGCCCAGGTCCGGGTGGACACGGGGAAAGATTTGGAGCTCGTCGGCCTCATGAAAGAGGCGGGGCTCAAGACGGTCTTCGTGGGGCTCGAGAGCATCAGCCCCGAGAGCCTCACGTGCATGAACAAGAAGCAGACGGTCGCCGACATGGAAGAGGGGCTGGCGGGATTCAGTAAGTTCGGCATAGACGTCCACGGTATGTTCGTTTTCGGCTTTGATACCGACGACAAGAAGACGCTGGCCAAGACCGTTGCGTTTGCCAAGAGGAAGATGCTCGATACCGTCCAATTTCTCATCCTGACCCCCTTCCCGGGGACCCCGGTCTATCGGGAGCTTGAAAAGGAAGGCCGAATCATGCTCAGGGACTGGAGCTTCTATGACGGCCACCATGTCGTTTTTGTTCCGAAACAGCTGAGTCCCTATCATCTCCAGCGGGCGCAGATCAGGGGACACGCACGGTTCTATTCCACGGCGGAGGTCATCAGGCGCTTCTGTCGATTCGATTTCTTCGGGGTGATGGTGGCCGCCTACGCGAAGCGGCTCAGCAGGGGCTGGGTTAAAGAGAATCGCCTCTACCTCAGGGTGATAAAGCTGATAGAGACGACTGAGTCCTATATCGTAAATATCGACCTGAAACGGAGGACGAGCGACATCAAGAACGCCGTTTCCGACGCAATCACGAGGGCCGCCCGGTCGGTCAAAGAGATAGCGGCAAAGGACGCCTCTCCGGGGCCGGCGCACCATAACGGGCTTGGAGACGATTAGGCGCAGCAAGGGGCCGTTTTCGAGTTAGATATATTGACGAAAGGTGATAAATGCGAGGGGGGGTATCTCCCCTCGTTTTCTGTAGTCCCTATGAAAAAGCTCTGCGTGATTACCTGGTTTCTGTTGGTTCTCTTGCCCGTACTCACCGCCGCGGCTCTGTGCGGGGAGGTATCGTCCTCCTGCGTCGGCCCGACCCAGCAGGGGCTGAGGGAGGAAATCCTGCTGCTGGTCAACCGGGAGCGGGAACAGTATAACCGCCCAGCGCTCGTCTGCGACGAAATTCTGGCCAGGATCGCCCAGGATCACGCCGAGGATATGGATCGGCGCAATTTTTTCAGCCATACCAACCCGAGCGGGAAGGACCTTGCCGGACGACTGGCCGAGTTTCACGTCGTGTATCATTTGGCCGGGGAAAACATCGCGTATGGGGAGACCTCGGCACGCCGGTGTCGTGTCGCTCTGGATGGGGTCGTCGGGTCACCGGGCCAACATCCTCGGGGACTTCACGAAGGTCGGCGTCGGGGCGTACGATGGATACTGTGTGCTCATCTTCACGAGATGATGAGATGCCTCCCCGCTATCTCGCCAAGGGGCAGGGGATGGATCTGACTTGAAATGTCTGCGCGGGGCCTGTCGACGATACACGCTTTGCCGTGTCCGCGCGTTTAATGCGGCTGTGCCCGGCGGTCGCCGTAAACGATGAAGAAGATGACGAGCTATAAAGAGGCCCTTTTCTATGTGATGAGCGGCACCGGCAACACGCTACGCGTCGCCCGATGGATGGCCGAGCGGGCCGAGGAGGCGGGCATTTCGTCTCGTGTCGTTCCCCTCGCCGAGGGGAGGCCGAACGCCGAGGCCGGGAAGGGACGGCGACGGCTCGTCGGGCTTTTCATGCCGACCCACGGCTTCACCGCCCCGTGGCACATGATCCGTTTTGCCCTCAGGATGCCGTGGGGGGAGGGGACGCATGCCGTCGTCGTCTCAAGCTGCGCCGGGTCGAAATTCGGGCGGGTGTTCCTCCCCGGCATGGAGGGAACGGCGGGCTTTTTGATTGCGTTGATCCTTCTTCTCAAAGGCTATGCGGTGCGGGGGGTCGCGGGAGTCGACATGCCGTCAAACTGGATCGCCCTTCACCCCGGCTTTCGGGAAGATAACGCACGTGCCATCATCGAGCGGGCCCGACCGAAAGCCACGGCCTTCATCGACGGCCTTCTCGAGGATAAGCGGCGATACGGCCGTATCATCTGCCTGCTGTTTGGCATTCTTCTTCTGCCTGTATCCGCGGGATACCTCCTGTACGGGCGTTTTCTGTTTGCAAAGCTCTTCTTTGCGGACAATCGCTGCAACGGGTGCGGCCTCTGTGCCCGCGACTGCCCGACGGGAGCCATCAAGATGCTCGGCAAGAAACGGCCGCGTCCCTACTGGACGTACCGGTGCGAAAGCTGCATGCACTGCATCGCCTTCTGCCCGGAAGAGGCCGTCCAGGCGGGCCATTCGTGGGCCGTCATCCTCTACTTCGTCACTTCTGTTCCCGCCGCCCAGTACCTCCTGGGCGAGCTGACGGCACACGTCCCCGGACATCCGGACGCCGGGGAATGGACCACGATGCTGATCCAGTACCCCTATTTCCTGACCTCGACCGCGGCGGCGTATCTCGTGTTCAATCTCCTGTGCCGGATACCCGTAGTCGACGCCGCGTTTACCTACACCACGGCAACGCGGTTTTACCGGAGGTATCATGAGCCGGATACGAGACTTTCCGATATCACCCGCAAGGGTCGATTCTCACCAACTAAAGGAAATCAGAGGTAAGGGCGATGGAGAAATGTCGTCTCGCGGGGAGAGGCGACCCGAGTTCTTATCTTGAGACTTTCGGAGTTTCTTAGGTAATCACGTCATCGTTAAGGGAGGCCCCATGGCTGGGAAAAAGACGCTATCGCTCTCGCACGACGAGATGAGGGATCTCGGGTACCGGGTCGTGGATATGATCGTCGATCACGTCGAGACCCTGAGCAAGAAGCCGGTCTCCCGCAGGTTGGGAGAGGGGTGGTCCGGGGATATCGACATCGAGCCGATCCCCGAAGAAGGCGGGGATATCGCCGAGATCCTCCGAACGGTCGAGCGCGACGTACTGGGCGCGATTATGCACGTTGACCATCCCCGCTACTTCGCCTTCATCCCCGGGCCGGGGAACTTCGTCGGGGCAATGGCCGACGCCCTGTCATCGGGCTTCAACGTCTTTGCCAGTACTTGGCTTGAGGGCTCGGGGGCAGCCCAAATCGAGCTCGTGACCATTAGTTGGCTCCGGCAGATCTGCGGGATGCCCGAGGGGGCGGGCGGGCTCTTCGTCAGCGGGGGATCGATGGCGAACCTAACCGGGCTTGCGGTCGCCCGGAACACGATCCTCGGACACGACCTCACCGACGGTGTGGTCTATTTTTCCGATCAGACCCACTCGTCGGTGGAGCGGGCGCTCTGGGTCCTGGGATTTGCCCCCCGCCAGATCAGGAAGCTCCCCGCAGACAAAGACTACCGGCTCGTCCCCGAGCTCCTCTCGGCAGAGATCGAACGGGATCGGGCGGCGGGTAGGCGCCCCTTCTGTGTGGTGGCCAACGCCGGCACTACCAACACCGGGGCGGTGGATCCACTCAAGGAACTGTCCGCGATCACGAGGGACTGCGGGATGTGGCTCCATGTCGACGGTGCCTATGGGGCCGCGGCGGTACTCACGGAGGAGGGGAAGGCCGCCCTCTCGGGCCTTTCCTGCTCCGATTCGTTGGTTATCGATCCCCACAAGTGGCTCTTCTGTCCCTTCGAGATCGGCTGTGTCCTGGTGCGGGATCGGACGCTCCTCAGGAACGCCTTTCACATCCTCCCGGAATACATGAAAGACGTCGAGAGAACGGGGACCGAGGTAAATTTCTGTGACTTCGGTATCCAACTTTCCCGGAGCTTTCGGGCGCTCAAGCTCTGGATGTCGATCAAGGTATTCGGCCTGAGCGCCTTTCGCGAGGCCGTCGCCGCCGGGATCGAAAACGCCCGGATCGCCGAAACGATCATCGGCGCCTCTCGCCGTTGGAGGGTTGTCACCCCGGCTCAGCTGGGGATCGTCACCTTCCGAGCCCTCCTCCCTGGCCGTCCCTCGGAAGAGATCGACTCGATACACCGGGGGATTGTGGATCGGCTGGTCCTCGACGGGTACGCCTTCGTGAGCTCGACGGTCCTTTCGGGGAGGGTGGTGCTCAGGATGTGTACGATCAACCCGCGCACCACCGAGCGCGACATCGCCGATACGATCGGTCTCCTTGACCGCCTCTTGGAGGAATCGACATCCTGAGGCCCGGTGCCTGCCTCAGTCACCCTTTCCAGTGCGGTCCAAATCGTCCGGCCGATTCTCCCGTCCTACCGGTGCGGACGCCGCCTATTCCTTTCCCTTTTTAACGGCGAGCGCCTCGAGCTTAGTCAGGCTCACCTGAGCCATCATGATGTTGGACGGGCTCAGCATCCCCATGATCCAGGGGTAGTCTCTCTTGACGGGGCTGGTATAGTAGGAGATGTACAGATCGTCTCCCCTCGTCACGACGCCGGCGTACGAGGTATCGCCGTCGCTCGGGAGGTCAGAGAGCCAGACGAGTCGATCCTCTTCGACGAGAAAGAGGGAGGTCCTTTTCTTGGAAAGGATGCTGCCGGTCTCGAAGCCGGGCGGCTTTTTCCCGGGCTGATAACGCCCGACGGCATAGACACGGCCGTTGTAGAGGAAGAGGGCCGGGCCGTCCAGCCGCGTGACGGTGCTGTTGGCGTAATTCCAGGTCATGAAGGGGGGGCGGGCGGTCGCTATCAGGGTGTTGCCCCGGTTGTCGCCGAAAAAGTAACCGGCCACTTCCAGACGCGCCGTCGCCAGCATCCTGCCGTCCGGCAGGAAGACTATGGCGGTTTCGTCGTTCACGTCGCCCGAATGGACGATAGAGGATACCTCCCAGTCAAGCCCGTTGCCGGATTTCAGGATGATCGATTTTCCGTGCTCGTGCCAGTAGGCGGGGACGTACCAGGTTTTGCCGCCGTCGGGAGACTCGGGCCGCCAGAAAAGCCAGCCGGCGGGTTTCATATCGACAAGCGCACTCCAGGTCTTTCCATCCGGGCTTGTGGCCGCCGCGGTACCGTAGGGCTCGGCGTCAAATGCGGTATTCTTGAGGACATAGAGGAAGAGACGGCCCCCGATGACGGCAAACTTCGGGTCCCTGATATCCTGCCCGGGGTTATGAAACTCCGTGACCTTCTCCCATGTGTGCGCGTCCTTTGAGCGCCACAGGACGAGCTTCGTCTCCGTGGAGGCGAAGTGCCACGGGGCCGACGCCTGGATGAGCCAGAAGGCGTTGTTCCAGTAGATCAGATCGGTGTTGGAGTTATGCCTCCCGTCAGCTATGGCCGGCCATACCTCGACGTTGAGGTCCCGGTCGACGACCGATCGGTTGGGCCTGACGGCCGAGACGACGATAAAGAGCGTCGGGACGAGGATTGCGATGATAAGCACGGTCACAAGGACCTTCAGGACGGTAACGATGATTCTTTTTGTCATGGTAATACCTGTTATAAGAAGTGCCTAACGATACCACATCGCCTTTATGATGGCAAGCGAAAGGAGCCTTCTAATAAGGAGGTAGTCCCGCTTCTCGGAAAAGACGAATTACCCGTTTTACCGTCATCCCCCTCGGGCGTTTTGCTCATCGGATACGATAGTGGCTCCCCCGACGAGTGATAAACCCCTCCTTGACCAGATTTGCAAGATTCCTCTTAACGCGCTGGGGCTCCATCGGAAGACGGCGATTGAGGGCCGATTCGGTCAGCCCCTCGTTCGGGGACCCACCGGCGGTATCGAGGAGGAGCCTGAGGATCGCTCCCCGGATTTCCCGATCTGAGCCGGCAAAGGGGGACTGGCGGGTGTGGTGGGCGCTCCTTCGGCTCGGGTTTCCGCCTTCCTCCTTCAGCATCGCGCCGTAGTCCATGAGCGCCCAGTACCAGATCCGCGGGTTATCCCGGTCGAGCGCCGCCTCTATCAGCGGGAGGATCTCGACGTCCCGAACCGATTCTCTGTCAGCGAAAAAGTGGTGTATGAAGACGGAGCGGACGTTGGTCTCGATGAAGACGACGGCCTTCTCGAACGCAAAGGCGAGGATCGCCGCGGCCGTGTTCGTCCCGATGCCGGGGAATCGGGTCAGCTCTTGGATCGAGTCGGGAAGGCTCCCACCGTGCCGCTCGACGACGATCTGTGCGATCTGTTTGAGATAGAGCGCCCTCCTGTTGTATCCGAGCCCCTTCCATGAGTCCGAGTACCTCGGCCAGCGTGGCGTCATTGAGCGCGGCGAAATCGCCGAACCGCTCGACAAAGGGTCCCCATTTCAAAAGGACGCGGCCCACCTGCGTCTGCTGGAGCATCACCTCCGAGACGAGGATCTTGTAGGGATCGGTGGTCCTCCGCCACGGGAGGTCACGGCCGTGGGCACGGTAATGGCTCAGGACGGCCCGTCTGAAGGCGGCGATGCTATCGGAAAGGGGGTTTCTGTCGTTTCTTGCGGGAGTATCTTTGCCCGATGCGCGCCATTACGCTACCGCCCCTTCACAGAAACCGCCGACAGCGGGCAGCCGTCGCATTGCGGCTCTTTCGGCCGGCAGAACTGTTTCCCCACTGGCGACGAAAAGCGCGTGGAATTCGTTGAAGAGGGCCGCGTCCGCGGGAAGATTATTCATAAAAAGCGAGCGAAGGTCCTCGTAGTCGATATCCTCCTCGAACAAACCGTGCCGGGCCATGACCCGCTTCGTATAGGCGTCCACGACAAACGCCGGGTATCCCCCGGCATAGAGTAGAATGCTGTCGGCGGTCTCCGGGCCGATCCCCGAGACCGAGAGGAGCTCGGCCCTCTTTGTCTCCATGCTGGCCCGAAAGCGATGCACGAAAGTCTCCGCCCGTAGCGCTCGCTGATATAGAGCATATAGTTCTTGAGGCGGCGCGTCTTGATCCGGAAAAAGCCCGAGGGCCGAAGAAGCTCGGAGAGATCGTCGGCCGGAATCGCCAAGAGTTTCTCGGGGGAGAGGAGGTCTTTCTTCTTCAGGTTTTCGATCGCGTGCTCGACGTTCTTCCAATTGGTGTTCTGGGTGAGGATAGCCCCTACGGCCACTTCGAAGGGGGAATCGGCGGGCCACCAGTTTTGGCGCCCGAAGCGGCCGGAGCACGAGCTCGTACATCTCTACGAGCCGTGGGGCAAGGTCGCGGTCGTCGTTGCGCCTGAAATGACTGCCGGGGGCCGTTTGATCGCCGTGGGGAAGCATGGATCGGATTACTCCATGACAAGAAAGGAGCCGTTCTCGGCTCCCGATACTATCTCACTGTCGTGTTTTCTGCGCGGTTGGCCACCACGCCCCACGCGGCGTCCCTCGTCGAAAATAGATCATGCTTTTGCCACGTTGAAGTCTCCCGTGGCGGGGTCATAGGTGAGGACGTAGTGATTTTGGCTGTTCCTATCCTTAAAGCGGGTCTTAAAGTCCGTATTGGTCTTAGCCTCGTTCAGTATCATCTTGAGGTATTCTTTCTTATCTTCGCTGTCCCTGAAGAACTTGAGTTCTTCAATTCCCTGTGGATCGCCGAGGAGTTTCATATCGATTGGTTCACGGTATTTGGGGATATAGATATTCGTACCAGAATAGAGCCGATATGTCAATATCCAATCATATCTTGTAGATTCGGATTAGCATAAAACAGAGAAGCGCCGTAACCAAAAACAGCACGGCCGAGACGGCGGCAGAGAACGAGACGTTGATTGCGGCCATGCGATAGACCTCGAAAAAGAAAATTGCCAGGACGACCGGCAATGCCACGTACACGGCCCCCCGCACGCCGAAGAGCACGGGAAGCGCCGTCAGGAAAGATACCAGAGCGAGCAGAAGGTGCAGCTTCCCGTCGCTCGTGGCCCCATATTCCCAGAACACGCCCGCCGCCTCCGAGAAGGCGGCGACAATGAGCAGGATCCCGGCGGCAACCCTGATCCTTTCTCTGAGGGGGTATCTTTTTTCTCCGGCCATGGGTCCCTATTTTCTTGTTCCGATAATCCTCAATCCCTCTTTGTATCTCCGCGAGAGGTCGACATAGATATCCTTGAACCGCTCATAGGCCGAAAGGGTCTCATCGGAGACCCGTCCGATGACCTTGGCGGGGACGCCGGCGGCGATCGCACGCGGGGGTATATTCTGTTTTGACGTCACGACGCACCCCTCGGCAACGATTGCCCCATCGCCCACGACGGCAAAATCGCTGACGATGGCCCCCATACCGATGACCGCGTTGTCGCCAACGAGGCCCCCGTGGATGATCGCACCGTGTCCAACGTTGACGCGCCGGCCGATCTCGCAGCGCTCGCCCGGGCGGGCATGCACCACGCAATTCTCCTGGACGGACGTCTCGGCCCCGACGACGATCGTTCCGTAGTCGCCCTTTATCCGCGCCCCCGGTCCGATGAAGCAACCCGGCCCGATAGTGACGTCCCCTACAATCGTCGCCTCCGGAGACACGTACGCCTCGTCGGATATGGTGGGGATTCTGTCTTCAAACGCGTAGACGGACATCCGTTCTCTCAGAAAAGGACAATAGAACCCGGAAAAATGAAAAAACGGGGGAATTCTCCCCCGGGATGACATCCTTCTCGGATGATCTATTTTGTTCCGGTCTCTTTAGTATAGAGATATTCCTGATTGATGTCGACCTTTTCTTGAGCCTTCAGGGAATTAAGGAATTCTCGGTAGATTGAAAAACGCTTGATGGCCAGTGCAAGCCTCCCGAAGTATTCCTTATCGTCCGGGTTGAGCTCGTCAAACCGGGTAACGGTCCTTCCCTGGGAGTTTGCCGTCTCGATGATTTCGTCATCTGATACCTTTACCGAGTCGGTAACGACGTCCTTGAGCTTCTGCACGAGGAGGGCCTGCCTGATGTTTTCCTCGAACATCTTCTCGGTATACCCCTCGTAGTCGAGGTACTGCTTGAAGGTATCGTAATCGAACGTGCCGTCCTTCTGAAAGGCTGGTTCCTGGGCGATATACTCGGCGACTTCGGTGTCTGATACGGCAAGCCCCAGACGGTCCGCCTCCTTTGTCTCCAGCATTTGATCGATTCGATTATCGATGATGGAGGTCTGCAGGTTGACGCGGTCGTCGTCGGTCATTTCGACATTGTTCTTCTGGTAGTACTCCTCCTCTCCTTTCGTCATGAGATCGGAGAATTCGCTCGGGCTAACGATAGCATTGCCGACCTTGATGACATAACGGCTTCGGTCGGCGCTACTGATACGGTTGAGGATACCGAACCCGATGATGAAGCTCAAGGCAACGGCGATGAGGATCCCTTTGAGCCACCAGGAACTGGCATGTCTTCTCAATACGTTGAGCACGCTGTCCTCCACATGCTAAAAAACCTTATCCTGTAATACCAAACGAGGGGCCAAATTGCAACACATTTCTTCTCTTGCCTGGATGCATGGGGATTGTCGATTACAGATTAAATATTGTTCATTATGACATATAAGGAGAGTGAATTGGGATGGGCGCTTCGCGGCCCAAAGGAAGCTTCCTCAGCGCGGGCGCCCGCTCGATTTTAGAGCGTAAATACGAATTTCCTTGAAATCACCATTACATAGATATATTATACCTTGTTACATGTTATTGGATTGACTTGCGGCCACAAGGAGTAGACCATGCCATTGAATTCCCTGATGAGTCTTATTTCCAACGATCTATCCATAGATTTGGGCACTGCAAATACCCTCGTCTATCTGAAGGGGAAGGGTATCGTCTCCGACGAGCCTTCGGTAGTGGCCGTCAAAGAGAATGAACGCGGCGAGCGAAAGATCATCGCCGTCGGGGCCGAGGCAAAACATATGCTCGGGCGAACCCCGGAATCCATCGTCGCCATCAGGCCCTTGAAGGATGGGGTAATCGCCGATTTTGAAATCGCCGAGCATATGCTCAAGCACTTTATCAACAAGGCCCTCAACCGCCGGCCACTTATTCGGCCCCGAATCATTATCTCTATACCTTCCGGAATCACCCCGGTTGAGAAAAGGGCGGTGATAGAGTCGGCTCACACCGCCGGAGCGCGGGAAGTCTATCTCATCGAGGAGCCGATCGCGGCAGCCATCGGGGTGGGCCTTCCGATAGGAGAGCCGACGGGCAATATGATCATCGATATCGGCGGCGGCACAACGGAGGTGGCCGTTATCTCGATGTATGGGATCGTCTTCGCCGAATCGCTCAGGGTCGGCGGAGACAAGATGGACGATGCAATCATTCAATACCTGAAAAGGAAATATAACTTTCTGTTGGGCGAGAGCTCGGCTGAAATGGTCAAGATCAACATGGGTACGGCACTGCTTGAGGGTGAAAACAAGAAGGTCGAGGTCAAGGGAAGAGATCTGGTCACAGGACTTCCAAAGAATCTTACTATCACTTCGGCTGAGATCAATGAGGCCCTCTCGGTCCCGATAAAGGCTATCGTCGATACGGTGCGAAACGCCCTGGAGAAGACACCCCCCGAGCTGGCGGCGGACTTCGTGGAAAAGGGAATCGTGATCTCCGGCGGCGGCTCTCTCCTGCATAACTTCGATAAACTCCTCCACAGGGAGACCGGGCTTCCGATCATGGTCGCCGAAAATCCGCTCTCGGTGGTGGTCCTCGGCTGCGGGCGGGCCCTCGATGATCCCGACCTGCTCAGGCAGGTGGCCGTCCCCGGACGGTAGTGAATGACGGGTGTCCCGGGCCGCGCAGTCTCCCGCGGTCCGGCGCAACACATATTGTTTTCATTGGGGTTTTCATTGGGGTTGTCATTGGGGTTTTCATCGGTGAGGGTGCTCGCAAGCCCAAGTGATTAACTGACGTATGTTGTCGTTTTTACGCCGATATAAGGGGGCCTCGGCCGGAGCCCTCATCTTCCTGATATCGATCATTATGATCAGCTATCCGACGCTCGCCGGAGCCCTGCCCGAGAGGACGCGCGAGGTGTTGCTGGATCTGTTTTCTCCCGTGCAGGGGTTCATCTCATTTGTCACCGAAGAGGTTGGGTCAGTCTGGGATCACTACATATATCTCAGGGACAAGGAGGAAGAAAACGAGGATCTCAAGGGACTGGTCGACGAGCTGTCCTCAAAGTACGACAACCTTAAGACGCTCTATATGGAGACCGAGAAGAAGAACGAGCGGCTGGAAGAGATCCTCGGATTTACAAAGGAATCACCGTATGAGCTGATGCCCGCCCGCGTCGTGGGAAGAGAGGGCTCGATCGTCTCCAGCACCATCGTTATCGACAAGGGGTTCAGAGATGGGGTGAAGCAAAACATGCCGGTGATCTCGGCCAATGGGATCGTGGGCATAGTGCTGACCGTTGCGAGGGAATCGTCGCGGGTGATGCTCATCAACGATAAGAACAGCCGGATTGACGTTCTCATCCAGGACAATCGTGCGATGGGGATCCTTGAGGGTTCCGCCGACGGTACGATCAACCTGTCCTACGTGGACCGGAAGCTGCCGGTGAGTATCGGAGATACGGTGGTCACCGCGGGGCTCGGGGGTATCTTCCCAAAGGGTCTGTTGGTGGGCGATGTGGCACGTGTAAAGAAGCCGGTCTCTGAGATCTTTTCGGAGATCGAGGTGAGCCCCAAGGCGAATCTTGGAAGCATCGAAGAGGTGCTCCTGATCGTTCGGTAGGCCGGAGCCGTTAAGCGTCCCTCTTTACGGCCGCGGCCAACGGAATAGATGGGAACCCTAAAGCGACCCAATCCCGCTCGATTTTCGGATCCATGGCGGACCGGAGGGCAAAGGAGTATCGGGGCGGGTCGGAAGAAAAGCAAAGCATATCAGATGAATCATTCCATATCTCACACACGCGGTCTGGTTTAGATGGACGATACACAGATCGTTATACGCGAGAGCAGGGGCAGGAAATATCTCGGCTTTCTCCTGTTCATTATCATCGGGACGGCCGTCCTGCTCGTCCAAGGGGTCTTGCCGGGGATCCGAGGCATAGGTGCGGAGTGGTTTTTCCTCGTGATCATTTATGTCGGCATCTATAAGTCGCCCGGCACGAGCGTCCTGATCACGACGATCCTCGGACTCCTGTTCGATTTCTATTCGGGCTCTTCCTTCGGTGAAGGGCTTTTCTGCTGCTTCTTCGTGATGGGAAGTTCCCGGGTGATCTCGCGCGTCATCTATGCCGACAGGCCCCTCGTGTTTTCGTCGATCGCATGCATCGTTTCCTTCTCCCTCTCCATCGTGCTCTCTCTGGTGACCCTCCTGTGGGGGCTCTCGGTGGGGAGGTTCGGCTCGGTCATCACGGCGGCTCTCTTTACGGCATTCCTGACGGCGCTGGTCTCTATCCCCTTTCTGCCCCTGCTCAAGTTTGTTGACCCGGAGCGGGGCGGATACTATCTGACTCGGTTTATGCGTGAGGAGTGGGGGGAACCCCTCGTGTAGTCTGTTCATCATCGGAAATAATCAAGTGAATTCCACCCTACATAAGACAGATCCCTCCAGAATGTTACGGACCGTGTTGCTCGGTCTGGTGGCGATCGTGGCTTTTCTTACCCTTATGGCGCGGCTCGCCTACCTCCAGATCTATATGAACGACGAGTTTCGATCGATGAGCGAGAACAACCGAGTGCGGCTCGTTCAAATGCCGGCGCCGCGGGGCATGCTCCTTGATCGGTACAAACGGGTCATCGTCGATAACCGCCCTTCCTTTGATATTACGATCTCCGAGGACTTCGTCAAGGACCTGGACAAGACGATCAAGTCCGTCTCGGCGCTCAGCGGCATCGGGGGAGAGATCCTCCGGACGAACGTGAAGAAAGAACGGGAGAAGTACCAGAAGTTCCATCCACTCACGATCGCTCGTGACGTGCCTCTTGAGCAGGTATCACCGCTTGTCACACACTTGTTTCGGATGTCAGGGGTGGCCGTGGTGCCGCGTCCCGTGAGAGAGTATGTCTACGGACCGCTTGCCCCCCATCTCTTCGGATACATGAGCGAAATCAGTAAGGGCGAGCTCTCGGCGGAGAAATTTGCCGGCTACAAGATGGGCGATATCGTCGGAAGGGGCGGAATAGAAGAGACATGGGACAAGGACCTGAGGGGAGCCGACGGAGGGATTCAGGTGGAAGTGGACTCCTCCGGAAGAGAATCGAAAGTGCTCGGTGAGCTCAAGCCGATCCCCGGCGACAACTTGGTCCTGACGATTGACTGGGAGCTACAGAAATTCGCCGACCGGCTTATGGAAGAAAACGACTACTCCGGGGCGATTATTGCTATGAACCCGCAGAATTTCGAGATCCTGGCAATGGTATCGGCCCCGGGGTTCGATCCCGCGCTCTTCGCCCGGGGGATCCAGCCCGGAGAATGGCAATCCCTGATCACCGACAAGCGACACCCCCTTCAGGACCGGTGTATTTCGGGCCAATACGCCCCCGGCTCCACGTATAAGATCATCACCGCCAGCGCCGGGCTTGAGGAAGGGGTCATCAAAGAAGACACCGAAATCTATTGTCCCGGATACTTTCACTACGGCGGGACGACCTTTTCCTGCTATAAAGCGGGCGGACACGGCAAGCTATCGGTTCACCGGGCGATCGTGGAGTCATGCGACGTATTCTTCTATAACGTCGGGGATCGCCTCGGCATCGACAGGCTGGCGAAATACGGCGGCGGGTACGGACTCGGGAGCCTTACCGGCATCCGACTTCCGGGGGAAAAGCCCGGCATCTGTCCCTCGAGCGCGTGGAAGAAGGGCTATTTCGGGATCCCCTGGTTCCCGGGGGAAACGATCTCATGCGCCATAGGCCAGGGGTATAACCTCGTGACGCCGCTACAACTGCTCTGTGCCTTTTCGGCGTTGGCCAACGGCGGCACCCTTTATGAGCCCCGGGTGGCAAAAGAGCTCCTCACGCCCGACGGTACTCTGGTCGAGGCCTATGAAAGCAAGAAGAAGGGCACTCTGCCCCTTTCCGCCGAGAACATTGATATCGTTAAGCGGGGGCTCTACGGGGCGGTAAATGAGCCGGGCGGAACGGGCTGGCGGGCGCATTTTGAGGGAAAAGACGTCTGCGGAAAGACGGGGACCGCCCAGGTGATGTCGGGAAGCTACATCAGCAAATACCTGCCGTACGATCTGCGCGATCACGCGTGGTTCGTTTGTTTTGCCCCCCTCCAAAAGCCCGAGATCGCCGTCGTGGTCCTCGTAGAGCACGGGGGGTTCGGAGGAGATGCGGCGTCTCCGCTGGCCGACGCGATGATAAGAAAATATTTTGAGCTGAAAGGAAAGTCTCGTCGATGACAAAAGACCTCATGAAGAGATTGGACTTTTCTCTCTTGTTGGTGACACTTACGCTGGTGGGTATCGGTATTTTCAACCTTTACTCGGCGACGCGCATGGAGCCCGCCTTAGCGGTTCCGATCTATCTCAAACAGATATACTGGCTGGGAATCGGGTTTTTCATCATGGCCGTCACGTTCTTCCTGGATTACCACTTTTTTGAGCGATGGGCCTACTGGATATATCTGGGCACACTTGCTCTGTTGGTCGGTCTGTTCTTCTTCGGTGATCGGGGGGCCGGGGCCGTTCGCTGGTTCACGTTCGGGCCGATCTCTTTTCAACCCTCGGAGCTTATGAAGCTCTCGTATATATTTGCCGTAGGGAAATATCTTACCGACAGGTCCACCGAGGACGGCCTCAGGCTGACCGACCTCGTCGTTCCGACGCTCCTGGCCGTTATTCCCGCCGCGCTCATCCTCAAGGAGCCCGACCTTGGGTCGGCGGGACTCTTGATTCTCCTGTTTGTGACGATGATCTTCGCGATACGGATGAGGATAGGAACGCTGCTTTCCCTCGTCTTCCTCGGTGTCGTCACGGCGCCGCCGGCACTCTATTTTGGCTGGGAGTTTCTCAAGCCCTATCAGCGCCAGCGGATCATGACCTTCTTGAAGCCCGAACTTGATCCCCTCGGGGCGGGCTACCATATTATTCAATCAAAGATAGCCGTCGGGAGCGGTGGGCTTTTCGGTAAGGGCTACATGGCGGGGACCCAGGGCATGCTGAAGTTCCTGCCGGAACAGCACACGGACTTCATCTTTTCGGTCCTGGCCGAAGAGTGGGGGTTCATCGGCTCCGTTGTGGTCGTGGGGCTTTTTCTCTTTCTTGTTCTGAGGGGACTGGCCGTGGCCCGGGAGGCAAAGGACGTCTTCGGCGGGGTGACGGCGATGGGGATATCGATATTCTTCCTCTGGCAGTTCTTCATCAATATCAGCATGGCCACCGGCATCTTCCCCGTGGTCGGCATTCCGCTCCCCTTCCTATCGTATGGAGGGTCCTCGCTGGCGGTGAGCCTCTTTGCCGTCGGCCTCTTGCTCAACATCTATCGAAAAAGAATGATCTTTTAGATGCCGCCGTATCGATTTCTGGATCATACCGCGGACCTCATGATCGAGGTCAGAGGCGACAGCCTCGTGGAGCTCTTCTCCGAGTCAGCGGTTGCCCTTTTCGACGTCATTGTGGGGGTGAACTCCGTCAGTGTCAGGCGGCACGTTGAGGTTCGGGCGTCGGGAGACAATAAGGAAGAGCTCCTCGTCGACTGGCTCAGGGAGCTACTCTACGTATTCTCAGGTGAGCGAATGGTTCTGTCTCACTTTGAGATCCTGAACTTTTCCGAAACAGAACTACACGCCAGATGCGGCGGTGAGCGCTTTCGTTCGGATCTTCATAGAGTCAGGTTTGACGTCAAGGCGGTAACCTATTACGGGGTCTCGATTACCCAGAGAAACGGGAAATATTCCGTATCGGTGCTCTTCGACGTGTAGGAGATAATAGTGACGAGCCGATTGAGAAAGATAGACGACTATCGATGGGAGCTGCCGAAGAGCGGCAAGATGCGGGTCCCCGGCCTGATTTTCACCGATGAGGTGATGCTTGAGGACATCCAGCGCGACCAGGGGCCGACGCAGGTTGCCAATGTGGCGACGCTTCCGGGAATCATAAAAAATTCACTTGCCATGCCGGATATGCACTGGGGCTACGGGTTCCCCATCGGAGGGGTCGCCGCCTTCGACATCGATGAGGGGATTATATCACCCGGGGGCGTCGGCTACGACATTAACTGTGGGTGCCGGCTCGTGCGCACGGAGTTGACTCTGGACCAGGTTAAGCCGAAGATCGAAGAGCTTATCACGGCCCTCTACTTTTCAATACCGTCGGGGGTCGGCTCCACCGGTAAGATCAAGACAAACCGGAAGGAGGAGAAAGAGGTGCTCCTGAAGGGCGCCCGGTGGGCCGTGGAGCGCGGGATGGGGACAGAGGAAGACCTGATGCGTACCGAAGACTACGGCCGGATGCAGAACGCCGACCCGGAAACGGTCTCGGAGCGCGCGATGACCAGAGGAAAGGAGCAGCTCGGGACGCTCGGCAGCGGCAACCATTTTCTCGAGGTCGCCGTGGTGGAAGAGGTCTTTGATGAGGGGGCGGCCTCCCTCTTCGGGCTCTTCGAGGGCGGAGTGGTTGCCTTCATCCATACCGGGTCACGTGGGCTTGGCTACCAGATATGTGACGATTTCCTTAAGATTCTTGGGAAGGTCGTTGTGCGCGAGGGAATCGACATCCCCGACCGACAGCTCGCCTGCGCCCCCCTCAGATCGAGGGAGGGGAGGGAGTACTTCAACGCCATGGCGTGCGCGGCCAATTACGCCTGGGCCAACCGGCAAATCATCCTCCACTGGACGCGGGAAGTATTCATGAGGGTCTTCGAGGCGTCGCCCACAAGGCTCAAAATGAACCTCGTATACGACGTGTGTCATAACATCGCCAAGATCGAAAAGCACGAGATAGACGGAGAGGTAAAAGAGGTCTGCGTCCACCGCAAGGGCGCCACGCGAGCCCTCCCCGCAGGACATCCGCTCGTGCCGGAGGTGTACCGCTCCGTCGGCCAACCCATCCTCATCCCGGGGGACATGGGGACCCACTCGTACATCCTGGTGGGAACTGAAGGGGCGATAAAGGAGACCTTCGGAAGCACCTGTCATGGTGCCGGGCGGGTCCTCTCGCGGCACGCGGCGATCAAAGCGGCCAAGGGGAGGTCGATCGGAAAAGAGCTGATGCAAAAAGGGATCTTCGTCATGGCGGGGGGCAAGGATTCGCTGGCCGAAGAAATGCCCGACGCCTATAAGGACGTGGATCGAGTGGTAGAGGTGGTGCATGGGGCGGGACTTTCAAGAAAAGTCGCCCGGACGCGGCCGATCGGGGTAATAAAGGGGTAATCATATGGGGGATGCATCCTCATTTTTTCCCCTCCAGGGACCGGAAAGAGGGCAAAACGGCCGCCGGGACGGGCCGAGGGACGAGGAAATTCTGGAATTTTTCTCATATTTTTGGTAAAAAAGAGTGAAAATATTTGACATTATTGTACTATTTGTGATATATGTCTCGCACTTGGTCCGTATATTGTGTTTTTCGGACGCATTCTTTACCATGTGTGTCTTTCAATAATGAAAAAGAGCTATTATTCGATTCTCATCATCCACGATAAGGCCGACAAGCTTTCCAGACACAAGATATCCAACATCGTCCTGTATGCCGCGGCAGTTTTCGCCTTTGCGGTGCTCGTGGCTTCCGTTTCCATGCTTTACAACTATCTTAACATCCGCCTGGAGATGCTTGAGCTCTTCTTCCCTCAAGGAAGAAAACCGGATGCAGAATGACCAGCTCAAGCTCTTCCACAAGCAGTTCAAAGAGCTGAGCGCCAAACTCGATAAGATGCAGACCACAAATGAGACTATTTGCACCATGCTCAACATCGGCACGAGTGGGGGCGGGACGGAGCTCTTCGGCATCGGCGGGACCTCTAAAGGGGACAACGACGAATTGACGAGGAAGAACGGCGAGGGCGACATCGGCTCCGGCGAGTTGATGACGGGAATGCTGAAGTTCGAGGAGGAATCACGCCACCGTGAGGAAAGCCTCCAGCAGCTCCTCATCTTCCTTGAGAACCAGAGTTACTTGCTGGACTGCACTCCCTCCATATGGCCGATCAAGGGGTTCTTATGCTCAAGCTTCGGCTTCCGGCGGGACCCCATCAACCGGACGATCAAGATGCATGAGGGGTACGATATCGCCAATAGCCTGGGCACCCCTGTCCATGCCACGGCCGACGGTGCGGTCATCTTCGCCGGCGTCGAGTCCGGCTATGGCAACGTGATCACCGTTGACCACGGCTACGGCATCACGACCAATTACGCCCACCTGTCGGTGATCCTCGTCCACGACGGTGACCGGGTCAAGAGGGGGCAGAAAATCGGGCTCGTCGGCAGCACCGGCCGCTCCATTGGCGCCCACCTGCACTACGAAGTCAGGATCAACGGCGTTCCCGTGGATCCCGGCAACTATCTCCTCAATTAAACGAGACCTGCCGCCAGAACTTAAACCGGCCTGAAGCCGTTGAGCTCCTCGACGAAATCGCAGAGCTTGATAATCAGCTCATCCCGCTTCCTGAGCACCTCCTCCTCGCTTCGTCCGTTGTAGTCGAAGAGCCCCTTACCGGTCTTCACGCCGAGGTTTCCCTCCTTGGCCTTGTTCTCGATAATCGGGTAGCTCATGCCGTAGCTCTTGATCATATCCGCCACAATGTCCAGCCCCGTGAAGTCGTACGTCTGCACCACCCCGACCACCGGCAAACGCACGCCGAGGCTCATCTTGATCGCATAGTCGATCTCCTCCGGCGTCGCCCACCCCTTGTCGAGCATCTCCATGACGGCCATGAAGATGTAACCCTGGATTCGGTTTAGTATGAACGACCGAACGAACTGGCGCATGGCCACCGGGCGCTTACCGACCCGCTCCATGAGCGAGACGGTGAAGGAAACGACCTCGGGGGCGGTCTGCGGCCCGGGAACCACCTCGACCAGGGGAATGATATACGCCGGGGCGCACCAGTGGTCGATGACTATGCGCGACGGATCTTTCGGCTCGATAATGTTGAAGATCTCCAGCCCCGAGGTGTTGCTGGCGATCACGGCGTGAGGCGGGAGATAGGCCTCGAGGTCCGAAAAGATCTTCTTCTTCGCCTCCGGCACCTCAAACACCGCTTCAATGGCAAAGTCGACGTTTTGAGCTGCGGCCTTCAGGTCGATGGAAGGGTGAATGCGCTTAAGGATGGCGGGTATAGCGGCCGGATTGACCCGGCCGAAATCGGCGAGGGTTTTGAGGTTGTATCCGATCAGCTTCATCGCGTGATCGAGAATGTCGTCAGCCAGATCGACAAGGCTCACGTCGATACCTGCCGTCGCAAAGACCTGGGCGATGGCGTGTCCCATTGCGCCGGCTCCGACGACCAGGGCCTTTTTCACGTCTTTTGCCTCCATATGATGCTCCTTATGATATCGAGAGGGGATAATAGAAGAATAGTCTGACCGACTATATGACGCGATCGGGCTGCCCGCTATCCTCTGCGAGAATAGGCACCCGCGTAAAGGTGATTATGCAACAAGGCGAGGCGGGACTCGTCATGTATTTGAGACGATCTCTCCCTCTTTCACCTTACAGCCGAGGTTTTCAAAGCTCTTCCTGTTTTTTTCCGAATCCTCCTTGTTGGAATACCTGAAGACCATTCCCTTTTCGAGCTGGATGGCTATCTCCTCGTAGGTCTTCTTCATCCGTGTCATAAGGTATTTGATCAATCCTTCTCGTTTACTTACGTCGAATGGGGTAAAGACCGTCAGGGTATAGGTCACCTGAAACGCATGGCCGCAGAGCGGACAGAGTCTCGACGAGACCTCAATAGCGCCTCCACATGCCGGGCATTTCTTTGTTGGGATGCTGCGGGCGGTCGCCATCCGGTCGACCCTTGCCTTCGCAACGTCTCTGATTGCCTCTCGTCGAGCCTTTTTGAGGGTGGTAAGCCCCCAGATAGCAAACGCCAGGCCCAAGAAGGTGTAGACGTAGAACATGAGGGTCAGACTCGACATCTTTATAAAGGTGACGATTCCGAGGATGAAAAGAATGAGCCCCGCGATCGTGATGTAGTATCCCATGCAATTCCTTCCCGTCATGAAGAGCGTAAGAAAAAGCCGTGAGCTATTTTCAGCCCGCCCGGCGGCGTGGATCGTGTCAGTCGGCCGACAAATGCTCAAGACCGCCCGGACGGTCATTTTTTCTTATATCACAGATAGATCGGGAGTCAAATAATAAAATAGGGCGGCCAAGACGCCGTGTGCGATCGATCGGATACGCCGAGGCGCCGACTCTTCCGCCAGTGGTCTGGTTCGGTCAAGGGCTGTGTCGAAGGACTCGTTCCCGATGCGCGCGAGCGAAAACGGTGAGGTTTCCCCCATCTGTGCACCATTGGAGACAAAAAAAGGGGACTGTACGTCCCCCTTGAAAGCCACCGTTCGCTCTTCCTGTTATGTCCCGGAGCCCATACCTTTCATCAGTTCGCGGGCGATGATAAGCTTCTGAATCTGGGTGGTACCTGCGCCGAACTCGATCCCTTTCATGTCCCGGTACATGCGCTCCACCGGGAATTCGCTGATGAATCCGTAGCCGCCGAGGATCTGGACGGCCTTGTCAACGACCCTCATCCCGACCTGGGAGCCCAACAGCTTGGCATAGGACGCCTCAAGCCGCACCCGCTTCCCCTGATCGGCCAGCGTCGCCGCCCAGTAGGATACCGTGCGGCCCGCGACCAGATCCGTGGCCATTTCCGCCAGCATCTCCTGGATCATCTGGAAATTGATGATGGCCGTCCCGAACTGGACACGCTGGGATGCGTATCTGAACGCGACATCGAATGCCCCCTGTGCGACGCCGACGGGGGTGATGGAATAGATAATCCGCTCCCGGTCAAGACCGTTCATGAGGACCTTGATCCCCTCGTTGTGGGCGCCCAGCAGGTTCTCCTCGGGCACCTCCATGTCCTCGAAGATCAATTCGCCCGTTGGTGAGCCGCGCACTCCCATCTTCTTGAGGCTCTTTCCCCGGGAAAATCCCTTGAACTCCTTCTGGACTATGAAGGCCGATATCCCCTTATGGCCGGCGTCCGGGTCGGTCTTGGCGTAGACGACGCCGACGTCAGCCACGGGTCCGTTGGTGATGAACATCTTGGTGCCGTTGAGAATGTACTTATCTCCCTTTTTGACGGCCCGGGTACGCATCGACAGGGCGTCGGATCCCGCCTCGGGCTCGGTGATGGCGATAAAGCCGATCTTCTTTCCCGCGATCAGGTCGGGCAGATACTTCTTCCGCTGCGCCTCGTTTCCGTTGCGGTAGATGTTTTCGGTGCAGAGGATGGCGTGGGAGCCGTAGGTATTGGCGGTGGAGGCGCAGCCGCGGCTGAGCTGTTCCATCACCAGCACACACGATGTAAGGTCGGCGCCGATGCCGCCGTATTCGGGAGGGATCGATATCCCGAAAAGCCCAAGCTCGGCCATGGCCCGAAAGTTCGCCTCGGGAAACGTGCCGTCCTGATCGATCTCGGGGGCGCCGGGAATGACCTGCTTGTCGACGAATTTCGCGACGGTCTCCTTGAGCATCTTCTGTTCACTGGTCAGTTCGAAATCCATGGGTCACTCCTTCTTTTTTCTCCCGACGAGAATCTTGGGGGTGAAGACGACACAATCCTCGTCGCGCTGGTTCTTGATGGCCGCCTCATAGGCTATGGTGCCGGTGTTTTCATCCCGCTCCTTCATCTCGGCAACCTTCGCCTCGCAGCGGATGGTATCCCCGATCTTGATGGGGCCGGTAAACCGGACTTTGTCTATGCCGTAGAAGGCGATGAATTTCTTTGGCGTAAAGACATAGGGCCCGAGGCGAAAAATGAGGGCCGATCCCACCGAAAGGCCCAGCATGCCGTGCGCGATCCGCTCGCCGAACATCGTCTTCTTGGCATATTCGACGTTGGTGTGGATCGGGTGCCAGTCACCGGTGAGCCCGGCGAAGAGGATGATGTCGGTCTCGGTGATGGTCCGTCCCGGTGAGACGAGGAGCTCACCAACTTCGTAGTCTTCAAAGAACACTTTTTCCATGGTACCTTCCTTATAAATAGGCTATTTCTTTACCTTGTTCAATTCGGCATCTCTGAGCTCTCGCTTCAGTATTTTTCCGATGGCAGATTTAGGCAGCGATTCCACAAATTCGTAAATCTTAGGCACCTTGTAGGGGGAAAGGCGCTCGCGGCAATAGGCGTCGAGCTCTTCGTGTGAGAGCGTCTGGCCCGGTCTTGCCACGATGAACGATTTGACCGTCTCTCCGCGATAGTCGTGAGGTACCCCGATGGTACAGGCCTCCAATACTTGGGGATGATCGAAGAGAACCTCGTCGATCTCCCGCGGAAAGATGTTATAGCCGCCGGCGATAATCATGTCTTTCTTGCGGTCAACGATATAGAGGTAGCCGTCATCGTCAAACATCCCGATATCCCCGGTGTAAAACCAGCCGTCCCTGATGTTGTTCTTTGTCTCCTCGGGCATGTTGTAGTAACCCTGACACATGTTTGGGCCGCGAAAGATGATCTCTCCCTCCCGGCCGACGGGGGCCTCTTTTGTGCCGGTATCGACGTCCACGATTTTCACATCCACGCCGGGCAGGGGCACCCCGACGCTCCCCGGCTTCAGCTTCCCCCCACGGGGTGACGGAGATGAACGTCGTCGATTCGGTCATGCCGTAGCCCTCAACGATGAGGGCGCCGGTGGCCTGCCTGAGGGTGTTGATCGTATCGACGGGGAGGGGAGCCGCCCCCGAGAAAAACCCCTTGATAAACGAGAGGTCGGAATCCGCGAACTCGGGCAGGGCCATAACACCCACGTAAATTGTCGGGACCGCAAGGAATATGGACGGTCGGTATTTGAGGGTCATATCCATGACCGTCTTGGGCTCGGGGCGCGGCACGAGGATCGCCGTCCATCCGTTGATGACGCAGAGGTTCATGACGGCGGTGAAGCCCGCCATGTGGAAAAACGGGAAGATCGCCAGCTCACTCTCGGGCTTGTCCTTGATATCGTAAAACCAGGCCTGGGCGATCTGGGTGATGGCCGAGACGTTGCGGTGGGTCAGGGCCACCCCCTTGGCGACCCCTGTCGTTCCGCCGGAGTAGGGGATGAGGGCGAGGTCATCGAGCGTCGGCGGGGGACCCACGGGCGCGTCGGAGCCACTTTTCATCAGGTCCAAAAAGTCGTAGTAGTCGGGCGCGGGCTCGTATTTCACCGACATCCCCTTCTTGACGAAGGGGAACAGCTGCTTTGCCGGAAAGGGGAGGTAGTCCTTGATGTGGGCGGTAATGACGGTTTTCACGCTCGTCCTCGGTTTCAGGGCGAGCATCCGGCCGACCAGAAGGTCAAGGCTTACCAGCGCCGTTGCGCCCGACGTGTTGAGCTGGTGCTCGATCTCGCGGTCCGTATAGAGCGGGTTGATAGGGACCGGGGTGAGGTGGGCGCGCCACGCCCCGAAGTAGGCGATGACAATCTGGGGAATATTGGGCAATAGCAGCGCGATCCGGTCCCCCGACGTAAGACCGAGGGAGATAAGCACACGCGCGAATCGATTCGCGAGTTGGTCTATTTCTCGATAGGTGATTTTCCTCCCTAAGTAGATGAGGGCGATTCGATCCGGGAATTTCTTTGCGGTGCGGGCGAGGATCTCGGGGATGGTAATGTCGTCGAGCGCGACCTCTCGCGGCACCTCGGGTACGTACGCACGATGCCAAAGGCGCTCATCCATGGTATTTTCCCTTTATAGATAGGGGGCATGAAAATATAACGAGGAAACGGGGGCGGCCGTCTTCGTCGCAAAGACGGCCGCAAACGACTCGTCTTAAAGCACCGAAAAATGCTTGATGTCCATGAGGCTTCCCGTCCGGTTTTCCTCGAAGACCGCCTTGACCCGGGCCCCGACCTTGACTTTTGCGGGGTCGGTGCTGTCGAGAAAGTGGGGTATGGCGGTGTCGGCGCCGTCAAGCGTTATGAAGGCGTACCCGTAGGGAACCGGGCGCTGGATGCCGGTATTGGGGTCGACGAACGAGAACTGGATGATCGTGCACACGGTGATTTTTCCTTCATCGGAGACGGGGACGAACTCGTCCATGGCCGCGTGGCACCTGCCGCAGACCAGGCGCGGCGGGACGTAGACACGGCCGCACTTCGGACACTTGATGCCGAAGAGTTTCTTGTGGTCCCGCAATTCCGCCAGAAACTTGGATCCGTGTTTTCCGACGCTCCACTTAAAGGGCTGGGCGGCGTCCCCTGACGATATTGCCAACAGCTCCTTCTCTTCCTTTTTTTCGGTCATTTCTCTTTCCTTTTATTGTCGTGGTGCGAATGCTCGATTTCTTCCCATCGGTACCGCGCGTCGTCATGCCGTACTCAGCCTGACACGCGGGTACGGCGATGAGACATCGCTACGAGGGCTTTTTCTTTGACAACAGCATGACATCGGCCCAGCTGCACCCTCCGAACCCGGTCGTCAGGGCGAAGTTCACGTTCTTGGCTACCTGCCGGGGGCCGGCCTTCCTCATGATCTGCCATGCCGCCTCGCCGACTCGGATAAGCGCCGTGGCGCCGATGGGGTTTGAGCTCATGACGCCGCCGGAGGGATTGACGGGGAGCTCGCCGTCCATGTCGGTCACCTTGTCCCAGACGAGCTTCGGTCCCTCGCCCGGTTTGGCAAACCCGATGTTCTCCATCCACTTGAGGCCGCCGTAAGAATAGGGAACGTAAAGCTCGCAGACGTCAATCTCCTTGAGAGGCTCTTTGATCCCTGCTTTCTTGAAGACCTTCTTGCTCGCGTCCATCAACGTCGTGTTGTAATCCCAATCGATATCGCCGAGATAGACGAAATCGTGCCGGTTGGCCGTGGCGGCCACCCACGCCGGGACGGGCGCGAGCTTTTCGGCCACGTCCTCCGACGCAAAGACGCAGGCCGCCGCCCCGTCCGTGCGGGGACACATGTCGCTCATCCTGAGCGGGTAGGCCAGCATCTGGTTCTGCTCGGAGGTGACCAACAGATCGACGATCTTATCCACGTCCATTCCCTTCATCCATTCCTGA
Source organism: uncultured delta proteobacterium (assembly GCA_963792965.1). Classification (GTDB taxonomy): domain Bacteria; phylum Desulfobacterota; class Zymogenia; order Zymogenales; family Zymogenaceae; genus CAWBYW01. The sequence continues at coordinate 617,529 of CAWBYW010000007.1, read as the reverse complement.
TGGAGGTGTGCGTAGGGGTTGTTGAGGGCGTGCAGCCGCTCGCGTGCTGCAATTCGGGCGCCGTCTCTTTCTGTGACGCCGTAATTGTCCATATACTTACTTGCCTCCACCGCGAGTCCCGCGATGGCACCGCCGAGGTTCGGCCGCTCCCATACCGGGTGAAAGGCGGTAATGATAGCGCCGGTCGTGTCGGACTCGGAGTTTTTCTCCCAGCCGATGGCAAGCACCCTGTCGAACATCCCGGAGGCCACGTGATAGTATGCGCACATGGCGACGGTCGTACCGGTCGTGCCGCCGGTGGTGACCTTGACCACGGGCTTCATTACACCGCCGGAGCCTTCCACGCTCCACATATCGACGTAGTTGATGCCCTCGAAGTGGTCCATGTTGCCGATAACGACGGCGTCAATATCCTTTATCGTGATGCCGGCGTCCGCAAGGGCCGCCGTGACGGCCTCGTTAATGAGTTCAACGCCGTTGACGTCCTTTCGGGAGCTCCTCTGATAGGTCTGGCCGAAACCGACGATGGCTACTCTTTTTCCCATGATTTCCTCCCTTTCTATGATCCAACGACGATGACACAGTGTGCCTGACCGCAAGGGCCGTTGATCCCATGAGCCAGCGCCGTCTTTACACCCTTGACCTGTCTCTTGCCGGCCTCGCCGCGTACCTGCAACACCGCCTCGATCAGGCGCGCCATGCCGGCCACGAGCACCGGGTGGGCGGAGATCACGCCGCCCGAGGGATTGACCGGAAGCTGACCGCCCATCTCGGTGGCGCCGGACCTGAGGAGGTCTTTACCTTTCCCCTCGGGCGCAAAACCGAGCCCCTCGTACCACAGAGGCTCCATGTAGGAGTAGGCGTCGTATATCTCGGCAACGTCCAAGTCTTTCATCGGGTCCTTGATCCCGGCCGCCCGGTAGGCCCTGCCGGCCGCGTCCTTAAGCGCGCGTGAGCGGGCAAGGTCCCGGTAGCCGATGTTGTAGCTATCGCTGCAGTGCCCCGTCCCCTTGATCCACACGGGGGACTTCTTGAATCGCTTGGCCCCCTTCTCGTTGGCAAGGACCACCGCCGCCGCGCCGTCGCTGATGGGAGAGCAATCCAAGAGCTTGAGCGGCTCGGCGATCTTTTTTGATTTCATGACGTCCGCAACCGTGATGTCGAGCGGCAGCTGCGCATGGGGGTTGTTCTTGGCGTTCTTGTGGTTTTTCACGGAAACACGGGCGAAATCCTCTTCGGTGGCGCCGCTCATCTTCATATAGAGCCGTGCCTGAAGCGCGGCCGATGATGTCGCGTCGATGCCGAGCCCCCGCTGATAAATCGGGTCGAACATCGCGTTGGTGATGAGGTCCATCACGCCCTCGGACCCCTTCATGTGAGAGACGACGAGCGTCGTATCGAAAGACCCGGAGAGGATTCTCATCATCCCGTAGAGCGTCCCGAAGGTGCCGTCATCCTCGATGGTGGAGATGTCCTTGCCCCAGCTTCCGGCCGCATCCTGGATGGCCATAGATGAAATCGTGCGGCCGTCCCAAAAGTCGTTGGAGACGGTGACAATGTTGTCGATCTGTTCGATCTGGCCGCCGGCGTCGGAAAGCGCCTTCGTCGCCGCTTCAAAGACCAGCTCGTCAAAGGGGGCCTCTTTTGATCGCTCATAGGTGGTCTGTCCGACCCCGACTATTCCTATTTTTTCCATAGCAACCTTCCTTTTCATGAATAGAACGCGGATAAGCCGCGCCCTCTTTATACGGGAGAGAAGTATTTGATATCGAGGATCGATCCCTCTCGCTTATCGGCATAGACAGCTTTTACCTTCATCCCCTGGCTGATCTTAGCCGGATCGACGCCGCCGATAAGATGGAGCAGCGCCCCGTCGGCGCCGTCCAGCTTGATGAGCCCGTAGGCGAAGGGGGGTTTTATCGGTTGCATCGAGTGGGGGTAGTGGACCACGGTGAACGATTCGACGGTCCCGGTGTCCTTGACCTGCAGCCACTGGTCGCACGGGACGAAACATTCGCCGCACGTCTTGACCGGAGGGACATAGACCTTTTTGCACTTAGGGCATCTGGTCCCCCAGATCTCTTTCTTGTCTCTCAAGGCGATCAGGAAACGGCTTCCGGTCTCCCCCACGTTCCACTTATAAGGGACTTTTATCTGCCCCTCGTAGATGATGTTCTTAACGTCTTTTTTCCAATCGGCCATGTAAGCCTCCGCATAGGATACGTGATGAAAAGGGGGCCGGCATCGAAGGGCCGGCCCCCTGTGATATAGCTGGTTGTCATTTTGCCGGCTTGGCGGGAAGACCCAGCATCTCCCGCGCCTGGGCGACGGTGGCGATCGGCCGGTTCATCTCTTTGGCGATCCGGATAATCCGCTCCACGAGCTGGGCGTTCTTTTTGAGCTTTTCGCCCTTGCGATAATAGAGGTTATCTTCCATGCCCACGCGGATGTGTCCGCCAAGCAGGATGGAGAAGACGTTCATCGGAATCTGGAACGGCCCCACGCCGATGAGGGAAAACATCGAATTAGGTGGCAGCTCGTTGATGAGTCCCAGGACGTTTGCCGGGGTGGGGTATGAGGAGGTCTGGAATCCCATGACGTACTGAATCATGAAGGGGGGATCGATGTTCCCTTCCCGCATGAGGTCCTGAAGCACGTGGTATTGCCCCGGCTGGTAGAGCTCCACCTCGGGCTTGATTCCCTTTTCCTTCATCGTCTTGGCGTAGAGGTTGACATCGGCATAGGAGCAAGGAATGCAGGTGTCGAACAAAAAGCCGGCCCGGGGATTCTTCAGCGGCTCTTTCCTGTCCTTGAGTGAGACCTTGAGGACGAAGGGGCCGAGGTTGAGGCTGGCCATGTCCGGCTTCGGGTCGGCAAAGAGGCAGCACATGCGCTCCTCCGTCGAGAGCCAGGGGCCGCCGCCGGTGGTGTTGTTGATGATGATGTCGGGGCAGCGCTCCCGGATCAGCTTGTTGACCCGCGAATAGTCCTCAGGGTTCTTCGTCGTCATGGCCAGATTATTCGGGTCGCGCGCATGGATGTGTACGGAGACCGCGCCGGCCTTATAGGCCTCGAAGACCTGATCGGCCTGCTCCTCGGCGCTCTCAGGAAGACTCTCGTTGGATTCCTTTCCCTGGACGCCGCCGGTGATGGCGCACGTGATGATCATCGGCGGGAAAGCGCTGCGCACCACGCGGTCCATCCAGAGGTAGGGATTTCTAAAGTCCCAGATATACTCTTCGGGTTTCATGTTGACCTCCCTTAAAAAAGAATGGTTCGTAAATATGTTATGGGTTTTTTCTCAGCTGTTTCTTGTCGAGCTTACCCACGGACGTGAGCGGCATCTCTTTTCTGATCACGATCTCCTTGGGGACTTCGTAGGGCGCAAGCTTCGCCTTGGCCATGGCGATAATCTCGGATTTGAGCTTTTCCTGGTCGCCGCCGTAGTCGTACCCGGGCACCAGCGTCACGTAGGCCCGGACGAGCTCGGAGCCGGGCCTCTTCGGGTCGGCGACGCCGATGGTGGCGATCATTTCGACGGCCGGGTGTTTGGCCAGGATGTCCTCTACCTTTTTTGAAAAGACCTTGAAGCCGGAAACGATGATCATGTCCTTGGTTCGGTCGACGATCGTCAGGTAGCCGTCCTTATCCTGAACCATCACGTCGCCCGTGTGGAAAAAGCCCTCGCTGTCAAAGGACTTCTTGTCCTCCTCGGGTTTTTTGTAGTACCCCTTCATGAGCTGCGGACACTTAACGCAGAACTCGCCGGCCTCTCCCTGCTTAACCTCCCGCCCGGTACCGGGCTCGAGGAGCTTGATGTCCGTGTTGGGAAGCGGCAGGCCGATGGTGCCGAGCTTGCGCGCGCCCTTAAGCGGGTTCATGACGCTGATGGCGGTGGTCTCGGTCATGCCGTAGAGCTCGATAAGCTTGTTCTTCCCGATAATTGACTCGAGCTCCTTCTGTGACTCGACCGGAAAGGGCGCCGCCGCCGAGACGCACTGAGTCAGGTTTGCGTGATCGAGCTTCCTGAAGCGGGGGTTGGCCATCAGCATATGATAGAGCGAGGGGACGTTGGCGATGAGGACGGGCTTGTACTTTGCCAGCACATCGCAGATAAAGTCCGTGTTGCGGGGGTCGGGGAGCAGAATCTGGGTCCAACCGTTGTAGACGGATATCTCGTTGAACGCCATGCCGGCGATATGAAACATCGGGAAGGCCGAGAGTGCCCGTGCTTTGAGTTTGTCCCACTGCATGTACTGAGTGGATACGAGGACCTCCGCGACGTTGTTACGATGGGTGATGACCGCGCCCTTGGGCACGCCCGTCGTGCCGCCGGTGTACATGAGGAGCGCTGTGTCATTGGGACCGAGCTTGACGTTCGGGGCCGTGTCGGGAAATGCGCCCTTGGCGATCGTCTCGGTGAAGTGGTAGACGGTCTTTCCGGCAAGCGGTGTCACCTTTCCGGTGGGGACCTTCTTGAGGGCCTTGGCCAGGACCTGCTTGAACTTGGGCAGGAAGTCCACGACGCTCCCGGCCATGATGAGCGTGAGCTTGGGGAGCTTCGGTGCGATGTTGACGACCCGGAAGGCGAACAGGACATCGAGTGTCACCAGTGCCTTGGCCTCGGAGTCACGCAGCTGGTGCTCCATCTCCTCGGGGGAAAGGAGGGGCGATACCCCCATGAAGACGCACCCCGCTTTCAGCGTGCCCAGCCAGGCGATGGGGAAGGCCGGGATGTTGGGGAGGTTGACCCCAACGACGTCGCCCTTTTTGAGTCCGTTTTTGATGAGCATGTTGGCGAAGCGGTTTGTCAGCCTGTCGAACTCGGCAAAAGTTATCGGGACGCCCATAAAGACGTAGGCAGGATCGGCCGGGCTTTTCTCGAACCTCTTCTTGTAGAGGTCCACGGTGGTCGTCTCGAAGAGCTTGGGGTCGACGTCCTTGATTTCTTGCCCGTAGGACTTGGTCCAGAATCTCTCTCGTTTCATGGTAGGACTCCGCAGTGGGTGTTAGTAAATAAACTTCAATTACGATAATGTACTGTAATTACTTACTATTTACCACTAACCACAAAAAACGACCGGCAGGTTAATGATACTAACTTACCTTTTTTTGTCAAGAGAAATATCCGGCTCGGGCCGATTTTTCTTTATTTGCCTCGCTTTTCTATCCCTTTGAAGATTACCCGCGTCAGGTCTTCGGTCATGGCGTCGGGCTGGATCTCGCGGTTGAAGACCACCCTGGTCAGACAGACGTGCTCGATGCCGCCGAGGATCACCTGGCGCATGAACGAGGGCGAGATGTCGTTTCGGAGCTCGCCCTTGGCAATGCCTTCCTTCAGGATATCGGACAAGAGCACGCTATACTCCTTGACGAGACGATAGGGCTCGCTCATGTAATAGTCGGAAAAGCTCCTGACCTCAAGCATCAATATCTTCGCAAAGACGCGATCGGTGGCGTAGACGTTGATGTGTATCCAGATGGTCTTCCTGAGCTTGTTGAGGGTGCCGGTGATCCCGGCGAGGTCCTGGCGGGCCTGCACGATATAGTGTTCGAGGTATTCGGCCAGAACCTGGTAGAGGAGGTCACGTTTGTCCTTGAAATATTTGTAGATGAGGGCCTCGGTAACCCCGGCGTTCTTGGCGATTTCGGCGGTGGTGATGGCGTTGAAGTCTTTTTCTCTCAGGAGGAGCCTCAACGAGTCGGCGATCTTCACGCGGCCCGGGGGGAGGTGTTTTGGCTGGGAGTTCTTATGGTGGGTGTCAAAGTCCTCAAATTGTGTCATGCCGTTTCCTTAGCGTCGTGATGGATGCATGCGGTCTCCCTCTCCGGACGGACGCCCGGGGTGTTCACCGCGCCTGGTAAGTGACGCTAACTATACTGCAGACGAAAAAAAAGCGCAAGGAATATTCGCGGGTGGGAAAGAACTTTTTGGCTGAGATGAAGCCGGGCGAAAAAGGGGACGGGAAGGGGGTCGGGTCTCATCGTGATATCGCCTCCCCGTTCGGGCTCCCGATTCCATCCCTTCGCGTCTTCCGTACGCGCGCCGAATTAGAAAAATATAACTTTTTACAAGGCGCCATTTTCTTGACTTATCCGAGCCGAAGTTATATTAAACTTATATTATGCAAAAACTGGGATTTCATTTATAGGAAGCAGTATGACAAGCGACATCATTCCAAAGAAGAAAGCGAAGATTAAGTCCAGGGTCGTCCTCTTGATTATGGTGCTTTCGCTGGCCTCCTTTGCGTACGCCGGCGCCTCAATGATTTACGGCGAGTCTAAAGAAGATATTCAATTGCCGGCGTTCCTCGGCAATAAGACGGAGAACGTGGATCTGCTCACGGCAAAAGATACCGGCGAAAAGCCGTTCTCGTTCTTCGTTGTCGGGGATACGAGGCTGGGTGATTTCTTTTCCGCCATTTACAAGCATGATATCAGGGGTGACGCCCCGGACTTCGGAGTTATCCTCGGGGATTTCGTAAAGGGCCCCACGGCCGAGTATCACCGGCGGTTCATGACGGATTTTTCTTCATGGGGTGTTCGTGTGCCGGTGTTCCTCGTTGCGGGAAATCGTGACATCGTCACGACGGACGATCCGGGCGAACTGTTCTATTCCTTTACCCCTCAGTCCTTCGAGGCGATCTACGGGCCAGACAATTTTCACTTTACCCATGACGGGTGTCTCTTCGTCGTCCTGGACGATGTAAATACAGAGACGTATCTTCCGTACCTGGCCGATGTGCTGGGCCACAGGAAGGGAGACACGCGCATGACCTTCGTCTTTACCCATGCGTCGGCAACCTTCGTCTCGCCTGCGATCACGGGCCGTGATATGCAGGGGGAGAAGAGATTTCTGTCGCTGATCGAAAAGTACAATGTGGACTACGTTTTCTCCGGCGACTACCATTCCTACGTCCGCACCAGGATCAAGGACACGACGTTTATCGTTTCCGGCGGAGGGATGGACAAGATAGGGGAGAAAAATCATGCGACAGATCCGTACCACGCAATGGTTATCCGGGTTGATCCGACGACCAAGGTGGTAAATGAGGAGATATACGCCGGCAAAAGCCGGTTTCTGTTCACCCACGCGGTAGCGGGGACCATGCTGACACAGGCGTTCCCCCTCCTCGAGTACCAGGAGAAGGCGGGGCTGCCCATCCTCTGGGGCAGCGGGCTCATTACCGCTATGCTGGGCATGTGGTTTTTCGTCCTGTCCGGCCAGACAGGCAGGAGCCTGAGCCTCGCCGGCGCCGGGAGTGCCGGCGGCTCGTCGGGCATGGCGCTGCCGCGCGTGGGGGAGGGGGTGTCGTCGGGCAGGGTGCTGCCGTCTTTCGGAAAAGCGGAGAGAAAGGCTTTCAGGAGACGCATCAGGGCGGTCTTCAAGGGGCTCGATCCGCTGACGGGCGCGATGAGCCTGTTTCAGCGCATAGACGTTGCGCTTTCGGCCGCCAGGACTTCCCGGTACTATCAACCGGTGTACGGCAGGGTCTCCAAGAAATCGAAACGCGATTGCATCGAGAGATGGGACGCGATGAAGAAGCACCTGCCGTCGCCCCCATTTTCGTTCCTCGACACCGGCTGCGAGATCGGGTACTTCACGTTTATGGCCAGCGAGAGCGGGGCGGTGGCCATCGGCGTCGAGAGGAAGAAAAGGCTCTACGACTTTGCGATGATGATCAGGGCGATCCGAAAGATGGACCGCACCGCCTTCCTTAACGTCGGGATAGATATCGACACCGTGCGCTCACTGCCCCGGGTCGATATGCTCTGCTGCCTCTCGATCTTTCACCATTGGGTCTCGGAGTGGGGCTTCGACACCGCCGATCGGATATTCTCGACGCTCTGCGAGAAGACGACGTCGATCTTCTTCGAGACGGGCCAGCCCAACGAGTCCGTGGACTGGAAGAAGAAATTCGCCTTTATGGAGCCCGACATCGAGGGCTGGATCGCGAATTATTTGAGCAAGAAGGGGTTCTCAAAGGTGGAATGCCTCGGGGAATACTCGACGAACAGGGGAGACACGAGGTTCCTCTTCTTCGCCTCAAAATAGGCGAGCGGCGGGACAGGGTCGACCCTCATGATGAGGGTTGAGGCCGGAACAGCAAGGTCAAACGAACACGATGAATCGTGTCCCTACAGATGGTAGGCCCGTTTCGTGCTGGTCCTCTCCTTTCGCGATAGGGTTAGCAATAATAGTGGGTGTGGGCACGGCTTGTCATGCCCACAGCTATATGTGATATGGACAGCCGGAAGAGCCTTATGTCGGACAAACGCCTGACCCCCTCGACCTCCCTCATGGAGCGCAGATGAACAAGATATGCATCTTCGTGGGGATGACGGTCTTCGGTTGGATCGGGTGGTGGGCAGGATCGGGCCTCGGCATCATGACGGCTTACCTATTCAGCGGGGTCGGCAGCCTCCTGGGAGTCTATGTGGGCTGGCGCATCAATCGTGCCTACTTTAGCTGATATAGCGCTGAATACGACAAGGGGACAGAGCGTCTGAGTCAGCCGAACGCCTGCCCCCTTTCTCTCTATCCCGCCTGCAATAATCCGTCATCACAAGCGACTGTCGCTATGTATCCAGTGCGCGCCACTCGTCCTCGTATGCTGCCCAATCCAGCGCCGGGGAGCCCTTCGCCTTGAGCTTCACGGCAAAGGCGCAGTATGGGTCTCCCGCGGCAGCGCACCTGACCTCTCGGCACTCGGCCGCCTGCCCGGAGAGCGAGAGCATGATGCTTTCGGTTATCCCCTCTAAAAAAGACGCGAAGACGGTGCAGACGGGCTGGGCCGACGAGACGCCGTCGGACTCGAAGGTATTGCGGCACCGGAAGAACAAGAGATAATTGCCGTCGCGTCCCTTCCTGCAGACGACCGAGGGCACCCCCCATCCCATGAGGGGAAAGATAACACGGGTCTGCTGGTCGAGCGACGCCGTGGCGGCGTCGATCTCGTTCCAGTTATAGTTGGCCTTCGCGGAATCCCCGACGGTCATCCCCGCCCGCTTTCCGACACTCCTGACGATGGCCCGCGCCCCCCGGGGCGTCAATATCTCCGCGCTGACTTCCTTGAGGATATTGAGGATCGTGGCGATTTCCAGGAGATAGACCACCGAGCCGAACGCGACGAGCTCACGGGTGCCTTCCGTATGGGTGAACATGGGGGGCAATTGCTCCCGGTCGATCGAAAGCGGCAGGATGTAGTCGTCTTTGAAGCGGTTGAGCGTATCGACGGTGGGCCTGGCGGCCTCGGCGTCCCGGGCCCGGGCCTTTTCGAGGACCTTTCGTATCGTCATGGAGAGCGCATCTTTTCCCTCGACGTTCAGGATCTCGTCGAAGAATGAATCCATGAAGCCCTTTCTCATCAGGAAAAGCCGGCGCTCCGTTTTTTCCTGCACGAGGTATAGCGATCCCTTTTCGATGTCCCAGTGAAGGTGCTTTTCCTGAGAAACCATAGTGCCCTCCTTAAAATAATAGGGGTTAAGTGTCACTCAGTGAATGGATACGGGAAAAACGGGATGACGCGTATCCCGCCGACCGGGCCGTGTGGCGAAGCTGCGGGGAAGCGCATCGTTTTCTATAGAAAAATTTATTGCAATGTATCGCAACGGAGTGAAATATTCAAGCATTATTTTAGTGCATATAATATTATAGGCATAAATATACAGACACTATTATACCTGTTCTCGGGAATATACGAGGCTTCGATGAAGAGCAAGGGAAGGGGACGGCGGCTCGAGGTGAGTGGGGTGGCTGGCGGACACGATAAATCGTGTCCCTACAGGCAGTAAGCCATCTCGTGTTTGTTCTCTCCTCTCCCACCGGGGCCACCTAAAAGCCTGCTTTTTGGGGTGGTAACTCGTAGGGGCGGCATATATCTCGCCCGTCCGTAATAACCCGTCCTTGCGAGCCCCCGACGGGGGCTCGCAATCCCCGCGTAAATCCCGCGTATTGATTGATGCCGGTATTTTGGGTATAATATTATAAGGTAAAAAGAGAGAAGGGGTATTGTGCCGGTCCGATGGATAAGAACCAAACGGAGGTATGAGGTCTTTTTCCCCTAATGGCGGGAGGACCAACGACCAGGCCGGCGGACACGAATATACGATGACTCATGTCGGGTAACTATCAAGAACTAAGGAGGCACGCATGCAGAAGATCATCCCTCATTTATGGTTTGACCACCAGGCCGAGGAGGCCGTGAATTTTTACGTGTCGATTTTCGATAAATCCAAGATCGGCTTCATGTCACGCTACGGAGATGAGGCGGCGGCGGCCTCCGGAAGGCCGAAGGGGTCGGTGATGATCGTGGCGTTTGAGATTGAGGGGCAAGAGTTTATGGCGCTCAACGGCGGCCCGATGTTCAGCTTCACGCCCGCGGTGTCCTTTTTCGTCAACTGCGCGACGCGCGTGGAAATTGACAAGCTGTGGGAGAAGCTCTCGGCGGGCGGGGAAGTCATGATGAAGTTCGACACGTATCCCTTCAGCGAAAAGTACGGCTGGGTCAAGGATAAATACGGCGTCTCGTGGCAACTGAACCTCGCTACTCGCGCGCAAAAGATCGCGCCGTGTCTCATGTTCACAGGTGGGCAGGCGGGAAAGGCCGAGGAGGCGATAAAGCGCTATGTCTCCCTCTTCAAAAATTCGAGCATAGAGATGATGGTGCCCTACGACGCGGCCGATGGGGATATCGTGGGGACGGTAAAGCACGCCGAGTTCACGTTGGACGGCCAGCTCTTCATGGGCATGGACAGTCACCTGGTGCACGGCTATACGTTCACGCATGCCGTTATCGTTGCTCGTGAACTGCGGGACGCAAAAAGAGGTGGACGAGCTGTGGGATAAGCTCTCCGACGGCGGCCAGACCGAGCCGTGCGGCTGGCTGAGGGATCGCTACGGCCTGTCGTGGCAGATCGTCCCCACGGTGCTCGGGGAGCTGATGCAGGATAGCGACAACGCCAAGACGAAGCGGGTCATGGCGGCGCTCTTGAAGATGAGTAAGATCGACATAAAGGGCCTGAAGCAAGCGTACGAGGGGAAATAATCCGGCACAGCACCTCAAAAAGCCCGCCGCTTCGGGGCAGGCCGCCGTACACGATGAATCGTGTCCCTACAAACGCTTTCCCGCCTTCAGATCTTCCATCATGGCTCTTAATTCAGGCAGAAGTCTGTTCCCTTCGGCGGTCCCATAGAGGTTGCGCCGCTCGGCCGGGTCGTTTACCAGATCAAAAAGCTCCGGGCTCATCCCTTTTTCAAATTCAACGTATTTGTGCGTCCGTGTCCTCACTCCGTGCATGGTAGGCACGTTTTCCGGGAAATATTTGTAGTACTCGTAGAGCCATGCGTTCCGTCCCGAGGCATTCTTGTTTCTGAGTATGGAGACGGCGCTCTGTCCCTCGATATCCGCCGGCACCGAGAGGCCCGCAATATCCAGGAGTGTCGGGGCAAGATCGATATTGAGCATCATCTGTGATCTCCTCGTATCAGCGTCCGGTATAAGCCAGGGGCATCGCACGATAAAGGGTATCCGCATCGCTTCCTCATAGTGCCAGTTGATCCCGATGAGCCGATGCTCCCCCCACATATAACCGTTGTCGGATGCGTAAATGACCACGGTGTCGTTTCTTCGGGGGGATGCGTCAATAGTTTCGAGGAGACGGCCGATCTCCCGATCCATGCCGGTTATCGCTTCGCAGTATCTCCGGTAGAGGCCGGGGATCGAGCCAACCATGGTCCCTTCGAATACGTTCCCGTTGGTCCTGCCGATCCACGAGTCGACCTCCGGGGGAAGGGGCGGGACCTTGTCCTTGTAGATTCCCGCGAGGTCTTTGGGTGGGAGATAGGGGGGATGGGCCGTTTTGTATGAGAGATAGAGACAGAAGGGGTTTTCCCTCTCCTGCCCGAGGAACTCGATCGCCCGGTCGGTGAGCTCCTCGATGAGGTATGCCTTCCGCGACGGGGCGGGCTTCCCGTTGACGACCAGGGGGCAGTTGAAGTACTGACCCTGGTTCTCCTTTATCGTGAACGATATGAACGTATCCAGAAACGGGAGATTGGGAAGCCCGTTTCCGGGCATGTGGAACTTGCCGATAAAGGCGGTGTTGTACCCGGCCCGCTTGAGGTACTCCAGGAACATCGTCCGCTTCCCCGTCCACGAACAATGGTTGTTGATGACCCCGTGGGAATGGGCGTAGCACCCGGTGAGGAAACTGGCCCGCGACGGGCTGCAGAGCGATGTCGTGTTAAAGGCATTGTCAAACGATACACCTTCCCGGGCGAGCCTGTCGAGTGTCGGCGTTTGAATAAACGGGTGCTTCATGAAGCTCATGAAATCGTGTCGGCAGTTGTCGCTCAGGATGAATACGATATTGGGGCGTTTCGGCGCCGAAGGCAAAACGGGAGAGGGCGCTCCCATGAGCGCTTCGGGAAGCGTTACGCCAAACAACCCGGCCGCCGATGTCGTTGCCAGTGCCTTGAGCATATCCCTTCGATTCAGGGGATGGGAAATGATCCCGTCTTTTTTATGGTCGGACACGGTATCCCTCCTTGAAGGAAGATTACAGCCCTACCCCCGGGCCGAATAGCTTCTTATAGATTACCAGATAATAGCTGAAGATGCTCTCGCCTTGCCCCAGGCGTACAGTCCCACGACCAGGGCTATGCTGATCACGAAAGCGGCAACCACGGGGATGGTAAACACCCGGATCTTCTCGCCTCTCTTCTTGCGCCTCCACCGCAGTATCATCTCGATGACGCTCATCTGCGCTATGATTCCCAGAACGAGCCAGATATTGAGCGGGTTCAGGTAGTAGTAGAGGCACTCCGAAAGGCTGAACGAAGCAAACATCCTGATACACTCTTTCGTCGCCCAGATGAACGGGTTGACCAGTGAGGCGAGGACCCGTTCCGGGAGAGATGCGCCCCGGAGGAAGGCCATTGGATATATGACACAGGCTCCGAACGTGACTGAGAGGAACAGAAGAGTCCCGAATATGTCGGCGAGCAGATGATGGATCGTCACGCTTGGAAGCCGCCAGGCGAGATTATAGACTCCCCATGACAGGGACATTACGATGAATACCAGGAATACCGGGTAAAAGAATCTCCTCGAAAAACGCTGCTTTTTCATACTATTGTCTCCTGTCGTATGGTGAAAATCAGTTCCTCATATCGATGAGACACGGAGCCGGGGGCAAAAATGAAAAGGCACGGTGGATGTTTCGGCTTTTATGATTTTCAGGTTTTGCTGTCGGCCCATCGTTTTATCGCGTATTCGAGCATAAAGAGACCAACACGTCATCGCAGGAAGAGTAGAATGAGCGGAGATGCTCGGTCACACAATAGCGCAACGATGATGCAAGTTCAAGCAGTATCTGTCGCCGGCCAGAAAAAAAGCGCGCTTCGTGGAGAGATAGCGGGGTCCCTTGCATTTGCGGGGTGACATTCGGGGGGACTCACAACGACGGTGGGTCGGAGGGAGTCTGCAACTCCACCTTCAGAGCCCGGCGCAACGTCGCCTACTCTATCCCCGGGAGCTTGCGGACGGGAGACGCCTTATTTCATGTCCCATTTCAAGAAAGCGTAGGGCGCAAATTCCATCGGGTCCATTTCGGCGACAACCGCGCCGCTCTTCATGGAATTGTCGCCCACGATAAAGACGGCGCCCAGGACCCTGACGATCTCTACCTCTGCCCACGGATCATAATCCGACGGCTTGAGGAGAACCTCCGCCTCCCCGATCTGGACCTCTTTCGGTCTCAGAGTCGTTACCTGTTTCACCAGACGGGGGTTGTAATCAAAGCCCATGCCTTCCGGCGCGGGAAAGTTCTTGAAATTGTAGGAAACGCCTTCCATCGAGCCGTCCGGATTTATACCCCCGCTCATCAGCACGGACTGGGCATCGGCCTCATTAAGCTTTCCGCTCATTTTCGCCCGGATTTCCATGAAGCGTATGCCCCGCCGCTCCGTCCACCCCTCCAGGGTATTCCCCTTGCGATTCAGTCCGATCTCGGCGATTTTCTTTGGAAATCCATAAATCTCCCGCCCGCCCGCCATGGCCATGTCGCTGGTCACCGGCATGGACAGGCAGTAGCCGCCCTCCACCCCTTCCCACTGAGCCCTCAGGAAAAGCGCGCTTTCGTGGTAGGTCACGTCGAAATTCGTGCGGGGGTAGTCGGCCACAAAGGCCATGACTATGGGGCGTGCGGCCGGCTTGAGCATGGGCGGCAGCAAACGACGCACGATCTCGGGCTTCGTCTCCCAGAAAACGGTAAGCATCTCAGCATCGTAGAAATCAGCAGTCTCACGACGTGAGGCCAAAATCTCATCCAATGATTTCACAAAACCCATGGGTTACCCCCTCTCTGTGGTTCCCGGTTAGTCGGTCTAAAGATATTCGAAAGCGCCCAGCGCGAGGCTTTCATTGACGCCGTCCTCGATCATGGACGCCCGCGCGTCCCGGAACATCTTTTCGAGCCCGTACTCCTTGCTCAGGCCGTTTCCACCCAGGATCTGGATCCCCTCGCTCGCCACCCTGAAGGCGGTTTCAGTGGAGAAGCACTTGCAGGCCACGGCATGCGCCCCCGAGGGCGGCCGGTTGACCGCATTGTACAGGGCCATCCGGCGGACGGCCCCGCGGGCAGCCTCGACCAGGGTAAACATCCTGAAGAGCTTCAGCCTGATGTTCTGATGCTCGATGATGGGCACGCCGCCCTGGATACGCTGTCCGGCGTAGCGAAAGGCCTCATCGTAGGCGGCCTTGGCCAGGCCTGCAAAGACGATGGCCATGCCGCCGTTCACCTGGGACAGGCTCGTTTCGCGCATGGCGTGCAGGACCCCCATTTCGGGGGTGAGCACCATATACTCCTTGGGTATCCGGGCATCCTCGAAGATGATCTCCCCCTGGTTGAGGGCGCGCTGCCCGATCTTGTCCAGCGGTTTGCCCCGGGAGATCCCGGGCAGGTCAAGCGGTATGACGGCCAGGCCCTGGCCCCTCATCCCCACCGAGGGATCGAGGCCGACGTGGAGAACCGCGTGCGTGGCGATGGTGCCGTTGCTGACCCAGGCCGACTTCTGGCCGTTGACGATATATTCGTCCCCCTTCAGAACGCCTCTGACCGACGGGCCGCATCGTGGGTCGTCGTCCCCGTGGGTATAGTCCGAGCCGTGGTCGGGCTCGGTGATGGCCCAGCACCCGATGAGCTCGCCTTCCGTATCCTCGGCGTACGCCCGCGCCAGGCCCCTCATCTTCGGGTTCGGGAAGAGCGCGGCCATGGAAAAGGGTATGGCCGATACGCCCAGGCTGATGGTCAGCCCCGCGTCGGCGTAGCCCATCTCTTCGGCTATAAGTAAGCCGGACATGGCGTCCACGTCCTCCATGCTCCCGCCGAGCGCTCGCGGTATGCCGGCCTTATGGAGGCCCAGCCCGCGGAACTGTTTGATGACGTCCCACAAGACGGACCCCTTCTTGATCACGTCGGCCGGGTCCGCACACTTATCCAGCGCGAACCCGGCGGGGCGCATGACTTCGGCCCCGAACTTCCGGGCCATGTCGCGCAGACCTTTCTGTTCGTCCGTGAGGTTGATGTCGATGTCTCGATATGCCATTTCGTGATTCCTTTAAAGGTGGGGCTCCATGTCCCGTACGTGTTTACGGTCCGGTTGGTCCCCGCGCCGGGGGGCTTCAGTCGATTCCCAAGAACCGCGTGGTCATTTCCATGGCCGTCTCGGTGTTGTAGAGATGGGGCCCGAGGAACTCGTTCAGGAAGACCGCGGTGAAGTATTGGCCGAGGAACGCGCCGGCCAGCACGCGGGGGTGCATGTCGAGCCGGACCTGCCCCTTTTTCTGCAGCGACCCGATGACCCTCTCGGCCTCGTTCAGCCGCTCTTCGACGGCCTTCCGAAAGCCCTCGTCCAGCTCGGGGATGACGCGGTAGCTGTAGAGGTGGACGAGGAACATGGATTTGTCCGGGTTGTCGATCACGAAGTCCACGTACGAGCGTGCCACGGCCTTCAGGTAGGCGAGGTCATCGTCTCTGTTGTTTTCCAACGCCTCCTGCCAGATCGCGGCCATCTGCCCCGTGATGGACTGGATACATGCCTCAAACAGCACCTCCTTGCTGGCGAAATGCCCGTACATCGTCTTTTCCGTGACGCCGGCATCATTGGCGATGCTCGCGGTCGTCGTCGCCGCATAGCCCTTGGCGTTGAAGAGCCGCATGGCGGCTCCAATAATCCGCTGGTGCCTGTTCTCGTACTCCGTGAGCCTCGCCTTCGTTTTCTGGACGATGTTCTCCATGGGGCAACCTCGATTATCTTCCCGCGGGTTCGCGCCTTTCCGTTTAGGCCTTCATGCTTTGGCTATAGTATTCACTGCAGCTAAAGAATAATCTACTATATCCATGGTGCGATTGTCAAGGAAAAAGATCGCAAACGGACACGACTACGGCAAAAGCCGTCAATGCGCCGTTTTATCTCTTCATCGGAGTGCCCGCAGAAACCGAAGTTTCGTGGGGTGGCATATCCCGACCGTCCGAACCACGCGTCATTGCGAGGGCCCGAAGGGCCCGGCAATCCCCGTGAAGTGATAGTTACATCCTCCGCCCGCGGCAGTAGCGGGGCATAGAGCTAATGGAGATACGCGTAAATTTTATTTATTGATTTGGGTCGAGGATTTTACCTATAATCCGGTTGAGGAATGGAGAAGAGGGTATACCGCCGTTACGGCCAACAGGCGATAAACGGAGACGGGAGCCCTCTTACCTTTGAACAGTATATGAGCTTCTTGTGGAAGGATGACATGAAAAGATGCGCGGATCCGAAGTGCGGCCACGTCGAAAAGAGCCCCGACGCCAAATATTGCGCCATCTGCGGCGGCAAGCTTGTGGAAGATGCCGGGCCCGGTGGGTGGGGGGCTTCCGGGGAAACGGGCTATGAGGTGTACCTGCTCTCCCCGGGAAAAAGGATAATCGAGGTCATCAAGGTGATCCGGCAATATACGGACCTTGGGCTGAAAGAGGCCAAGGATCTTGCCGAGTCCGCCCCGGGGGCGGTTTGCTCCGGGATCGCCGAGGACGTCGCCGAGAACGTCAAAAGGGACCTGGAGGCCGCCGGCGCGCGGGCCGAGGTCAGGGCCGCCACGGGTGTCGGAGAGATCAAGACGGATTCCGGCAGCGAGCGGGCCGATGCCCCGGACTATGCCGTGGTCCTTACAGACGGGGGCTCGGACGAGATAAAGGTCATCAAGGTGATCCGGCAGTTTACAAAGCTCGGGCTGAAGGAGGCCAAGGACCTCGTCGAGTCCGGGCCGGGGGCGGCCTACGCCGGCCTGACGAAAGAGACGGCCGAGAGCCTCGCGAAGGTGCTTGGGTCCCTCGGAATCGCGGCCGAGGTGAGGAGCGGATATTCGGGATATGACGGGCGGCAGGAGGGTTCATTTACGCCCGGGGCCGGCGACACCCACGCGCCGATAGAGCCGGCGAAAGGCCCCGTGAGCCCCCGATCCTGCATGGGCGCCCTGACGCTCTTTCTCATAGTGCTCGTGATAGTAATAGCATTGGTATAGGCACAAAAGGGCATAACATGTCAAAATCAGAAGAAGAGCGGTATAAAGAGCTTTATAAGGCGGGAACGACGCCCTGGGATATCGGAAGGCCGGATTTTAACCTGATTGATATCGTGGCTGAAAGGCAGATTCAAAAGTGCAAGGCTCTCGATATAGGATGTGGCAGCGGGATGAATTCTGTTTGGCTTGCGCAAAAAGGTTTCACCGTAACGGGTGTGGATGTTTCCGAAATTGCGCTGAGAAATGCCAAAGAAAATTCCTCGAAAGCCGGCGTCGATTGCACATTCTTATTGATCGATTTCCTTAAACAGGAAGTCCCCGGCAAACCTTTCGGCCTCGTATTCGACCGGGGTTGTTTTCACTCTTTCGATTCCGATGAAGTCCGCAAGAATTTTTCCGAAAGAGTCGCGGACCACCTGGAAAAAGGCGGCCTGTGGCTCAGCATTATTGGAAGCGCCGACGAACCGCCTCGCGGTCCGGGCCCCTTTGGGGGACCCCCCCGGCGCTCGGCTAAGGATATCGTCGTCGCCGTCGAACAGCTTTTTGAAATTCTTACGCTCTATTCCAGCCACTTCGAATCCGATCATCCGAATCCACCGAGAGCCTGGGTTTGTCTTATGAGCAAAAGGTAGAGTAACATATTTTACGAGATCTCTCTTGAAGGAGGCATAGTATGATCTATCGCAGGGGAAAAGACAAAGACATTTGGCATTGGTGTAAGAACTGCTCCGGTTGGCCGTTAGCCAAGTATGTCGAACAGGAAACGAAACCATCCGACGATGAACTCTGCGACGAGTGTAAGGGAAAAGAAAGGGGAGGTAATTGTCGAGGTTAATCCATTTCGTCGGAAGGGCAATGGGTGATTCTTTGGACTTATAGAAAGAATGAGTTAAATGAAGACCTGACCCCTTTTACTTATTGCGAGGAGCCGTCCTTTATCGGGGCCCCCGGAAAAACGAAGTTTTCCGGGGTGATGACACGAGAATACCCGCCCCCTCTTTCTCGAACCGATACGTGAGGATGCCGATGAACGCCGGGAAGTCTCTGTTGCTCATAGTGTCTCTATTTATTTTATCGGCCTGCGGCCGGCTGGGCACCATACCGTATTGTTGCCCGGAACAGACCCCTCAAACGTGGCTGCAGATCCAGCCCCACGTGGACGTGTCCCTGGGCCCGCTGAAGTTCGTCCTCACGCAGCCCACGTCGTCCGCGCTTATCTACTTCCTCGGTCTCTTTACCATCGCCGTCGGTCTTTACTTCCTGCGGATTCGGGGAAATCAGAAGTCCCGCCTCTGGTGGGGCGTGGCGCTGCTGTTGTGGGGCGCCGGGGCGATCCTTGCCGGCACCAGCTATCAGGCCTTCGGCTACGAAATAAAATGCGCCGGCAAAGATGTCTGCTCGTGGACAAGCTGGTGGGAAGTCTACTATCTCCTGTTCACGGTCGCAAGCATCAACGCCATGATGATGGGGGTAGTCCGCTCCTCGGCCGGAAGGGTCTCGAGAAGGGTGCTGCCGGTCTACGCGGCGGCAAACACGGCCGTCTATTTTGTCATCTGTCTTTTCGGGGCCTTCATCCCGGACAAGGTCATGGTCTCTTTTGAGCTGATGGTCTTATTCACCGGGCCGAGCTATGTGATCTTTTTCGTCGTAAACACGATACGGTACGCGAGACTGAGGGAGAAGATGGACCTCTTCCTCATGATCACCTGGCTCTTCCTGGGTGCCGTGATGGCCGCGTACTTCGTTTACCTTGGGCTCGGATACACGGAGAAACTATGGGACCGGGGCGTCTGGTTTTCCGCCAACGACGTGCTCCATATCGGGCTGATACTCTGGATGCTTTACATCGGCCTCGTGGTGGCGAAAAGGGTGAAGGACCTCCCGGAAGGGGCGCGCTGACGAGACGGCCCGATAGCCGGGTTCCCCGGGGTGGTCCCCATCCTCAGACTGCCACCTCTCACGTTTTCTCTCGTCTTTCTTCGCCCTGTCGGGGCCCCCAAAAACGCTTGCGTTTTTGGGGTGATTCATCCCGTCATTGCGAGGAGCGTAAGCGACGAAGCAATGCCCTGACTACGTCCCGCAAACGCCGGTTAACCGCTGATCTTTCCTCCATAGTCAGGGGATTGCCGCGCCCCTCCGGGGCTCGCAATGACGGTGGGTTGGAGATTTTGGGGGAGCCGCCGGACACGATGAATCGTGTCCCTACAACCGATATACCCGGCTTGTGTTAGAACCTGTAGGGACACCATTTATGGTGTCCGTTTCGTGTTTGTTCTCTCCTCTCTCACCGGGGCCCCCATGAAGCCTGCTTTTTGGGGTGTCCTATGACAACTACACAACTATCCCTAATAAGGCAATGATATCAATCAAGTCCATGGTTGTGGCGATTTCGGGGCTTTCGCAACCATACAACCATAGACGCCAACCCGCGGGTTGTCTTGAGTATAGTTGTTATAAGCCTCATCCTCTACAGGGGTCCCTTAGTTGTTGGTTGTCGTAGTTGTTATATATATGAGAGGGTCACCTGTAGATGAGAAGGGCCATAGAACGTAACATATATGTTCACTCCTTCTCAACGACCCGTCATCGCCCGCCTCCCAACGGATTGTTGCGTATAGTTGTTGTAGTTGTCATATATATACCTCACCTATAGGGGAGAGCTGTGCTCCCGTTGCCCCCCGGCCCCGGCCCGGCGGCGGGGCTAAATCGTAGAACCGACTGAATATACAATATATGTAAACTTTTCTATTTGATTTGCGTTACGATTTTGAATATAATTCAACTAGGGGAAAAGAGAAGGTGTCCGCGTTCATCTCATTCTGGTGAATAAGAACTAAACGAAGAGTCGACCCCTTTTGTCTTTTCGAGTATTCAAATGAACCTGAGAGGATCGTACAAAGCGCTCCGGAACAACTCAAAAGCTGCAATTCTCGCGGCTATTGAGATCTATAATAAACCGCAAATCTCCTATCGTGATGAATGTTTTTCTATCTTACTTCTTAATGCGTGGGAACTATTACTTAAGGCAATAATATCGAAGAACAAACAACATATATATTACCCAAAGGAAAGGGGTGTACCCCACCGTACGTTTGCACTTCGTGATGCGATATTTAAGGCGAGAAGGTTTTTCCCGGACAGTATCCCATATGAACCGGTAGCCGAAAATATAAGAATTCTGGAAACATATCGGAATAATTCAATACATTTCTATAATAAGCCCGGCTTTGGAGTCATGATCTATGGGCTGGCCCAAACGTGCATAGTTAACTATAAAGATCTAATGCTTTCGATATTCAACGTTGATATATCTAATGAAATGACCCTGAACCTATTACCGCTTTCTTTTACCAGCAGACCAGACCCAATTGAGTTTATTCGGAAAGTCGAAACAAGTCCACCTACTAGCAGAGCAGTGGTCCAATTTATAAGAGAAGTATCGAGGACAGCACAAGAACTTGAAGCAAGAAAATTTGATACCTACCGCTTTTTAACCGTATTCAAAGTGAATTTTCAGTCAGTAAAGAAAATAACCCAGGCGGACATTGTTACAGGTGTCAGAACTTCTGTAACAGACGAGGATGTCCTCGTCGTAGAACGCCGTGTAGACCCTAATATATCTCACCCGTTGCGGCGAAAAGATATTCTTGAAAAAGTCGGTTCGGTTGTTAATGGAGCGAAATTTACAGCACACACATTTCAAGCGATCGTTTGGAAGTATGACATAAAGAATAAGCCAAATCTGTTCTGGCATTCAGATGCGGTAGGTTCTACTCAGTATTCTAATGATCTGATTCCTTTCATAAAGAGGTTCGCCAAAGGCGAAATTGAAACGGCCGCGCTTGAATTCAGCTTGCATAATCAAAAACAGAGGAAGGAGAAAAAGAAAAAGTGATGGTAAACAAACGACGCTGTATCCTCTGATTTAAGTCATGAGCGGAGACCTATTTCCAATTTTATAGAGTTGATGACGTGCGGTTTATATCGATAGCTGTAAAGACATGATGTACGAACAAATTGCGCTAAACAATAGTATTAATGACACAATTTATCGTTGTTTTGAATTTATCTCCGAGGCTGACCAAAGAAAGTTCGTTAAGAAATTTCGCGAGCAGCCACATAATCTTGATCAGGTTTTGCACACCCTTCGGGAACTAATTCTTGGGGCTTATCTCTCTTCAAACGGTTTTAAGGTGCGGAACGATTATCCTGTTAATGGGAAGACTCCTGATTGGAGTATTATTGACGACAACTTTCAGGTAATTTGCATTATCGAATTAACTAATTTTCATCTCGACAAAACCACGGATAGCCAAATTAAGAAACACCTAGACGAAGGAAATGAAGGAGAGTGGAAATTCTTTTGGCGAGACGAAAATAAGGATAACGTTAGACGCCTCTACAATTGTATTGAGCAAAAAGCAGATACGTATCGCAATCTTGTTGAAAAACTAAAGAGACCCTACGTAGTGTCGTTATTCGATTCAAATGCGGCAATGCATTTTGAGGAAATCCAGCAATGCGTGTCAAATAAGAAAAACGGATTGTTTGACAGTCACCTTTATTTAAGCGGCGTACTATACTTTCGAGAGAATTCTGGAAAGTATTCTTTTAGTTACGCCTGTAATTCTGGCGGACTAAAGGAATTCGACATACCGAGTGGCGTTTTCCCACCAGTAGCATAGTCTGGTCGTAGATCTAAAGGCTCACCTTTTGTCCCCTCTCATTTCTTCCTCCCACGTAAAAAATCTCTCTCCTCCCCATTCCCTTTCCGCCTTATCGTTAGCCCTAAACATAAAAAAGGCGCCCGGTTATCCCGGGCGCCCTGACTCAGAGCTTCGTACGTAAATGGCGCTACTTGCCGACGGCAGTTACGGCCTCGCCATAGAGCGTGCCGATCTGCACGACGAGGGCGCTGATATCGCTCATCATCAACGTCCACTTGTCGGCGCTGGCCCCTTTGAGCTCCTCGAGCTTGGCCTTGGCCTCGTCCATCTTGCCCTTTACCGCGTCGATCTTGGCGATGGCCGCTTCCTTGGTCGGGCTGGGCAGCATAGCCGCCTTGGAGGACAGTGTCGTCGACCTTGGCTTTGTAGTCGTCGAGGGTCGCCTGGGTCTTTGTGATAAAGGCGTCCTTTACGCCCGCCGCCTTCTCGCACCCGGTCATAAACGCCATAGCGATGACAACGGCAATAACCAGAACGAGCAACAGTCTTAATGACTTCATAGCATTCCTCCCAAATATTGGTTCTTTTACTATATCACGAATATTCTGCCGGGCAAGCCCTTTTTTCGGTACTCCTTATCGGCCCCGCAGGCCGCCGCATCCCCCTTATTTCTCCTCCCCTCAAAAAAATCTCTTGACAACCCATTTCAGCCCTGCTATATCTGCTATAGACTTAAAGCATGAAGTTATACTTTAAGCTTCTCGGCTATAACGACAGCGACTTCATTACAGTGAACAGACTCGTCACAAGATAACAGGAACCGGATACTCCATCCACACCCTGCCGGAGGCAGTATGATCAAGACCCGAATCACGGAGCTTCTCAACATCAAATACCCCATCCTCATGGGCGGGATGCACTGGGTCTCGTTTGCCGAGATGGTCGCGGCGGTGGCCGAGGCCGGCGGGATGGGCTTTTTGCCCTCGGCCTCGTTCGAGTCGACGGAGGCGCTGAGAGCCGAAGTCAGGCGCGCGCACGACCTGACCGACGGCCCCATCGGCATCAACATCTCGATGCTGCCGGACGTGTCGCCGGGCGAGCAGATGCTCGACATCGTCCGCATGGGGATAGAGGAAAAGGTCGCCGCGTTCGAGACGGCCGGCCGCTCCCCCGAGCCCTTCATCCCGCTGACGAAGAAAGCGGGCGTCCCCCTTATCCACAAGATCACCCAGGTGCGGTTCGCCAAAAAGGCCGAGCAGGTCGGGGCCGACGCCGTGATCATCGTGGGGTTCGAGGGCGGGGGGCACCTCGGCATGGCCGACGTCACCACGATGATCCTGGTCAACAAGGCCACGCGGGTGCTGAATATCCCGGTCATCGCGGGCGGCGGGATCGTGGACGGGCGGGGGTTCCTGGCGGCGCTGGCGCTCGGGGCCGACGGCGTGCTGATGGGGACGCGGTTCCTCGCGTCCAAAGAGACGCCGATACACGACAACTTCAAACAGTGGATCCTGGATTCCACCGAGAACGACACGGCGCTGGTCATGCGCTCGATCAAGAACCCCATGCGCGTCATGAACAACGAGACCGCCAAAAAGGTCCGCGAGATCGAGGCGCGGGGGACGACGCTCGAGGAGATCCTGACCTATGCCGCCGGCAAGTTCGGCAAGCAGGCCTACAACAGCGGCGACGTGGAGATGGGCATCATCTCGGTGAGCGAGGGGATCGGCGTCATCGACGAGATCAAGACGATCAAACAGATCATGGCGGACATCGTGAGTGAGGCCGAGGCGTCGCTAAGTAACCTCAACACGATCATGGCGAACGGGAAGCTAAAGTAGGTCGGCCTATGCCGTCATTGCGAGGAGCGTGCAGCGACGAAGCAATCCCCTGACGATCGAATAGAAACGCGGGGTATTCCGGGTACCGATCAGACAGTCATGGGATTGCCGTTCGCTTCGCTCGCAATGACAGTCTGTAATAGGTTATTCTGCATGTACTATAGATATACATCGGACAATCAGGAGGCATCGATGATCAAGACGGCTATCACCGAGATGTTTGGGGTCAAGTACCCGATCTTCTGCGGCTCGATGATGTGGCTCTCGATCCCGCCGCTGACGGCGGCCATATCCAACGCCGGGGGGATCGGCAACCTCACCGCGGGCAACTACGAGACGGCAGACGAGTTCAGAAAGGCCATCAAGGAGACGCGAAAGCTCACCGACAAGCCCTTCATGGTGGGGATCACGATCCTGCCCTCGCTCCGCATCACGGCCGAGCACCACGCCATGTACGTCAAGATCTGCGCCGAGGAAAAGATCGCCGGCGTGGAGATCTCCGGCGCGCCGCTTGACCGCGGCCTCGGGATGGACGCCATAGAGACGCTGAAAAAGGCCAACGTCAAGATGTTCCAGAAGGTCGGCGCGGTCAGGCACGCGGTGCACGCCGAGAAGGTCGGGTATGACGGCATCTACGCCGCCGGCATCGAGGAGGGGGGCCACCCCCTCAGCGACGACGTGACGACGATGATCCTGACCCCGCGGATCGCCGAATCGGTGAAGATCCCGGTGGTGACGGTGGGCGGCATCGCCGACGGGCGGGGCCTTGCCTCGGCGCTGACGCTCGGGGCCCAGGGGGTCATGATGGCAAGCCGCTTTGTGGCCACCAAGGAGTGCCCCTGCCACGACAACATCAAAAACGAGCTCTGCCGCCGGCAGGAGATGGACACGACGATCTTCGGGCGCTCCATCGGGCTGCAGGGCCGGGCGCTCATGAGCGACGTCATCAAGGACGTGATCGCCATCGAGGAGAGGAACGGAAAGTTAGAGGAGCTGATCCCGCTCCTTTCCGGCATCAGGATCAAGCAGGCGTGGGAGACGGGCGACGTCAACTACGCGCCGCTCATGGTGGGCCAGTCCATCGGGCTCATCAAGAAGGTCATGACCGTCAAGGAGCTGTTGGACTCGATGGTGGCAGACGCGTCTGCGATCCTGGCCAAGACCAGCAAGATGGTGAGCTGAGAAACCGAGGCGGACCTTACGTCATTGCGTGCGTAGGGAGGCGGTTCGCTATCCCAACGCCATACAGAGGGATTGCCGGGTTGTGCTTTCTGGCGCAATGACGTAACAAAGAATCCCCGGCGACGGTCGGGGAAATAGAGAAGGCGGGCGCCCGAAAGGGCGCCCGCCTCGTTATATCCACATCAAACCGTCCGACTACTTCTTGGCGGCCTTCGCCGTCTCCATGTCGCGCAGCTTCCTTCTCAATATCTTGCCAACGGCGGTCTTGGGGAGCTCGGGGATGAACTCGACGAACCGTGGCACCTTGTAGGCCGCGAGATTATCCTTGCAGAATTTCTTCACCTCGTCCTCGGTCAGCGTCTCGCCCGGCTTGACGACGACGAACGCCTTGACCGTCTCGCCCCGGTAGGCGTCGGCCACGCCGATCGTGCAGGCCTCCAGTATCTTGGGGTGCGAAAAGAGGATGTTGTCGATCTCCACGGGGTAGATGTTGTAGCCGCCGGCGATGATCATGTCCTTCTTGCGGTCCACGACCGACAGGTAGCCGTCGTCGTCGAACATCCCGATGTCCCCGGAGAAAAGCCAGCCGTCGACCAGGACCTTCTTGCGTGTCCTCGGGCTTCTTGTAGTAGCCCATCATGACCTGGGGGCCTTTGATGACGATCTCGCCGGTCTGGCCCGTCTTCATCTCCTTCTTGCCCGTCTCCGCGTCCACGATCTTGATGTCCGTTTCCGGGACCGGGACGCCGACCGTGCCGGGCTTTATGACGCCGCCCCACGGCGTGACCGTGGCGATCGGCGTCGTCTCGGTGAGCCCGTAGACCTCGCAGAGCGTCGCCCCGGTCAGGTCCTTGAGGTCGCGGATGGTGTCCGCGGCGAGCGGGCCCGCGCCCGAGAAGAACCCCTTGATCGATGAAAGGTTCATCTTCCTGAACTCGGGGTCGTTCAGAAGGCCCACGAAGATCGTCGGGGCGCCGGGCAAGAAACGTCGGCTTATATTTCTTGATGAGGTCGATCATCGCCTTGGGGTCGGGGCGCGGGATCACGATATGCTCGTATGCCTGCCAGGTGAAGTAGTTCTGGACGGCGGTGTAGCCCGCCGAGTGGAAGACCGGGAACGTCCCCACGAGGCGCTCGCCGCCCGGCTTCAGGCTCGGGAACCAGGCGATGAACTGCTGGACGTTGCAGCTGATGTTCTTGTGGGAGAGCATGACCCCCTTGGAGACGCCTGTCGTGCCGCCGGTGTAGATGAGGGTGGAAAGCTCCTCCCATTTGCCGCCTTCCGGCACGGGCTTCGTGTCGTACTTCCTGATCAGGTCCTCGAAGAGATAGAGGCCGTCGGCCTTTTCGATCTCCTTGTACATCGCCTTCTTGACGTAGGGAAAGAGCTGCTTCTTGGGGAAGGGGAGGTAGCTGTGGATGTGGCAGCCGATGATCTTTTTTATTTTTGTGTTGGGGGCGATCTTCTGCATCCGGGGGACGAGGAGCGTGAGCGTGATGACGACCTTCGCGTCCGAGTCGTTGAGCTGGTATTCGAGCTCGCGCTCGGTGTAGAGCGGGTTGTTCTGGGCCGCGACGGCCCCGAGCCTGAGGATCGCGAAGTTGCTGATGATTGTCTGCGGGAGGTTCGGGAGGCAAACGGCGACCTTGTCCCCTTTCTTGACGCCGAGATCGGCCAGCGCCCTGGCGAACTGGTTAACCATGTCGTTGAGCTTCTTGTAGGTGATCCGGTTCCCCATATAGTTGAGGGCGGTGTTGTTGGGGAAATTCTTCGCCGACCGGGCGAGGGCCTCGGTGACCAGGGTCTTTTCGAAGTTGATGGTCTTGGGCACACCGGGGACATAGGATTTAAACCAGAGCTTGTCTTTCATGAAATCCTCCCTTGAGATAATCAGGTGTATGGATGATCGCCCCGCCGTCTGTGGCCGACGGGGCGGCGATAACGTGGTTGGGCGCGTCTGTCCGCGATCCAGGCGAGAGACGCCGTCAGCAAGGACCCGGTGAGCCGGAAAACGAGAATATTTCGTATATCGTTATATAGAGAAAAAGGAGGTGAATGTCAATCACTTTTTGGAGGGAAAGTATCATTAATTAATGTGAAGGTGCGTTACTTTTCGGCATAGTAGCGACAGGAGAAAGATGAAGGTCATGACTCCCCAGCCGGTTGCGCCCTTCGCTACCCAGTCGTAACCCTTTTCGGCGCGGGCGGTGCCCGCGATGTCGAGGTGCGCCCACGGGATCTCGTCGCCCGCAAAGGTCTTCAGGAACGCGGCGGCGGTGATGCTCCCGCCATCGCGGCCGGCGGCGTTTTTCAGATCGGCGACGTCCCCCTTGATCCTCTCGAAGTAGTGGTCGAAAAGCGGCATCGGCCAGACCTGTTCGCCGGAAATCCGGGAGGCTTCTTTGATCTTTTCGAGGAGGTCGTTATCGGACGAGTAGAGGGCGGCCACGCGCCCACCGAGGGCGATGACGGCCGAGCCCGTCAGCGTGGCGATGTCCACGACGGCCCGCGGCCCGAATTTCTTTGCGTAGGTGATGGCGTCGGCAAGGATCAGCCTTCCTTCCGCGTCGGTCGAGATGACCTCGATGGTCGTCCCGCTCATGGCGGTCAGGACGTCGCCCGGCTTTGTGGCGCCGGGGCCCGGCATATTCTCCGTGGCGGGTATCACGCCCACGACCCCGATGGGAAGGCGCAGGCGCGCCGCGGCCGAGACCGCGCACAATACCGCCGCCGCTCCGCTCATGTCGGTCTTCATCCTGTCCATATTCTCGGGGGGCTTCAGCGAGATCCCGCCGCTGTCAAACGTGATCCCCTTGCCTACCAGCGCCACGGGGCTCTTCTCCTTACCCTTCGGGAGATACTTCACCACGATGAAGACGGGGGGCTCGCTGCTCCCCCTGGCCACGCCGAGGAGGGCCCCCATGTTGAGCGCCTCGATCTCCTTCTTGCCGTATACCTCTAACTTGGAGGCCGCTCTTTTATCGCGATCTCGCGCGCCCGCTCGGCGAGTATCGTGGGGGTCATGAGGTTGGCCGGCGTATTGTCGAGGTCGCGCGCGACCCAGACCGCATCGGCGATGATGCGGCCCTCCGTCGCCCCTTTCGCGATCGCGGCGTCTCCCACGACCGTGATCTGGTCGGATCCCTTTCTTCTTTTCGTGGTTTCCCTTGAGGAGATCGAAGGAATAGGCGCCGAGGGCCGCGCCGCAGACCGCGTCCCGCGCGGCGTCGGACGGATCGATGCCCGTCGATGCGGCAAGACCGGCCGGGAGGGCGACCGACTCGACGCCGAGGTCGGCAAGGCGGCGCACGGCGACGGCCGCAGCGGCCTTGAGGCGGTCGGGGCCGAACCGATCCCTTTTGCCGAGGCCCACGAGACAGATCCGCTCGGCAGGTACGGCGCCGTCGGTATAGAGGAGGGACGTTGTGCCTTCTTTCCCCGAAAAATCGCCCGCGTCGATGAGGCGACGTATTCTTCCCGCCGAGCGCCGCATCCAGCCGCTGTGCATCGCCGGTAAGCTTCTCGCTCTTCTCGAAGATCCCGAGGACAAGCGCGGGCGTCTTAAGGGTGACAAGGTCTGCGGCGGAAACGGTCACTTTCGGCAGTCTTGAAGAGAGGCTTTCATCCATAGTTTGATCTCCCACCTATCGGTAGAGGGGACGGGATTGGTAGCGAAGCGGAAGAGCTCGCCCTTCCCGTCACTCTTCCTCGACAAGCCAGGTTTCCATAATGTCCTGCCCGATGTCTTCGATGAACCGGGAAGGGCGGGCAAAGGCGATCCCGCGGTGCGTCATGATCTTGATGGGGTAGGTGATGACGAGATTCTCCTTTGCCCGGGTCGTCGCCACGTACATGAGACGCAGCTCCTCCTCGAGGTCGTCTACCGATTCGGCGGCGTACGTCGTGGGGAAATATCCCTCGGCGGCCCAGATGATGAAGACGGAGTGCCACTCCAGTCCCTTTGCCGAGTGGATCGTGGAGAGGACTAGCCACTCGCGATCGGGGTCCTCTCGAACGATATCGGAGATGCTGTCGGTGGGCGGCTCGAGGGCCATGTCGGTCAGGAACGAATCGACCGTCCGGTATTTCCGGGCGATGATCGCCAGATGCTCGAGATCCTCGATGCGCTTGGGGTAGTCGTCGAACCTTTTCTTGGCGATGGGGGTGTAGTAGTCGATGAGCCGCTCGGTCGCCTCGGCGGGGTTGACCTTCTCGTCCTGAAAGGGCTCGAGCACCCGGATCAGACGCCCGATGCCCTCGCCGAAGCGCCGGTCGGACGCAAACGGGGAGAGCCCCTCGACGATCGATGGGCGCCGCCAGGACCGACGACGTGATGGCCTCCTCGGCGCGCGGACCGACGTTGTTCACCAGAAGGAGCACCCTTTTCAGGCCCACGATATCCCTCGGATTGACGATGAGCCTGATGTGCGCGACGATGTCCTTGACGTGGGCGGTCTCCATGAACTTGAAGCCGCCGTGTTTGACAAAAGGGATGTTTCGCTTTTTCAGCTCGATCTCGAGATCGAAAGAGTTGAAGCCCGCACGGAACAACACGCAAATCTCGTTGAGCGGCACGCCCTCTTCGCGTAGCTCGAGGATTCGCTGGGCGACGAACCGCGACTGTGCCGACTCATCGGGCACCGGCACGAGGGCGGGCAGGGAACCGGCTCCCTTTTTCGTCCAGAGAATCTTCGTGTATTTCTCCCGGGCGCGGTCGATGATGACGTTTGCCAGGTTGAGGATCGACTGCGTGCTCCGGTAGTTTTCCTCGAGCATGATGATCTTCGTGTTGGGAAAGAGGCTCGGGAAGTCCATGATGTTCTTGAAGTGGGCGCCCCGAAAAGAGTAGATGCTCTGGGAATCGTCTCCTACCGCCATGACGTTGGGTGGGCTCCCCGCGAGGAGCTCGACGATCCGGGCCTGGAGCCCGTTGGTGTCCTGGTATTCATCGACGAGGATATACCGGAAGCGCTTCCTGAGCGCCTCCCTGATCCCCTCGTGCTCGGTAAGCAGCCTTACGAGCCAGACCAACAGGTCGTCGTAGTCCATGAGCATGTGGTCTTGCTTATACTACGGTATAGGCCGCCAGGATCTCCAGGAGCTTCTCGGTCTCGTGGGCGAAGTGGGGATATTCGGCCTCCACGATGGAGCTGACGGGAACGGCGCGGTTGACGGCCTTGCTGAAGAGCTCCCCGATCGTCTCCTTCTTGGGGAAGCGCCGCTCCTTTTCATTGAGCCCCATACGCCCGCGGATAAGGTTGATGATGTCCTCGGAATCGGGCCGATCGAGGATAGAGAATGAGGCGGAAAAGCCGATCGCCCCGGCGAACTCCCGCAGTATCTGGGAGGCAAACGAGTGAAAGGTGCCGCCGGCCACCTTTTCGGTGCTCGACCCGACGAGCCCTGGCCGCGCGGTCGAGCATCTCGCGGGCGGCCTTGCGGGTAAAGGTCAACAGGAGGATGGAGGAGGGGGGAATCCCCTTTTCGATGAGGTACGCGCACCCGGTAAACGAGGGTCCGCGTCTTGCCGCTGCCCGCCCCGGCGATGACGAGGGACGGACCCTCACTGAACGTGACGGCGGAAAGCTGGCTCGGGTTAAGCTCTTGTTCATAGGGTATGGTGAAAGAAGGAACGCCTGTTGTCTCGGTCTTTTTCAGGGTGTATTTCTTCATGACAATAAGGGTATCAGAAAGGCGACGGCTTTTCAAGCCTTTTGCTCCGACCTCGGCGACGGCACGCGTCCGCCATTTGCCATTGATTTGGCCTGAGATAGGTGGTATATTAAAAAACGGAGCCCACGCATGAAGACGCAGAATCTCAAGAACTTCATCAAAGTCAATCACAAGGAAATCCTCACGAAAGTCGATGAGCTGGCCGCCTTCGGCCCCACGGATATCTGTATGCTCAAGGAGCAGGTGGTCAGGGGGATCGGTCTCCGCAATTCGCTGAAGGTGGTATCGCTGGCGGAGATAAAGGAGCTCTATATCGGCCTGATCGCCATCCGGGTCGTGGAGAAAGAACGGGGCTACGATTAGGGCCCACACGCGGCGCCGGGCCCGTAAGCTCCTGCGTCCCCGCCCGAGACCGGCGGGAGGTCCCGTCCTTTTTTATTGTCTTTTGTATTTTTTATATCTATAATCAAAATCGCCTTTGACCGACGAGCACACCATTTCACTGTTACCTCCTGAAAGGTCTATTCATGAAAAAGAAATTCCTGACTCCCCGAATAATGGCTTTCCTGGCCCTCTTTTCCGCGCTCATCGTGGTGGCGACGATGTCGATCCGTGTTCCGGTTCCGGCTACATCGGGTTATTTCAACCTCGGCGACACGCTCGTCTTCATCGCGGCGGCCCTCTTCGGACCGCTTTTTGGTATGATCGCGGGAGGGATCGGATCGGCCGTCGCCGACGTGCTCGGCGGATATGCGCAGTTTGCTCCCTGGACGCTTGTGATCAAAGGGCTCGAAGGCCTTATCGCCGGCCTCCTCATCATGGCCGTCAGGCCGAGCCTGACGTCGGGGAAGGGGGCCCTCTTGTCTTTTCTCTCCTTTATCGTGGCCGGCGCCTGGATGGTAGCCGGCTATTTCGGGGCGGAATATATCATATTCGGCCTCGACTGGGCGCCGCCGCTCGCAGAATTTCCCTTTAACCTCGCGCAGGCGGGCATATCGGCGGTGGTTGCGGGCGTCCTGACGCCGATTCTCTTCCGCGTCCTGGAGAAACAACTCACGCGGTAGCACGTCCGGCCGCGCCGTCTCTGAGAGGACGGCAGGGGAAATGAGCCATTTCCCGAGATTGTCAGGATATCGGGTTCATTTATCATGTGCAATGGTTTGTAGGGAGTACGAGACGAAGGGATAACGGAAAACGAGGCCAGCGTCGTTCGAGCATCCGCCGTTGAGCCTATCGGTGCCGATCAATTCAGGTAATTCATGGGGAGGTTCATATGTCCGGTATTTGCATCAACCACTGGGCGACCCTCATTGCTGCTGCGGCTGCCATGGTGATCGGGGCTTTCTGGTTTTCCCCGCTTGCCTTCGGGAAGATCTGGATGAGGCTTTCGGGGATCACCAACCCGAAGGGGGCCGTACGAGGCTACATCATCGGTTTCATCTCGACGATCGTGATGAGCTATGCCCTTTCCATAGCCGTCGACATCGCCGGCGCAACGACCCCTCTTTCCGGCGCGGAGGTCGGCGCCTTTATCTGGCTGGGGTTTGTGGCCACCGTGAACATCGGCACCTTCCTGTGGGAAGGAAAATCGTTCTTACTTTATCTGATAAATGTCGGATACTATCTCGTCGCCTTTATAGTCATGGGCGCAATTGTGGCGGTCTGCGTATAGAAGGGGAACGATTCCTTCTCACAATATTTGTAATCGGACAGATAGCATACACATCCGGTCAAATCACCGCGCTCTTACTTAAGTATTGGAGAAGGGTTAATGGAAGAAGAGAAAACCGTTACGAGCATGGCGGTCCGGGCGGCTTTTGACAGCCTCGGCGAGGTCATGGGCGAAAACGCCCGAAAAATGATCCTCACCAACGCCGGCCTGGAGCGCATCCTCGACACGCCGCCCGACTATACCTTCGACCGTCTCTTTACAAACCTCGAGCAGGCCGCTATCTACCGCGAGACGATCAAGCTCGTGGGGGCGGTGGGGAGCCAGGGAATACTGAGGCAGATGGGGTATAAGAACGTCGAGACGGCCGTGGTGAGGTACCACGTCCTGGACTCACTCAATGAACTCGCTGCCGAAGAGAAGATCAAGAAGTGCTTCGAGTTCTCCCAATCAGTCCTTAACAAGGGAAGGGTCATCATCGACGAGAAAGGACTGC
Organism: uncultured delta proteobacterium; assembly: GCA_963792965.1. GTDB lineage: Bacteria > Desulfobacterota > Zymogenia > Zymogenales > Zymogenaceae > CAWBYW01. The sequence continues at coordinate 584,433 of CAWBYW010000007.1, read as the reverse complement.
CGACGCTGGACGTCTTCGACTGCCTGACCTGCGAGGGAGTCAAGAGCGGGAAACCCTTCTGTTCACAATACGCCGGGGGGCTCCAGTGCATGGCGGACTTCTCCTTCGGAAAGGGGAAGTACCAGGTGATTGAAGAGCAGTGCAAGGCCATGGGGCACACAACCTGCCTCTTCGTGCTCAGCAAGAGGTAGCCGGCGCGTCACCCGTCGTCCGCCCGTCCGTGGTTCGTGTCCCCACGGACCCGAGAGCAGGGGACTACGGCACGTGGAGAAGACGGCCCGGCGGCCCCGGGCTCTGTGCCATGAATATTCACGACATCGCCGTCATCGTCCCCGGAGGCCTCAATACCGATATCATCGGAGTTGGGGTAGACCGCATCATAGGGAAGGGAGAGCTTTCCTACGGTGGGACGCTCAAGATCGGCCCGGGAGGAAAATCAAGGAACATTGCCCAGATGGCGTCGGTCTTCCTCGGCAAGAGACGGGTCGCCATGATCGGGATCACGGTCAGGGACCCCCTTGGGCTCTGGCGGATCCCGTATGATGCCCTCGTGAATTCCGGCGTCGTGACCGATTTCGTCGACATCCTCCCGTTCGATCCGAAAAACCCCCGGTTTCCCGGCGTCGCCCTGATACCGGTCGACAAAAACGGCAATAACCAGATCTATGTCCTGCCGGGCGTCAACGAGAGCCTTTCGCCCGCACACATCGGGGCCGCTGAAAAACTCTTCTCAAAAGGTGGGGCGGTGCTCGTCATGGCCATGGAGATCCCGAGGGAAACGGCCGCCTCCGCGCTCGGGAAGGCCCACGCGTCTGGCGTCAAGGTCGTCATCGATCCCGGCGGCATTACGGGGGCCGGAGGATATCATCGATTTTCTCGATGAGAGGGTCTTCCTTGTCAAGCCCAACGAGCACGAGGCGCGCCTCATCACCGGCGTGACCGTGGACGGTCTTGAGGCGGCAGGGCGCGCCGCCGAGTTCTTCCGCCGGCGCGGCATCAAGAACGTCATGATTACCCACGGGGCGCGCGGCGCCTACCTCTTCACGGACACGCAATCCCTCCATATCGCCGTACCGGAGGCAGACGGGGGGACGGACCGTGACGAGACCGGCTGCGGCGACCAGACGACAGCCGTGCTGGCCGCGCTCATCGCCGAGGGGATGGAGATCGGCAAAGCCGCGCGTCTGGCGGTGGAGGCCGGAACGCTTCAGTATTATCGGCTCGGCATCCAGCCCGTCCGAAGGGAGGAACTCTCCGGCGGCAGCGGGAAGTGAGGATTCGAGAGGGGTGAAAGGCTTTCCGGGATATGTGGTGCTATCCCCGAGTGCAAAAGAACGAGGTGGCCATGTCCGTAAAGATTCTCCTTGACACCGACATCGGAAGCGACATCGACGACGCCGTCTGTCTTGCCTATCTGCTGGCTAACAAAGAGTGTGATCTTCTCGGCATCACCACGGTGACCGGGGAGGCCACAAAGCGCGCCATGATGGCCTCGGCGCTCACGAAGGTCGCCGGAAAGAATATCCCGATCTATCCCGGCGCGGAGATGCCGCTCATGGTCGCCCCCGTCCAGACGACGGCCCCCCAGGCGGCGATGCTGGGCGACCGGAAACACGACACGGAGTTCCCCGCAGGGGAGGCGGTCGAGTTCATGAGAAAGACGATCCGGGCCCATCCCGGGCAGATCACGCTCTTGACGATCGGGCCCCTTACCAACGTCGCGTTGCTGTTTCTCGTCGATCCCGAGATACCCGCGATGCTCAAGGGGATCGTCTCGATGGCGGGGGTCTTCACCAACCGGATTCCCGGGCTCCCCCCGGTGGAATGGAACATGGTGCTCGACCCCCACGCGGCGGCGATCGTCTTCAAGACCCCCGTGGGCTCGCACCGGATCATCGGGCTTGACGTCACGACGAAGGTCACGATGGATGCGGGGAAGGTCAGGGAGCGATTCGCGGCGCCGCTCCTTCGGCCGGTGCTCGATTTTGCCAAGGTGTGGTTTACGGGGAGGGACGTCATCACGTTTCACGACCCGCTGGCGGCCACAACGATTTTTGACGATACGATCTGCCGATTTGAGACCGGCAACGTCATAGACGTCGAGACGAAAAGCGACTGGGTAAAGGGTATGAGCTTCTGGCTCCCGGACCCGAAGGGCAGGCACGAAGTCGCCGTGGACGTCGCCCCTGAGCGGTTTTTCGAGCACTATTTTTCCGTCTTAGAAAAATAGTGAGAAGGCAAGAGAATTTATTTTGAAATTTCGATCGCTTCCCCTATAATAAGTCGCGCCATCCCCTCTTATTATCAGATAAAGGAGCGACGGTCATGATGGATCCCACCCAGAGAGTTATCTCCGCTATCGACGGCAAGGAAATCGACCGGGTCCCGACCTTTTCCTACTATCTCGACTACTGGCCGGTTCAGCAGGTGCTCGGCAAAGAGAAGTTCGGCTCCGCCGCCCTCATGATGAACCCCGTCACCCGCTTTGTCATGGACCGGTGGGGGAAGAGGATGTCGGGGCTGCTGCTTTACCCGATTATGGACGTCATGATGGAAAAGAGCGTCCGCGCCGCGGTGACGCTTGGTTTCGACTCGGTTGTGGGCCTCTTTGAGCGGATGCTGATGCTTTGGGACGGCACCAAGATGGCGCGCGTGACCGGGTCGTTTTACGACATCGTGAATGACGGGCACGGCAACGCCTGGTACATGTACCGAGGGCCGGGTTTTCGGTCACCCAAAGACTACTACGACTGGCCCCACTTCCCGGACCTCGACGACCTGGCCCACGAGACCCACGGCTTTTTCAAGCGCCTGCGTCGCAAAACACGGGGATAAGATCTGCATCCTCGGACAGTCGGCCTTCGGCATCCACGAGACGCTCCTCTGGTCATTCGGGTTCGAGCGGATGCCGGTCTTCATCAGGAAGGAGCCGGAGATGGTGGGCAAATTCATCGCCTATCTCGAGGCGCTCGTCATGAGGACGAACATGGCGATGATGGACGCGGGGGTAAAGGTGATATTCGACGGAGACGACTTCGCCTTCAAGACCGGGCCGATGATGAACCCCATGCTTGCCGATGAGCTCTTCGGGCCGTCGTACCGGCGCATCACCAAGGCCGTGCACGACCGGGGCGGGCGGATCCTGCTTGCACTCGTGCGGCGACAACACGAAGATGTTCGATCTCTTCATCAAATGGGGGTTTGACGGCGGCCACGCCTATGAAAACACGAGCAACGTGGACATCTTCAACGAAAAGAAAATCCACGGCGACCGCTTCACCATCGTCGGCGGGGTGGGGGTGGACTACCTATTGACGCCCCGCTCCAAAGCCCGAGGAAGTGGTGACCGAGACGAGAAAACTGCTCTCGGCCTGCGGACCCGGCGGGAGGTTTCTCATCGGCCCCGTCCACGATCACCCGGACATGGACATGGGAAAGGTGAAGGTCATGCTCGAGACGGTGTGGGAGCACGGGAAATATCCGATCAGGACGTAATATTTATCGAACGCAATAAGGAACGCATATCATGGACCCCACCGAGCGCATCTTCAGGCAGATCGAGGGAAAGCCGGTCGACCGGATCCCGACCTTTTCGGCAAGCCTCGACGACTGGCCCGTCCAGCAGGTCTTCGGAAAGCCGCTGGTCTCGGCCAAGACGATCTTCATGAACCCCTTCTCCCGCTTCATCACCGATCACTGGGGAAAACACCTCAAGAAGATCCTTGCCGACCCCTTCACCGCGGGAGGGTTCAGAAAGAGGATCGAGGCGGCCATCGAGCTCGGCTTTGACTCCGACTGGGTAAGCTACGAGGCCACGATCATGGTCTGGGACAGCAAGACCCTGGCCAAGACGATCGGCTGCTACATGGACTGGGTCGACGACGGCTACGGAAACATGTACTTCATGTTCCGGGGCCCGGCCATCCCCACGCCCGAGGCCTACGAGGCATGGCCCTACCACCAGGACATCGGGGAGCTCTCCCGGATGGCCTATACCTTCTATAAGGACGCCCTCAAGAGATACGGCGACAGGATCTGCCTCATGGCGCGACGTCGCCAGCGGGGCCTTTGAGATGCTGATCCAGATGATGGGTTTTCCGTCCATGTCGGTAAACCTCAAGAAACGATCGGACTATCTCAAGAAGCTCATCGCCTATAACGACAAATACGTCTTCGATACCCATATGGCGGCGATGGACGCGGGCATCAAGGTGATTCTGAAAGGCGACGACTTTTCCTACAAGACCGGCCCGATGGTGAACCCGGCGGTCGTCGACGAGCTCTTCGGGCCCATCTATACGAGGCTCTGCAAGGCGGTGCACGACCGGGGCGGGAAGATCCTGCTGCACTCCTGCGGGGACAACACGAAGCTCTTTGACCTCTTCATCAAGTGGGGGTTTGACGGCGGCCACGCCTACGAGAACACTTCCACCGTCGATATCGCCCACGAAAAGAAGGTCCACGGCGATAAATTCACCATCGTCGGCGGCGTGGGGATCGACTACATCCTGACCACGCGCTCAAAGCCCGAGGAGGTGCGGGACGAGGTGAGGCGGCTCATCAAGCTCTGCGGCCCCGGCGGGCGGTTCATCATCGGCCCCGTCCACGACCACCCGGACATGGACGTGAGCAAGATCAAGATCATGCTGGAGACGGCGAAGGAGGAGGGGAAGTACCCGATCAAGTAACGAAGAGGGTTTGGGGCCTCGTCGGGCCGTATGTCTACTCTATTGACGCGCTAATCAAAAATCGCAGAGATATCCTGGGACTCTTTCGATAGTAACGCCACCGCCACCATCTTCCAGAAAAACAAAACCAGACTTTCATAGTCCGCTTTATTAGCCTGTCTCCGGACAGTAGTATTATGAATTTGACCATTCCGTCTCACCTTGTTATAATACAAGCCCCTAAGATTAATACAACGAATGCTTAACCAGGCCGTGATAGCTTTTCGGCCGTGTTGCAGGGATGCGTGCGGCGGTTTTGGGCCTTCCGCTGATGAAACGGCGTCGAAACCATAATTGCCGGCCCACAGCAGGCCCGCTGAGGACTATGCGTACCGTTAGCCGTGAATAGCGAATGAAACGAACCCGGGCTTCACAAGAGAAGGGGCAGCGATGGGCAGCGAGAAGAAGCTAATCCTCTCAGTCCTCTCCCGGCTGATAACCGCCATATTGATGGCAATCGTGGCCTTTCAGGTCGACAGCAGCCCGCCATGTTTAGCTCGGGAAACCCACCTTTGGGAAAATAATCAAACCAGCCTTCTTGCGATCGACCAAAACGCGCCGAACCTGATTTCCTCAGATCTCGAAACGGGGATCAATAATGCTATACCACCGGGAGAATATCGTCGAGACGATCAGGTCGAAATCAATAACGACGGGCTCTACACCCGCACGGTGCGTGTTGGTCTATACCAAAACCCTCCAAAGGTCTTTATTGATGAAAAAGGTCTCCCTTCAGGTATCTTCGTCGATCTTCTTAACGAGATTGCCAAGAAAGAGAAGTGGAACCTGGTATATATTCCGTGTGAATGGCCTGACTGTCTTGAGGCTCTTGAAGAACATCGGATTGACCTGATGCCCGATGTCGCGTATTCGCGGGAGCGCAACAAGAAGTATGATTTTCATCAGACTCCGGTTGTGGATAGCTGGTCGCAGGTGTATGCCAACTCATCGACTCGGGTGGAAACACTGTCCGACTTGAACGGACGGCGGATCGCGGTGCTTAAGGAGGGGATTCAAGAGGAAATTTTCCAGCAGATGATGAACGGGTTTGGATTCAAGGTGACGTTCGTTGAGGCTAAAACATACGAGGAAGCGTTCATGCTGGCGGCTCATGGCTATGCCGACGCGGTGCTTTCCAACCATTTCATTGGAGACTATATATTCCAAAAGTATGGGCTGACCAGGACTCCCATTATCTTTAACCCGTCGTCGCTATATTTCGCGACCGCCCAGGGGCGCAATCCCGAGCTTCTTGACGCCATCGACCGTAATTTGACTGTGTGGCGAAGCCAGCCCGATTCCTACTATTACAAGACACTGGCTCGCTGGATGGAAAAACCCCCGGTTCAGGTTGTGCCGCGTTATTTTATCTGGATTATCATCGTCACCGGGGGGTTCCTTTTTCTATCGGTCGGGATTATTCAGCTTCTTCGCGTGCAAGTTAGGGCGAAAACGAGATATATGGTTAGAGCAAACAAATTGCTTCGCAGAAGCGAGGAAAAATACCGTTTGCTTGTGGAAAATCTCAATGATGTTGTTTTCAACCTCGACGCGCAGGGGAATATCACCTATATGAGCCCTGTCGCCGAGAGTATTTTCGGCTACCGTGCCGAAGAAATTATCGGAAAGTCATTTGCTGAATACATCCATCCTGATGACCTTCCGGGTGTCATGCAAAGCCGCATGGAAACTTTAGGCGGCGCTTTACGTCCCTACGAATTCAGAATGATAGACAAAAATGGTTCTATTCATTATGTTCGAACTTCAAGCCGACCCATTGAGAGGGACGGCCATCACGTCGGGATGACAGGTATGTTGACCGACATTACCGGGGAAAGGCAGGCCGAGGAGGCGCTGAGGGAGAGCGAGGAAAGGCATCGGACGATCCTCCATACCATTGAGGATGGTTATTTTGAGGTCGATCTCAAGGGGAGTTTCACGTCCTTCAACGAGTCCATGAGGAAGATGCTCGGGTATGATCAAGAAGAGATGGTGGGGCTCAACTATCGGCGGTATATGGCCAAAAAAATTGCCAAGAAGGTCTCTTTGACGTTTAATGAGGTATTCCGGACGGGGATTCCCGCCAAGACCGCAGACTGGCGGCTCATCAGAAAAGACGGGATGGCGATAGATATAGAGACCTCCATATCGCTTAAGCGGAACAAATCGGGTGAGCCGACGGGCTTTTTCGGCATCGCCCGGGATATCAGCGAACGTAGGCGAATGGAGGAAGCGCTGAAGAAAGAACGGCAGGACATTTTACTCATCCTTGATTCATCGCCGGTCATAATATTCTATAAAGATAGAGAAGGGACATTCGTAAGAGTCAACAAGACCTTTGCCGAGTCGCTTAAGATGACCCAAGAAGAAATCATGGGAAAGACGGTTCTTGACTTATACTCTCGCGAGGTTGCCGAAAGGATGAAAGTCGACGACCAGGAGGTTATAGAATCGGGCCGACCTAAGCTAAACATAATAGAGTACTATGAATCCGCGGGTGGCATACGATGGGTACAGACGGATAAGATACCAATTTATGGCGGAAATAACAGCGTGATCGGCCTGGTAGGTTTTGCACAGGACATCACTGAGCGAAAAGATGCGGAGGAGGCGCTGAAAAAGGAACGGCAGGATATTCTGCTCATCCTCGACTCATCGCCAACTATAATCTTCTATACCGATACAGAAGGGAAATTCATACGTGTCAATAAGAGATTTGCCATGGGTCTTGAGAAGACCGAAGAGGAAATTGTAGGAAAGACGGTTTTCGATCTTTTCTCTCGAAAGGTCGCCGAAGGCATGACACGTGACGACCAAGAGGTTATAAAATCAGGCTTCCCCAAACTTGACATAATAGAGCAACATGAATCCCCGATCGGCCCGAGATGGATACAGACGGATAAGATACCAGTTTTTGACGAAAACAACAATGTGGTCGCCCTGGCAGGTTTTGCACAGGACATCACCGACCGCAAGAAGGCGGAGGAAGCGCTGAGAGAATCCGAAGAGAAGTTCCGCAACCTTTTTCGGACCTCCCGGGACTTTCTCTCCATCTCTAACCTCGAAGGGAAAGTTATCGACGCCAACGATGCCGCTCGGGAGTTTTTCGGGTATTCTCTCGAGGAGATCCCCGGTATACGAATGGGTGATCTCTATGAGGACCCGGAAGACAGACAGAAGCTGATTACCGAGGTTCTTAGAAACGGCTACATGCTGAACCAAGAGATCAGAATGAGGAAGAAAGACGGCGGGATAATCGATGCATTGGTGACGGTAAGCCTATTAAGGGACGGTCACGGCAATCCCATCGGCTTTTTCGGATCCGCAAAAGACATCACCGAAAAGAAGAAGATGGAGCTGCAGCTCCTGCAGACCGAAAAGCTTTCCGCCGTGGGCACGATGATCTCCGGCGTGGCCCACGAGCTCAACAACCCGCTCACCGCTATCATCGGAAACGCGCAGCTGCTTGCAAAACGGGATGTGCCCGAGGACATCAAAAACAAACTCAACGTTATCCTGAAGGAATCGATACGATCGTCAAAGATCGTCGGCGGCCTACTGGCGTTCGCCCGGGAACACAAGCCGGAACGGAAGATGATCAATATCAACGATATTCTGATGGAATCGCATCAAGCTCAGGGAATATGATCTTGAAGGTAAACAATATCGATGTGCAGACTCTCTCTTTCCGATGACCTCCCCGAGACGTTCGCCGATCCGTATCAGCTCCAGCAGGTCTTCATAAACCTCATCAATAACGCCCGGGATGCGCTTGCCGCTCAGGAAAGAGGCGCGCTGGCTATCAGAACGTACAGAAAGGATGACGCCATCCTGATAGAGCTTGAGGATAACGGCCCGGGTATCCCCGACGAGCTTATCAACAAAATCTTCGATCCATTCTTTACCACGAAAGAAACAGGCAAGGGAACCGGCCTCGGGCTCAGCATGGCCTACGGCATCATGAAGGAGCACGGCGGCGTCATCTCGGCGGAAAGCACGTCGGGCAAAGGGGCGAAGTTTGTCGTGACGCTTCCGATCACGGAAGGCGCTGAGCCGGTGATTGAAAAGGCCAAAGCCCCGGTGAAGACACCACCCGGCGTCAGGAGCGTGCTCGTGGTCGAGGATGAGACGTCACTCCGGGACCTTCTCTCGGAGGCCCTTACCGACAGCGGCTTCTTCGTCGAGGCCGCCTCTACCGGGGAGGAAGCCATAAGTCTCGTGGGGAAGAAAAGCTACGACGCGGTGATATCGGACATAAAGATGCCGGGGATAGGCGGAAAGGAGCTGTATCGGATACATACAGAAGCACCATCCCGAGATTGCCGAAAAGATTATCTTCGTCACCGGTGACGTCCTGAGCAAGGACACGCAGTCGTTCTTACGGATCACCAATAACAGGTTTATCGAGAAGCCCTTTGACATTGATGTCTTGATCACAATGCTCAACGACGTGCTATTAGAATGAATGATAGAGGGGTCCTTATCACGCATCTAACAGATACTTGAGCGCCGCTTCGGCGTGGATCAGCGTCGTGTCAAAGAGCGGAATCTCCACATCACCCGGCCGGATCAGGAGCGGGGTCTCCGTGCAGCCGAGGACGATGCCCTCAGCTCCCCGCGACGAAAGGCGCCCGATGATCCCCCGGTAGAGGTCGCGGCTCTCCTCCCGTATGATCCCCTTCACGAGCTCTTCGTAGATAACGCGGTTGATCACCGCGATGTCGTCATCAATCGGGACGATCGCGCGTGATCCCCCGGTCCGAGAGTCCCCGCTTATAGAAATCCTCCTTCATGGTGAATACCGTCCCGAGGAGCCCGACGGTTTTCATCCCCGACTCCGCAACGGCACTCGCGGTCGCCTCGACGATCGAAAGGATCGGGAGGCTCGTGCCGTTAAGCACAAAGGGGAGCGCCCGGTGGGGGGTGTTGGCGCAGATCAGGCCAAGCCCGACCCCGATGGATCGCATCTCTTCAAATCGCGCGGCCATCTCTTGCCCCGCCCGCTCCCATTGTCCCTTGGAAAACCACTCGGTGTATTGCGTCAGATCGACGGAGCGGATGACGATGTCGGGGTAGCGTCCCGTCCTCTTACTGTACTCCCGGGTGATGTACTCGTAGTAGGTGACGGTCGACTCGGGCGAGAGCCCTCCGATCATACCGAGGGTTTTAGACATGAGAGGTCTCCACAAGTAATGAAACGATTGAATGAGGCGGGTGGCGTTGAGACGAACGTCTTCCGGCCGTCTCTCTACCCGCCGCGATGACGGCAAGGCGGCTATCCCAAGAACCCCCGGATATGCGCGGCCGCCAGGACATGCTCGGCGACGTTTCCGGTCCTGTTCTCTTTCAGGTGTCTCGAAATCCGGTCGGTCAGCACCTTGTGGTCGTGGTTTACCTCGAAATCATCGGAAAAGGAGCCGAGGAGGTCGCGGGCCGGGCCGGGAAGGAAGGGGCTGTCCGGGTTGAAATAGCGCAGGGCATCCCACATGTCGTCGTCGAAGTTGACGTAAAACTCCCGCACGAGGGCAAGATCCTCCTTCGTCAGGGCCGAGAGCCCCAGGAGCTCCGGCGGGATTCCGATCGAGTAGAGGGCGGCCGTGAACTTGATGGCGCGGGGAAGCTTAACCCCCGACATCTCGCGGGAGTAGCCGAAAAGTCCGATGTGGAGCTTTCTCTTTCTCCGCTCGGGGACGTGGGCCGCCGCCTCGTTGATGACCGGAGCCAGCCGCATGACCTCTTCCCGGAACCGGTCGGAATAGCGGTCGATAAGGGCAAGGCACCGCTTCTCGTCCAGCGGCGTGGGCCGGGTCGTCTTGCGGTTTTTGAGCTGCGAAACCGCCTTGATGACCGCTTCCGGTGGGTGGTCGTATTTGAACGACGACTGGATCGTGAAGGTATGGGCGCCCGGGTATTCTCTGATCACCCTCTGGACGGTCGTCGGGGTCAGGTTTCCTCGAAACGGCGCCGATCCCACCCCGACGATCGGGTAGATGGCCACTCCGATTTCTTTGGACAGAGTGTCGAGCCGCGCCAGGGCCATCTTGTTGAGGAGGACGGCGGCCACCAGGCCGTAGTTCATCGCCGGGTCCGAGCGGGCCAGGAAGACGCGCTGGTGCGTCACGTCCGGCTTGTCGGCAAGGTACTCCCTGACCATGGCGGGCGCGCCGAGCATATTGTCCCGATCCTCGAAAAGCGGGATGACGTTGATCCTCTCGGGCCCGAACTCTCCGATCCACTCGCTGATGGTGATGTCGCCCTCGCGAAAGGGCCTGTCTTTCTTGCCGATGACGTAATCGGCGTAGTAGCGGTAGATCCGGTCTATGCACCGGGCCGACGCCGTCATGGGGAGGATGACCTCGAAGATCGGGGCGATGTCATCGCCGTAGAAGAGCTTGGCGGTGTCGAACGAGCGCGGGATGCTCTCCAGCGTCTCCAGGAGGATCTTGGCCTCCGTTTTTTCCACGGTCGGGTTGGGGACGCGCAGGGTCAGGAAGAGGTCGCTGCCGAGCCGTTGCTCTTTGAAAAAGGTAGTCATATTTCGAGAGGAGCTTCTTGACGACGTAGTTGTCGACCTCCTTGCCTTCGCAGTCCCACATCTGCTCGTCGCACAGCAGGTGCGAGTAGGCGTAATAGGCCTCCTGGATCTCGTCCTCGCCCCCGATCTCCGTGCTCTCGGCGAAGAAGGGCGTGTTGACGTTGTCGGGGTGCTGGGTGCTCATGCACCGGGGGATAGTAACCATCGATTTACTTCTCGCGTGCGCCGTGTTGATTCTTTTCACGTTTCCGGGCGAAGTGCCGTGCGGCGATGATGAAGCCAAGCACCGCCCCGATCACGATGCCGACGATTAACAGGATAATAATAAGCTCGAAAAGACCGATCATTTCTTCTCTCTCCCTTACCGCGTTTGTGGACGGCTGTCGCTTCAGACAGCGCCGTTGATAGATACTCTACCGTGCCGTAAGGCGAAAGTCAATCCCCGTCGCGGCACGTCAATAAAAAAGAGGACTTACCATGGTGTAAGTCCTCAGATACGCGACCGCCCAGGGAAAGCCGGTGCGGTCACGCGGCAAGGCTACGGCTAAAACATGTTGGTGCATCCCCTGAACAGAAAGTAGGCAATCAGGACGGCTGCGATAATCAAGACCACGATGATGCCAAGAATATTGCCGCAACAGCCACCCTTCTTCTCACCACCTGTTGAGCTT